>JAKMEE010000017.1 GCA_022426155.1 Candidatus Poseidonia sp. | reverse complement strand
CTGAGGACCTCCAATGTCACTGCTCATTTTGATGCGCCACGGCCAATCCATGTGGAACGCTGCTGGTTTTTTCACAGGATGGGTTGACGTCCCACTTTCCCAGAAAGGCATTGAAGAAGCAAGAGATGGAGGTAAGGCAATCGCTCACTTGCCCATCGATGAAGTCCACGTGTCCATGCTGATTCGGGCCCAGATGACAGCAATGATCGCCATGTCCGAGCACGATAGCGGTAAAACCCCGGTGTTTCAATATCCACCAAGCGAAGGCGCATCCGATAACGAGACCAAGATGCAAGAATGGTCACAAATCCGCGGCGATGCTGGCCAAGAAGCCATCCTTCCAGTCCATCGTGCCTGGCAACTCAACGAACGCATGTACGGCGACCTTCAGGGGCTCAACAAGCAAGCGACACGAGAGCAATACGGCGCCGACCAAGTTCACATCTGGCGTAGGTCGTACGACGTGCCGCCACCCAACGGAGAATCCCTCAAATTGACGGCTGGCCGGACAATCCCTTACCTTGAGGAAACGCTCATTCCACTCATTGATTCGGGCAAGAATGTCTTCGTGGCCGCTCACGGCAATTCGCTTCGCAGCATCATCATGCACCTTGACGGTTTGACCGAAAAAGAGGTGTTGGCACTCGAAGTCCCAACGGGCGTCCCCATCGTGTATGAACGCGTTAATGCATCTTGGATTCGACGTGACAATCTCGGCAAATCAGTTCCTTCTTGATTTTCACAGATCAAAACATCTGGATGGTTCAGGCTTCGGTGGTACTGGCCGTTGCGGTCGCTGCTGACCTCTATGCTACAACCCAACAGGGCACCTATGAGTCTGCCTAGACCGTGCGGTGACTTTTTCGTGGTCCGCTCCCACCCCAATACATGACCCAACCGTGGCGCTTTGATGGCTTCCCGGGACGGGTGCTTTGGGTGAACCTGACGACAGGCACCTGTGAGGCTCGTGAGCTGCCTCATGAATGGTGTTTACAGCACATGGGTGGCAAAGCCCTTGCCACGAAATTATTGGTTGAGTGGGATACCACCGACTACACACACGCCAGCAAGCGACAACATCCCATCACTGGACGCATGGACACGGCCATGGACCCCTCAACCCCCTTGCTCTTCATGACAGGGCCATTTCAAGGCTCAAAAATTGGTTCCTCAGGTCGAGCCGTGGTCGTCACTCGCTCACCCCTCACAGAATGTTTCATCGACACCTACATCGGAGGAAACATTGGTCATGATCTACGCAAAGCAGGATGGGATGGGATATTTATCACTGGAGCAAGTGAACGCTGGGTTCGGTTGGAAATCCACGACGATGTTGCAACACTTCACGATGCAGAACCGTTGGTCGGCATGACCACTTGGAACGTGGAGAAAGCCCTCGATGAACTCGGAGAATGCCTCTCAATTGGCCCGGCTGGAGAACACGGCGTCCGAATTGCCTCACCGTTAACAGCTGGCCGTAGAGCTGCAGGCCGCGGAGGTACTGGAGCCTCGTTCGGGGCTAAACGACTCAAAGCCGTTACTGTGAAAACCAGTAAAGAAGCTGCAGCAATGGCCACTTATTCGGAAGAATTTGAGCTGAAAGGTGCGGTCAAAAAACAACGAGGAGAAATGGGGTTGCGCCGAAAGTCTGGCGACCCCTTCTACAGTTTTGGAACCAGTCGAGGCCCACTATACGCTGCTGAAAACGGGCGTATGCCCACTGCAAATTACGCTTCAACCGATGCCCAGATGCCTGATTTTTCAGCCATGAAAGTCGGAGGCGGCCATGGAGGCCAATCACACAAATCGGTGGCCAAAGGCGCTGAACCAGTCGGAATTACCTCTTCCATGTCCACCCATGAATTATCTGGAGAACATTGGCATGAGTCCTTACCAGACGCCAAACAATCAGGATGTTGCGCACCCTGTCCAATCGCCTGTGAGGCTGCGGACCGACCAACAGTCGACGGTGTGAAAGTCAAGGGGCGCCCCGTTCACATGAATCGTGTGGACCGTCCTGAATACGAGACTTTGGCCATGTTGGGTTCAAACCTCGGGATTGGTTCAAGTCTGGATGTCATGGATGGGAACGATGCTTGCAACCGTCTTGGAATTGATACCATCTCAGCCGGTGCTGCTCTTTCACTGATATGTGAGGTCGTTCAACGGGGATGGTTGCCTGCCCAATGGCCAGACCATTTCCACGCTCCGTTCTCATTTGGAAATTACCAGGAAGGGGACCTTGTTCCATGGGCCTTCGGAATCCCTGAACTTCCTCCATTGGCTTTGCATCTCTTAGCTCATGCCTCGTTTGGAGATGGAAGCCTCTTTGGAACCTTGGCTGCGGGTGCTGTGGCAGCAAGCGAAGCGATGGAATCCATGACCGGCCATCCAATCACCCACCTAACGGCCCATTGCAAAGGACTCGATTTACCAGCATGGGACCCGCGTGGAAAACGTGGAAACGCCATGGCCTACATGACCGCCAATGTGGGTGCATCCCACATGCGGGCCAATTACAAAGACCCAACAGGCCTTCCTGACCGGTCCGCTGTTGACCTGATGGAAGAATTGGTAAAGAGCCAAGATGGCATCGTAATTCGTGATTCAATGATTCTCTGTGCGTTCGCCAAAGGGGCCACACCTGACGATGTGATGCTTGATGCATGGAACGCTATGACGGGTGAAGGTTGCACGTGGGATGATCTGCTAGGACGAGCAAAACATCAGTGGGACCTTGCTAGACAATGGAACGTTGAACACTGGCATCGTCAAGGAAAGATTGCCAAGAACGAAGATCTGCTCTCGTGGCGATTACGTCATGAACCGGTCACTAGCGGTATCGCTGCTGGCATGGTTTCCTTCGTTGACCAAGATGATGAATCAGCTTGTATGGATGCTTATTACAGCCACAGAGGTTGGACACTTGGAGGGGAATTGATTGACGCTTGAGAAGGAGCAAAACACTTCCTCATCACGAAAACGAATCGCCCTTATTCTGGTTGCCTTGCTCTCGCCTTACGCGTTGGTTCAAGTTTGGATTTTGACTTCAGCCCCAAATGTGGCTTTCGAGACCATGCCAACATGCCCCGCCAACAGTCAAAATTGTGCACACCTCGGCGGCGGACAAGATTTCCGAATGGACGATACCATGGAATTGGTTGTACAAGCTAACATTTCAGTGATTTCTGAATTACTCCAAACGTGGATTCAAGATGGAAATATGAATATTTTATTCGAAACTACCTCAGCGGAAGAGGGCCATGTTGTTCATGCGGTCGACATCACGCCTTTCTGGCGATTCCCTGACGATGTTATGGTTCATCTCGAGCCAACCCCTGAAGGTCATACACGTATGGAATTGCATTCACAATCCCGTCTTGGGCAAAGCGATTTGGGCGTTAATCCAGAGCGGTTGAACGAGTTACATCAGGTCTTGATGGCTGGGTCACCAAGCGCCGCCTAGGACATCGATACTCGCTCATCCCAACCATAGGGCCAGCCTTCTTCATCGACGAAGATGACGTTGATGCCTACTCCGGTTTTGTGAAAAGCAATGAGTTGTAATTCGTGAATACGATGGCCGCTTGGGGCCTTCCCCAACACTGGCAATTGATGACGTGCAAAGAAAGATCGTTTCCTTTTGGTCGGCTCCGAGGACTTCATGGCTCTTCGAGTTCCTTCAACATCATCGAACCAAGGCAGCGGCCCTTCAGGTGAAAATCTCAACCCGAGGATCATGTCAACTCCCGTTGTTTCTTGGGCAGCATCGGCGTCGGCACCGCTAGGAATGGCTGGAGCGTTTGGGTGAGTGTGCAACCAGTGAGTAAAACGCCCAGCACGAGAGCCACGCTGTGTCGAAAACATATCATCAGTCCAATCTTCAGGCAGGTGATGAACCGAATAGGAATCACCACGGTTCACAATGTGCGCTTCGTTGATGATGTGGCCTTGGCCTTGGAAGAGATGGTCATGCACTTCTGGACCGTCAAAATATGTTTCAACTTCGGGGCGATGCAAACGATTTGGATCAACATCGAGACCGACCAATATCTCATCCGGTAGAGATTGGAGCGCCCACCAAACGAGGGATTGAAACACTTCTCCAGGCATGTGAATTTGCGCCATATAGCCTTCACGTTGCTCATACGAATCACGATTGTAAGCACCCATCAAGGTCTCCAACCACGCCTCCACCATGCTCTTCCCATTGGGAGGTCCGTCATGAAGAGTCCGACTAGGACAATCTTTCAAGAAGGATGAACGACAAGGTAGCATTATGGCGAAGAAGAAGAAGGGCTTTGGCCGATTCCTCGGCGCAATCACAGGTACGCCCTATGAGCGTCTGTTGAAGCAGATTGACAAATTGGTCGATCAGGTGGAAGATGAGGATGAACTTGCTCAACAATTGGAGGCCATGGTCGATGAAGTCGGCGATGCCTACGAGGAAGAAAGCATTGACGGAGAGGAGCATGACCTGGTCATTGAAGCCCTCGAAGAGGCCGACCCAGAAGGTCGTGTGTTCGGAAAAATTAGTTCCGAAGAAGATTCATTTTATTCTGGTGAAATTCCTGACGCCCCGGAGTTAAACCTTGGAAAGCGAACGAACCTTGATGATTTGATGAAAGCCAAGGGCGATGAATTCCTTGGGAGTTTCGGCAAAGAAGAATTTGAAGAGTTCCGTGACCGCATGACTGAAGAATTTTACGAAGAATCCGATAACGCCATCCGGCAGGGTGACCATCAAGCAGAAATCCGAACCTCAAACCGTGTCTTCGGAGGTGCTGAATCCGATATTGATGAAGCCAAGCGACGCATCATGGAAGAAACTGGTATGGCCGACCCAAGCGCTGTGCAAGAAGAGGAACCCGAAGAGGAAGAGGAAGAGGAAGGGAATTATTCCATCGATGAAGACGGCGTTGAGTGGTTTGAAGATGAAGATGGCTATTGGTGGTACCGAGAAGAAGGACAAACCGATTGGCAACCCTACGACGAAGAATAGGATTGGTTCATTCCAGGGGCGCTGGAGCCAGGTCATTTCATGACCAGCATGCCAGGGTGTGAACATCGAACTTGATGATGCTCTCATCGGCCCCTAAGTTGACCATGGCCTTGTTTTTCGAAGCCTCACTGGAAATAGCAATCACCGTCGTTGGACGAGGATGATTCGAAGCGAGAAGGCGTTTGAGCACCTCATAGCCGGTGATGGGGGGCATGAAATGATCCAGAAGGAGAACGTTGGGCTGGAATCGCTTGATGTGGTCAAGTGCATCGCTTGAGTCCCAACGCTGTTCAATCGTCATGTCTCTGGTACTGATACCACCTGATACAAGCATGGCCTCAATATCATAATTGTCTTCGAAAATCAATACCCGCACCTGAACACCTCAGGAAGGAACCGATTGTTGCTCCCACCATTGAGGGGCGAGGAACCAGCGCTCATCGTCAATGGGTCGGTCAATGAGTGGGAGACTGAGCGTGGATGAAGTATCAAAATTAACGTTCAATCCAATTGCGGCGCAAGGGCTAGGCAAGTAATCCTCGCCCGATTCGGTCAATACGACCTCAATTTCTGCACCTGCCTGTAAGTCAACATCCATTGGGTTGAATTCCATCAGCATGGTGTAACTTTGGAGGGGAAGGGCGGTCTTAGCCTCATGCCCACCGTCACGATATCGCACGTCCATGGTGGCATGACCGATTCGGAGACCGTCGGCGAACATGGTGGCAAAGATTTGTCCGCCCTGACAGGTCAACGTGTTCACAGAAAGATGCAGTGTGGGCATTCCAGAGATGTGAGCAGGCTCTTCAAGAGCAGGAAGTCGGAACGAACGTTGAGTGTTCGCATTTACCGTACCGCTAGTGCCCTCGGTTGTGTCAAGGGTCAATGGCCACCACGTCATGTCCTCAGGCGGCCACGTTTCTTCAACGTGCCATTTTCCGTCATGAGTCTGGATTTGAACCATCGGCTCTGGTTCGTCTCCGATGTCTTTCAGATAATATTCGAACCAACCAAACAATTCAACCGCCCAATCCATACGAGACATGTTGGGGTAAGCCTCCATCCCGTATCCCGAACTGAGCTCACTGTGGCGGTCGGGTTGGTCGGGGTAATTATGGGCCCATTGGCCTGCTATAGCGCGAGCATTAATGCCTGCATCCCGCATCAGTTGGTACGTAGGAAATGCGTGATATGGGTCGACGTTCCAATCCTGGAGACCCCATACGAGATAGACGCTTCCACGGTAATTCTCCAAAACATCGGGCAGGTGACGACGTTCATCCCAATAATCGCTCCATTGTGCACCTCCAAATTCTGCTCCAGCCCAAGTGCTGAAAGGATTGAGAGGACCGATGAGGTCATCTGAGCACATGCGCATATCATCGCTTGTCGCATCGGTGGTTGCGCCTTCATACAGAGCGTCGTACAGCATCGCCCTGGACTCAGAAGAGCCGTTGCGGTAGAACATCTCTTGCACGCCGATGGATCCTGAAATGGGCACGATGGTTTTCAGGTGTTCCGAAGGTTGTTGGGCGGCTTCCCAATTGGTGGTTCCGGCATAGGATTTCCCCATCAGTCCAACATTGCCGTTGGACCATTCTTGGACTCCCAACCAATCAACGACGGCTTGGATACCGGTTTGTTCTCCTAAACCTTTGACATCTTGACAGTGAGTTGATTGTCCAGTTCCAAACGTTGAAGCTTGTGCAAGAGCATAACCGTGGGGAACAAAGGTCTCGTAGACCCATTGACCTACCCCTCCGTCCGGGACGGTGTTGGGAGAAGAGTCGGCTCCTAAGATGCCTTCTCCTCCAAAGTCATAGTAGGGATGAATGGTCATGATGACTGGAACCTTGACGCCTTCGGGCACATCGGGTAGCCACAATGCCACATGCATGAGTGCATCCCCCGGGAAGCCAACATCTTGCTCGCTGGCTGGCAGGTCCACTTCGATGAAATGTTCCTCATAAGGCAAGACTTCGTAGGTTCCATTCTCTGGCAGTTGGGCGCGTAGGGAATCCATGGGCAGATCCATTGTATGGCGAAGATGGAGTGGGGTTTCCCACCATTCCCCAACAAACGGTCCCTCTTCTGAGCCTGATTGCTTCAATGGCTCATCAAGCAATATGGCGAGGAACAGAAACACAATGGCTACGGCCACAGTAGTGCCGGCTGAAGTGTTCACTTGGCGCCGCCCTTGACCTTCGACGGTTTTCCCTTCCTTCTCGGGAAGTGGTGGTAGTTCGGGCAGCTCCCCAAGTTCGCCTGTTGGCTCTGCCATGACCTTTGGAAGGTGTTCATCATCAAGAGGCTGACGCTCTGATGCATTCGAACGATGCATTAAGTTAGGAGAAGGAAAACCTCCCTCTATGCCTCTCCTCTCTCAGTGGGTACGCCAACGGCCATGGTTGGCTGCTGGACTCGCCGGAGCAGCGAGTGGCGTTGCAGGAATTGCTGGAGGTGTTGCAGCCGTTGCCACCACCGTAGGGGGCATGGCCATGGGTGGAATTTCAACCAAGGCCACATCGTACGAACATCCGCTTCGCCGCCGAATCCTTTCAACATTGGAGCGCCATCCTGGCTTGTGCTATCGTGAACTTCAGACGGCTATGAGTACGGCCAATGGGACCTTGAGACATCATCTTGATGTCCTTCAGACTCGAAAATCAGTAACTGTTCTTCCCGTCAATGGACGAACCTGCTACTTTGCTGGAGCTCCCAGCCAAGTGGAACTCTTACGAAGTACAGTTGTCGGAGAAGAACGAGTTGCACAATCTTTGCCAATTGGGCTTTCACTTGTACAGCGGTTGATTCTTGAAAACCTCGAACGCGACGGTGTGCCACGGTCCCAAGCAGAACTTGCAAGACGTTTAGGACGAACGCGAGCAACGGTACACAGTGCCATCAAGGTTCTGCGCCGCCGGGGAATTCTCCGAGATGATCGCATTGAACTCATGCCACACATTGACATGAACATGTGCTGGCAATCCAGTGGTCCCGTTGATTATGATTGGACCGACGACAGGTCTCGCCCTTGATTCCCGGTTTTGAAATCTGTCGCTTGAGCGGCATTTATTGCATAGACTTCAAAGGCTCTCGCCAACGCCTTCCCGTTGGTCTTCAATATGTTCTCTGTACGCCTTATCGAACTGCCACTTCCCTCACTGGACCGAGATGTTGACGCATTGGTACAATGGATGACCGATACCCTTTGCTTAGTTAGGAAGCGAGGGGACGCGATGGCGGACAACGGGCGAGCGGGTCCAGTACACCGTTTGTTGCGTGACCATTTGCTTGAGAACCCCTCCATAGCATGGGATGCTCAAACTCTGGCCGATGAATTAGCATTGATGCCAGCATCACTCAATCACCATCTTGCTCGATTGGTTGAATCCGGTCTTTTCGGCTACACCAATGAAGGAAAGGGTTGGAGACGGTATTACCTGCGAGGAGGGTCATTGAGCCATGCAGTAGCTTTTTTCCAACAAGAATGCTTGTTGACATTGAAGCAACGAATCCGTAATCTTGAGCCGTTATGGCAACGCTCAGGCACACCCATGGCGGTGGAATTGCCTGAAGAAGAACGTGCTCCATTCATGCTACAATTAACCGACCATCGCCCACTACCAGACGACACTGATGGGAACTTGCTCTCGCATTGGATGAATGATTTCGGACTCTTGGGTGAGCGACCCGGCAAAGAAATCGCTCATGACTCCCTCTCAACCAGATTGTTCGGTACATTGCTCCAACGAAACCTTCCTCTGTCCCTTGACGAAGCCGTAGAAATGCACGGGGGACAAAAGGCTCGAATTGGTCGTATCCTTGAGAGGTTCCGAGCCTCTGGAATGGTCGAAAGAGTTGCTCGGACAGACCGCCTGAATGTGGCCTTGTGGACGGCAATCACAACTCAATATCAGCGCAGAGGTGAAGATTGGCTGCTAAAGAAAGGTGGTTTTGAGCGCTTACTCAAGGAATCTCAGCAACAGTCCTTGCTCACCAAACTGGCCAAGGGTTCTCTGGATGTCTCCTCTGTAGCAACCCATCTTGAGGGGTTAGAGCCAAGGAACCAGATGCTTCTGCTCAACCTCCTTGGAGGGCGTTTGCCCATGGGTTATCGCTTGGCAGGTGGCTCATATGAACAGGTGCTACAGCGAGTTCAAGACCGCCTGGAACGTGTCTTACGTCGAATGGCCCGAGTGGCCGAACTGCTCGATGAACGTCTTGAACCCGCCTCGGCGGAGGGAAACGCTTGAAACAAGCCGAATTGAGCCAAATCCATGAGCGAGTTCATTGCCCCGGCCCCCGGTGAGTGGAACGGTGGTTCAAGACCGCTCTTTCTAGCACCTATGTCGGGTGTTTCTGACCTCCCGTTCCGATTGTTGTCCAAAGAATGCGGCGCTGATGTCACGATTACCGAATTCACCAATTCAACGGCGCTGACACGAGAAGCGGCCACATCATGGCGTCGAATGGAATCACATGAAACTGAAGTACCGTTCATCCCCCAAATTTTTGGAGGCGATCCTGGAGATATGGCAACGGCGGCAGAGATGCTCGAAGAGAGTGCTGACCTCATCGACTTGAATTTTGGATGCCCTGCGCCGAAGGTCACGAATATTTGTGCTGGAGCCGCCCTTATGGGAGAACCGGACCGTTTGGTCAACATGGTTGAGAACATCGTCGGGCGAGTCAATGTTCCCGTCACGGCCAAGATGCGCCTAGGTACGGGCAGTGGAATGAACAACGCCACCGAAATATGTCAACGGCTGGAAGATGTGGGGGCACAGAGACTTTGCATTCACGGACGAACCTTGCGCCAACGCTATTCTGGTGTAGCGAATTGGTCTTCAATTCGAGAGGCCGTGAACTCCGTTGAGGTCCCTGTGATTGCCAACGGTGATGTGACGGACGCGTCTTCTGCCGCCGCCTGCCTCGAGGCAACTGGTGCTGCTGGCCTAATGATTGGGCGAGGAGCCATCGGTCGGCCATCGGTATTTGCCGATATCAAAGTGGGATTGGGGTGGATGGATGAAGCATCATTGCCCTGGATTCAAAACAATCAAAATTGGCATGAAATGGATTCCACGTCCCAAGCCTTTGCTACTCGGCGGTGGTGTTGGGATCGCTATATCGAACTCTCTGAGGAAACGATCGGCATTCAAGCACGTTGGATGATGCGACATGCGATTGCATTTACTAAAGGCTTGCCAAATGCGAAGAAAGTTCGCAACATCATGCATGACCAAAATACCCCAAAGGCAATGGCTGACGCTATCAGTCAATTCTTAGCCAAAGGAGTCTGACTTCAGAAGGTGGATTCCCACTCTTCGATATCGTTGTCCTTAGCCCAATCTTCATCGGTAGTTTCACCGCGAACTTTGAGCACTTCTCGGGCAAGGAGCCAGTAAATGAGAGCAAGGGAGCGACGACCTTTGTTGTTGGCAGGGAGGGCGACATCCACGTTTCGAAGATGGTTGTTAGCGTCAACGATGCCGACGATTGGCAAACCGGTTGCAACGGCTTCACGGAGAGCTTGTTGGTCTGCTGCAGGGTCAGTAACAAACAGAACATCAGGCTCAAGGTAGGAACGCAGAGCAGGGTTGGTCAAAGAACCGGGGATAAAGCGACCAACGGCGGAGTGAGCACCTACAGCCTCAGCGAAGAGACGGGCAGGGCGTTGTCCGTATTGTCGAGCGCTGACCACCATGATGGAAGGAGCGTCGTAGGTGTTGAGGAAGGCGGCGATCGAACGAATTCGAGCGTCAGTCACGTGAATATCAAGCAAGTAAAGCCCGTCTTCTCGACAGCGATCAATGAAACGTACCATGTCCGCACTCTTTTGTTGAGTACCGATATTCACGGCACTCTCCTCATAAGCTTCAGCGGAGACTAACAAACTTGCTTCTTCGGACATAAAGGACCACAGCAAGCCGCCCACAGACCCCCTGTATTAAACCACTTCGTAGCCAAAGGGAGACGGATTTCTTTCGGATGAGGCGGGAAAACCGGAAGAGGTTCCAAAAACAATAACCCGTTGGGAGGGACATGACCGAAGAGGCTGCCCCCGAATACCCGGGCAGTAAACCGACCCACTCAAAGGCTAAAATGGACGACAATGGCATCTGGAAAAATGTCAAAGGAGAACCATTAGCCGTCAGTGCCAGCGACCTTGAACGGTTCGTTTACTGTCCTCTTTCTTGGTCATTGTCCAATTCAGGCCATGCTGGCACTGGAGCCGCCATCGAAGAGGGAATCGAGCGCCATCGCACAATCCACGAGGAAATGACAGAACTCCAATTCCATCAGCAAAATGCACGCCGAAATCTCATTATCTGGCGATGGTGGTATGCAATCATCCTCTTCCTTTTTATCGATGCAATCCTCTTCTTCTATCTCAACGATCAGAATGTATCCATTGATGGCCTCTCGAAAGTTTTGGCACTGTGGGCATTGTCTTGTCTCATTGTCGGGATGCTTGCCATCTACCTGCCCTGGCGAAAATGGATTGGTATGGAATATGACACGGTGAAAATGGAATTAAGATTGCAGGAAGCGAGTTTGGTAGAACCTCTGATCGAGCCATCTGATTTTGAGGGAGGATGGTACGAAGGCGGCCGAATTGAAGTATCATTACTCGTTGCTGCGATTGCGCTAGCGATTCATTCCATGGCCTTCCGCTTTGCAGACGATCGCCAACAGGCAAGTTTCATTTTGGCGGTGACGGCTATGATGTGGACGTTCATGGCAAGTTACTTGCTTCAACGTGCCTTGATCTCGAACAGCGAAGTGACCACTCTATCGTCCAAATCTGGTTTAGACCCTTCAACCAGTATTGCCTATTCAGACAATGAATCAACCAGTAATCTGCTGAGCGATCCAGCGACTGGATTGCGTGGACGACCGGACCAAATCGTCATCATTGATGGTGAATTCATTCCAGTGGAGCAAAAGACTGGACGGACTCCCAAAACACCTCACGAGTCCCATGCTATGCAAGTGATGGCATACATTCATTTGGTCGAAATGACCACCAATCAACGCCCTCCTTACGGCTTATTACGATACGGCTCAGAAGATATCCACTCCATCACTTGGGATGATGATGCTCAATCTAAATTGCTTGAAACCATCAAATCCGTCCAAGAATTCATGGTCAAAGGTGGAGCAAAAAGAAATCACGAACGACCAGGCAAATGCAAAAATTGCTCAAGACGATATGCATGCCCTGATTCACTTATTGAGGCTTAGAAGCAATCATCCACGAGCGGATAATCCATGCAGGTATTCTTCGCCGTCACTCGAACGATAAGCAAGTCGGCAACTTGATTGAATGTAGTTTCACCAATCCCTCGAGCATTAATTTCCAATTTCCACTCGCCGTAAGCAAAGCGAGGATTTGGTTCGAGGCACTTTTCCAATGGATCAGCGTCTTGACTTACATCTTCCGACCAAGTGATGTTTCCATCGGCATTGGCGAGTGTGGCTCGAACATAGCGGGAGATGTTGTCGGACGGAAGAAATTCATCAAAGGCAAACTTTGCTTTGAAATTGATACAAATTTCAATGGTTGACTCATCCACCGTGAAATTGCCACCCCCCTCAAAGTCACCCGGTTCTTCAAAGATGTGAATCACTTCGACGATATTGTATTCATAATCCCACTCTGGTGGGTCTCTCAGCCCTTCCATGCTCTCTCGGGCTGCGATGAGTCCCATGCACCCAGACGAAGACATCATCAACGTCGCCAGGACAAGGAATAAGCTCAGATGGTGTTGCCTCATCATTGTGTGGGAGACCACTCTCCGCTATCAATTCAACCGCGTTAAGTTCCGCTGGGTTCAAAGCATGATGGAGACTGCCAAGACTGCCTGAATGAAGCGGAAGTTGGCCGAGCGAAAGCGATGACGAGCCCTATGAACGCTGACAGGCACTCAACCAAACCTGGCACCGCAGGTGCCACATTCCTCTGCATCTGGCGCCAATTCTGCACCACAAGCACCGCATTCTGCTGTTTGAGGGGTAGCCTCAGCCTCTTGCTTGGCAACATCCGCCGCTCGTTGTCGGGCACTTCGTCGACGAACTGGCGCTCGAGCTTTGGCTGCAGCACGCTGTTCTTCGGCCGATTTAGTGGAGGCCGAAAGCGGGAGTTCATCATCGTCATCAAAGTTGAAATCATGAGTGGCTTCTTTGACTTCGTTTCCAGCCAATGCGGAATCTGTAAGGCCCATGCCAACCTGAACTTTGTCGCCTGGTAGCACGCCTTTTTCGCCTGTAATTTCGAACAAACGCTCACGGATTCCAGCATCAGAAGCCGTCAATTCACCGCCATCATCTGCCAGTGATTGCAAGTCGCCCTTTGTCGCCAAAATAGCATCAATATCGTGATCGATTGAGGCGTCCTTGGAAGTTCGTAGGGTGGTGGTCACCTGGGACTTGAAGGCTTCAAGTTCCTCTTCGGTCATGTCAGCAGTTGCCAGATCTTCAGCGTGACGACGGTCGTACGCAGCCTCAACTTCAGCCTCTGCTGCTTCGATATTGGCATCCCACTCTTCTTCGAGGTGTTCTTCATCGTAGCCAAAGTCTTTGACGGCTTCAGCAAAGTTCTGAGTTCCTGTCACGATTGTATCATCATCATCTTCTGGCAACGCAACGGTTTCCTTGCTGGGTTGCTTCTTCTGCCGACGCTCTCGACGTTCAAAGAAGGAGGACACATCTTGCTCTGCACCACAATAAGCACAATTCTCGAGCAGGTCAGGGATTGATTCGTTACATTCATGGCAATCGTGGAATTGGCTACGAGCTCGTTCCAAATTGAAGAGACAATGAGGACACCGATCTTCCGTACCTTCCAGTTCTCCATCACAGGAAGGACAGTATTCGAAGATGTCGCGCTCAACTTCTTCCTCGCGTTCACGGGTTAGGAAAACAGCCACGACGAAGGAAGCGATGAGGACAAGAGCGACCAAAAGAAAGAGAGAGGCGGTTCCCGATTCCGAAGAGCCCGTGTCATCACCATCTTCAGCGAGGGCTGATGTGGGGAAATTGCGGGTGAAAGTGTTCACGACACCAGTATCGTCGGGGACAAAGCGAATGGTGGTCATGGCCGCTTGTGCTGTGAATGAACAACTGAGCGATACACGGTCACCTCTGTTCAAAACAGCCACAGCCTGTTGCATCAATTCTAGACCCGAGGTGTCTTCACAGGTGAAATTAACATCCCCGGTCTCAGCACTGGTCAAATCAATTTGCAGCGTGTAAGATTCACCGTCAACCAGTGGAAGAATTGCTGGTTCATTGGCTGAATCAATCAGTTCGAGGCTCGCATATTCCCATGCAAGTTTCAATTTGGATTCAACCAGCACCGTACCTGTTGCAATTGAATTCTGCTTATTGGAATCCCAACTTCCTGGCAAGGCCACCCATTGAGCCTCAAATTCGGCCGTGTGTGCGCCAAGAGCGGTTGACAATTCAATCGTCCAAGTCCTGGCTTCTCCCGAGAGGAGATTGATGTTTTGAGATTCGCCTTCCAGACCATCAAAGACATATTGAATACGGCCAGAGACCTCAACATCCCCTGTATTTTCTACCGTGACTCGCCATTCAACATCTTCTCCAGACTGAACCGAAGGAGTGGTGGGGAGGGCGTTTGCATCAACATAAACATCGGGTACAGGAGAGATGGTGAGTTGGCCTGATGTGAGGTCGTTATCCGTGGATTCTTGCTCAAATCCGGCTTGATTGAAGGGATTGATTCGGGCGGTAACCGTATGGTCCCCATCAGGCAGTGAACCGAGGGTCGAAGCCGTGAGAGTTGAGGAAAATTCAGTTTCTGCATAACCTGTACCAGCCATCGTCACCATGAACGGAGAGCCAGTGATGACACCACCCGTTGGATTTTCAATTTCGAGCCATACAGGGACATCAAGAGAACCGCTTCCATCGGTTCTAACCATGGTTCCTGTGATGGTCCAAGGACCTTCCAAATCCTCCTCTTCGCTGCTAACGCTCAGATCACCCTTGAATGAGAGATCCATGCGGCTGGTCACCGTCAAAGAAACATCCTTGACTTTGCCAGATTCGGATGCTTCTGTGATGACATTCTCCACATCCGGCGTGATTTTAATGGTGTGAACGCCACTGCTTGGAGCAAGAATGGTGGTGTTGACCCAAACTGCTTGGCCTGCTGGAATTGCAGGGGTTGGCAGCATAGCATCTTCCGATTCGGGAACTTCAAGGAGAAGGGTGCTGGATTCTGCATCAATGCTTCCTGAATTGAGGATTGAGATGGAAAGGGGAATGCTGTCTCCAGAGTGGATGATGGATGATTGATCGTAAGACGTCTCGTTCACTCTCAAATTTGGAAGACCTTGAACTTCAAACTCAACATTAAAATCTTGTTCTGTATCTCCATTGGCGCTGAATTCAACCCATATTTTGTGAGTGCCTTCTGTCAAGCCATTCCAAGTTGCAGTCACAATCGCAATCTCTCCTGCTGGAATATCTATCTCGTCTTGAAGCAACCGATTGTCGGTTGAGATTTGATCCTTGAAAAAGGCCACTTCTACATTGAATGCATCGGTTTGTTCATCGTTATAGAGATTCAAAGAAAACTCAACTGAACCCCCCATGACTGGATTTGAGGGAGTCATTGAGAGTTGTGCTGATGATGTTTGCACACCGCCACTTTCTGCTGCTTGAGCAGGAACGGGAAGAACGCTCGCTAAGAGCAAACAAATGAGCAGACAGGCCTTCGCACTTCGCTCCATGACAATCCTAGAGCATGCAAAGCACTTGAACCCATCTCTTGACGGCCCTGATTCTGTGTTTTCTTTACCTTGATGCACCTCTCCGCGAACCGAAGAGTCAGCGTTGGTTTCCTCCCGTTGGTCCTGCGTTTGAGGGGAGCATTGAAGGACAATCGCACCTGTCCAAGTTCATGGGCCGAGGTTGGAAGGGCGTGCTTCTCTCGCTGTTCCTCCTCACTTCCATGCTCCCATGCTCTCCCTCGCTTGAGTATCAGGACATCAAGACACTCGAAGATGACATCATCGTTGGTTGGAGTGGAACCTCAAATTTGAACCTCGCATTTTCCAACGGCCCTGTGCAAGATGAAAGCATCACTGGGACACATACCCTCACCTTCAGCATCGGTGGAACAGGGACCATCGAATCTCTCTTGATTGAAATCTCAAACGATACAACATCTTGGGATGAAGTTTACAATCTCACTGAAACTCCTTGGATGTATCCTTTTGATAGCACCTCCTATGACAACGGCAGTTACGTTTTACGAGCCTCGGCTTGGGACAGCGACACAGAAAGTTTTGCAACCACCACCAGCGATTCATTCAACATCTCAAACCAAGTACCGCTCATCACCATCTTCACCGCCCTCAACCCAGACGCTGGGAACGGAACTTCTTCGACCGACAGAGCCTGGTTTAACATCGCTCAGCAAGATACGATATCGTTCCGTTGGGGGGCGAGCGACGACGACCTCAAGCAAGCCACATTGGCCAACGTCCCTGGCCCAGGGTCTCCAAGCACTGATGGGCCGAGCAGTCTCAACTATGGATGGGATTGGGCAAGTGGAAATCTTTCTGAGGGCATTTGGTCGCCCAGACTCACCGTCCAAGATCATTCAGGATTGTCCGCTACAGCGACCCTCTTCATCGGCATCGACCGTACGGGCCCCAGCATGGGCTCCGTCACCGTTGGAGATGGAAGTACTTGGCATCAATCTGGAAACGTCACAATCAGTGGGCTGTTCTCCACGGCCGATGATGGACAAGGCTCTGGAATCTCCCAAGTCCAATACATGCTCCCCGGCACCTCCACGTGGGAGACCACCACCAACGATTCATTGACACTCGATTTGAATGAAGGTGTGCATGAGGTCACGGTGCGAGGAATCGACCTAGTTGGCAACACTGGCGACAATGCAACGGTCACGATTCGTATCGATGGGACTGCCCCAATCGGCTTGGGATGGACCGTTGATGAATTGACCACGAGCCGAATTGGAGCTGCCAACATTTCCTTTGCCGCTGAAGACCTCGGTTCAGGTATGGACAATATATCATCATACATTCAATATGGATTTGATTCGAATGGTGTTGGCGAAACACCCGACCTCTCTGGTCGCTGGCTAAGCATGAACCTCAATGGCCTTGAAGGGCAAATCGGTCTCAGCAGCTGGGCGACAAAATCACGCCAACACATCATGCTCAGAGCCGTGCTTCAGGACGACGCAGGTAACACGTACACAACTGCGGCAAGTTCGTTCCAAATTCTTCCAGGCTTGGACTTACAATGGAATAGCACACTCACCAATCTTGACCGTCTGGTTGTGAGGCCGGGTGAACAGACTGGCAACATCACCATTTCCAGCGTTCTAGAATCCAACCAAGATTACGGTGGAAGCGTAATTGTTCGACTAGAATCTGCACCCGCCGACCGCTCTTCAACCGTTGATTGGACGGTGATGGAAACCAGAAACCTTCCCGCAGGAACCCTTTCTGACAGTCACGAGAACATCACCTGGTCTTTCACTGTTCCAAGGTCTGGACAATTTGACCTTCGCCTGGTGATTGATTTTGCAAACGTCATCGATGAATACGATGAAGGAAATAATAACAACTACCTCGTTGTCACTGGAGCCTCGATGAATGACCCTGGATTGGTCCCTTCCTTTGCCCCATCCATCGCTTTGATTTTACTCACAGGTTTCGCTATATCTTACGCTCAACGCAAGACAAGGGATTGAAAAGAGGTGGGCCGCACGCCCATCCATGCGCCAGTCACTCCCACGGGTCCCAAAAGACCGTATCGCTGTAGTGATCGGTGCTAAAGGGGCAACCTCCAGAGCCATTCGAAAGGCAGCAGGTTGCAAGGAATTCAACATCGATTCTGATTCAGGGGATATTGACGTTATATGGGGAGATGCAGGAAGTTACGACCCTGTCAAAGCAATGAAACTCCCTGATGTGGTCAAAGCCATTGGCCGTGGGATGGCCCCTGATGCGGCTATTCGTTTATTGGATGATGACCATTTCTTTGAACTGGTGGACCTTCGAGATTTCGTTGGAAAACGGTCCAATCAACAACGCCGGGTTCGTGCAAGAATCATTGGCAGAGAAGGCAAAATTCGCAAATTGATTGAGAATCTCACTCAAACTCAAATCTCAATTTACAATTCCACCGTGGTTTTGGTGGGTGAAGAACACGGCTTGTATGCTGCACGCCATGCTATTGAGATGCTTGCAGGCGGTTCAGAACATGGAAGTGTGCTGAGTTATTTGGAAAGGGACCGGAAGCGAGCTCGAATCGAAGACCGTTCACTCGATGCATTTGAAGAACGTGAGGACAACCGAAAGGAGTCCTCTGGATTTGACAATCTTGTCCCCGGTCTTGCTGAAATCTCGCAAGAACGCCGAAACCGAAGAATGAGAGCTTCGCAAGTTGACCCGGAAGATGACGATGCGGTTACAGCCATGATGGACCTTGCAGATGATGAGAGCATCCAATGGGGCGAAGAGTGATTCAGTCTTCACCATCGCTGGGCAATTCGATTTGCTCAACGTGCGACAGATCCATATTCAAGACTTCATATATGACTTCAGGCAACTCAACATCCAAGCCATTCTTTTGCCCCCACTCAACCAAACGAGTGACGTCTCTCACCAAAAATTCCTGTGCCCTAGGATGGCTTTCGATGACTGCTTGACCTACATCGATCACTTTAGCCCGGCCTTCATGCCAGAGAATGTTGTAAGGTGAAAAATCACCATGCACAAGATTTGCTTTCTGCCAAGAGATGGCCAAGAAGTTCAACAGGTCGTCAAAAACTGCCTGTGGCTCTTCTATGTGAACATCTCGCAGCTTTGGGGAGGGCGAGGTTTCAGAACCAAGATAGTCCATGATGAGGACGTTTTTGTGGATGCCATGAGGCAACGGTACATTCAATCCCCAGCGAGCCATACGTGTTAGGTTACGATGTTCTTTGCGGACCCAGACTTCCACCAAATCTCGATGTTTACGGCGAAGGCCTGTGAAGCGAGGATCTCCTTCGATATATTGTACCAGGTTCTTGAAGACAGCGTTTGATGTGAAGAAAATTTTGACGGCGACTGGCTTTCCAGCCAAATTGGTCCCGTGGAAGACGTGAGCTTCTTTACCCTGAGCCACAGGAAAGTCCAGCGTATCGATCACACCTGATTTCATGAGTTTGTAAAGCGCCATCAATGTTAATCTGTCAAAGACTTGGTCGAACACACGCCGATCAACCCAATCATATGTTCCAGTCCCGATGGCTCCCTGAATCTTGGTTTCAATATCGCGAAACATGCTGTTGTATCGCTCTTCTTTCATCCAAGCATATTTTCCAGAACGACTGTTCAAACCCTGAACAAAGGCACGTTCTTCGGATTGCTCGAAGTCAGAGTCTAACTGTTCTTCGCGAGACTTTTGGCCTGCCTTTCGGTGCTTACGTCGTTTTTTTGAACGCCGGGATAGTTCGTCCCAGTGTTCATCCTTTTCCATGTTGGAACCTCGCCATTACTCAAGCAAACAATGCATCAATGTCGTCGTCATCGTCGTCGTTATCGTCAGCACCGTCATCGTGGTCAGCATATTCGTCAACCGGGGGTTGAGAAGGAGTTTCTTCGGGAGCAGCGACTTCTTCGCTCACCTCTGACTCTGAGGGAGACGCTTCTTCGCTCTCTGCGAACAAGTCATCATCACCGTCGTCGGCAAACAAGTCATCTGCATCATCCTCTTCAACTTCTGGAGTGCTTTGTGGTGGTTCATCAAAATCATCTGCTGAACCGAATAAGTCGTCGTGTTCGCTGTCTTCATCGGGCCTTGAACTCATGCCGAACATGTCGACATCGTCTGGAAGAACACCCTTACGGGACAAATACATGGCTTGAGTCTTGGTATAACGGTGCTTTACGTCGGCTTTGGCATCTTGGAAATCCCAAGGCCAAACTATGATCAAATCGCCTTCACGAACCCATTGACGACGACGCATTTTTCCTGGAATGCGAGCCATACGAGTTTCGCCATCTTCGCAAAGAACTGTCACTCGGCGGCCGCCGAGAATTTGAGAAGCGAGAGCGAACATTTCGTTGACGCGCCTGTTCGGCATCTTAACACGGATTTTCCCCTCACTGGAATCTTCAGGATTCTCGAGACGAGCGAGTTCTTCCTCGTCCACTTTTTCCTCATATCTGCGACCCACTGAGTCTCACCTATGTCTCCCATTGGCCAACCCCTCTTGAAGTCATCACATCAGGAAGGTGCGGAAATCCGATTCAGAGAGTGGACATCACCAGACGTTGAGCAAAGCATTAGCGGCTGATTGACAGACCGTAATGAGTTGGTCAGCTCCCACTCCGAAGTAAATCGTCGTCATCACGCACGCAAGGACAGCAAAACGAATCGATTTACCCGATGGTAAGCGACCTTCTCGTCCCTCTTCTGGTTCATGGAAGAACATAACCAATCCTACACGCAAGTAGTAGAACACCGAAATGGCAGAATTGAGAACCATCAACAAAGCGAGGTACCAAACCCAATGCAGATCGCTGAAGTTGAGTGTTCCTCCATTGACAAGGGCTCCTCCCACAGCAACCTTGACGATTCCCATGATCACAAGTAGTTTCGAGACAAACCCAGACAACGGTGGAACGCCGGCGAGAGACATCATGAAGATGAACATGGCAACGGCAAGGAGAGGTTCCCGCTTGGCCAATCCACCGAGTGATTCCAAGGTATGACCACCCTTTTCGGATTCAAGAATGGAGAGCACCAAGAAAGCACCCAACTTGAAACAGACCAATACAACGAGATGGAAGATGAGGGCGGTGACAACAGCCATAGAAGCGTCATCTGCGAAAGCAGTGTCTTCACTCCAAACGCCCACGGCCGTCAACGCTGCAAGCATGTAACCTGCATGAGCGACCGAGGAATAGGCGAGCATGCGCTTGGGATTGGTTGAACCCAATGCTGCAAGGTTGCCCCAGGTCATGGTCACGGCTGCAAGCACACCGAGTGCAACGAGCCACACGGCGCTACCCTCAGTGTTTTCAGGGGAGGCAACCACGAGAAGAATTCGGAGAAGCCCGAGAATTCCCATGGCCTTGCTGGCAGTTGCAAGGACACCTGCAACAGGGCCTGTAGCACCTGCATAAGCATCGGGCGCAGCAAAGTGGAAGGGAGCGGCACTGACTTTGAAACCGAATCCAACCAGAATCAGGCCAAGCGCCACGAGAGGCAAGGGCTCCATTCCCGATGTTCTGAAGGCCTCGGAGAGTCCTCCTGGGCCATCAAATTGCAACGAGCCAGACCAGAGGTAGAGCAACGAGAGACCGTACAGACCAACACCAGAAGCGACTGAACCGACGATGAAGTATTTCATACCGGATTCAGTTCCTTCTGGTGTCTCTTTCATGAAGGCAACGAGCACATAGGTTGAGAACGAGGCCAACTCCAATCCGATGAAGAGCATGAACAAATCTTGGGAGAGTGCGACGACCGACATACCCAATCCACAGGTCATTAACAAGATGTAGAAATCCACTTGACGGCGATTGTTGTACAATCCTGAAAGGGACCGGTCTGCTGTGCTTGTGGCTGGTAAACGGTCAATTGAAGCGATAGAAGCCAACGAAAGTGCACCGTAGAAGATGACCTCGAACATGCGACTGAACTCATCAACTCGGAATAATTCAGTGCCGTTTGCTGTGGTGATGTTCACCCGCTCCATGCCACCAACAAACGATGCAAGCGCCATCAAAAATGAGACGGTGAGGAAGATACTAGCGAACAATCCTGGTAAGCGTGGATCTCGATCCAAGGTGCCTCGCTTACCTCCGAGGAACCAAGGAATACGAATCTGAGTCAATGGGATTCTGAACTTTGCATCGCCCATGTTTGGGACCAGTATGAGGGTGAACAAACCAATCACAAGAACAAACTCTGGCGCGAGAGCCATCACGAATCCTTCTGCAAATGGTTCGATGGTTGTTTCAGTCATTTCAGGCACCTCCGATGGATGGGGCAAGGATCGTTTCAAAGAAAGTCACCGTCCAACCGTGCATCATATCCAAGGCAATCCAAGGCATGACACCAAACAAAATGGTGAAGACCGCCATCACAATCATAGCAAACTTCTCTGAATCTGAAATGTCTGGAACGGCTTCACCGTGAAGGGAAGCTGGGGGTTGTGTTTCGTCTCCACCTTCGAAGATGGTGCGTTGCATGGACCAGAGGTAATAGGCAGCAGTAAGGGCGAGCACAAGGGCAGGTCCCACCATCCACAATACACTCCATCCTTCAGCAGCAATGAAGTGCCAGAGAGCAAGGAACATCATGAGTTCAGCAACGAAACCAGCGAGCAACGGAAGACCGAGCGAAGCCATCCAAGCGAACATCATGGAGGTTGCCAACCACGGTGAATGCTTGGCCATACCACGCATGGCACCAATTTCCATGCTGTGGTAATGATGCTTGAAGGCACCGCACACAGCGAAGAGCATTGGGCTGATGATTCCGTGAGCAAACATCATGAAGAGCGCTGCTGCCCAACCGAGAGGTTGCATAGTGGCGATTCCAATACAGATCACACCCATGTGAGACACGGAGGAGTAAGCCACCATTTTCTTCAAATTGGTTTGACCTAAACAGACGATGGCCCCCCAAACAAGGGAAACCATACCGAAGAGCATCAACGCCAACTGGAAATATTCTAGAGCGTGAGGGAACATAGCCAGCGGCAAACGGAACATACCGTAAGCGCCCATCTTCAACATCACACCAGCCAAGAGCATGGAACCCCCTGTAGGCGCTTGAACGTGGGCATCGGGCAACCAAGTGTGGAAGGGGACCGATGGCAACTTCACGAGGAACCCAAGCATGAGCATGACGAACAAAACCTTCTGCATGCTTTCACCGAGGAACCATCCCTCGGTGTTGGCGAGGTGGGCATGCGAAATCAGAGTTGGAATATCGAACGTTCGTCCTGTCCAAGTTCCTGAATAGAGAAGGGCTGAATCTGGTTGCAAGAAATACAATGTCACCAATCCAAGCAACATCACAACAGAAGCGGTGAAGGTGTAGATGAAGAATTTCTGTGCAGCATATTTCCGATCAACGCCTCCCCATTTGAGGATGAGGAAGAACATTGGAATGAGAGTCAATTCCCAGAACACATAGAACATGAACAAGTCCAATGCCACAAAGACGCCAATGAGGGCGCCTCCCATCATGAGCAGGAGTGGGAAGTAGGTGGTTGGGTTCTTCTCATTCCACGTTGCGATGATGGTGATTGGAAGGAGGAACGTCGTTAACCAAACCATCGGGAAAGAAAGCGCATCCAATCCAACACTCCAGTGAATCCCCAAGGATTCAATCCATGTGTAACGGTATTCAAAGTTGAAGGAACCGAACGTCATGGTGCTCCAATCGAGCATGTTTGATTCCAGCGAACCAAAGAACATGGCTGTGGTGACTGCCAACATGGCCAACGAGAAAGCAAGGGTGACCCAGCGAATGGAATCACCCATCTTAGCACGAGCAGATTCTGAAGCATTAGCGGTGAAAGCCAACAGTACCATGCTGCTGATCAATGGTAATCCAACCAGTGGGATGGAAATCCAATCGCTCATCAGGCCACCCCCCAAATCAATCCAAACAAGGCTAAGGTCCCAACAGCCGCCATGAGGATGTAATCACGTGCCGATCCAGTCGTCAGAGCGCGAACTCGTGTGGACAGGTTCTGAGAACCTCGTTCAATGGATTTGATAGCGCCATCGATAACACCTGAATCTGCTTCAGCAGCCTTGAATGAGAAAGCAGCGACAATCTTCAACATCGCCATGTCATAGTAGTGATCGAAGTACAAACGATTCGAAAGTGCTGTTGCAAGACTCGACTGTGCCAAGGCAGAGTTATCCCAGTGATAGCGGCCTTTGATAGCTGCGTTCAAAGCCAAGATTGGGCCGAACCAAGGCTTGGCTTGCTCTCCTTCATCAAGGGAGCCACCGTACAATGACAACGCCAGACCAGGCCCGATGATGGCGCCCAAAATGAGGGCTACATAGGAAAGGATGAAAAAGAAACTATCGTGGTTTGCAAAGGCATGTTCCATTTCGTAGAGGATGCCTTCCATGAGTCCCTTTTTGCCATCAAAGAAGGGAGCGTACCCTTCGTCAGGTGCCCAATGGGTGAAGCCCATTCCAGCAAAGATGATACCAGCCAGACTCACAAAGGTGAGGAGAAAGAGCGGTGTTTTGATCCAAGTATTGGTTGGAGCAACATGGGCTGCGACTTCGGTCTTGGGTGAACCAGCGAAGGTTTTGAGCCACATCCTTGACATGTAGAATCCTGTCATTCCTGCCCCGAGTAAAACACAAGCGGCTGGGAAGAAGAAGCGTGGATCCTCGAGGGCCACTCGCCAAGCATTAGCAATGATGCCTTCCTTGGACCAAAAACCACCGATAAGTGGGAAGCCCATGATGGAAAGGGAACCAACAAGCATGGCTGTGGCAGTGATTGGCATCTTGGACGCAAGCCCTCCCATGTTCTCCATGGATTGTGCATCAAACTCTTCTTCGTGGTGATCATGGTCGTCCATCTTGAGATTACCAAGCGTGATTTCTAGTTCAGGGACGTTAATTTTCTCATTGCCGTCCAAATCAATGGCTGCCAACAAGGGCTCAGTCTCCCAGGGGGGAAGGTCAGCAATCTCTGCATTCTTGAGTGCCGTTTGGAACTCATACATGTCAATTTCACCAGAACCATCCAAATCGATGGATTTGAAGAATTCATAGACCGTTTGACCTGTTTGTTCAAGATAATCGTTGAGCATGACCAATTCCTTTGGATGTTTGCTCTCATGTTGATGGTCGTCATGGTGATGCAGGTGATGGTGAGCATGGTGCACTTCGTGAATGACTGCACCACTGGCCATGAAGAGCATTCCTTTGGCCATGGCGTGGTTGAAGAGGTGGAAGAGGGCTGCTCCAAAAGCAACGATCACAATGCCGTGAGCTTTGCTGTCGTGATGCCAGTCAAGACTGTTTGCTAGCCAAAGTGCACAACCTAATCCGGTGAAGATGTAAGCCAGTTGAGACATGGTCGAGTAAGCGAGAACCTTCTTCAAATCATTCTGGACGAAGGCAATTGCAGCAGCCATAACGGCGGTGATACCACCGATTGCAGCGATGATGAAAGCCAAATCCACCAAGTCTCCATGAAGGGCTTCAGCACCAAAGAATGGGAACATACGAGCGACGAGGTACAAACCTGCGTTAACCATGGTTGCAGCATGGATGAGGGCAGAAACGGGCGTTGGGCCTTCCATGGCGTCGGGTAACCAAACGTGAAGCGGGAATTGAGCAGATTTACCAACCGCACCAATGAACATCAAACCAAGGGTCCATTGTAGGGTGCTCGATGAGATACCTGCCATGAAATTTTCATCCTCGAGAGCATTGAAAATTACATCATAGTCAAGCGACCCGAACATGCCCCAGAGCATGGCCAAACCGACCATCAGGAAAACGTCCCCGACACGGGTGGTCAAAAACGCCTTCTTGGCGGCGTAAGCAGCACTTGGGCGTTCGTAATAGAATCCGATGAGAAGATAAGAACAGAGTCCCATCAATTCCCAGAAGATGAATAACCAGAGGAATGAATCTGCCAAAACCATTCCAAGCATACCGGAACAGAACAAGACGAATTCAGCATAGAAGCGATGGTTGCGGTTATCATTGATCGGGTCCGTGTTCATGTATCCGATCGCAAAGGTGTTGATGAGGAAACACAAGAAAGCGGCGATGAAGAGCAACATCACGGTGATGTGGTCGATATGGACACCAAATCCAAAGGAAATTTCCTTGGTCATCATGGTGGTTGATTCCCATGTAGCTGAAGTGAACCAAACCCACTCTGAAAGCTCTTCCATACTGGAAAACCCACCGATGAAGTCACGAGCCACGGCAAGGGCAAGAATCAGGCTTGCTCCCATGACGGTGAGAGCAATCAAACCGCCTTCCTTGAGATTGTTCTTCCAAAATGGATTGCCGTTGAAGACTTTCCCTAGGAACAAAATCACAGGGAATGCCAACATGGGCAAGAGGAGAATCAACGGCGCATATTCAGCCGCTGTGCTTTGAACGATAATTTCAGAACTGCTTGTACCACCCATCATCTCACCTCAGTTCTTCAGGACGTTTACATCGTCCAGTGTAATCGATTCGTGTTGACCGTACATGGCCAAGAAGATAGCAAGACCAATCGCAACTTCACTCGCAGCGATGGCGATGGCGAAGAGCGTGTAAACCCATCCTGTTGAATCGCCGTGATGTACGGCGGCTGCAGCAAATTGCATGTTGGCAGCGTTGAGCATTAATTCAATGCACATCAAGACAATAATGGCGTTCTTACGAGTGAAAGCACCGGCCAAGCCAATGACGAACAAAAGAGCTGAGAGCCCAGAGACCCATGCTGGATCAATCATTCCTCTTCCCCTCCAAATTCCCAAAGTAGGTTTTCCATCCGTTCATCACGGACGAGGTAAGCAGCACCCATCATGGCCATAGCCATGAGGAGACCAAGGACCATCAAGCCCAACCCCCACTCGTTGAGTAGAGAATCTGCTAATCCAGATGTGCTCGGGCTAGATTCGGTTGTTTTACTCCAAACCGAGTCATCGTTGACAATGGCAACGAGGATGAAGCCCAAGGCTAACAAACCCAAGCGGGTGAATAAGGACAGGAATTTCATTCGAAGTCCTCCTCCAAGATTTGGCGCCGGGTTAACATGATTCCAAACAGAACCACCAATCCAACACTGGCAAGATAAACCAGAATTTGAATGGCAGCAAGGAATTCAGCACCTAGAAGGATGAAAATGCCAGAGACGGCCATGAAACAGAAGATTAGCGATAGCATCGAGTGTGCAACCCTTTGTGCGAATATAAGGCCCAGCGCACCGCCGAGCGTTATTGCTGCAAACAGGAAGAACACGCCGGTTTCGGCTGCGCTCGCTACATCCATCTCAGGCGTCCCCCTTTTGGGCTTCGGCTGGTTTGGCAGTTTCTGCCGCTGCCTTGGCCGCCTTCTTGGCTCGCTTGGTGCGTTCCTTGGAAGCGCGCTTCGCAAGTTCAGCATCAACGGCTTCTTGGTGAACGCTTGGAAGAACACGAGTTCGTGATGCGTCAAACCAGAGGTCTTGGCGTGTGAAGCCGGACATTCCATCGTATTCATTGGTCATGAAGAAGGATGTAAATCCACAGGACTCCATACACAATCCACAGAACATGCAGCGACCTAGGTCGATACGCCCGGATACAATTTGATCATCAGCGGTACGCAATTCTGATTGCTCGACGACGGATTCCTTACCAGAATCATTCCATCGGACGGTAGCAGAGGTGCCAGAAAGGTCGAGAACTTCAGCGAAGCGCCATTCTTGTGGAACATCTTGGTGGGCTGTCACGTGATTAAACGTAGCCAATTCCTTAACAACTTCTTCTTTGGGAACGGCTGCGAACTTACCGACTTCAAGTTCCATGCCAAGGCCACCGTGTTCTCCTTCTGCGTTGTCAAGAACGTCAACACGCAATTCCGTGGTCATGTGAAGGCAATCGTTGGGGCAAATATTCACGCACATCTTGCACGCTGTACATGTCTCCCAAATCACACCGATACGACCGTTGTAATTTCCTGGGACAAAGAGCCAGGGCTCCATGTCCTCCAACCGTTCGTAGGGATATTGAACCGTTTGGGGCTTCCATAGTGTTGGTTTGAGGTCAGAAGTCACTCGGTCTGGTGCAAATTCTTGTCGAGTGATGTCGTTCATCTCGGCTGATGAAGCTGCGCGGGCCCGGCTGGCATCATCGAGGAATTCAGGATGGCTGGTGTTGTGATAGGCCCCCAAGCGCTTTCCGAACCGCTTCCCAATGAACGGGAACGTCCGTAGTGCTGTGATGAGGGTGATTTTAAACGGGTACCAAAAGAGGTTTCTAAAATTCGGCTGTGCGTGTGGATGCATTGGCATAGTTTCACCTCACTCCTTCCCCGGGACGACCGTTCCCGCGGGTTCAATTGTATGGACATGGAACATTCGTTCTGGTGTGGCCGATTTGTCTTCATCGTTCAAGTAAATCACGAAGATGGCCAGCCAGAAGAGGGTGGTGAGGATGGGTACCATCGCTGGAAGACCAATCGCATCCCAAGCGGACCCTGTGCCGCTTGCATTCTTGTCAGCAAGCATACCGTCGGGGTTGAAGAGATAGAGGCGATACACAAAGGCAAGTACAACTTGCAGAACTGCGAGAGGGAGTAACATTCGCCATCCGAATTCCAGGATTTGGTCGGTTCGAATACGAGCCAAAGCGAAACGTGCCCAAACGAAGACAATCAGGAAGACTAACCAGGATTTCACAAGCGTCATGACCGCTCCGGGAATAAGAAGATAGGCGCTTCCAATGCCCAACATTTCGATGGAACCGATGGTGCCTTGGAAGGGCAAATGCCATCCACCAAGGAAGAAGTGAGTGAAGAGGAAACAAGCAGCGTAAGTGCGAATGTATTCTGCCATGAACAGCATACCAAAGCGCATTCCGCCGTATTCTGTCCACCAGCCTTCGACCAGTTCAGCTTCAGCCTCTGGCATGTCAAAGGGTACACGCTCGACTTCAGCGATCATCGTTACCAAGAACAGAGCAGCACCCAACGGCATGAGGAAGATGTTCCAGGAGCCTGCCGAATGCTGGAAGTGGATGCTGTCGACGATGTTGAAGGTTCCAGAGAGAACGGCAACTGATAACAACGTCAACAGAAGAGGAATCTCATAGGCCGTCAATTGAGCAGCGGAGCGGATTCCTCCAATCAATGTGTACTTGTTATTGGACGACCAGCCTGCAAAGAAAACCCCGATGGGTGCAATACCAAAGATAGCGATGGCATAGAGGATGGACAGGTCTGGATTGGTGGCATAAATACCACTTGAAAGTGGAATCATTCCGAGAATAAGAAGGGTAGAGGATACGATGAGGAAGGGTGAGACTTCGAAAATCAAACGGTCTGCTCGTTGTGGGACCATGTGTTCCTTGACCAAGAATTTCATTCCATCGGCCACATTTTGGAAGAACCCAGGGAAGATGGTCTTCCCCATCCAAGAACGGTTGTTAACACGGTCAACGGTCGGGAAATTCTCATCACGATTTCCAAATCGCTTGTTCAACCATCCATTGAGGGCCCCGATGGGTTTGCCTGCTCCGAATGGGAGCATGTTCCACCACTCGCCCGCAGTGACGCCGTTTTCTCCGACCCAGAGGGAACGAAGAGCCGTTGTTGCGCCGTATCGGTCTTGCATACGAGCTACTGCCTTGCGCTCAATCCATAGGATGGCGAATTGTGAAAAGAACAACATCAAGAAGACGATGTTCACCAAAGCAAAGGTGCCAGCAGCAAAGGAGATGCTTCCTGCACTATCACTGAGTGGGGAGCCATCCAGCAAGGACATGAGAGTTGAGCGGAAGCCCCCCTCTTTGTCAATGAAAAATCCAACGAGATCGTACCTGTCATCCATGATATCACCTCAACGATCGGTCTCCCCAATGCATGGATCGAAACTGCCCATGATAGCAGGTATGTCTGCAACTTTGTATCCAATCATGGTCTTGGCCACGTATGGGATGGTAATGAACATCGGAGAACGAATGGACAAACGGTAGGGATTCTTCCCACGGCCATCGCCACCACCTTGAATGTAGAATTGAGAGGCCCCACGGGTGCATTCATAATGTGAAAATCCTGTTGCACCTTCTGGAGCTCGAGTGGGTGCCTTGGCAAGAATCATCTCGTCGCCGCTGGAATAATTCGTGTTCTTTCCACCAGGGATACGCTCAATGGCGTCGAGAATCATTTTACAGGATTGGCGCATTTCTTCCATCCGAACACGGTATCGGTCGTAACAATCAGCACCTTTCACGGAGGTTGGCTTCTCAACTGCAGGCTCCCAGTCTACTTGGTCGTAAACCGAGTAGGGGTGCGCCCAACGTACGTCATAGTTCACACCAGCTGCGCGGATATTAGGGCCGGAAACACCGGCATTCACCATATCTTCTGCATTGGCGTAGCCGACACCTTGGAGGCGGACTAGCCAAATGGTTGATTCATCAAGCATCATTTCGTATTCTTCGATTCGCTTTTCGAACAACTTCACCTTAGCGACCAATCGGTCAGCAAATCCAACGGGAATGTCACGCTTGACACCGCCGACTCGAGGGTAATTGTAATGCATTCGTGAGCCCCCGAGTTCCTGAAGTAAATCAAGGAACATTTCGCGGTCTCGCATGCACCAGGTCATGAGCGTGAGACTCCCAATATCTGGGCCGTAGGCGCCCAGCCACATCAGGTGAGAAGCCAAGCGTTGGCACTCGGCGGAGATTAGACGGATGTATTCCGCTCGCTCTGGCACTTCGACTTCGAGTAAGTCCTCTGCAGCATAGATGTAGGAATTTGCCCAAGTCATGGCACTCACGTAACAGAGTCGGTCACAGTAGGGCGTGATTTGTGTGAAATCCCGTGCTTCGGCAATCTTTTCGACGCCGCGATGAATGTAGCCAAGTTCGGCGTCGGTGTCAACGACTGTTTCGCCGTCAACCTTCACGCGTAGAGTCCACAGACCGTGCGTCATCGGGTGTTGAGGTCCCATTGTAATCCACATTTGTGCCATTCTATCACCTCACTTGACCCGATCCTCATCGGTTGGTTTACGCCCGAATCCTTGAGCGTCATCGTACATTTCATTGAAACCATGATAGCGTATTTTGTGTTGCTTTTGCAAAGGATGGAATCCCTCTGGGCTATCGTGGGGATTGAGAACACGATGCATATTTTCGTGGCCCTCAAAACGAATTCCAACCAAATCCCAAGTTTCCTTTTCATTCCAATCAGCGCCAACCCAGATCTTTTGCACGCTAGGTACACTGGGCTCGTCGGTTTGTGGGAGTGTGATGATGATTTCGAGTTCAAGGGGGATGTCGCTTCCCGAGAGTTTTGTTGCCTCGTGAACCGTATTGGTGTTGGGGGCTTGGTCGACCACAGGTTGTCGCATCATGTGATACACGACTTCCCATCCTCGGTCAGCGCCACCGTCAGGGAAATGAGTGCCGGTGACCATTGAACAATAATTCACCCCGTGGTCAAAACGGAGTGTTTTTGCCATGGCGGGCCAGTGTTGTGGTGGTGTTGAAATGCGAACAAATGCCATCTTGAGGGCGTTGGAATGGTGTTCAACCGATGCTGTAGCGCCGATGCCATCGAAGCGCTTCATGATAGTATCAACACACGTCTGTGCGGCTGATTCACTTTGCTCAAGGGAAATACGCATACCCATGTTCAGTCCTCTCCAACAATGATGGGTTTGTCACCCTTACGGCCGCTGCTTGGGGCCGCACCAATTCGGATAATTTTCTCACGAAGCAAACCGAATCCATCGATGAGTGCTTCGGGACGAGGAGGGCATCCTGGAATGTAAACATCGACTGGAATGACGGTGTCAACGCCTTCAAGGATGTTGTAAGATTGGAAATAAGGTCCACCGGAAATGGCGCATTCCCCCATAGCGATGCAGTACTTGGGTTCAGGCATTTGCTCCCATAGGCGCACGATTTTGTCTGCGAATTTCTTGGAGATTGGCCCGTTGACAAGCAATACATCGGATTGGCGAGGAGAGGAGCGGAACAGAACTCCGAATCGGTCACCATCAAAACGAGGGGTTGCTGCGGCAGCCATCTCAATAGCGCAACACTTGATTCCAAGGTGAAGTGTGAAGAGAGATTTGCGGCCAGCCCAATTGAAATAGCGGCCAGCCAACACGCTCAGGAATTGTTTGATCTTGGTTGCTTTGAGAGCTTCATCCGTCACGTCTCCAACCATCTCAACCAACGCACGGCTGTTAAAGGCTGCAAAATTCTCGTCTTGTCCTGCCATCATCTCACCTCAAATGTAAATTCGGCCTCGCTTACGGAACACGTACCATACGCCTGCTGAAATCGTGATGAAGAATGCTGCGAGGACGCCAAGGGCACCGGTGGCATTAGCGACTGCATCGGGGGCGGCACCTGGGGCGGTAGCGTCAGCCGCCACCATTCCACCGAGAACCAAGAACATGAAGGCCACATCAAAGACCAAGAAAATGATGGCGTACCAGTAATATTGGAAGTGGAATTGAATCATGGCTTCTCCAACGGGTTCACTGCCACACTCGAAGGTGGTCAAGCGGCGAGGGTAGAGGCTGTGGTCACGCTCATAGCCTTCCAAAAGGTAAGAACGAGTGATATGTGGGCGGGCAGGGTCGACCTTAGGTCGAACGACCCAAGTGATGAGGAAATTTGTCAAGGGCATAATGATACCGAGAATGGTCAAAAAACCAATCGAAAGATATTCTGCAGGCACCGATTCAAATCCCGACATCTTGCCACCTTCACAGAAAGCATACGCTCTCTGTTCTTTGCGAATTGAGGCCCCTCAATAAGCGTTGTTAAGCACCATGAAGCGGAAGTGGCTGAAAGAGCGGTTTAGAATTCTCACCGAATGGTGATGCGAGGGTCCTTCAGTGACCCGATTTTTAGTCTCTGCGAAGGAAGAAGGCGACGAGTAATGCAACCACAAATCCACCAGCGATGATTTGGACCGAAGCATTCCCCGCGAGTCCGAGAACAGAATCGTCTGAAGAACCTGAAACTGCGAATTCCAAATTCTGACGATCTAACACGCCGGTTTCGGTTGGTTCTGCAGAGAGTGTGAATTTGTATGTATCATCCAATTCAGCGCCGTATGGAGGGCGTACAGTGACGTTCAGGTAAAGGCGTTCACCTTCCGAAACAATGCATATCAGGTCGGCGTTTTCATAGGTGCAATCGCCATCATCGCTTTCCAAAACTACCGACCAGCCGCGAAGATTCTCTGAAGCGAAGACACGCACTTCTGTCTCAATGTTTCCAATGTTCACAAAAGAAACCTCATGAGTGATGCGCTCACCGTATGTCACATCCAATTCTTGGCGCGCTCCTTGCTCAACAAATTCAATGTCTTGGACGATGCTAACATCGAGAGAGATACTGACCATTCCGGACCGGTTGGCTGCGTTAGAAACGCTGGTAACAACGATTTCAAGCAAGCCCCCTTGGCCTGTTTCGGCTCCAGGGTTCACCCGAAGTGTGAGTTCGAAGTACAATTCAAACACCCTGACTTCATGCCCTTCAACAAGTTCCAAATCCACCATGGTTTGCTCAGCTGCTATGCTTGATGAATCCAATATTGGAGCGCCAGATTCGTCAACGACGAAGCGTTTCTCAGTCAAATCCCAGATCCCATATCCCTTGGGAACTTGAACCTCTTCGACCACTGGTAGACCGTAAAGTGTGAGGGTACGAGTTGCAATGCCTTCCAAGCCGCTCAAGGAGAACACTGCATTGTCCGTTCCATCGCCGGTATTACGGACCCACAAGCCGTAGGTTTCCTCCCCGTTCGGAGGGAGGACCGAGGAAGCCGTCGTGGCGGTGGTTGTGTCAACCAACCGAGCATCCATTGCGAAATTCCGGTCTGAAAGAATGGCGACAAACACCGCTTGCCGTTGATTATCAGGTATGCCGTCTCCGTCTTTGTCTTGTCCGTTAGGGTCGTCAGTATTACGGACTCGGACAGTTAAACGAGAGTTATCAAGTTCTTCTTCACCGTCAATGCTCACCACAAGATACACCAAAGCAGAACTTCTTGCATTGACCTCGGTTTCTGTAAATTTCATACCTTCTTCTGTTTCAAAAGAGGTGGCCCAACCAGGCGAAGAGGTTTGAGAGACCACTGCCAATCCAATCGTATCTCGAACGTTGCCGTCATTCACTATGGTGATCGGGAAACGAACTTCTGTACCTGAACGACCTGTTTGGTCGGTTGCAGGAATTTCAATTTCCATGCCGTGAACGGCTGCTACAGTCACCTTGAGAATGACAGAGTCATAGGCAGCACCTCCGCTCGAGGGGAGGACATTGAAGGTCAATTCAATCTCTTCAGTCGCCAGAGCATCTTGAGGAACTCGTACGGTTAACCCCACAGAGACAGCATCGTCATTTCCATGTTTTGAGCCGACAGAAACTGTGGTTTCTTCGAGTTGAATCACCCAGCCGTTAGGTGCAGACGAGGAGGAAACTCGGAGATTATCTGGGCCGTTCCCTTGGTTTGTAACCGTCAGGCTGGTTGTGCCATTTGAACCTGGTTCAATGTTTGGGAGTGTGGTGGTTGCTATGGAAATACTGGCTCCATAGGATTGTCCCGCAATAATTCGCAGCTCCACCTCGCATTTGACTGAATTTGATTCCTTGCCGAGAATTTTTACAACCGATTCTGAACCAGCCGCAGTCGTGTCATCAGGAGAGACGATGAAATCGAATGAGATGGTCCCGTCTCCGTCATCATACCTCAACAATCCAGAGGACGGGCCATCGACTGAAACCCAATCTGCTTTGCCACCAAACACACCTGTGGAGATGGTCCATTCTGCGTTACCTTCGTTGGCATAGGTCGCTGTCACTGTGGATTGCTCACCTGGTTTGACTGAGATCGAAGTCTTGCTCAATTCCACTGAGCATTCTTTGAGAATAGGGATTTCAAGTTGAAATTCTTCAGTGTCTTTTGCTTCTTGGCTTGGATCGTTTGTCACAGTTCCTGTAACCTCCCAACAGTATGTTTTGGCCGATTGACCTTCTGGGACTTCGATGGTAGCCGTGACCGTTTCAGATTCTTCTTGGTCAACGTTGACCGACGTTTCACTCAACACCACTTCAAAATCGTCAGCATTGCCATTACAACCCTCTCCGCCCCCGTTCTGATCAACGCTCAGTGCGATGGTTTCGTTGGTTTGACCGGTGTTCTCTACTTCGATTGAATACTGAACTTCGTCTTCCCCTCCCCACACTTTATCGGGGGCACTAATGGTGAGGTCAACCCCAAAGACAGCACTACCGGAGCCATCGCCTGCGGTGGTCGTTACCGTGGCGGTTTCTTGGGCTGGAGCACCTGCGATATCTGGCGGTGTTGCCTGCTCTTCCGCATTGACAGTGACCGTTGTATCGCAATCACCCTCGGCCGTTTGAGTGAGGCTCACGTTCATCGTGGCTTCTTCGTAACTTCCTGAATCGATGGGGCCAGGGATTTGAGTGATGGTGGAAGAATAAGAATTGCAATCTTGGTTACCGGCATCCTGAGCACTGCTAAGTTGAACGGTGATTGGATTCGACCCATCGTTGCGAACTCGGATGATGTATTCCCCCGCCTCACCAGGATTGACTTCCAAGGCACTTGGTATGGGTGTGACGGTGATGGATGCATCACGGGCGCCGTCTGCACTCACGCCTGGAGCCAGTAATGGCATGGTGGTGAACATGAGCAAACACACCAAGAACAGAGCCGTTCGTTGCTGTGGAGCCGAGGCACGAAGGCTTGGAGCCATGCATGGCCCTCGTGGTCATCCTATCAAAACCCTATGCTCTTTCTGTTCGGGAGAGGGAGTACTGATTCACGCTTGGATAAATGCCTGAGCTGTACCTTGGCAATTCACACATTCGCTGAGTTGCCCTGCATTGCAATCTAATTCTCCACCAGCATGATACCTTGCACCACAACCAGGACAACCCTTTGCGAGACCTGATATGCTCTTTCTGCAACTCCAACAGATGGGTGCAATGACTGGAGATGGTGTTGGAGCAGAAACTGTGGCGGGGGCGGTTGAAGGAGCCATTGCGGGTTGAGCGGCGAGTTGGGGCAATCCAGCCAACGGTGCTGTAGGTGTTGTTTGGACAAGGGGCGTGGTTGAACTCTGCTGTTTACGCAGACCTACGGTAGCGCCCAAACCAAGGACTGCAAGAACCACAAGCAGAGTGAGAACAATCGTACCATTCAGCCCAGTTGAACCTGAGGTCCCGACGGGCTCACCCGTGGCTGTTGCTTCGAAAGAGAACGACGGTGAAGAAGCCTCACTTCCTACCAATTCCAGAGTCATTGTGCCCGTACCAGGGCGATCGGCTCGTAGTTCCAAACGAACGATGGAGGATTGACCAGGTTCAAGGTCGACCACATCATTTCCATCGACTTTCATCACCCAATCAGTCGAGGTTGAAATCTGAATTTGACGTTGGATTGGGACATTCCCAATGTTGGTTAATTCCACATTCACAAAGGCGTCAGTTCCAGTTTGCATGGAGGGAACAGTTCCGAGGTCCCATCCAACTTCTTCATTGGAGGCGACGCGCAATCCGACGATCTCGGAGACAACAATACCATCGTCTGAAAGCGTGATGGTGAATGAGGGTTCAGCGCGTGGCGGTACATTATCAGCGATTAAAAGCGTGCAAATAACCGGAGAAATACCGTTCAAACCCACGCTTTCAATGGGGTCACAATCCCCGAATAAACCACTGTCAAGTGCTAAACTGATACTTGGAGACCATTGCGTGTCTGCATCATTGCTAAGTAACCATGTGAAGGTCATGGCCTCTCCAGATGGATGATCGCCTGATTCTGCGAGGGTGCCGTACTGAGTGCCATCAGCCAATTCCAAGCCAACAAACGTAAGACTCGGTTTAGCAAGAACCTCAACAACAACATCCCTTGTCCATGTGAAGCGGTCGGAACCGTTATCCAAATTCAAACTGATTTCGCCCGATTTGGCGTTCTCGCTTGCTTCGAGTGTATACAGGATATTTTTTGATGAAGCCCAAGAAAGTTCAATGACCTCAAGAGAACTACTCACCGACCAACCGCTCGGCAGTTGGAATGAGGGAGTCAAATCCAAATCCACATTGCCGCGGTGTTCAATAGTGTACATCATTGTCAAACTTGTGTCGGGGCGTTGTGTCCCTAATGCTGATTCAAGATTGATGTTCAATTCCCGAATGGTTTCAACCTTGATTGGAATTTCAAACAAGGTCAGAACCTGTTGCTCTGTTTGGCTCACAGCAGTCAACTTGACGATGCGCTCTGCACCAGCCCCTGTCATTACTTGAGGGGGGGTGAAGGTCAACCCTACGGCCCGATAGGCTTCACTGTTGATCAATCCTGTCGAACCCGAAGTCGCTCCTGCCTCACTACCGAGGTTGGTGAATCCTGCCCTCCACCCAGTAGGTGCTTCAAGGAATAAATCGTATCCGATGGGTGCATTTCCATTATTGAAGAATCGAACCGAGATGTTGGTTGGGTCAACCGGATGGACTGGGACGACTTGGTAATCGTATTCAACAGCGGCTTCCGGTAAATCAGGAACAATGAGGTCAAGATTGAATGGGTACACTACGCCGTTATCGTTGTCAATACCCAACAAATCAATGCGGTAGGTTCCTGGCAAAGGTGGAGAAGGGTGAACCAAGGTCACAGTGATGATCTCAGAGGCTTGCCCGTCGAGGGTGAAGTTGGTATTGGTACTTCCAACATACCAAGGTTGAGTGGTTTGGGTTGACATTAAGGTGACATCACCTGTTTGCATGGATGCATTGGTCGGAATGAGAGCTGTATTTGTGAGAGAAATATTCCATGAGGTCGTGGTTTGGGTAGTTGATTGAAGCAGGATTTGAGGGACTTCAGTTTCCAATTTGACACCTGGGGCTGTTACGTTAACCACGATGTCGTGGCGATTGTTGTTTTCCCGTACTTCTTCGAGGGTTTGATCGGGGTCAATGACGAACGAGAGGGTTGTGGCCCCGGAGGATTGAGGCGTCCATGACCAAGCCAGTTGTTTGGTCTGTCCTGCTCCTAGTTCGATGCTTTGACGTGTCAATTCATTGCCATCGACTTCAAACGCAACGGGGAATGAGTCTGCTTTCGCGTTACCAAAATTGAAAACTTTGGTCATGAGTTGAACCGGGTCATCCACTTGTGGTATGGTTACATCCATTTCAAAATCATCGGGTTGAACCATAGGGTCTGGTCGAAGATCGTTTACCCCGTGACCCATGATAGCTATGGCGTAGGGCTGTGAGGATGAACCGCTGTGACCTGCATCCTTCACTTTGACGACCCATGTGCCTTGGACGGCATTATCGATGAGGACTACTTCGAGATTGTTGATGGAATCACGCGTCCCTCCTGTGACTGAACGCCCGTTTGTGAAATCGTTACCGAGGTAGAGAGTCCCATCTGGAGCTTCAACGGTCAAATCTAAATCATTGACCAATTGTTTGTTTGAGAAGCGTGAACCTCGTTCATCGGACCATGTTAAGACCGCCTTGAATTGATCAGAAGATTGAGAGATGTTGAACGAGTAGGTTTTGCTATTACCTGTATTTGACATAACCGAACGGTCATCAACCCAGATACCTTGTCCGCTTGGCGGTGCGAGAGTGTTTCGTAGGTTGATTCGCCCCCACCCTTCATCGTCATTGGGAACATCCCTGGTCCCAACATCTTGGGCACCGAGAACAAGGAGTGCTTTGATCAATGCGCCTTGAGGAGAAGGGCGTTGAGCTATCTCGACCAGGTATTCACGTACCATCACTGCAACACCTGCTGCGTTCGGGGTAGCCATTGAGGTGCCCGTGTATTCCATGTAATATGTGTTGGACCACGTAGCTCCGTCGGTGTCTGTCGCTTCTTGAGCACGGCATGAACGCACATAGCCACCCGGTGCGATGACGTCGGGTTTGAGGCGCCCGTCATCGGTTGGACCTCGTGAGGAACCCTGCATCACATTGTCTGGTGCACCGTTGTATCGGTTCTGATGATTTCCAACAGAAATAATGTTCTTGGCCGTTGCAGGGGGTGAAACCGTGCTTGACCCGGGTCCGTCGTTTCCAGCAGCAAACAAAATGGTGAGTCCTTCTCGTCCGTTGTAATAACGGTCGTAGTAATTTGCTCTGTCATCGACATCTTCGGTTTCTGAATTGTACTTGCTCTGTTGATTTGGGTCAGATGAGCCCCAGGAATTTGTATGGATGCGAGCATTGGCGTTGTAGGCAGTGTTCAACAAATTATTGAGTGATGGGGATTGGAAATTACCTGTATTGTCATTTTCCATGGCCTGGAAATACAACTCGGTGGATTGTGCAACGCCTCCATATCCACCACGCGTCCCGTCACCGAGGATGGTACAAGAGACATGCGTTCCATGGCCCGTGTGCTTATCGGCGGTTGAACCGTCTCCGATAACATCGTAACTCCCCACGACACGGGTGCCAAAATCACCGTGATCTCCGTCGAGGCCTGAATCGGCAACCGCAACGATTTGGCCTGAACCATCCAAAGCAGTCGTGAAATAATTCTTCATGTTATTCGTCCCCATGTGCCCGCGGGCTAGGTCGTTGAAAGCGGCAAATGCAGGGTCAGGTCGTAGACTCATCACCGACGGTTGGCGCATGATGTTGACCAACTCCCCAGATTGAACGTACCCTTCAAAACGGCCTTGGTCCCATGAACGCGATTCACTGAGCCCTACCGCCGCAACACTCGACAATCGTTGTTCAATCACTCCACCCTCTGCATCATTGAGATGAACCAAATCCGTTGGACCTTGATCATCTCTCCATCCTTCCAAGCGAACCAAGGATGTCGTAAGGGCGATTTCTCCCCCTTCAAACAAGAGGACATCCATCAATGTCCCATCCAGCAACATTCCAATCGGAATGGCATGGGTTGATGCCACCGCATCATGTTGTTCCGCGAGTTGGAGAGCGTGAGGGGTTCCTTGAACCATCAATCCAGAAGGAGCGATGTATTCGCGAACTTCCAATCCCTGGATTGCATCGAGTTGTTGTCGTGCTTGCGAGAAGCGAGTTTCGTCAGATATCAGCACCATCAACAGGTCAAACCTCGGTTGCATCCACTCACTAGGAACTGGGCGGTTGACCTGCAAACCATTGACATCAAAGGTTCCAAAGGTGCTATTCGCCCTTATATCACGGACTTCAAGTTCGAGATGTTCGTCCATTTCGCCCCATGCGTCATGGTACACGCCCTCTCGTAAATCGAATTGAACCCATTCAGGTTCAACGAGCGACTCGATGGTGGTTTGAGAGGGTGCCGATGTAAGAAGTGGACCGGTCGATGAACCAAATAACAAGACGAGTAAGAAAACGACCAAAATTCGCCCTCTTTCACCCCTCATGCCCAACGGTTTCACTCCTGTGTTTTATCGGTTCGTATCTTTACCACATGGGTCAATTCAGCGGCCAAGTATGACGGTCTGCTTTGTCAATGAAAATTTCCTGTGACCAAGTACCCACAATGTGTTCCCATTTCTCACTTCGTTCTGTTCCTGAATAATCGGTCCAAGAGAGAGTGGCTTGGATTCGGTATTCGTCCCAAACCGTATGGCCAACGACCATCATCTCCAATTCGTCCCCTGAGACAGAAGCATGGGGAGATATTTTGTCGATGGAAATATCCATGTGATCAAGACGCATTCCATCGAGGCTTTGGAATTCAACACGAATTTCTACATCGGTGATAGCACGGCTTCCGTCATTGTGAATTTCCGACATCATGAGGTGCCCACCCCGTTGCATGTAATGTGTTTCGAGAGAAACTGCGTCTCTGGGAAGCGCCCAGTAATATCCGCTGAACATCAATCCAATGAAGAGGAAGACGACTGCTCCGGCCAATCCGACGCGTGTTGGTGTGATTTCTTTTCGGAGGGTTTCAAGGACTTTCGCCGCCTCTTGTTCCACCTCCCATTGCTCAAGTTCATCGCCTTCGCTTACAGGCCTGGAAGAACGTAAATCTCGTTCAGATGGATGATTCTTGGAACGCATGATATCACCCGAAAATCATCGCCAAACCACTGGCTACTGCTGAACTGATTGGCTCGACCACCATGATGTGACGTGTTTCTACGAATTGACCCGTCAATGATCCGACCAAGGATAAATCGGTCACGATGCCATTGACACCAACCGAAGAAGCCGTAGGAATGATGCCAGTGAATTGTGCATCGAGTAGGACAGCTCGGCCATCGATCTCAAGGTCACCGAGGAACGGAGCGTAATATCCTGGTTCGACAAAGACTTCTGCACTTGCTACCAAACGGCCATCTGTGATATCATCGATGACAATCACCGGGAACTCTCCCGGTCCAGAATAAATGTGAATCGTTGCTGCCTTCAAGTTTTGACCCACGACTTCAATTCGATCAATGGTGACGCCGGGGGCGGTTGGGACGTTGCTTTGACGCACATAGACGCGCTCCACGCCGTTACCTATCGACGTCATTGACATGCCGTAATCCTCCGTCAAGCCAAGGACAAAGCGAGTTGGGAGATTTTCAGCCAGCAGCAACACATCACCTTTCGAATCAATGGCTCGTCCAGATGCTTCAAGATACAGATCCATATCATCAGTGTTTGAGTAATAGTCGAGGGTTCGCATGCCTTGGAAGGCGGTTTGTTCCTTGATGTCGAAATTGATTTCTGGTTCAGTTGAGAGTTGCATGAAGCCTGGCAAATCTCGCATAAAGGCTGTTGCTGGCCACCAAAACCCATCCACGAACCGTAATTGCTTGAGCATCAAGGCATCTGCAGAGTGTTCATTGATCCTGAATTGTTCTGGAACGTTCAAGTCTATATTGAGTACATCTCCGATAACCGCTGATACATCGGTTGATTGGGGGACACCCATCACAAGCGCCTCCACTCGAGTCAGTGCTTGATGGTCGATCAAGAGAGCATAGGCGGATTCGAGGCGAACACCTGCGTCATAGAACATGTCAATGGATACACGTGGAACACTCAGGTTTTCTTGTGTTGAAAAGACTGCAAATATCTCAATATTATGAGGGCGAGAAGTATCCAATCCGTTGATGACCAACTCGACATCCCGGCCTTCCAAACCGTTGGCGATGATGGAAACCTGTTCCCTTGCTGGTTGCCATTGTGTCATCATCAATTCAATATCATAGGTGGGGATACCGTCCGTAATTCGGAATTCATACGAAATCTCAATCGCACCAGCAGGGAGCGACGGCAACCATGCTCGTGCATGCCACGAGCGTCGATCGGTCAGCGTAATGCCTTCCTCCTCCAATAAGGTGAGGTTCACACCTTCCATCTCCTCAGAGAAGATTCGTCCGTCTTCTAAGGCAATGATCAATATCTCAACATTGGTGATGTTGGCAGCTCTGGCGATGGATATCGCTTGATTACGTTCGGTCAAATCGATTCGTCCGTCACTCAATATTTGCGAGATGATATCTCTGCTTGAGAGTGTGAAGGTTGGCATGCGAGAGAGGTTGAAAGAAACTCGGGTCTGTTCAAGGGCTTCCAGGCCAATTCCATGGGCCCATTCTGGTGTTGTGTCGAGATTGGAACCTTTCTTCATGTCCACCGTCATGTCAAACGATTCGCCAGTAAAGAGGTCAATGCCCAGTGACAAGTTCTCACTTTCACCAATTTCTCCACCAACATCCATGGTCAAGCCATGAACGAAATCGTTGACAACCGAACCGAATCCGACCAAATCTCCGAGGAAAAAGGAGAGGGCTTCAATTCCTTCATCCTCCCCGAAGGTTGGAAGAGCCAGCCCATCGGAGTCGACTTCGCTGGGGAGGGTTAGAGATATGTTCGCTGGAAGGGGATCAAAGTAGATCTGCCCGTTCAATCCTAAAAATGGGTCCTCATAGGTCGATTCATCTTCAATCGAAATTCCGAAGGGTTTGGACTGGGCGCGTGTTAACTCGATGACTGAATTTCCTTCGGGACCAGATGAACCAGGGATGAGGGGTGAGAAACGCTGAATTGAGGTCACATCTGAGATCTGCAAACTCAAACTTGCCTGAGCGGTGTCTTCATCCAACCAAAACCGCATGTGGTCCCCATCCATAGTAAGTGGCTCAGTGGCGTTGGTCATTTGCAATTGGATGCTATTCATTGGTTCGGATGCAATATATCCCACCGTATCACCCAGCACCAAAGAAAATGTCGAGGGCAGTCCATCCAAACGGATGGCGTTGCGTTGGGTCCCTGATTCACCGCCGTAAGTGATGGTTCCAATTGGTTCACTCGCGATGTACTCTAGCCTTTCGGTTTGCTGAACAATATTGAATGAACTGGGACGGTTTGAGACCGTTGCAGATTGCTTCACTGCGTTGTCTAAATCACCGTTATCATGCTGAATGTGACCGATAAGGAGGGCACCACTAGAAGCCCCCAATAACTCCATGTTCCGAACTTCATTGACGGGATCGAAGGCATGACGCACGTGAGAAACCCCCCCAATTCGCATGCTCATCGCAACTGGAACCAACGGGTCTTGTGGACCTATTCGCCCATTGACCACCTCAATGCTGGTGTCTTCTGAGAGGAGAATATGGTCCATGTCTGGCAACCAAGGCTGTGGGCTGCTTGCCAGAGCGAAAGCCATCTTGCCGATTTCCATTGTAGTGCGTTCTGAACTCGGAAGACTCAATTTGACCTGTGAAAAGCATTGAATGTTGACTTCCCCGCCGGTGGATCCTGCAGTTCCAACCACTGCGTTGGGCAATCCGTTCACAATGGTCCCTATGTCAAGAACAACTTCAACCACGGTCAGTAATGCATTGTCAAGTAATTGAGAAATGGTGTTCAAATTCGGATTGTCAAAGTTTACCCGACTTGTGCCGCTGGAGGGAATCAGGAAGCTTCCTTGGACCACGATGACCCGAGGCAGGTCATCCATTTCGACCAGCATTGAGGAAGAATCGTTTTCATATCCCCCTCGTTTAAAACTTGAAATTAATTCTAAGCGTTCGATGGACGCTGTCCCCGCTACCAAAACGAGGGTATTCGGCGGAGATGCTGGGTTGATAGGTAGCGTTTCATCGTTGACATTACCGCTCGAGTCGGCAGTGAAATTCTTGATGGCAATGATGAGTGAGAGGCGGTCAGGAATATCCCCGGGGAGATTGACCGAGCCAGGTGCTTCTCCAATCATGGTGAAAATTGCGGCGATTTCATCTTGGTGCATGGACCCTGAGGGCAGGCCACGAATCCAAGCTCGTGAATCGGTGATGTTTCCAAACGGACTGCTGCCTTCTGGTACATTTGAACGGTCCTCAAAGTAGTGAAGGTAAACATCGGTCCTTACATCGGAGTAGAGTTCAACTGTGTCAAAGGAATTCTGCCCGTAATTGTCGTTCCGAAGAGTCAAATCAACTTCGCTGGGAATCAAACTGGAGCCTGCGATTGGATGGAATCCTACGTCGAGATAGGCCACTTCTAAAATCGGAATGGAACCATCAGGCTGTACTTCTCCAAAGTGAACATAACCAATACCGATGCCAATTCCACATTTGTGTTCGCGGCTCGTTGCGTCATGGTCGGTTTCAGGGTCATAGTTGAGCGTCTCACTGCAATCGGTTTGCAATGAACCTCCGTTAGCATTTGGATTCGAGAGGCGAACGGCATAGGGGGCGGAAACACTTGTGAGGGACAGTTCACTGGAATTCACTTGTCCAGCGAGCAACCGAAGTGTCAATTCTCCTATCGATGTGGCGACTGAATTGAGATTGAAGGTCATTTTTTGGATGCCAACTCCAACCCGCACGTTGGAAGGAGGTTGTGTGAACCGTGTGTCGATGACAACCGCATAAGATTCGGCATTGGAAAGCGTGATGTCAAAGGCTAAGCCTTTCATCAGTGTCACTTCGAGGTGTTCCAATTCATCCCATAATGGATCATTTTCATTCATGGCAGAAACAGTCCATTGAAATGTTGGACGAAGCCAAATTTCCTCAACAACTGGGATGAGGCCATCTGAAGTTTCAACACCCCATCCTTCTCCAAATGTGGTCAGCCCAGTCACTGTCAATGCTACTGAGAGGTCCTTAGTATCGTCTCCATCAATGTCGATATAATTTTCAAAGAGAATCAAATCAGTACCTACAAAGAGTTCTCCGGTAAATGTTCCAGAGTCCCATGCTTCGTACGATGGGCCATTATTTCTCGATGAGAAGTTAACGTAAATCGCGTAAGTATTGATCCCGACTCCGAGGAGATTATCCAAGCCCAAATTCTCCGTTGAAAACAGCGTATCCCAGAGATTGTAAGGCCATGCATCGGGGTGGGTTGCTACGTCGGTCAAGAAATCATACGGGCGTGGATGATCTTCTTCCAATGGAGATGTATCTCGCAGTTCCACTTGATCGAGGTATCCTTCTGCATCACGGAGAGCATCTCCTGATTGAACGGGCCGTTTTGAGGAGTCCAGTAAAGCAAAGGAGTTTTGCGCTCCCTGAATGGCCACTAGATCTTCAGAATCATCCGCTCGTTTCTCCATGGTTTCTGCTAATGCGTCAAGAACGCCAAAATCATCCCGAGCCACAGATACATCTGCAGAAACAGGTTGAATCAGGGACGCGAGCATGATGACAACAAGGGCTACTGCTAATCGGCGCGGGTCTGTCTTTTGAGGCAAGCCCCCACGAACCATACGCATGGAGCCCTCATCCATGATACTGCCTCAATCCTCATCCTTTGAGAATGATTCGCCTTCTTGAGATACCATACGTCAAGTTGCGCTGTGACTCAACGTCGCTGAACTGTTTGATCTGTGCCGCATTTCGGACATCCAACCAAGGCTTCTGTGAGATGCTCAGGCATGTCAAGTTCGAACGTTGTTTGACAGGTTGAGCAGGTTTGTCGTACTTTGAGTGAGGGAGTGGGTTCTGGCAGTGGTGGTTCAGGACTCGTGATGGATTGCGGCAATGCAACACCTGCCCGACGATTCGGCGCTGGGGTTGGAGCGGTAGTGCTGGGCTGTTCCACCCCAGAGGGTGGGGTGAACGTCGTGATTGCAGGTGTTTCAACCAGCGATGAGAGGAGGTTGTCGCCTTGGGGTTGGCCAACGGGTGTATCCATCGTCTCATTGAGTAAGGCGGCCGCTTCATTTGCTGCTTTCATACTCGATTCAGAAATCGCTTGATTGACATACATCGGTTGCGGGGGGGCGAAAGCGGCTGCTTCCTGATCTGAGGAACCATAAATGGCTTCCAACTCGGCCTTCTTCGCTGCGGCTTCCTGGTCTGAAAGACTGGTTACTTCTCCAGCATCTAACCCTGCCAGTTCGGTTGCATTTGAGAACAAACGAGGTGCCCGTCGTTGGGCGACAAGGCCGAGGTGTCCTTCTGCTTCATCTTTTGATAGTCCACGACCCATCAACAATTCCATCGCCAATCGTTTCTGCCATGAACGATATCCGAGAACGGCTACCACGCCTGTCACGCACGCAATGAACAAGACCATCATGGTCAGGCCAGCCATGCTCCCTTGCGATGGTGGGGTGGCAATCTTCACGCTAAAGGCATAAGAATCTGAATTATTTGAAGCATCAAAGACGGTCACGACAACATCGTTTGAACCAGCGCGGTCAAAGGTCAGTTCCGGCCTCAAACCAACAAGGTCTGGGTCGTCTCTGGGATTGTTATTGCCATCGGTGTCAACAGAAGGATTGAGGTCCCAGTGAACGCGCAACACTCCCAAGCTGTCATACGCGTCTTCAACACTCACAGTGAACTGGATCGGCTCATCGAGTTCGCCTTCCGTTGGGAATTGCGTCAAAGATGCAGGGTCAAGAGTGGGCAACGTGGTGTCAACGGAACGGAGTGTGGCATTGGTTGTTGCAGAATTGCCCGTAGCATCGCTTACGGTTAGCATCAGGGTGAATGAGCCAATTTCGTCCCACAGGAAGGAATGTGTGGTGTTTGAACTGACCTCTTGGCCGTCAAGGGTCCACAGACAGCCCGAGACCGCATCGTCATCGGTGCTGCTCAAGCAATCAACGTTCAACTGAACGGTACGTTCCACTTTCCATCCGTCCGAAACCGGGGTCCCTGAGGATTGAATTCTTGGTGTTGGGGCTACGGTATCTATTACCGTAACAGTGTGCTCGCCCGAAGCTTGTTCGCCAGTTGGCGAGGTAATGGTCACCGTGATTGTTTTCTCTCCGGGAGTGTCCCATGAGGCAGTGGTTTCGATACCAAGGGCATCTTGATCATTGGATGCATCTCCATCTTCATCTGAATCATCGGTATCATCAAAATCCCAGGAAACGGTTTGAACTTGTCCCAATCTGTTGGGTGTCGCACTCGCATCCATCGTGATGAGTTCATCAATGGAAACCGTGGAAGAGGAATCATCGTTGACCGAAGGTGCAAGCGGAGGGGCAAGTTCAACTCGGACGGTCATACGTAGAGGTGTGGCACCATCGCCTCCACCAAGTGGCACGTCGGTATTGTCCACGATGAGAACCAATTCATCCCCGTCTAAGTCGCTGGGAACTATCCAAGTAAGCGAGGCTGAATTTTCCACCGATTGAAGAGCCCCACCGGTGATGTATTGAACTCCAACACCTTGCTCTAAGTAACGGTCATGCATTGACCGTGTTTGCAAGTAGACATCTCCAGATCCTTCCAAATCCCATGCAGAAATCACTACGCTGGTATCTGCATCCAACCGTAGGTCATCACCTGAAAGAAGGACGAGATGGTCATCCGCTGGGACATGAACGAGGTTGTTGAACGGCGTCCAATAGGACTGAAGAAGCATGGTGGCACTCACTGTGGCTTTGCTGCGAACTCCGCCTTGATCGCCATCTCCACCGTCACCATCATGCGCTAAATTATCAAGCACCAAGAACCATTGTTTCGCAGAGATGGAAGGAGGAACTTCCCAGTGGAAGGTAAAGGCCCCCAGAGCAAGTTCCGTTGATGCAGGTTGAACAAAGGTGCTTCTGTAGGATTGTCCGAGGTCGTATGGGATGATGCCATTTTCATCAAAGATTAACACATCGAGGGCATCATCGACAATGATGATCTCCATCTCAAAGACTTCGCCAGGGGTTAAGGTACCCAAATCAATTTTGACACAGACGCCAGGGTCGATGTCGATGGTTGGAGCCAACGATGCAATGTTTTGCCCCACACATGAAGGAGCATCTCTTCCCTCAGTCGCTGAGGCCGCAAGAGGGCTCGCTGCAACAAGAAGCAAGAGCAGGGCCAAGAAGGGCGAGCGCATGAAAGGAAGGATGGCTCTGCACCACTTCAACGATTGGGTTCCATGTTCCTTGATGTCCAACCGCTATCATGCTTCACTAAATGATGCACTGTGCCGTCGTCATTGACCAGGAATCGGTCACCATCACTCACGGCAGCGATGGGAAGCGCCCCCGTGTCGTTGGCCTCAGAAAGCGAGGCTTCATGGCTCTTGAGGCGGCTACTAAAATGTGTGATGGCGAGGTGGGAGGCTTTCATTTGCTGAGCGGTACGCACAGCGCCTGCAGCCGTGGAATGAAGGTGCTCATTGGCTTTGTCTTGCTGCTCGTTGAGGAAGGTTGCTTCGTGAATCAACAGGTTGGCCCCTGGTTCAATGGAAGAAGCCCACCCTTCCGCAGTATCGCCCGAAAGAACAACTCTTAGTGCAAGACCTGCCTCACTTCGAAAGCTGTTGGCTGACAAGGTTTGGCCATTGTGAACGATGTCATTGCCCGTAGCCAATTCTCGTTGTTCTTCCTTGTTCAAACGTAATTCTGCAGCCCTGAGTCGATTGAACGTACCCGTTAGGCCAGATTGTTTCACTTCCCAAGCACACGAAGGAACAGAATGTTGAGTGTCAAGTGCCTGAAGGCTGCATGATTTCCAACCTTCTGGTTGAGGCATACCTTCGAGGAGGGTCAAATGTCCAGTTTGTGGGTCCATCTCTGCCCAGCGGCCTTGCGAAACATCACCCAGCACCCAACGAATGGGATAGGAGAGGCCTTCACCCGACGCACCTAATCGATGCCAGGCTTGCCATTGTCGGGCCAAATCTGCGGGAGGTGTTTCTGTTGGAATTGATTGCTTTTTCAGCAAGGCGTCCATCACGTTTGAAGAGGTAGGTCCAAGGACAAGTAAAGGGGTTTGACGATGGTCCAATCCCATCGTTTGCATCCATGGAAGAGCACCCCATGTATGGTCGAGATGACCGTGTGTGAAGGCGAGGACGGAGACGTGATTGGTCTTCACCGTCGTTCCTTTTTCAAATTCTTTGAGATGGCGACGCTGAGCCATATACCTCGATTGGAATCCTTCACCAGCATCGATGACCACCACTCCATCACGGCATTTGACGAGGTTACCACTCACGGCCCTGCGAGAGGTCGGGCGAGCCGAAGCCGTACCAAGCACGTGAACATCGAACCCCACTTAATCACCTCAGGAATGTATGGGTATTGGAGTGGGGGGGAACCATCGAAGCAAGACGACATCGTCAACCGCGCGAATCCAGCGCCAAGGCACGGCAACGTGCAAACCGCCTTCCACCAAAGATTCTGGAGTATCACGAACGAAAAGGTGGGTGCAGTGAAGCGTTGCCGTGTCAATCACAGCATCGTAAACTTGGCCGAGTTTTCTTCCATCTGGGAGGTAAACTTCCAGACCGGGCCAACCCGACATGGACTCAACGCCTCCGACCATGATACCACCACGGAAGGAACTGCTCAATAAATCAACGGGCAAAGCCATCGAAAAATAGCAGGTCTCAATGGAGGGATGGGTTCATCACTTGCCACGGTTAAGGTTGGCACGAAGTGAAGGTCGCAACTTTTCTGCGCCCTTGCCCTTCTTGTGAAGACCACGCCCTCGCTTTCCAGCGGAGGTCTTGCCTCGGTGAGCACGTCCACGGTGAGAGGTTTTTCCGTTTGCACGAGAGAAGACACCCAACTGCTTGTCGTTGATGATAGCAGGGTGGTGAGTGTCGATCATGATGACTTCGAAATACTTGTGCTTACCATCTTGGCCAACCCAGTAAGAGTTGAGAACCTCAAGGTTCGGGAAGTGACGTCCAACGCGCTCTTCAGCGATTCGTTGAGTGTTCTTGGCCATGGTGATCTTGGAGATACCGGCCTTGGAAGGCTTGCGCTTCATGTGAATTTTACCCTTGCGAAGTCCACCACGGCGAACACGAGTTCGGATGAGAACCACGCCTTGCTTGGCTTTGTAGCCCATGCGGCGGGCGGCGTCCAAACGTGTTGGCCGCTCGATGCGACAGTTGACGGGTTCGCGGCGCCATTGGGCCATGCGAGCCTGTCGGAACATGTGGGGCAGTGCGTCGTTTGGACGTTTCCAAGTTGCGCGAACGTGTTGGTACAAACCTTGAGCCATCATCATCACCTATGCTTCTCAGCGTCATGCCGACAAATCTCCCCTTTATGAGCCTGCCCACGCGGTTCTTGAGGGGATGACGCCTTAGGGTAGCGTCAATGGAAGGCCTTCGGATTGAATGCCCCGCCAACCGCCCCAAAGTGAGATGACATTGGTCCAACCCATATCTTGCAGCGATGAGGCAGCCAAAGCGCTTCGATACCCACCGCCACAATAGAGAACAATGCAATGGTCATCCTCGAGGTTGAATTTCTCAATATCGCGTTCCATCACACCTTTACCAAGATGGAGAGCACCTTCGAGGTGGCCTGCTTCGAATTCATGCTGCTCACGAACGTCGAGGACGGTGAAGGGTAGTCCATCATCCATCATCACCTTCAAATCAGCAGCAGTGCATTCATTGACGGCTGAACGAGCACGTTCAACGGCCGCGATGAAGCGGGGACTGTGTTGTTTCGCCATAATGTTTCGAAGGGGGTTAGGCTCTTGAAGCATCCCTCCCCACCCGAGACCATGGCTGGTCAAATCACGGGCTTGGAAGCTGTCATGAAGGCGCTGGAAAAAGGCGTCGAGATTGACCGCGTGCTGGTTGACCGCGACCACGATACTTCGGCACTTCGAGACCTATGTCTGCGCCTCGCAGTCCCTCTCGAAGAAGGTTCAACAAATGATTTGTGGAGGATGTCAGCGGATGGCTCGCAGATTGCTTTAGCACTCACTGGAAGAAAGCAATACGAACATCTCGAAGAAGTGATGGCCCACGGGGGATGCCTCTGGCTTTTCGATGGCGTTGAATATTCCACCAACCTTGGCTTTGCGATTCGAACAGCTGAAGTCTCAGGGGCGAATGGCGTAATCTTGAATGTCAGTAAGACCCACGAAGAACGGCGAACAATTCGAAGGGCGAGCATGCGCGCTGATCGATTCATCCCCGTCATTTATTCAACCACTCAAGAGATCATTGATTGTGCAAGACGGCACAATGTTCGCATCGTTGTTGCTGAAGACGTCGGTCACCAAGGGCCCTGGGACGAGGACATGACCGGTGATGTATTGTTGGTTGTCGGTGCTGAACGCAACGGTGTGAGTCAAGATGTACTCGATGCAAGCGACGCTGTAGTGAAGTTACCCATGGACGGGTTTGTCCCTTCCTACAACCTTCAAGTTGCCGTGAGCGTTCTCGCAGTAGAGGCACTTCGGCAACGTGGGAATAAGCAGAACGGAAATAAGTAATGCCGTATCCAGTCACCTTATGGGATTCCTCAACACCATCAGCCGCGGCTGGAAATTAAGCAAATTGAGCATGCGTGTAGTCATGAAAGACCCTGAATTGATGGTTTACATGGTCCTATGCGGCGTGATGAGTCTGGGAGTGCTCGGGGCCATGGTTGCACCTCAACTCTTAGCGATGTCTTGGGCCGTTGATGCAAACGGCCAATTTACTGGAGAATATTACGCCTGGACATTTTTGGGCTATATGCTGCTCAGTATTTTTGTCACATTCTGGAATTGCGCCATCGTTGCCAACTCCAACATCCGCCTCCAAGGTGGAGACCCTAAATTCATTGATGGCGTCAAAATTGCAGCTTCACATCTTCCCAAAATTTTCCTTTGGGGAATCATTGCTGGAACCATTGGTCTTCTGTTGAAGATGCTTGAAGGGTTGACACGTACATCAGACCACCCCTCGATGCAAATCCTTGGGTTCATTGTACATTTGATCGGATCCTTGGTCTGGTGGTTCATGACCTTCTTCATCTTGCCAGTATTAATTCTTGAAGACAAAGGTATCGGTGAAAGTTTGAACATGAGTAAGGAAATTTTCAAGAAGACCTGGGGTGAAAACATCGCTTCTGGTTTGGGCATTGGGTTGATTGCTTTTTTGCTTGCCATCCCCGTCATCGGAATCACGGCAGTTCTCATCATTGCACTTGGCCCCATTGGCCTAGTGGTCGGCATTCTGCTCATGGCCTTATTACTCGCATGGGCAAATGCGGCCGAACAAGTGGCGGTAACCGCACTTTATCGATATGCCAAAGATGGGAAAATGCCAAGTTTGTACCGTGGCATGGGCATGTCTGTTTACAACTTTGACGCCAAATTGTGAAACTCAAACTCACACGAACGGCTGGCTCGTTGAAGTGTTGCAGTCTGTTGCCTTCAGGGCTCTTTCAAATCAACAGGTATTGTTTGCCGTGAAATGAGCAGAGAGAGCGCAATCATACCCGTCTGTGCAAGAAGTCGGAGAACGTGCCAAACATCGGCGTAGGTCTTACCTCCAATTGCAATGTCGTTGACCCACATATTGAGATTCGCCCAATACACGATGACAAGAAAACCCGCACTCCCAATGCCGGCGTAGCGACGCCAAGCAGGCACAATGAGGCCAACACCGATACCAATTTCGATGACGCCAGTGAGGTAAACCCAGAAGGATGGATTACCAAGGATGGAGGGTACGATGGGCTCAAACCAAGATGTATCAGTGAAATGTTGAATACCAACATTGACGTACATTATTCCGAAAACGACGGTCAAGAAAAGCAACAGCCCGTCCTTGAAATTCATGGTGACCAACGCAACGACGACAAGGTCAATCTACATGAACAATGGTTCTAAGCCGCCATGATGGCATCTGCTTTTCTTGGGCTATTGAACCGTTTGTAGTGAATGATTTTTGTCCGTTGAATGATCGCTTCAATTTGCCCAATTTGGATGACCTTCATATTTCCATGAATCGTGTTCCAAACAGATTTTACCAGAGAATCGACATAGGCTTTTTTCTGTTTCCAGATGGTGAGGTTTTGCATGGATTCAGCATCAATATCGCGCTGAATTCCAGAGAATTTGATGAGGTCCGAACGTAGGGTATCTGGAGAGATATAGGGGCGGGATGAACATTTCTCGATGGCTCCATAGAGAGACCTTGGAACTTCAATCTTCGAAGGAGAAGGTCCTGGAATGATGAGGGTTTGGGACTTGGAATGAGTCTTTTCATTCATTTGTGCTGTCTTTCGTCGCTTTGAGGCTCCGCCTTTCCCGCGGCCTTTTGTCATCCTTTGAGCAATGGACTTAGCCCAAGCCTGCTTGAAAAACTTTGAAAGTTCACGATCATTTGAACCACTGTCGAGGTATACATCTTCAATCAGAAATTGTAATACACGTCGATTCATCCCAAATTCAAGAACTACCTGATTACGAGCGTCATTACACATTCCGCACATTGGAATCACATTTGGATATCGTCCTTCTGAGGAATTCGTCCCTCCGTGCCGTAGTGGTCTAATATGCTCACAGCTTGGGGCATGGATGGTCTTGTAGACCATATTCTTAGAACAGGTAGGGCATACCCTATCCACTCCTGTCTTCCTCACCCTTTGTTGGATACTACTGCTTCGTCGCTTTACACGCTTGAGTTGAGACTTCTTGGAAAATCTTTGAAACTCATTAAGCGACAGAAGTTGGTGCCGAATATGAGTTCTAAGATTTTGATTATTTTCCATTCAAATTGATTCATTTCATGAGATAAAGAATTGAATCTTAACAAGTGAGATTTGAATCTTCAGGTCGATGATAGCGTCAACAGGCCCTGACTCATTGTTGATCACCGGACTCAAAGTTTGGATGAAAATCATCGATATTGATACCTTGTTCTTCTGCTACAGCCTTCACTTCTCCGTAAAGATTGAATTTGATTTCCTGGATTCTCCGGGCAGGATATGATTGCGCTAGCTTTGTTTGAGCACGGTCAAGAATCTCGTGGTGCAAAAAGCCATAATCAGTGATGCGACGTTTCTCAAAAGGCACACCAGCAAGGTGTTCACAAAGAACGCCATTATGGTAACTCTCACATTGTTCAATCGCTTGAACTTCGGCCAAAAGAGGACGTTGTTTCTTCTCGAGAACACGAATATTCTCCTTCACGACCTCAATGAACCGTTGAGTCTCTGGATGTTCAAGAACCGTGCGCTGTCTTTTCAATTCTTTTTGACGCTCTCGATCTCGTTCTTCTTGACGTTGCTGTGGAGTTTTCTTGATAGTTTGTAAATAGCGAATCTCCATTAAATGCTGAGCTTTTTCAATTTCTCTTTTCCTTGTGGCTTCTGGGGAATGATATTCATCCTCAGCATCCTTCAATTTGCTCCAAGACAATTCAATTCGCTCGATCCCAGTTCTCTGGAAATTTGCGAGTTGATCACGAGTGAATTCTGAAATTTTAATGACCAGGTAGTACTCATCATCAAGCATAAAATGTCCGTTATGAGTGAATTTCTTTTCCCGTTTTTTGTTTGAATCGACGATTACAATATGTGTTTTTGACCAACGAAGGCCGCTGTCTTCACTATGAGTGATGGTGATATCTGGGGCATAAAGGGCGGTTGGAAATTCAATTTCCTTGATGAAGAAAGGTTCCTCATTCAGATTCATTTGAGAGAAATACAAGCGCATATCGTGATAAAATTGCGCATAATTCAATGTCTCCCTCTTGGTCTTAGCAACAGAAAAGTAGGAACATGCCGATTGATGCAGATGTTCGCTGGGCCATGAAGCAAAATAGCTCTCCCGGTCGGTACACCTCCGTGAAAGCAAACGCTCACCGGTATTCGGATAACATTCTTTGTGACACCAAAGGTCACCAGCTCGAGGATCATTTCCCTTTCGCATATTCAACACTTGATCAATCGTCACGGTCCGGTCAAGAGAGTATGAATACGCAATCTCCCACGTGGGTTTTTTCTTCATATAAAGTGATGAAAACCTTCGATTGCCGATTAGAATGTTCAGATTAGTAGTTTGAATCTTCACATTGATTCTTTCACGAACAGAGATACAATGCTCGACCAGATACAAAGGCTCATGATGGGGAGTGAATTACTTACCTATGCACTGCTAATTCCATTGGGAGTGTTGTGGCTTCGGTTGAATATCACATTGGTCCTCTGTACTGCTGAATATGTGGTTGAATTTATCGCTGAATTTTGGTGGAAGATGAAACGGCAATACGCATCAAATGATACGGCCGAAAATAGTGAATCGACTTCTTGAACAAAAGAGAATAGAAACGCTCAACCTTTCGCGCAAGCGTGGACTATCCAAACGGCTAGAATTAGAGTCCCCGCTCCCAGACTTGAACCGATTTCATCGTTTGTTGATTTTTGAAGCCAAAACATTCAGGTTTTTGTTTTGCTGCTCTCGTGTAGAATTGAGTTCAAAAACGAGTTTCTTTACGTCTGCAAGAATAAGGAACAGCCCGATTAATTGTAGAAACGTGACGAATAATGTAAGGTTCCTTGTGAAAATAAGATATTCATTATACCAATCCAAATCATTCGTAGGAGTGGGGGGTGACAACAGCATGGCGAAATTGATGAGAAAACCTGAAATGATGAAGGATAATCCAAAAGTGGCTCTTGTTCCGAATTCCACCTCACGATAGGCTGAGAGAACGTTATGATCTTCGGTGGAGGGGTCAAAAGAGCTGTCATCTACTGAATATGCACCCCAATTTGAATTGTCCATGCTATCCTGAATTCGTACAATGAAATAATCTTTTCACATTGGATTTATTTTCTTTAGCCGGTGTCTAATTCAATTTGAAACATGTTTAGAAAACAATGGAAACGCTCAACCTTTCGCGCAAGCGTGGACTATCCAAACGGCTAGAATTAGAGTCCCCGCTCCCAGACTTGAACTGGGGACACCCTGATGTCTGCTGAGACGTTTGTTTTTACACAACTACAGTCAGGTGCTCTACCAACTGAGCTAAGCGAGGTAATTTGTCCCACCTGCCTCCACTACTTAATCCTCATGAAAGGTCAAGCCACCAGCATTCCATCTTTGAATGGTCCATTCAGGCGATGTGGGTGGAGGGTGAACAGGCGAAAAAGGGGTGGGATTGAACGAAGCATCGGGCGAGGGAAACCACTGCGAAAATCGTCGCTTTTACCGTCTTCGCGAGGGTCGCTGTTATGTAGGGTAAGGGAAGGCTGTGGAATGTAGGAAGTGTTAGGATGGGACCTGAACGTTCTTCTGTGAATTCAATGGGTGGGTCGAACCCCCACGATAGCGCACTTGCTGGCATGATTGAAGGCTTGAAATCTGAAGCCATTCATCGTGGCAAAACCACCTTGATGGACGAAGAGGTGGGAGACTTTGGTGTTCCCGACCCGCGTATCCTCATCATTGGATGCGGTGGTTCAGGCAATAACACCCTCAATCGAATTACCCATTTGGGCGTTGAAGGCGCCGTCACCGTGGCCATTAACACCGACAAACAACACCTCGACCATACCCGTGCTCTGCAGAAATTATTGGTCGGTCGTCACATCACACGAGGATTGGGCGCCGGAGGCGACCCTTCTACTGGACGACGCTGTGCTGAAGCAGGTCGTGAAATGATCAAGCGCATCGTCACTGGTGCCGATTTGGTTTTCATTGCATCGGGCTTGGGTGGCGGTTCAGGAACCGGCATTTGCCCCATCGTTGCTGAAGAGGCAAAGGCCGCTGGAGCTTTGGTTGTCGGCATCGTCACCACACCCTTCCACGTCGAGCGTCGCCAACGCATGGCTCGTGCACTCGAAGGTTTGGAATCACTGCGAAGGACGGCCGATGCCGTGCTTGTGCTTGACAACAACCGATTGCTCCACTTCGTGCCCAATCTCCCACTGGACGAGGCCTTCTCCATCATGGACCAACTCGTCGCTGAAATCGTCAAGGGCATCGTTGAGACCATCACCTTGCCATCACTGATCAACCTGGATTTCGCAGATATCCGTTCGATCATGGCCAACGGTGGCGTGACGATGATGCTCTACGGAGAATCGGACCACGGCCCCGAAGAAGTCGTTCATGAGGCCCTCAACCATCCCCTGTTGGATGTTGACATCTCTGGAGCCACAGGCGTCCTGATTCACGTTACGGGCGGCAATTACATGACGCTTGAATCCGCCAACCAAGTCGTTGATTTGCTCACCGCCAAGGTCAGTGAGAATGCCAACGTGATTTGGGGGGCTCGCCAAGATGCAGGCTTTGGAAACACCATCAAAGTCATGGCCATCATCACCGGCGTTGGAGGCACCGACCTCAACACCGCTCGCATGCAACCCGATGCACTGGGTGACGCACTCCGTCTCACCCGTGAACATCAGGCCAACCGCCCCAATAATCTGGATTTCCACCGCTTTGAATGAGCACAGACTCGGCGAATCGGGTCAGAGAAGCCTTCAAATGACAGGCAGTTCACGCCTTTACATGCGTAACAAGCCTCTTTTGGCCCTACTGCTTACCGCCATGTTGCTCGTCCCCGTTCAAGCAGGTGACGTTAGCGTACAGCAAAGTCAGGAACAAGAAGACCCTCGCCAACCCAACGCCAACAACACCACCATGTACCTCTACCACGATGGCTTTGCCGACGCTTGGTCTCATTTCGCTAACAACGACACCGATTCCACTGAAGAAGGCGAACTTCGTGAAGAAAAGGATAACGGCGTCATTGACATCAACCTTCGCTTCCGCATGAAGCCCGACCTTGACAAGCGCCTGCTCATGACTGAAAACGGTGAATTCCGTGGCAACTTCAAGATTGACGTCGGCGGTGATTGGACCAACGGTGACAATGAAGGGCCATGTAACAACGATTGTGAAAACCTCAACATCACCGTTTTCCGAGGAGCGAGCGAAGTGTGGACCAATCAATTCACTGGCATCCAAGAGGGCGAACAAAACGTGCCCTTTGCCTTCGCTGTGACCGAAGACCATGCAGAATGGGACGGCCGCGACGACAACCCAATCATTGAAGTCACCATGAAATTGAAAGGAGATTATCAAGAGAGCAACCTGGTTTTTGCTAACGGGAATCCTGCATGGTTTGCCATCAAACTCGGTATGGACAGCCGCTTTGAAATGCCCATTGACGACGAATCTTGGAGTGAAGAATTCCAAGCCGGCGATGACGGCATGATGGAGACAGAAGACACACCAGGATTC
>JAKMEE010000015.1 GCA_022426155.1 Candidatus Poseidonia sp. | reverse complement strand
GCCGTATGGGAAGTTAACACTCTGGCAGCGGTATTGGTGCTTGCAATGAATGCATCTTTATTATTCAATCTGATAACAGGAGAATCCAAAGACTTCTACTGGGAAGCCGAGGCTTACACGTGTTTGGCCTGGTGGACAAAGGTGATGGGAGGCGTTATTGTCGTCATCAATTTCGTACACCTGAACTGCCTTCTCGTGGTTCACGGCGTATATTCGGCAGTGGACGATGACAACTTCCGGGCCATTGTCAGTGCGAGGGGACCCACTGGCCGCTTGGCAATGATACCCGATTATCTCGTGGTTTGTTCGATGTACGGCATGGCGATGTGGTGGTGTATGCTTCTTCTCGTGCACGTCAAAAACATCGTTGGTTCGGCCGTAATTATTGGTTTATTGTTGGTCATAGTGACGTTTTTGGTGTCGTACTCAAGTTATGCGGCTCGCATCATTTACCACAGCGGGGCACACAAACCAGAGAGTATCTTTCAGGAAATCGCCGCCGACAGTCTCCCTCGAACCCATGAAGAATTGGGCCAGGTCATTATGCAGCGAGCGTTGAATGATATGCGACAAACAATGGAACCGCTTAACATCGGGTCTCAAATCCAAAAAGACCTCGAGAATACCGAAGGATGGGCGCCCAAAGAAAGCGAACAGTGATGAGTTCTTGCAACATCGACGCTCAATGCTAAAATTACAATTCACTCATACCCCATTCACGGGGTACGGACTCAACCTTGGTCAGCGGACGTACCAGGATTCGAACCCGGGTTTTCGGATTAGAAATCCGAAGTGATATCCAAACTACACTATACGTCCAAATCAAAGGGCGGGGCTTGCAATACATGAAGTTCATGCTCGCAATTACAGGCGACGCGCACACTTGAGGCAACGCGATGGACGGCGCACAGTCGTCCGTTTCCATGCATATCCGCAGGCTTTGCACGACCACTCTTGCACCTTCAAGCCGCCCAGAACGGCACTTCGCATCCGCTGTAGGAGGACAGAGTCTTTCATAGCGGGCGATGGTGCCACCTGATTGGTAAGAGAATCATGAAGTTCTGAGTGCAAGGTAAGGCCTGCAGCGTGAAATAATTCATGAGCAAAGGTATGGCGGTAAAGGGCGTCATCCTCCAAAAGAGCAGGGTGGAGACCGATGGTGACCTGTCCGGGGTCAAGTCGAAGACGGCGACGGCGAATCAATTCCGCACTTCCTTCCTCAAAGCGAGTCATACCCAGGCGGTCATCGTCCACCGAGAGCCATTCGAGAATGAAACGCTCAGCGATCCACGGCAAGAAAACAGCTTCGACATGGCCCGAGAGAGTGGTCAGAACTGCATCCACAACATCCTCAGGAATATGTGGCGGTTCTGAAGGCTCAGGCGTGTCACTCAACGGCCCATTGACTGCATCGCCCATGACCTAGGCAGTGGTGCATCCTTCAAGAGAGTTGACGCTGTTCGGGCTGAAGAAAGCCAATGGGGAAGCGAGAAGCAAGTCGGGAATCCTTATCATGCGGGGGTGGGTCGGCGAATTGCGAAAGCACCCTTATGGGCGTGTAGATCAGTTGGAAGATCGCTACCTTGGCATGGTAGAGGCCCCGAGTTCAAATCTCGGCACGTCCACCATTGACGATTTCATCATGGCTCATCAGAGTCAATGGTGGCCGTGTTGCCACAAACTTGCAACACTGCATTTCGGTCAAGTTTGTTGGCTCGGCACGTCCACTTCTTTGTATTCAATTAACGTCAGCAAAGTGGACTGTGCGCATCAACAAATTCGATTCCGTACACCTTTGTTGATTGCTCGGCACGTCCACCACTCTATAGATTAGTTTAGTTCTCTTGAGGCGGTTAATCTCGTCGTTGTCTCAACAACATCAATGCAAATACTACCATCCAAACCATCGCAAAGGGCGAGAAGATTTGAGGTGACACCACCTCAACGTTGCTCAGTTGTCCGCCCTGGCCGCCGCCGCCATTCTCACAACCTGCAGGAGGTGGGCCGATGCCAGGACCCCATGTTTCACCAAAACCAGAGCAGTCAACGCCGTTCCCTCCCTCATCGAGGAAGGTCTCACCGTGGTAGCACAACAGGAAATACGGGAAACCCATCTCGCCCTCGCCGTTCATCATGGTGGAATGGTAGTGGTAGATGCCATCAGGGAATTCAGGCGTTGGCCCGAAGTGGCCGTTGCATACATCAAGATGGCCGAGTGCCTGAACATAGACATAGTCGTCGATGCCGTTGTAGCCCGTCTCGCCTTCCTTGAGTTTGTAGGAACTTTTCATCTCCACGATGTTCATCTGGTCGTCATAGCCCCAAAGGCCGTAGATTGGGTAGCCGTCCATAGATACGCCGATGACTGCTGAATGTGACCCGTTGGCCGTGTTCTGTGCCACTGCTGTCGGCGTGCTGATGTCGTAGTCAAGCATCGTCTCGCCTTCTTCTGGGTGCCAGTGAAGGCAATTCGCATCGGCGTGGTAGTGGAATGTGCCGCCTTGTCCGTTGTGAGCATGACATACGCCGAGTTCAATCGGCTGTCTGTCTTCGTTGTAAGCTCCGTGTTGGCTGGCCACTGCATCGCCTCCTGGACCGTCTTCGGGACCGTAAAACGGCACCCCGTTGATCGCAATCGCCACTTCACCGAGAGCTGCTGCGCATTCGTAGTCACCGTTCGCCTCAGGGCAATTGGTGGCGTCATGGCCACCGGTTGAATCGTTGACAGGAGAGCGGGGTATTGTCCATTCGTAGTTTTGAGCACGCGTGCAATCGTTGCCTTGGGAGCAGGCCAATGTGGATTCGAAATCATGATCCGGTAAGCCGTTTGTGACGATGGTGATGTGTGTTTCATTCATCGTTATGCTGACCGAGCATTCGTGCGTTTCCACCGCTGAAGTCGTCAAATCGTCTACTTGAGTAATGTTTTGGCCGGATTGGCATCGGAAGACATCCAACCAAAATTGGCCCATGTCGGAGGCATCGTAGGTCGGCTGGGTTGGTTCAAGCGGGTCAGTGGTTCCGTTATCGGTTTCGTTTCCAGTGCCGTTATCGGTTTCGTTTCCTGTACCGTTATCCGTATTGTTTTCCGTTCCATCATTGGTTTCATTTCCAGTGCCATTGTTGCTTTGATCGGTTTCATCGTCCGATGTTGTTCTGTTGATTTCGATAAACGTGGTAGTTGAAGTCGTTTCTTCAAAGTCGTGCGTGGCCGTGATGTTGAGGTAGACTCTTTCAGCACTCGTTTGCACAGAAAGCGACCAGACACCCTCCGTGTTAGGCTGCGTGGAGATCGAGACATCCTCGTCAAAACTCATGGTGATGGTGATTTCATCTGGGTGCAAGTGGTTCACATCACCGAGAATCGCAATGGTGGAGCCGTTGTCGATGACATTGTTGATGGACAAAACGGGAGCGGGGTGCGTGTGGAACATGGAATGCGGGTCCAAGGTCACACAATCAAATCCGCTGGGAGCTGAAGCGTTGAACACTTTTTCTGTGCCCACAACGCACGTAATTTCTTCGCTAACTTCTTCCTCGGCAACGTCCTCGTTCACCGAAAGAGCTTCGTCTTCTGGCACCATCAGCACCAAGAGACTGGCTCCGAGAAGTATTACCAAAACTAGCCATAGAGCATCTTTTTGCATGATTCTATTGTGCGGTTAATGAGATTATATATTTGTTGAAAAATGCTCATCAATGTATCAAAATAAGGTCCAACCTTCTAATGAACTCGTGAAACCATTCCGATGTATATGGTCTGAAAGACCACTGAGGGCCCACTACTCATCCGTCCAAGCAAAGGCTACCCATTGCCACTAGATGATCATAGGGGGACATCATTGGAAGCGGCCCAAATCAGGAGCACTCGGTACTTGAGAAAAGGCATTGTCGGGGTGGAATGCACTCGGTTTGACTTCGGGAGGGCGGCGGCCAGGGCGTGTAGATCAGTTGGAAGATCGCTACCTTGGCATGGTAGAGGCCCCGAGTTCAAATCTCGGCACGTCCACCATTGATGATTCAAAGCGATGCTCAAGCCTCGCTCAATCCATCAGTCCTTGGATTCGTATACTTCCCATTCACCGTTATTATTCCACTCAACCGTTCCGTCGCTCATCGAGCGCCACTCGTATCCTTTTTCATCCCAAACCTGTAATGGATATCGTGTTTCAGATGGATTGAGAGCTGGTTCTTCAGCTTGTTCAACGATTGGAGGGGGGAGCGGTCCTTCAGGTCCGTTAAGCCACAGATCTTCAATCGTGGGAAGTGGTTTCGAAGGTTCAGGAACAAGTTCGGTGGGTTCGACACTGGTTGATTTGCTTCGCTTGATGAAGAGTAAAGAAATACTCACCAGCACAACTAAGATGAAAATCATCTGCAATAATTGGTTAAAATCCTCTGCCTCTTGTTGGTCACCCACTCCATCCCCGTCTGAATCTAATTGTTCTGATGGGTCGTATGGGAAGGCATCGTTTTCATCGGGGACTCCGTCGTTGTCATCGTCTTCATCCTGAACATCAGGAGAGCCATCTCCATCTGAATCGATGATACAGAGAGCAAGGTCATCTGCACCACGTTCAAGCGTTGATGAAAGTGCTGGGCATTGAAGTTGAATTGTCGAGGTCATAAAGGGAACATAATACCCGATATCCGCTTCTGCACAGACCGAAGCGCCATCGGTTGGTTGAAAACTACCGAAATCGCAAGGGGTTTGTTTTGTCTGACCCAATTCAGCGACGAAGTGCCCCTTTGATGCATTCAAGCAATCATCAATTTTACTTCCACCAGAATTCGGGTTATATGTTCCTGGGGGACAGGGGGCCACATCGAATTGACCCATTCCTTTTGAGGAGTCAACAAAATACCCCGCAGGTGATACTGAACATTCCGATTGACCTTGTAGGGGCTGATAGGTACCAAATCGACATTCAAATTGAACCTTGGATGCGGTTTGATCGACGAAGTGCCCTTTGTCAGCGAGTAAACATTCAAATGACCCAGTATTGGGTTGATAGGTTCCGTATGCACACGGTGTTTGAAGATAGGCTCCCTCTGAAGGGATGAAATATCCGGGTGATGAATCTCTGCATGCGACCGACCCCTCATCCTGTTGGTAAGTCCCCTTTGGACAGAGTAATTGTTCAGACTGCCCTGGAAGAGGTACATAATGGCCGACTTCTGCGAAAATGCAACTCATTGAACTCGTCCCTCCATAATCTGGATTGAACGTTCCAGCCTGACAGGCGATTTGATTCACACTTGCAACGTCTTTCGAATAATAACCAGGTTGTGCCTGCTCACAAAGTGGCATCCCGCCAAGCGGTTGGTATGTTCCAGGTTGACAGGCCTTTTGGAACGCTTGCCCATATTGTTGTACGAAATGGCCAGGTGAAGCATTGATGCAGAAATACGAGGCTGTTCCAGGTTGATATGTTCCAGGTGGGCATGCAGTTTGATTTGCAGCTGCTGTTGTATTGACGTAGTGCCCTTGATCTGCCTCAAAACATCGTGTTTGAGCCTTTAAATTTTGATATTCACCTACCTCGCAAGGAGTCTGATTAGTCTGGGCACTGCCCTCAACAAAATACCCAGCATCTGCCTCATGACATTCAGATTGTCCTGCAAGAGGTTGGTAAGAACCAGCCGGACATGGGATTTGGACAGAATTCCCGAGTGACGGTGCGTAATGACCTGGTTCAACGATGAGGCAGTCGTCAGGGTCTGAAGAGGTTGGATTCGGGTTGTAAGTACCTACTGGACAAGGCATTGCAAGGGTGTTTCCTGTTCCATTGGAATACCATCCGCCTCCTGCATTTAGGCAAGAAGTTGAGTTGTGATTCGGCTGATAAGTTCCTTCAGGACAGGGTGTTTGATTTGCTTGCCCTGCGGCGGGTGAATAATGGCCGGGTGATGTTTCGATGCAATCTCCAATCGATGTGGAGCGCCAATTAGGATTGTAGCTGCCAGGTGGGCATGTTTGCTGGGTGTATTGTCCAATGAAGGCGACATAATGTCCCGGTTCTGCGTCGCCACATGAACTCGTTGAATTACCACCAGAGTGGGGATTAAAGGTACCCTTTGGGCAAAAGGTTGGCATATAAGCCCCAGGAGTATCCACATAAGTCCCGGGATAGGCTGGCGAACACGAACCAAGTGATGTTTGAGCCATATTTTGATTGTAGGTCCCAATCGGACAAGGGGTTTCGGAAGAGGCCCCGATGGTGTCCACATAATGGCCGACATTGGCGTCAAAGCAGTAAGAATATCCCGTATTCGGTTGATATTGCCCATATCCACATGGGGTTTGACTTATCATACCATAGTTGGCTACAATGTATCCTGGGTCAGCTTGTAAGCAAGATGCTTGCCCTTCCAATGGTTGGTACGTACCAGAGTAGCATGCATTCTGGTAATAGGATCCAGAATTTTGAACTGAGTAGCCTGCCGATGCAGGGTCACATGAAATCTGATTTGTCAATGACTGATAATACCCCGGGCTGCAGGGTGTCTGATTTGTTGCTCCATACGTGGACACATAGTGCCCCCTACTGGATGGCATTGAATACCACATCCCTACGTTTGGAGCGTATGTACCTGGGATTGAATCAAGGCAAGAATATCTACCAACAGTGCCGGGCAAACAAGCAATTGAAGCCATGATTGTTTGATTGAAATCATCATCATCATCATCCCATCCATCTCCGTCAGAATCGTTGCTGTCAATCATGGCTTGAAATTCGTTCATGACACCGTCTCCATCAAAGTCTCTTTCGGGAAGTGCGATGGTGCCATTGTTCGGAAGATCATCGGTTAAACTTGGATGATCACGATTGCTCCATTGCCCGTTTCCAAGTTCCCCCATCATATTATTTCCCCAACACCAGGTGGAATTATTATCTGTGAGAGCACATGTGTGAACATTTCTACTTGACAACTCAATGATGGAATCATTGGTGGGTATTGCAAACGAAGGTTTGGGTGAAAGCGAACTATTGGAGGTATTATCACCCAGAACCCCATAGAGGCCATTGCCCCAGCAGGAAATGTTTCCTGTGTTCAACAATGCACAACTGTGACTCCACCCTGCTACAATTTCAACGGCATTAACACCAGTACCAAAGGAATTCACTGTAGTCGGATAAGCCAAATTGGTGGTATAACCATTCCCTAATTCGCCAGATGACCCTATGCCCCAACATGATGCCCCAGATGAAAGAATAGCACATGTATGCGAAACTCCTGCCTCAACGCTTGTCACGTTCACAGATGAACCACTCGTCAATGATTGGACATAAGTTGGTGAATACATGTTCGTGTATGAACCGATGCCAAGTGCTCCATAACCATTGTATCCCCAACAGACCAAACTTCGGTCATCCAAGATGGCGCATGTATGGGACGACCCTGAGGTGAGTGCAATTGCAGTCCTTCCAGTTTGACCAAGTTGGTCGGTCAAGACCGGTGTCGAAGACGATGAGAGCGAGAGCCCAGCGCCGAGTTGCCCCCAGGTCCCCGTACCCCAACAACTCACACTTCCATTTGTCAACAAAGCACAAGTATGTTCATTGCCAAGTGCCACATCAATTGCTTTCACACCATTTGGCAGTGATACATTCACGGGAATGAGTGAATTTGAGGAAGAACCATCCCCGAGTTGCCCCTCGGTGCCTTGCCCCCAACATCTCACATCTCCGTTGGTATCAATTGCACAACTATGGTAGGTTCCAGACCTGATGGAAACTGCCTTGTGGGATGAATTGTATCCCTCAATGAAAACTGGATCAGGGGAGCCAATTTCGGAATCAGATCCAATTTGGCCATCGAAGTTGATCCCCCAGCAAGCCACACTACCATTCTCAGTAATAGCACATGTATGCCAAGATCCTGTATCGGTTGAAACCGTTGAAAGGCCAGAATGGTTGACACGAACTGGACTCGAAGAAGACATTGCATCAATTCCTAATCCAAGTGCACCATAGGCCCCAAAACCCCAGCAAGCAGAATCGCCATCACTCAATAAAATACAGGTGTGGGCATTGTTGGAAGAAATGCCAACTGCAGTAGCAGATGTTGGAAGAGTTTGAACCAAGACTGGAGTTGAACTGGAAGTATCGTTGCCATTTCCAAGAATTCCACCCTCATTTAGCCCCCAACAAGCGATATTGCTGTCGTTGAGCAACGCACATGCATGGCGCCATCCAACCGCAATATTTGTTGCAGTCCGACCGCCAGGGAAACCGGTAACGAGAGTTGGAGTTGTTTTATTGTTGACCTGATTATTTCCGATTTGGCCGTCAGAACCCGCCCCCCAACAAGTGACGCTTCCATTATCGATGATGGCACATGTCGTGTTTCCACCAGCATCGATTGCTACAGCCGTTCTTCCTTGTGCAAACGGTTGCGTGTACCAAGGTGTTGAATCAAAAGCATTTGTATAACCACGCCCAAGTTGTCCAACACTGTTGTTACCCCAGCACATGACTGACCCGTTTGCAATCAATGCACAACTGTGGTCTCCACCCATTGCAAGAGCCTTGACTTCGCCGAATGCACTCATGTCCAATGGATAGTAAGGATATGAGTAACCGTGATAAATCTGAGTATCTATAGAGGGGCTTACTCCTGCCTGCCCACGGTTATTGTCACCCCAGCAACTCACATTGGCATCAGACATGATCATGCAACTGTGTCGTGCACCTGAATCAATGGCCACGGCTTGAAGAGAACCAGCATACATCAAAGACGGGTATTCAATAGTTGAACCACTTTGCCAAGGATACCCTGCCTGATATGAGGAGGTATCGCCCCAACATGCAACCGAACCACCCTCGATAATTGCGCAGGTATGCTCTTTCCCCGCAGAAATACTGATGGCTTTATCATTGGCCGTGAGCCCTCCATTTAAGCCAATGCTGGTGAGAACTGGACCGTATTGAGTCTCGGAAATAGCTGCTCCGTTTCCAAGTTGACCATGCCAATCGCTACCCCAACATGCAATACTACCGTTGGTGACAATTACGCATGTGTGTGAGCCTCCTGCAGCCAAGGTGGCATCAGAGAAAATTGAACCTTCATGGAAACCCGGCATGTTGAGATTGGAAGGTGAAGGGATGGATTGCATTATCGGTGCAGGCGATTCATCATTGGATGGTGTCATATCAGGAACGATGGTAGCCCAGGTTTGGAAAATCAAAATGGATATCAGGAGAACAGTCTTCATCAGCCTTGACATATCTTAAGGCAACTGGACAGCGACATGAATGTTTTCCCTGCAACACGGGGTGTAAACATCCACTCCAGTGTGTGTAATAGACTTCAGATCAACCCGGTCAAATCGATGATGTTGGGTATTTTGAACTGAGTGTCTGATAATGTTCATCAGAGTAGAGGACATCAAGCGTCCCTAGTTTGTATCCCTGTTGAGTTTTTTTCAAGTGTTTGAAGGCTGGTTCGAAAACCGATGCAGAATGGGCATGAACGGTTAATTTATTCAAATTCCCCGACTCCGGGAGTACCCGCAAACCCGCAAATTCTGAAAACACGATTTCGGAACGGTCTTTGATTTCATCATAGGTGATGATTTTTCCGGGATTGGAAACTTTGAGATGATGATGCCACCATAAGGCAGCGGCACGTAAGTAGAAATCTCGTTCTGGTTTTAGCCTCTCATTATCGAAGAAGGCTTTTATTTCATCTTCGTTAGATTGAAACTGTGAACTAGCCCCCACGCTATTAGAATTTTCACACCATGAACTCTTCAAGAACAGGATATGTGTCTTCTGAAACAGGTCATTACGTGTATTCATGTAAGTTTGAATTTCTTTTGTGAACCATTCCGCTTCCTCAACCAGGAGAAGAATTGGCCAACGATCGGATTCGGAAAGGAAAGCACGGAGGCCTGTTTTAGGGGCACCATCAAAGGGAAAACGTTGGAAAAAATGTTTATCAAAATGGTCTTTTACATGCCGCTCCAATTCGGGTAATTTGAGTTTGTCTTTGATTTCGTTTAATTCAATCTTGGGCCTAGAGCACCTCTCGGCAGGATATTGCTCTTGGACGATTTTTCGAGCATTGATTCTGATCACATGCGATGTGTATTCCAATGTTCGATGAAGACGGTCAAAAAGATTGGATTGAGCAAAGTCACCCCAATCTGAAAATAAATCAATGCCATAGACCTCTTGAGTGAGTGATGGCACCTCTGTTGTCTGTAATTTAGCATCTAACCAACTCAATTTTTCATCAAAATGTTCCAGAGTCCAGGTGGAGGTTGAGGAGGTTGAACAAGACCCCCCCGCATAACGTGTTTTTAGAGGAGCTTTTTGCAATCGAACAAGTGGATACAAAAGAGATGCATCTCGGCAATTGAGGGAATCTGAGGAACGGGCAATCGCTTTCAGACCTGCTGTTGGATTTGGGTCGACCGAAATAAGTCGAGTGTCATGTTTCATCAAGAATTTCTTGTACTCTTCGAATTTATCTTGAAAATTATTGCTTTCTGAGTGGTAAGCCCATCCAGCACAATAGGTGACAATGATCATATCAGAACGTTTCTGGAATTTGTTAAACGGAAATTCACTATCAAGAATGAATTCAATGTTCCAATCCTGTTTTTGAATGTCAACAAGTTGTTTTTTGACTGTCGGAGAATCTCCACGGTCCCACTTTGTCCAAATGACACCAAAATTGAGTTCCGAATCGTGGTGTTTTCTCATATAATTGATGGTTGCGAGCATGTTCTCTCCGGAATCTGGGCCCAAATATGTCATGGATTTGATCGTTTCAGACCTTTCCGAGATACAATCATGCAGTTTATCCAGTGTGAGCATTGTTTTTGGATGAACAACTGTAATGGAGCCATCTCTGAACAAATTTCTCTTTTCTATGAAAAAATCTGAAAGATTTACTTCCATATACTCTTTTGAGATTCTCTTGATTTCTGATTTTGTTGAGGAAAGGCCAATACTTGCAGTAGAATCATCATTTCCTGTGGGTCGAATCATCAGCACATTCATGTTGAATTTCACTTCAGTTCCGCTTATATTTTTAATAGAAATATGTGCCTTTTGACCCTCTTTCATGGCGTGGACATCGCAACGTAATTCTGGATAATCTTTGAAAGGCAACCAACCCTCATCTCGGTCATCATGATCTCTCTGAACCCATCGCAGTTCTGGAATAAATTGGAACGTTGTACGATCAATGATCTTTCTTTGCTTTTCGTTAAGGCAACTAAGTTCCGTTTCATCATTTAAAGAAATGAAAATGAGCCAACATGAGATAACTGTCTCACTTTGTGGAGGAATGGTGATTTCCATCTCAGTGATGAAATCCTGTATTTCTGGAGATTCACCCATGAGGCATCACAACGCTTTCTTCCATTCTCGAAGATTCTTGAGGAGTTTCGATTTTTGAGCAACGGTCATTGAACCAGTGCCAGTGTTAACTCTTCCAGCTTTGGATGTGATTCCCATCATTGAAAGTCCCTTGGTAATCTGAATTAGCAAGTTGTTTGAGAATGCAAGTTCGACCTGTTTTGAGATAACAATTTCACTGTTTTCTGCTTCTGCTTTCCATGCTTTCATTTGTTCTTTGCTCGAACCCGTTTTCTCGCTAACGGGCGCATTACTCTCCAATACCTTCGCTTGGGCATTCACAAGGGACTGGACTTCCTTTGTGTTGATGGCTTTCTTAATTTCAGCGGGGAGGTCAAAGTAAATCGGAGACCAGTGGCCTTTCTTCTTGCCAAATTTCTTGTTGATAGTTGATACGAGCGTTTTTATTTCAAAATAGTTCTTTGATGATTCAATCTTATTGATGGTTGCATCTCGAATGGCTTGATAAAATTCATCAAGGAATTCAATTCGTCCCCTCGATAAGATTTGTCCCCAAATGGTTCCATCTCCATCTTCAAGGGCTCGTGATTCATTTTGGGCCCCATAATACTCATGCCATCGAAGATATAAATTCTCAAATTTATCTCGTAAGGAAATTGGGATGAGCCACACTTTCGCCATGCGATGTGATGATGAATCATCCCAGTCAACGGCCGTAAGTGTCGGGATTGGTTTGAACGGCATCCATGGTGATTCGGATTTCAATTTCGGCGCATATTGGTTACTCGCTCTTTCAATGGACTTGATATTGTCTTGCTTTGTACTTTCAATGTAGTTGAGTTCTTTTTCCCAAAGAGAGATGAATTCTCGTTGATATTCGTTCTCCGGAGGAGTGTAGATCGTTCTGTGATCCCAATCCGTGTACAATGAGATGTTAAGAGGTCCCTTGGGCATGAGGAAGGGATACTGTTGAGACAGATTCATCATCTGTTGATTGAAATCCACATCGATTGAAAGCGCTTTTCTGATATCTTCATCATCGGTTAAGAATCGTAATGTTGCCCATGTATAAACCACCTCTTTGATCTGTCGCTTGGTGGTAAAGGAACCTCGATGAAGAAGGCCATCAATGGTACGTAGAAGTTTCTCTTCAAGACCTTCGGGTTCAATGTCACTACCATCTGTATCTTCAAAGACCCCTTGCGTGATAGCATCCAAGAGTAATTGCTTGGCATCCTTGAAAGCCTCTGGAGAAGAAATACGAATGATTGGATCGACTTCTTCACGCAAGTAGGCATCTGAATTGAGGAAGAGATACTGTTCAATCAAATACCTGAGCATTTTCGTGAAAGAGCGATGTGTTTCGATTTTACCAGCAAGATTGTCATCGTAGACTTCTTCCACATCGTCTCTTGTTCGTTGACGAGGTTTGAGGTAGTTGGTATATTTGGCATTCTCTTTTGCCCAGATTTCCAAAAAGTCTTCAATTGAGGACTGGAGTGTTTGCATCCCGTCGGTGTTGTATTCGTCGCCAGAAATATGACCGAACCGATATGATACAAGGTCTTGATTCTTCATGTAAGGTCGCAAGCTTGATTGTTCCAATGCATGACCGATTTGTTGTTTAAAGTAATCAGTAAAATGCTCAAAATCCATTGGCCGGCGAATTTGTGTCAAAACGTCATTCCAAATGTGCTGTTGATAGACAAATGGCAGATGACCGAACCCCTGATTGAGGTGAAATTGTCCCTTTGAACTTTGATATAATTTCTTGAATTGTTGAGAGGTTAACCGTGGTGAATGAGCAAATTCACCTTTCGATTGGAAGCGCGATGAATCCCATCGTTCTTTTGAAAGATAGACCCGCAGCCAAGGTGAATACTTTTTGTTATCAACAAGAAATTTGTCGTGAAGGAACAAACCGAGTACCTCTAAAATCAATGATTGAGAAAGATATTTGATGGAACTAGGAGGAAAGTTTACTACAAAATCTTCCATAGCATTCTTTGACTTACGATGATCGTTTGACAGATTCAATGTAGCAGATTTTAGGGTTTGAATGAGTTTGAGAACATTCTGGGAGAAGCGTTGTCTGTCTGAAATTTCCAACCGCATCTTTTTGCCAAAGACCACGTCGTATTCGTTAGGAGTACCCGGTAAGGATTCAAGAATCGACCTGATTTCAGTCGCAAATGTGAGATCCTCACCAGCAACTGGTGCAACCAAATCAGTAATGGCTTGGTGGGCGCTTTGTTTGCTTCCACCATTGGGCTCTTTGGCGAGATAATATGCTATTGCAACGGATTGCTTTTCTTTGTGAGGCAGGGTTGATTCGACGCCATACAAATAATCAGCAAACATCATCAAAGAGCGTAAACCACCTTGAACCCGAGAGATCAACTTGTTGAACACTGGCATCCAGTTCTCTTCATCTTCCTCATTATCAAAGAATCCGGAGCGGATCATGAATGATTCCGCTGATTTTTCGAGGTTATTGAGAAGGGAATGACGCTCTAATAATTGAGTAAGCGGGCTAGATTCCTTCCAAGAATGATACTCGTGGATTGCGTTTCCAACATCTGTGCTATCAGAATATTTCGTGGATTGCCGGAAAGCGCTGACGTTCCCTAACTCTCCGTCCCCATTGGGTTCGTGGAGGAGGAATTGATCTATAAAAATTGGAAGTGGGAATGGTTCCGAAGTATTCCATTTCAAGTCTTCAAGACACCATTTGAAGAAAAGGTCTGTCTTCTTCTCCCGCAAATTCATGAGGATTCCCTTCACCCGCTCTTTGGTTAAATCCAATTGGTCCGACTCATAGGCCCGAGATTTGATCAATTCCTCGATTGCAACAAGAGACTCTGTACCTTCTTTTGCCCTAACTATATCTTCAATGAGTTTTTTCAATTCTTCACGTGATTGAATCTCAACGGTTCGGGCATAAGCCTCATCAATGAAATGATCAAGTGAAAATTGCTCTCCTTGATGGCCCTCCCACCACACACCCTGTCCACCTGCGGATTGTGGTTTTGGACAGAGAACGAGTAGGTTTCTTTTTCCCCTTGACATTCCAACCAGTAGTCGCATTCGTTCGTCGTTGATATCGTCAGGAAGTTTTGGGATATTGAAGGTTTCAAAAAGAAGAGCTCCAGTCAAGATTGCAGTGTCTCTCTCCAAGCCTTTGATGGTATGAGTCGAATAGAGTTCAGTTTTATGTCCTTCCTCGGCCTTGTACAGATGCTCAACCATGCCAGACATTTGAATCAATGCTACACCCACCTTGTCAGACAAGATTTGACGAAGATGACGAAGTGCATTCCGACCACCGTAGTCGCCTCCCGGATACTTATCCCCTACAAAGATAAATGTCACATCAGGCGTGATTAAACTCTCAACAGCTGTTGCTTTCTCTATGTTCGGTATAGGGGGGGCTTGGTCCGTAGGACTTGGCGACCAAGATCCTGCTCGTTTCCAAGTCTCTACAATGGATTTGGTATTTCTCCAAATTTCATTGAGTGGCTCGGCTTTTTTATCAGCAGGCGCTTCTTTAACCCGCCGTGGATCTTGATACGTAATGAGGTAGGATTCTCGTCGTAAATTCCCTTTTCCGTAGTGATTAGAAAGGTTCTTGATGAAAGCTGCATAATCATCTCTGAATTTATCCCACTTGAAATCAGATTGGTTGAGGACCTGATTTTCATCTCCTGCAAAAATCACGCTTGACCTTCCAGCCCCTCGGCTAAGGAGTCCAAGCAACACACATGCCTCAAATGGTAAATCCTGGACTTCATCAACGAGGGTGACTGAGATGTATTTTGAGAAATCATTCTTTCTAAAATCTTCAAGTATTTCATCGACTTCTCGTTTGTCATTTGTGAGATCAAGTTTAATCTGATTGACATCCAAATCTCCAGGCAGGTCATAGACATCATGGGCTAATATGAAACGATGAATCAATTTGATGCAAGCACTCTGAATGGTTAGATGATGGCTTGTCCCAAATTCCCGACTTTGCAAGTATTCCCACCATTTTCCACCATCCCCTGGTGTCGAAACCAGAATTGTGTCCAAGTCGCTAACCCACTCACCTAAAGGAGTAAAGAAATGTTTTTGAAAATCTTTTGATGCTTCCTTCCAGGTGTAATCACTTTTCGGGTTATTCTTGTTGAATTTGACCCAATACTCGTCATGAACTTCCTTCAAATCCATGAGTTTTAACACTCTGGCACGTGGATTCCCTTCGTCCAATTTCTGAATAATTTCCTCCATTGACAGGGTCAATACAGACTGCTTCAACTCACTCCATTCGACCTCCTTGTTCTTTGCGTTAGCAAGGTTTTTCCAATCCGCATCAGGTGTGTTATATTGAGCAAGATCATCTTTGATAAATTGGCTCAGCATTGGGTTCAGGGTCACGATGAGACCTTTCGCTTCGTTGTTGTGATCATAGATTGGTTTCGGTGATCTGACAAATTGGTTGACTAAGTTCGCCAGCAAATAATGTGTCCCTGCGTATGTTTTACCCACACCAGGCCACCCTGAAATTTGTATGTGTTCATCAGCCTTGAAGGCATCAAAAATGATTTGTTGTTGGCCTTTACTAAGCGCTCCCTTTTTCGGTTGCTGTGGTCCTTCGGGCCGAAGCACCAAATCTGCAAGACTGCTGTTTCGTTTTTTCATTTCCTGAATGTAAAGGCTAAAACGTTCGTCGAAGAGTGTTGGATTTGATAATGCAAAACCACCCGTTCGCTCATACATAGAATTCAGCAAGTGGGCATATTTCCCTGAAACCTCCATTGGCGTTGGAATAAAGTGACGCCATTTCCAAAGTTCTCTCTCTCTGAGGTCTGTCAATGCTTGAACATCAACGTCCATCAAGGTCTTCGAATCAACAATAGCAAAAAATTCTGCGAAAGCACGATGACGCCACATGTATTTTTCTTCGGAAGAGGGAGAAAAAGTGAGCCCAAAGGCCTCGAGAATTTCGCTTGGATGCAAATCACCCTCTTTCATCTCTTCTTCTGTTTTGAATTCAAGCTGAACACGCTCCATGACATCGCTGATTATTTCGATATTTTTCGTATCCTTACCCTTCAATTTTGATTGATGCCCTTCGGTAAGTTTCTGAAGGAAGTGGAAGGTGCTCGTAAATTCTTTTTGTTCACGGAAAAACTTGACCAATGCCCGGATCACGAAATCGCTGACCACAAACTTGTTCTGCCACTGTTGGAACTTAGAATCTTGATAAATTCCTGCTTCCTTGCCTTGTTTGGAAAAGTTGTCAAACTCCTCAAACATAATTTCAACCATATCCTGGGTTAGTTTTGCTCGAAGCGGAGGTATTTTGCAGAATATTCTGAAATAGCAAAACAATGGATTGAGTTCAATGCTGCGTTCAAGCCAGGTTATGAATTTCTCATGAGAGTCATCAGAGTCTCCTAACTCTCCCCCTAAAGCGTGGCTTCGAAGGGCGTTAAACAATGGATTGCTATCCTTGTCATCATTGTCCTTGACAAGACAGACCTCTGCGAGATCATTGACCTCAATTTTCGGCACAAGTTTTTCTTTGAGAGTGAGATCTTGCCCTTCATCGCTATCTTCGCCCAACTCAAGTTCAAAGAAATCTTTGGAACGACACGACCAAACAGGGAGGAAGCCTTTTTTCCGTAAGGAGCGATTCACCTGACGGATCTCTTTCTCCCGCTTCTGATAATTAACCTCATTAAATGCATAGCCTGTGGTCAAAAATTCATCAAGTGAATCAATGATGAGAAGGACCCCCTCGGTCGGGGATTGAAGGTGTTTACCAAGTTCGTTGAAATTTGAAATTGATTGATTCGGCAAGATGTCTTCAAGAGGGATTCCATGAAAGATGACGTTTTCAGTAAATTCGCGACGGTTCAGTAATTTCGAATGTTTTAGATTTGAATGAATCACCGGGAATGAATCATCACCTTGCTCCATACTACGGCGTCGTAAGGCTTCGAACACTGCTGCCAAATAAACGGATTTCCCTCTGCCAGCAGACCCATGAATGATGTGGAAATTGATAGATTCGGCAGTGTTTTGCCAATCGGTACCACGCATTTCCTCAACAAGTGCCTGAGCATATTCTTGAGGAGGTTTGGAAATGTTCGCTGTTTCAGTTTTGTAAGGAAGGATGACGTCCCGATACCATTCTTCATCCTCACTCAGAACTTCCTGGGATTTGGCACTTATTTTTGGTAATAAGAACTGCAAAGGATTGGACATGGTGGATGTTTGATCAATTTCAAAACCAAGTCGCATCAGCAACTGAAACCCCTGTTGCCGAAACAATTCAGAGTAGCGACTTGAGCTCATCAGGGCCCACTCCTGAAAAGACAATTCACAAGATATTCTGGTTCAATATCTGGACTGGATGTGAGCGATTTGAACAAGGCATTGCATGTCAACCATATCTCTTTTGAGTGTTTTAACTTCTGGTAAAGATATGCATACCTGTTATCCCATTGTTCAACTTCAAGATGAATCTCATCGATGATGTTCATCAAATAACTCAATGTTTGAACCCCCTGAACATTTTTGTCTCTCGCATCTCTTTTATCTTGATGGTTTTCTTCGGTAATCTCAGGGAAACTTTCAACACGGTTCAAAAATTCTACTGAATCGGTGACTGGCGATGTTGAAAATGTACTAACTGATTCAGTAAAATCCTCATAAATGGAATCAAATGACTTCATAGCCTGATTGATACAGACTTTTTCAAAATCTTGACATGATTTCATAAATTGTTCAAATGTATCATGCGATGGCTCTCTTGAAAACATCACCATTGCGTGAATCAAAGATTGGCCTTTGGGATTCTCGTTCAACAAGTTCGAACGATTTAGCCACAGATTCCAAAGGTTGTCTTCAGGCCCAAGTAGATTCTTCGGGCAATTGTTGATGCGAATATTCTTCTCATGAGAACCGAAGAGTTTGAGTTTTGAATTGTCCTTTTTTCTGAAGACCAATGGATTGTAAGCAATCACATTGTTCAGTTTCTTCTCGGCATAGGCATAAGGAATCCAATTGATGTAAACGCTCAAACATTGGTCGACAAAATGATTGCTTGCTCTCCAAATGAGACTTCTATTACCTAATTCTTGGTCCATCTTGAAGACCTGGTGCGTTGCTACAGGGAGAGGGAGGTTTTCATGATCATCCAAAAAGCTCTCCCTCGTGAAATCTGAGAGGACGAGGATTTTTCCTGAAGCGGAATCTGTTAAATCATCTGTAAACAAATCATCGAACTGGCGATGACTGGAATCCTTGCCGTAATACCCTATTCGTGTCAGCCCGTAGATTCGCCCAGTTTGTTTTTTCAGATCGTTTCGATCATTTCGAATCATAGCGAGGTATCCACCTTGGTTTGATTGAGCGTCTTGGACTGGGACTTCAGGATTGATTTGAATCAGAATTTGCTGCTTAGCACCGTAATCGTTGACTTTTTTCATGAATTTCCTGAAATCAGAGTCTTTTGGTTCATTATAATCAGGCCCCACCAACAAAACAAAACGCTTGCCCTCTTGGTCAAATTCCACGGTGGAGTCGAGACCGTCTGTGGTAGATTGAAGGTATTCGTGTTTAACCTCATCATGACCATCTGATGTTTCATACCATTGATTTGGGATCGATTTATGCGAGCCTCGGTGGACGATGAGTTTAGCCCGATGTTCGTATCTTGACTCGTGATGAAGGTCGTTAGATTGAGTTCTTACCAAATCTTGCAATCCTTTTCCACTATTCTCTGATTCTGCAAAGAGGTATTCTTTAAGAAAATTTGACCAATCGACAGGTTCTTTGTCCTGTTGTGGAGCCGATAGGAAAAGTGAGCGAAACGGCATCCTATCAGTCAACTTGGAGTCATAACCCCTTAAAAGATATATCCAACATCAAAACAACGCTCGCCTCAGAAATCTAAGGTTGGTGCGGATGGTACCTCTGAGTATTGGGTAGGAACTTGAGAAAATGATTCCAGAGGTGTTGCTTCTGGAGGGCGTCGGCGTTGCATGAAAAGAATACCAAGTAAAACAACAATCAGCGCACCTAGCCCACCTGCGATGGTGGTTTGGCTCAGCAATGAACCACTCGTCTCTTCAGGCGGATGCCAGACTTCGTACCACACCAACCAGGTCACATTGACACTTCCATTTCCGTCACTGATGGTGGCGGTGAATTCATAGGGATCTGTCAGCCCATCTTGAGCACAAAGTTCGGCTGTAAAGCCAACGTTGGAGGCTTTGCAATCATGAGCTGGTTGAATCAAGGACATGTTGGTGCCGAGTTGAGTCCCATTGAGGCTCCAACGAACTGTGAGTTCCAACCCTGCTAATTGTTCCGGAGAGAGGTCCACACTGACCAGAATTTCCAGCGATTGATTGGTCGCATTCAGAGTCATGGTTCGAGTTGAAGGAACCTGAACGACATGAGATAAACGATCAACACCTTCATCAATCACACCATCGCAATTTTCATCTCGCCCGTTCCATTGCTCCACTTGGTTTGGAGCAACATTTGCATCGGTATCATCGCAATCCTGGAACCATCGATAACCGTCGCTATCATTATCCAAATCGGGCACCAATGGGTCGGTGAGCGTTTCAACAATTTCTTCGCCATCACCAAGTCCGTCATTATCCGAGTCATCATCAAAGGCATCGGTACTCAAGTTCGTGTACTCTTCATAATCCAACAAACCATCTCCGTCCGAATCGGTGGAATAGAAGGCTTCGTCAACGAGGTCATTGCAATTATTATCAAGGCCGTCAAGAACCTCATCCACATTGGGATTGATGGCGAAATTGGCATCATTGCAATCCTCAAACCAGTAGAATCCGTCCCCATCTGAATCCACATCAACCACCAATGGGTCAGTGAAATGGATGAACAATTCAGCATCGTCCCGAAGGAGATCTCCATCACTATCGGGGAGACTAACATTCGTCCCATGAATGTGATATTCGTCATAATCACTCAACGTATCGCCATCTTGGTCACTTTGATTGAAACCTTCGTCCCACTCACCGTCGCAATCATCGTCCAACCCATTGAGTCGTTCTGGAGCACCTGGATAGATTTCTGGATCGGTGTCGTTACAGTCATCAAACCAATAATACCCGTCTAAATCTGTGTTGGGATCAAAATTAAGTGGGTCACTAAGATAGATGAACACCTCATCGCCGTCTTCCAACAAATCGCCGTCTGTATCACGATCCAATGGATTTGTGAAGCGAACCAACACTTCGTTGCCATCCTCTAATCCATCCCCATCGGTATCTGGGTCAAGCGGATTCGTGTTGTTGACCAAGACCTCGGTGCCGTCATTCAAACCGTCGCTATCCGTGTCCTGCACCCGAGGGTTGGTTCCATTGACGAGAACCTCAATCCCGTCGTTCAGACCGTCGCCATCCGTGTCCTCGTTGTTGGGGTTGGTGGATGAATTGAGAATTTCATAACCGTCAGAAAGTTGGTCGTCATCGCTGTCCGCATCAAAAGGATCGGTGAAGTAAACGTTGGTTTCGTTCGCATCCGTCAGCAAATCTCCATCGCTGTCGATATCAAGTTCTGTCCCATACAATGCAAGGCCCCACTCGTTGAGTGTTCCAGTGTCGCCATTCCCCTGGTCTTCAATCGTGAGCGTCCACTCGCCACGACTGTCCTCGCCCCAATGCTGAACGCTGGAAAATCGCCAATCTGCATAGTGGTTATTACCATCTCCGTGCTTTTCTGTCAGAATGCTTTGCATGCCAGTGGGTGATGTCAGTGTGATGGCTAAATCGCCACGAAACGTGTGATCAATGTCCACAAAAACATCGGCATGTTCCACTCGAACAGCATCGGTGATGTTGAAGGACACATTGACCACAGCTCCCGTGTTATCTGGGATATCAAGGTCCACTGATTGCATGCCCGATGTCGTGTTAATCTCGGTTGTAACCGAGGTCCAATTGGCTGCCAATTCTACGGCCGCTGATGCATCAACGACACCAAATCCATACTTGTGACTGACGAGATAACCCTCCCCATTTGCGGTCCAAGAAGAATCAGAGGCGTCGTTTTGGCGGGAAGTTTCCACCAAGACATGTTGCACATCCCGCCATGAAAGGTTCGGATTGGCTTCGAGCATCAGCGCTACAACTCCTGAGACCAAGGGGGTTGCTGAAGAGGTCCCTCCAAAAGTATCGGTGTAATCGTTGGATGTATATCCCCCCGAACCTTCAATATCCGTAGTGGTGATAGCCTCTCCATCACCGTTTGAAGGGGCTGCGATTAGGATGTTCGCACCCGGTTCAGCGTAATACGACTGTTCACCTTTGTAGGTGACTGCTGTGACCGCGATGGCATAACGGAGGTTGGCATAACCGTCCTTGTTAGCGTTATCATCATCGGTCAATCCGTTGCCTGCAGCCCATGTGATGATATTACCAAGTCCATTTCGTCCTTGTTGAATATCACTCTCCATGGCAGCTGCCATGAGAGGACCTGGACCTGCGAGTGTCTCTCCGTCATCGCTTGGGCCCCAAGAATTGGAGTAGATGTCGATGCTTTGTCGTTCGTGGGTCAAAGTGTTGGATTCTCGGATATCGGTGGTGCTGCATGAAATCAATTGGAGTCCAGCAAGACCTGCTTCAGGAGCCGCCCCTGAAACGCCCAAACTGTTGTTTCCGACCGCAGCAGCAACCCCTCCTGCTGCTGTTCCGTGGGCATCGCCCGAGGACGGTGTTGGATCTCCGTCATTACTGCAGTAATCATAATCCAAGGTTGATTCATAATGATCATCAAGATCTGGGTGATTCCAATCAAAACCATCGTCGACAATACCGATGATGACTCCGCTGCCACGGTATGTGTTCCAAGCTCCTGTGAGGTTTGCGTCTTCTCCAGCCGTACCTCCAGATTGGCCTGTGTTCTGCAGGTGCCATTGGTCACCGAATTTGGGGTCGTTTGGAACCCAGCGAGGCTCATGCTGACGGTCAATCAAAGGATAGAATGCTTCAATCAGACCCTCGGCTTTCATTTCACTCAGAGTTTCAATTCCATTTTCGGCCTGGAGATTGACAAGCCAGGCACCGTTGAGATGAGGGAGAGTTTCACCCACCGGAGTTGAGCCAACCGCCACCCAGGCTGTCGTGATGGCAAGTAAATCAGGCTCGTAATGATCCAAATTACTCACGCGTGCAAGCGCTGATTGGACGGTCATCGAATACGTGGATATCACTGAAGAGGGTTCGTTGGCCTCAGTTTCCCCCAAGAGAGATTCTTGAGTTTCAGCGATGCTCGAGGGAATAAGTGGAGATAAAGAAAAGAGAAGCAACAGAGACAAGAAGGTCGATTGCAACTTCATGCCCCACCCTCAGGCTGATACCTCATAGGAGTAGCGGTGACTTGTTACGAAGCCATATACGTGGAAGGAACACATTGCTTCAAAATGGAGAAGGTCGTCCTCAACCCATGAATCGGATGATTGTTGGTGGCGGTTGCTTTTGGTGCGTTGAAGGTGCGTACAAGGATATTCGTGGTGTTGAATCCGCTCTTCCCGCTTATGCTGGTGGCCCAGGGGCAAATCCAACCTACGAAGCCGTATGTTCTGGAACGACGGGCCATGCAGAAGTTGTGGAAGTGGTCTACAACCCTGCAATCATCTCATTTGAGACATTATTGGAAGTCTTCTTCACCGTTCATGACCCAACCCAGCTCAACCGACAAGGCAACGATGTTGGCACCCAATACCGAAGTTGTATCATGCCGCTTAACGATGACCAACGTTTGATGGCTGAAGCAACCATTGCAAGTATGCAGGAACATTTCGACCGCTCCATCGTGACCACGATTGAAGCACCGGACAACTTCCTCATCGCTGAAGAAAAGCATCATGATTATTACGCTCGTAATCCCTATCAGGGATATTGCGCTGCTGTGGTCGGCCCTAAAATCTCCAAAGTACGAGCCAAGCACGCTCATCTATACCAATAAGTCCCTGTTCCTCCCGAGATTGGAAGGCCGTGATGTTCAAGAGGCGCCGTTGATGACGGTCTTTCATGGTCAACAGCATCCCCATACCACCCACCCCCGTGAACGAGCCCGTGCTCGGCTATTTGCCGGGCAGCCCAGAGCGTGAAGCACTCAAGGCTGAGTTGGAGCGACAATCCAATGAAATTCTCGAAATTCCATGCATTATCAATGGAGAAGAAGTCTTCACAGGAAACGTGGTTGAGCAAGTGATGCCACACGACCACAGCCACGTGATCGCTCGAGTCCATTTGGCCGGAGAAGCGGAAGTCAATGCCGCCATTGAATCTGCACTCAACGCCCATACCATGTGGTCTACCATGCCATGGCAAGCCCGTGCTGCAATTTTCCTCAAAGCAAGCGAGATGCTTGCAGGTGAGCGACGTGCAGAAATTAACGCGTCGACCATGCTCAATCAGTCCAAGACCTGCCATCAGGCAGAGATTGATTCGGCTTGTGAATTGATCGACTTCTGGCGATTCAACAGCGATTATGCTCGACAAATCTACGAAGACTTGCAGCCGCCTATCTCCCCCTCCTCCATGTGGAACAGCAGTGAGGTGCGACCGTTGGAAGGATTCGTCTTTTCTGTCACACCCTTCAACTTCTCCAGCATTGCGGCAAACCTTCCCTCCTGCGCCGCCATCATGGGCAATGTCGGTGTGTGGAAGCCTTCTCGAAACTCATACGTTTCCAACTACCTTTTGATGCGTCTTATGATGGATGCCGGTTTGCCTCCAGGCGTGATAAACTTCATTCCAGGAAAAGCCAGTGTCGTAGGAGAAATTTGTATCTCGCACAGCGAGTTAGCAGGTATTCACTTTACTGGTTCAACCGCCGTCTTCCGTAAGATGTGGCGAGATGTAGCCAACAATTTGGAGTCGATGCGATCCTACCCTCGTATCGTTGGAGAAACCGGCGGAAAGGACTTCATTGTCGCTCATCCAGATTGCGACCGACAAGCGCTTCTGGTCGCCATTCTCCGTGGAGCCTTTGAATTCCAAGGCCAGAAGTGCAGTGCTGCAAGTCGAGCCTATGTTCCTGAATCTGTTTGGAACGCCATCAAGGATGACTATTGTGCTGAAGTTGCCAAAATCACCGTGGGAGACCCCCGTGATTTCTCAAATTACATGTCGGCCGTTATCGACCGAAAATCGTTTGACAACATCACTGGATACATTGACCGAGCCCACGCCGACCCCAACTGTGACGTCATTACAGGCGGTACATACGATGATTCCACAGGCTACTTCATCCAACCAACCACCGTTGTCTGCAAAGACCCACGAAGTGAAAGCATGGCAGAAGAAATCTTTGGACCTGTGATGTCCATACATGTCTACGATGATGATGGATTTGAAGACGTTCTGACCTTGTGCGATACAACTTCTGAATACGCCCTTACAGGTTCCATCTTCGCCACCGACCGGCGCCACATCGAGACTGCCATGGCAGCACTACGGTACGCAGCTGGAAACTTCTACATCAACGACAAGCCAACAGGCGCCGTTGTTGGGCAGCAGCCCTTTGGTGGAGCACGAGGTAGCGGAACCAATGACAAAGCAGGAAGTCCGCTTAACTTGTTGCGCTGGGTCAGTCCCCGTTCCATTAAGGAAACATTCACGCCACCTCATGATTGGACCTACGGCTTCCTTGGCTGAGACATTTCTTGCAGGCTCGTTGCAATGAATTGGCCCATTCCTTCAAGAAGGGGGGACCACTAGTATGAATCCCTGCAATGATGAATGCTTTTGCCGAATGCTGTTTTTCAGTGACGAGTGATGGGCGAACTGAGCAGGACCTCACGAAAGGTGATGCGTGTCCAATCAGCGAATCCAACACAGGCGCCGCTCCGCATCGTGCCGCTCACCTCGCCACCCGAATCGCACACTGTGTGGCAGGCATCAACGCCGTGGCAAACCATTCGATCGATGCTCCTCCTGGTCATCGTTTGTTTCTTTATCTCACAAATCGCTGTCTTCGTAGCGGCTGGATTTTTTGACGGCGACTTGAACGGCACCTTAGGCCCCGTTGAACCTGCAATGAGTTTTGTAGCAAGCATTTGCATGGCCCCGTTTTTGCTGTTCTTTTTTTATCTCCGCAGGCCCAATCTCACGCATACCATCAACGCTCACCCTCACCCGCAGGGTTCTAACACCCACGTACTCCAAGGGAATCGTTTGGTTCAATCACCCGTCCCCACCGTGGTGACGCAACACATTGTTCGAAGCACTGCACCCCTCGAAATGCCGAGGCCGCTGCATCTTTGGGGGCTTTTCATTGGTGGAATCACTCTTTCAACTCTCTGCCTTTTACCCATGACATTACTCGGATTGAATGCCTTAACTGGCACAATGGCCTTGCTGGTCGTGATACCTGCATGGTTGATTGGGTTCTCTGCCCCAGTGTTTGCTTGGTGGTCCATTACTAGCCGCCACATGGGCATCACCATTACTCGTCGCGATGCTGAATGGGTACTGGCTGCAGGGATGCTTTCAACCGTCCCAGCGATCATCATCAACAGCATTACCTCCCCCATCATGTTGAGCCTTGTAGGCTTGGATGCTTTCGAAGTAGGAAGTTGGGGGGAAGGTTTGATCTTGTTCGGATCGGCTCCAATCGGTGAAGAGTTATGCAAAGCTTTCGCCGTACTCTGCCTCACGAGACTCATTGTTTCACCCAAACACGGATTCTATGTGGGCTCGACCGTTGGACTGGGTTTTGCTTTGCTTGAAAATGCCCAATACATCATCATGGCACTCAGCAGTGAATACAGTGGGATTCTTTACCCCATCACAGCGTTGCTTCGAGGCCTCAGTTCGATTCCTGGACACGCCCTTTGGACTGGAATCACTGGATATGCTATCGGTTGTTGGCTCGCACGGGGTAACCGAGTGCCCACCCTAACCTCATCTCCATATTTATCAGAAAAGAACAGTTCCACATGGGTGCTTTATGACAAGAAGACGGGGTCACTTCTGCCCACTACATTGTGGGGCACCATGCCATCTCAACGAATGATAGATTTCCTTGGCCGACGTCAAAAATCCGCTTGGCCATTACCCAAGACTGTTCCAGTTGCATTGGGATTGGCCATGCTCGGCCATGCGCTTTGGAACGGAAGTTCATGGGCATTGAGTCGATGGGTGACCACTGAGGACTCTTTGACCGCCCTATTCATCGATTTAGGATGGTTGTTCTCCTCTATGGTCATCCTTTGGCTATGCATCGTCCGTTTATTACCCACAGCAGTGCTGGACTCCTAAGTTAGCCTGTTTTGGATAATGATGGGGTAATGTCTTGAAAAGGGGTGTAGCCGTCGCTAGGGTTACGGAACATATGTGCAAAGCATCATAGCCGTAAGGATGAGATTCCATGGACGTCTTCGAGAGTGGACTCAATCAGGGCAATCTTTTGGTCACAGGCATCCTTGTGGCTGTGCTACTTTTCCTTTCGGCGAAAGCAAAAATGTTGGACCGTCAGGGCGCCAACGCTGCGGCACTCTTGGGCGTTGTCGTGGGTGGCTTAGGCCACTGGACTTGGTTGCTCATCTTGCTCGGTTTTCTCGTAAGTTCACACAAAGCCACCAAGTGGCGCTTTGAAGAGAAAAAGGAACTCGGGCTGTGTGAATCGGCTGATGGACACCGTGGATGGACCAACGTGGTAGCCAATGGTGCACTCCCTGGAATCATGGTCTTGTACGCATTTGCGACTCAAGATTATGCAACCGGAATTTGGTTATTTGGTGCAGCAGTTGCGGTTGCGGCCTCGGATACCTTTGCAAGTGAAATCGGATGTATGGACTCTCGTGTAAGGATGATCACGACCTTCAAACCCTGTGAACAAGGGGTTAACGGAGGATTCTCTCCTAACGGTCAATTGGCAGCCATTGTTGGTGCGGCTGTTGTTGCGACACTAACCTTGCTAGCTTGGTGGCTTACCTTGAGCGAGGGAAGTTCCGAACATCCACTTCGTCTAGCTGGTTGGTTGGCGGTGATTGGATGGTTGGGCTGTCAAATTGACAGCTACCTTGGAGCCCTACTGGAAAACCGAGGATATCTCTCCAAAGGCGCTGTTAATGCCTTGGCTATATCTGGCGGAGTTCTCATCATGTGTTTGGTTCTTGGGATGCCGAATTGAGGTTCTCACGAGGCCATTGGATTCTTGAACCGAGACGGGTTGGTCTGTTCATGCGGCGTCAGGTATGGGCAATGGGCATCGTCGCCTTGTTGTTCTGCCTCTCCATGGTGGGCTTTGCCACTGCACAAGCGGATGAAGTCTACGAGCCGGGGTTCGTTGAATGGGAAATTGTCCCACACGAACGCCTCTTTGTGGAAGGGTTTGGAATTGAGGACGCTGTCCTTCAGCGAGGTCAAACCGACTCCGCTGTTGGCGGATATACGACCGGTGCAACCAATGGGGTTGTGCAAATATTCTCACTCACAAGTCCGCCTGTGAATGAACCCATTGAAACAAATGTGATGATGAGCGTTTACCTTTCTGCAACACTTGATGGGGGCGTAGGGCCACAAACTTGCACTCGAGCAAATAGTTTTGGAGGTGCATCAACAACCCTCATTTACAGCGTTAACATAGGTGGAAGCGAAGTCTACACCAGCAGTGTCGAACAAATCATTGACAAAGTTGGGGAAAACGACGCCATGAATTTCTCCGGTGAGCGTCAAAATGTTTCAATCAGCATGATGCCTGGTGACGCCATCACACTCACCGTATCCATCGACCACCGTTGCATCCCCGCCCAAGCTAGAGTCCAATGGGGTGGTTTCGAACATAACAGCGGTGGCATCATCATGGAAGGAGTCATCTTCCAACCTGAAGCAAGAATCACGGTAGACTCTGCTCGCCGGGCCCACATCGAATTGGACCATCGACTTCCATGGGGTTTGGAGGACCTCAAGGACGAAAGATGGGAGATTTGGGGGCCACTTGAATCGGGTGAAAAATCCACACGAGATGGTGAATTCCTCGTTGAAACTAGTGCAGGAAGAATCCGCATGGTCAGAGATGCTGGTAACAATGAAACCGTGTATGCATGGACTGGAGCCAAGGCACTACCAGTTGGTGAAATGAATCTCAATTTTTGCATGCGCACCATGGCAGGCGATCTCAACAGTGATTGTCACGCAGAAGGTATCTTGCGATTTGAGGTGACAAAAGGGAATACTGGATTTGCCAACGCCGCTTTGATCCTCTCGGCAACCACACTCTTGGCACTGCTTGGCTTTGTACTCAACGCCTTCCGCAGCGGATTGTTGTTACCGGTACCAATCCTCGTCGCTTTGTTGGGATTGGCATTGCTGACCCTACCCACCGCTTTTGACCAGCCCAATCTCGGTGCTGATGCTGTCATTCAGCCCACGACAAAAGTCATTGACAGTCAACTTGAACCAAACGAAGGTTCGGCCGTTCAAATTTCTGAATTGATGGATGGCTATGATGCGCTCATCATTGGCGTTGTCTTGCCGGGTTCTGAGAACGTATTGGTACAAGCCGATGAATTCAATCGTAGTTTAGACAATCTCGAGGGCCGTGCGAAGGTGATTCAAATCGTTACAGGAGAAGATGCTCGAATGTCAGATGTGACCTCCCTAAAAACCGCCGTGAACGCAACGTGGCAAGTGTATCTTGACGTTGACCACGCATTCGCTTCAAGCCTTCCAACGGGCCTTTCTGATGCTGTTGTCATCATCGACCCGGCCTTCCACGTAACCGCTTCATTCTCCGGTTCAGCGGGCATGCTAACCATTGTCGAATCGGTTGAAGCGATTGAGACTGGAGGGCAAAACTCCGCTACCGCGTATTTCGGATTGATCCTTGGACCTGGCCTCTTCCTCTTGTTCTTGGCATTGCCACGTGAGGAATGGTCTGCCCCTGAAGAGCCACTCCCCCCTGGATTGCTCTGGGGCTCCATCATTATAGCGTCAGGAGCGGGTATTTTGATGGTCAACCTTCCTGCATTAGTCTTCGCTTTGCTACCAGTCGGGGTAACGGCCAGATTCATACTTGACATCGCCATGATGGCATGGATGTTGGAAATGTGTTTCTTTACCGCAAAGCGTGGCGCTCCGTTTGAAGCTGATTTACTTGGACGATTGATGCATTCTGTATTTCCTAAGGCATTCCGTGAATGGCGAGACCCCGTGGACATGGACCGAGACGTCTTGCTCGGTGTTTGGCTGGGTTGGTTCGGGTGGCTCAGTTTCCCGGCGCTATTCCCACAAGGGATCGGTGCAACAGCCTTGTTGGGAGGAACAAGTATGCTAACGGCATTCTTCTTGTTACTCCTCTACGTATTGATCGGAGGATTTGTGGTATTGCTTTTACGAATTGTCTCATCTTGGGGAGGGCCATTCTCGAGGCTCTTCGGGAAGTTTGGTGGTGAAGTCTTTGCCCAATTTGTCGGATGGGTGCTCACTCCAGTGGCGTTGTGGGTCGCATTGAACACGGTCATCAATGTCGTTGAACTCGGCGTAATCTAAACGTGAAGTCTTATCTCGGTTGATGGAATTCGTACAGGTCATGTCGGACCTTCTTCAACATCATTGGAGCCAAACCAGTCAACGGCTCATGAACGCATGTCCCAGAGCATGGGCACATAGTTACGGCCAGCCTCACCGAGGTTCGCCGTTAATCAACAACAAACATCCACCAAAGAACCGGCCCCTGAACCGGCCCAATGACTTGAGAATTCGAATTGGAAGAAGGGCGATGATGGAACGATTTGAGGACCTATACCAGAGTAAGGCATGGTCAGAGGATTATGTTCATCGTCGTCTTTCGGAAATATTGACACACGAATGTTGGCTTCATCGTCTTCAAGTCGATCAAACCAAACAGAAGGGGATGATTCAAGCAGTTCATGGCGCAATGGAATCGCTCAAACGAACCCGGGTTCTTGGTCCTCTTTTTCGCCATGAGCCACGCCGTTGGGCGTATTTTCAACGATTTGATGCAGTAAATATTGGAGGAATCTCACTCTATGCCACGCCAGATATTGCCATTTTCCATCAAAACAAATGGTCCCTTGTTCGAATTCGGTGGGCCTCGAAAGGTGAAGAACAATCTGAAGTGCTCGAGGACACACTCATGCTCCATTGGGCCTTGAACCACCCAGGTTTTCCAAATGATGTTTCGATGTTCCGACTCCGAACGGTCACCTGGAACAAGCGTTCGTGGATTGAAAGGGCCATTGAGATAAATCCAACCCAACTTGAAGCATCTTGGTCGTTGCTTGAACACGACCTTCAGGAAATGTCATGGATTCGTCGTTGCATAGCCGCTGACCCTTCATTTGACTCCCTTCCACTTGCCCAGAATGAACAACATTGTCGTACATGCAAACACAAACAAACTTGTCCTGCGAAGAACGGACTCTTTGAAGCCAAACAACGGCGAAGAAGGAAGGGGCAATGATGGCCATATTCAGAGTTGAGAAATCAGGTCCATGAGGACTGCGTCCACGTCTGAGGCTTTGGTGACACCGCTCGCCAACAATACACCTTCCGCTCCAAGTTTGAGGGCTGTTGCAACGTCTGCACCATTTTTCACGCCTGCACCGCAAAGAACTCGAACTGCTGGGTTCACTTCTTTCACCGCTGCGACTGTGTTGGTCACAATTGCAGGGTCTGCCGTTGTGACTGAAATATCACCACCGATCAACTCGGGAGGCTCAACTGCGATGTATGTTGGTCCAAGAGCGGCAAGAGCGCGTGCTTCGTCAACATCGGCTGCACATGCACAGACTGGAAAACCATCGGGTAGCATCTTCAATAAGGCCTCAACATGTTCCAACGAAACTTTGTGCTCCGCGTGATTGATGATGGTTCCTTGAGCTCCCCGTGTTTGAGCGGTTTGGGGTTCGAGCCATCCAGTATGACCCCCTAATCCAACAGGGTCAAGGTGTTGTGACCAAACTTGAACGGCTGTCGCATCATTGGAGCATGCACTCAAATCGAAGGCTGAAACGGTGGCTACAAAGTTCGCTGGCCCGTTTGCATGGCGTTCCATAGCAGCAAGAAGAGCTTGAGATGCCTCTCCAGATGCTGTCGCATAGGTTTTGAAATTCACTACAACCAGTGGTTGGGTCATGCTCCTCGCGGTCATGTGCAAGGCTTTGAGGTTTCATCCCAAAGTGTTCGGAATTCTGCGTTTCAAGCATTTTGTTCAGGTGGCCATCGCCCCGATTCCAACACCGTGCCGGCGGGGATGAATGCTCCATGGTCAACGATGACGTCGGTCAAACGGCACGAGGCCCCAATTTGAGCGCCTCGACCGATCAAACAATTGTTGATTTGGCTGTCTTGGCCAATGTGAACATCTTGTAGAAGCGTGCTCCGAACAATGGATGCGTTGTCCACACGAGAACCCTGTGAAACCATCGATTGCAGGATAGATTTGTGCCGTTCAGCAGGGTTTTCAAACCATGTATCACCGACAACATGCCCTTTGGAATATCGATGATGCTTGATGCAAGCCTGAACACCATCGTTCCAAGCATTGGGAGTCCCTGCATCGATGAAATAGCCGTCAAAGGATTGCCCACTCAACAAGCCTTCCGCAGCTAATTTCGGAAAGATGTCTCGCTCTATAGAGTGCTTTCCATGAGGCATCCAATCGAAGATATCGTCTTCAAAAACATAAGACCCCGCATTGATCAGATTGGAGAATACTTCCTCCGGTGTTGGTTTTTCTTTGAAACGAGTAATTCGTTGTTCATCATCAAGTCCAACGATGCCAAATCGGGTTGGGTCCTCGACCTCCCACAGGCCAAGCGTTCCAATTGAGGATGAACGTTGATGGAGGTCGAGCAAATTTGATGCGTCCAGAGAGGAGATGATATCCCCATTGAAACAGGCAAAGGTACCGCTGACTACATCTCTGCAATTGCCCAAAGCACCGCCGGTACCCAGAGGTGAATCTTCTGGAACGATCCGTACATCAAATGGAACATCATGTTCTTTGAAGTAAGCCTCAATCATATCCACTTTGTAACCACCAGCCACGACGACCTCATCGACGAGGTGTTCGGGAAGGCAGCCAACTACATGTTCCAAGAGGGTCTTGTCCAACATGGGCAACAGGGGTTTTGGAATGCTTTGAGTCCATGGCCTCATGCGTGAACCTACACCTCCAGCCAAAACAACGACCTGCATGAACTTGGCTCGGACCACTTTCTTATGAAGAACGCGTCCACGAATGCTAACCTCATGAACAAAGTATTGAAGGACATCCTTCTTTTGGTTGTGTTTGGAGAACATCATGAACATCCATGAATATCAAGGTAAAGCATTGCTCAAATCCAACGGAGTCCCCGTTTTGGAAGGGGTTCACTGCACCAGCATTGAAGCAGCGTTGAAGGCTTACGACGACCTCGGAAGCAAAGTCGTCGCTGTAAAATCACAAATCCATGCTGGTGGGCGAGGAAAAGGAACATTGTATCATCCCGAAACTCGAGACCACGTGATGGATGGCGGAGTTAAAATTGCATTTTCCCGAGAGGAAGTTGAAACTTATGCCACCAACATCCTTGGTAACCTCTTGGTGACCATCCAAACCGGTGATGAAGGAAAGATCGTCAACAACCTGTATATTGAATCCGGTTGCGACATTGCACACGAATATTACCTCGCCCTCCTGGTTGACCGAGAAAAGAAGTCGGTGCTCATCATGGCTTCGACAGAGGGTGGCATGGACATTGAGCATGTAGCAGAACATACTCCTGAAAAAATCCACAAAGTCTCAGTTGACCCTAATTCAGGATTACTTGGCTATCAAAAGCGTGACCTTGGTATGGCTCTTGGATTGAGCGGGAGCGCACTGCGCTCCTTTGGCAAATGCCTCTCATCCATGTACAGCATGTTTGTGAACAGCGATTGTGCCATGGTTGAAATCAACCCTCTCGTGCGAACTGCTGACGATGAAATCGTCGCACTTGATGCAAAGGTTTCCTTTGATGAAAACGCCGAGTTCCGCCACAAGAACTGGGACGATTTGCGTGACCTTTCCGAAGAGGAAGACGTTGAAATTCGAGCTAAAGAAACCGGTCTTTCCTATGTCAAACTTGACGGAAACATCGGCTGTTTGGTCAACGGAGCTGGCCTAGCAATGGCTACTATGGATGTCATCAAACTCTACGGCGGAGAACCTGCCAATTTCCTTGATGTTGGAGGTGGAGCCAATGAGGAGCAAGTCAAAACAGCTTTCTCAATTATTCTTGAAGACCCAAATGTCAAGGGCATATTGGTCAACATCTTTGGCGGTATCATGCGATGTGACATCATCGCTCGTGGCGTTATTGCAGCCACTGAAGCATTATCCCTAGAGGTACCTTTGGTTGTCCGACTCGCTGGAACAAATGTGGACGAAGGGAAGGCAATCCTCGCCGCATCAGATCTGAACATCCATCCAGCAGATGATCTGGCTGAGGGTGCTCAACGCATTGTTGCATTGATTGGAGGTGTTGCTTGATGGCTGTCTGGATTCAAGAAGACGCAAAAGTGCTTGTTCAAGGCATCACAGGAAAGCAAGGCATGTTCCATGCCGACAAAATGGTCGAATACGGCACCAAAATTGTTGGCGGGTGCACACCTGGAAAAGGAGGGCAAACGGTTGACTTGCAAGGCAACTCATTCCCAGTATGGAATTCAATGTTCGAAGCGATTGAAGAGTCTGATGCTGACGCCACGGTCATTTACGTCCCTCCGCCATTTGCGGCTGAAGCCATCATGGAAGCTGCTGATGCCTTTGACTCAGTGAAAGGCGAAGGAGTCATCGTATGCATCACTGAGGGAATCCCCACATTGGACATGGTCAAGGCAGTAGCCTTTGTTGATAATCGACCAGGTGTGCGTTTAATTGGACCCAATTGCCCCGGAATAATTACCCCAGGTGAGCAAGGTGGAGCAAAAATTGGAATCATGCCAGGACACATCCATGCCAAAGGACGAATCGGTATTGTCTCAAAATCTGGAACCCTCACTTACGAAGCTGTTGCACAAACCATGAGCATCAACGAAGGACAATCCACCTGCATCGGTATTGGTGGCGACCCTGTTAACGGCACGGGATTCATTGAATGCCTTGCTGCCTTTGAAGCAGACCCTCAAACTGAAGCCATCGTAATGATCGGTGAAATTGGAGGAAATGCCGAGCAAGAAGCTGCTGCTTGGGCTGCAGAAAATGTAACCAAACCCATCGTTGGATTTGTCGCTGGTGCAACCGCCCCACCTGGCAAGAGAATGGGACACGCAGGAGCGATTATCTCTGGAGGGAAAGGAACTGCTGAAGAGAAATTCGCTGCCTTTGAAGCCGCTGGAATTGCGTGTGCAAAGGACCCATCAGAACTCGGTGCAGTGTTGCTCGAATCGCTAAAAGAAGCTGGCCTTCGGTGAATTCAGACGTAGACATCTTTGAGATGCATCTTCTGATCTGAGACCAGTCCATGCTCTCTGGCTTGTTCCAACAAATATTTTCCATCCTTGCTGTGAACATACACTGCCTCTCCAGGACTCACATTTTTGTTCCAGTGTGCTTGGAAAAGGGCTGCGTTCTTCTTCTTGTCCGCGAGGCACGAGGGTACCCGATGAAACATCACCAATGATTGTCGGCGCTTACGCACGTATTTTGCCAACATTTCTGGCAAGAATTTTGAGAGCATTGTTTCATCGAAGAATACCGATGAACGTCCAATGATATAGCGAGCATCCTCGAGACCTCCAAAGACTTCTTTTAGGGCCTCAGCAAACATGCTTGATTGCTCTTCTGTACATCCTTCAATGAAATATCTGTACCAGCCGCCTCCGCGTTCTCCCCCTCCCAACTCGCTATGTTTTGGAAGCAGTCCAACATCCCACATCGCATTGGCAACAGCAGTGATGATTGAACGATTCAAAGAATCGGTGGTCCAAGGGTCTTGTCGCTTCCCAAATTGGAAGCCGAGGCCTCCGCCATCACTCCCCATTCCCTGTGGCTTAAATTCAAGGGACTTTCTTGAAGTGGCTGAAAAGGGTTGGCCGATGCCCCACAAATTTCTTGATTTCGGACGCCCACGAGCACGTTGCAACATTTCATCATTGAGCATTCCTCTGCCTTCATTAATTCCCTCAGGTTGTAATTCCGTGAAGGCTGCATGAACATGGCCAACGCCTTTTTCGATGGACCCATCATCACAAACACCAAACAAATTTGTGTGCTTTTTTCGAAAACGGTCGTAATCATCGTATCCTTTGATGAATTCCTCTGCAATGCAAACAATGTCCCAATTATTGGCTACTTTTTCTGGCCAAGATTTGTCAAGGCGCATTGAACGCCCACGTAATTGGTTGATACTCATACTGGTTGTCACTGTTGTGAGGTCGACAAGAACATTGATTCGAGATGCGTCCCACCCTTCTCCAAGTAAGCCCCTTGTCCCAATCAAGCACTTTGTAAAACCTTCTTGGAAGAATTCGGTCACCATTGTGGAGTAATACCTTGGAGCCCAATCTGAACCCGAGCCCAATATTTGATGAAACTGCTCAAACGGGCGGTCCTCAAATTGAATGGCTAAGGATCGCTCCTCCACCCAAGCTCGTGCTCTTGAAAGAAAGGCTTGAACGATATCATCGTCAACCAACAAGGTGCTACCTGTCATCAGAACAGGATCCAACTGATCACCCAATTCACAATCGACCAAGGCCTTGAACACCCCAATAGCGCCCCCTGCCTCATCGTCATGAATTCCCTCGACAAGGGCCGTTGAGGATGTTTTCTCAAAATCTGTCACGACCACGCAACGAATGGATTCTCCCAAAACATCGTATTCAACTTTCAAGATTTCAGAGAGGGCAGAGGTTTTCTCTCCTGCATAAGCCAAAATGCGACTCACCGGTGATGCACATGGGCGGGCCCCACTTTCCGTGATTTGGTATCCAAGTAAACGTAACCGATTTGTCACAAGTTCTGCTAATTCATGATCAGAGTCATTCGAGGAACGACGTAATCCAAAGCGAACATATCGGTCAAGCAGTGGGCGAAGCAGAATGATGAGCGGGGTATCCTCGTTGAAATCATTGACGCCCTTTGCCACTTTTGGAACACCCTTTGGTAATTCTCGCTTGTTCAAAGCGAGATAGGCACGAGCAGCTTGCGAGAAATCAGTCAGAGAAGATTCAAACTGAGACCAAGTTAGATTCTCTCGGCCGGGGATCTCCCGATCATCGAGAGTTTTGTATAACCAATCAGGAAAACCTAAGGCTCGGCTTTCATCCGTTCGAGGAAGTGAAATTTCATCCACAATCTCAAGGAATTCTTTGTCTGCACCCCCTATGTAAGCAAGTTCTTGCACCGTTGGCCTCACAAAATAACAGAGATCCTGATAGGGAGCCAAATTTGAATCTCGAACCAAAGCCGGTATGGGAACCTCATAATCGATTTCTCCAAGCAGTTGAGTGTAATGAGGAGCATCTTCGACCGCCTCTTGATTTGGCGGAGTTGCGGTGAGTCCAAGGATGACAGGGTTGTCGAAAATCTCTTTTAATTCAGAAAGCACCTTACCCCAGTGTTCTGTCAAGTGATGGCATTCATCGAGAATGATCAGCCCGATATTTGAAGCCCTCAAATTCTCAATGGTTGCACGTGAACTTTCATTGAGCCAGGACAGGGTTCCGCTTGTTTCAGATAATTGATCCCTCGCTTTCTTCCTGAAGCCTTTCATTTGCTTCTCAAAATAACTCGGATTGTTGTATTTCAGGTCATTGATCCAAGCTTCGGCGGAGAGTTGGTCAATGGCCTCACCCATTTCAAGCAATTTGGCAGACCATAGTTCAAAGGCAGCGTTTTCAAGATCTTCGCCCTTCGTCCTTACCATGCTTAAGGATTGATAGGTGAGTGAGGTCAACAAACCAGGATGATCGGAATCCAGTCCCACAAACTCATTTTTCCCATCAAGATCAAACAACGATGTTCGAGCAACCCATTGCGCCTGGATGGCTGAATTTGGTGAAAGTACTAGGGCAGGGCGCCGAACGAGATCAGCCCACACATGCAGACCAAGAATGGTCTTACCCGACCCTGGAGGTGCCACGATATACAGTTCTGTTTCCCCTTGGGAAAGCTGCTTTTTGATAATCTCAGAAGCGGCAATTTGAGAGGGACGAAGGGTTCCTGAGAAGCGGATTTTTCCAAAATCGAGCTGCTTCATGGCGCTCACTCAACTCATCGAGGAGGGCCACGTTTTGGACCCCCGGGGGGGCCACCAGATTTCTTGGGGCCAGGAGGACCACCGGACTTCTTCGGACCAGGAGGACCGCCAGATTTCTTAGGGCCACCAGGAGGACCACCCGACTTCTTCGGCCCAGGAGGACCCCCAGATTACTTCGGGCCACCAGGAGGACCACCAGATTTCTTCGGGCCACCAGGAGGACCACCGGACTTCTTCGGGCCACCAGGAGGACCACCAGACTTCTTTGGACCAGGTGGACCGCCAGACTTCTTTGGACCAGGAGGACCGCCAGACTTCTTTGGACCAGGTGGACCGCCAGACTTCTTCGGACCAGGTGGGCCGCCAGACTTCTTTGGACCAGGAGGTCCGCCAGACTTCTTCGGACTGGATGGAGCAGCCGTTGCCTCTTCTCCTTCTTCTTCAAAGACAGCCCCGCAATGTGGGCATGTTGGATCGCTATCGGCCACCAAACCATCACAAATTTCACAGGCAAACATATCCTCTTCAGGTTCATCCTCACCAATCTTCTCGGTTTTCCCATCCCTCGAACGGAACATGGTTACTGAAGTGGACAGATCATAGCCCTTCAAAGCCAATTCGGTTTGGATGGCGTGTTCAAAGGCTTGTGCCAAATCTTCAGGCGTGTCAAGTACTCTGCCATCATCAATGAACGTCACATTCACTTCAAAGACATCCTCATTCAACTTTGTTTGAGGTGATTCAACAGCTACGCCTCGTTTACGAGCTACACGGCGAATGGCAACTTCTGAAATTCTGCGCAAGAGAGCGTCGTTTGGCGCATCTTTACCAGCATTACCCAACGCGCCGGCCATGATTTCTGCAGCCGGGTTTGATGCTTCACCCTCATTTCTGAGGTGTGCGGGAAGTTCTCCTCCACCGAGATTGGCAAGAACGGATGAAGCGGGTGATTGATTCATCGAAAGCCATTGACTTCGGCGTTCGTCTTTCACCGCTCGCTCAGCCTCTGCCAGTCTGTTGACCATAGTATCGGTTGGCGAGGCGGATGGGTTTTGAGCGATCTTTGTACCTCCTTGGTTCAATGGTGCAACATTCGAAGTGGGAAGAGCACCACTGGCAATTGAAGGACCACGTGGCATGGTAGGGATATCTGAGATCGGAGCTACATTTGGCACAGGTTGTTGAGGAGGATAAGCCGCGGGGTGATAACCACCTTGAACGGGTTGATTGGGATATACACCCGGTGGGAGGTTGGGGTGATGCTGGATGCCTTGTGCCATGTTTTGGAGCGCATCTGGCGGAATCTGATTGGGTTGATTCATGGCTGGTGGTTGATTCATCACAGGGTCGAAATTTCGCTGAGGAGGAATCTGATTCATTCCTTGTGGCGGAAATCCTTGGGTTTGTTGTTGAGGCATTCCAGGATTGAATCCACCCGCCATTGAGGTGTCTTGACGCGCCCCACATTCGGGACAGAACATACTGTCATCTGGGATGACCTCTGCACATGAGCCACAGTTCACTCTGCTCCCCCTCTCTGGATGGTTGGGCGACCCTTCCTAAAGCATTGCGTCAAGAACCCCGCAGAATCCATCAGAAATGCGACATCTTCTTTTGCGACACATATCTTCATTTCCAGAAGCATTCTGGCTCCTAGCGGGGAGAGAGAATGACAGTCCTAGTCAATCCTAAAATCGACAAGTTACTGGAAACTACCTCCCGTTCTTTCTATCCAACCTTGAAGTATCTCCCAAAGAAAACTCGAGGGCAAATTGGTTTGTTGTACTTGCTTGCACGTGTTGCCGACACCATCGCAGATTCCAAACACGGTGAAACTGAAGTTCTTTCCGACCTCCTTGAGCGTTACAACAATGCGGTTCAAGGTCGTTCGACCGAACTTCCGGATTTCAGCGATATCGCAGACATTCAAACAAACGAACATGAAGCAGAACTGCTACGCAACGTACCCGATGTTGTCGAAAGCCTTGGCATCTATGAAAAGGATGACCAAGAGAGAATGCTCGAATGCCTTGACATCATCATTGGAGGGCAATTGCTGGACCTCAAGAGATTCGGTACTGCCAAGGAAGGAGGAAGCATATCGTCCCTTACGACAAATGCCGAACTTGATGATTACACCTTCTTGGTCGCAGGTTGTGTAGGCGTTTTTTGGACCAAAATGTCCCTTGCCCACCTGATGAAATTATCACCCGAGAAGGAAAAAATCTTCCATGAAAAAGGAATCCAATTCGGTAAAGCACTGCAAATGATCAACATCTTACGCGACATCCCTGAAGACCTTCGATTCGGAAGATGCTACATTCCCAGTGAATCTCTTTCACAACACGGCCTGAACCCTGAGGATTTGATGGATGATGCAAACTTGGATACATTTCGACCCCTCTACGATGCCTATCTCGATATGACCAACGAACACTTGGAGGCTGCAACTGATTATATTCGCATGATTCCAGAGGGGCAATTTCGTCTGAAAGCCTCTGTCATGCTCCCCGTGTTGATTGGTCAACGGACCGTCACCCTTCTGCGAACTGGTAATATTCTCAATTCTGAAGAACGAATTAAAGTGACTCGAGATGAAATCAAATCCTATGCGAGAAAATTATTCCGCGCACTATTAATTCCTGGAGGCGTTCGCCGTCTCCTTGAGAAGAACAAAGACCAATGAATCCACTCTATAGAAATTTTGAACGTAGTAAGCAACTACCCACATAGTTGGAGACGAGGGGCGAATTTCACACTCCCAAGAGGAGGACTCATAAGGAAGCGTTGCGAGGGGCCATTGGTTAGGATGCTAGAACGCCGCAAGCCACTCGACCTTCTCTTTCCTCTGAAGGGGAATGCTGCTAGTCGAGATAGCGACGAAAAGATCCAACCTCCCACGACCCTCGAACGTCTTCGAGCTGGTGTCACTTTGGCGCGAGATGCTGTTAAAGCGGTTAGTTTGACCGCAATGGAAGCGCTACGAGAAGGGGCTGCTTTCATTGGAATCGTAAGCGAGAGCAACGAACTCAAAGATCCATTCCATGACCTCGACGCCCCCATTTGGTCTGAGCGTCCTCCCGCCGAACTCCTCAAACTTGCATACCGATACTGTGAAGAGTTGACCATGCGGGAAGCGGGTAATTTCTATCATTCGTTCAAATATCTGCCAGAGGAGCAACGATTGGCAATGTGTGCTATTTACGCATTTTGTCGACGAGCCGATGACATCGCAGATGGCGATTGGGCTGACCGGTTTCCCGGGAGTCAAGGCGAGATGGATCCTGAGGCCACCATGTACCGAAAGAAACTCGAATCACTCCAAAACCAAGGAACTATCTTGGACCAGGATGCTTACCTCAACAAGATCACCCAACTGTTCTTTTTCCGAAAGAAGTTGTCGACCTGCTACAACGAAGTATATTCCACTGACCCTGTATTCCTCGCACTGAAGGACACCGTCAATCAATACACCATACCAAGAGAATTGTTTGATGACCTAATTTCAGGCATGGAGGATGATCTCTACAATAACCGATATCGAAGTTTTGACGAGTTGTACGTGTACTGCTACCGTGTCGCTTCCGTGGTCGGCTTGATGTGCATTGAGATCTACGGCTATGATGACCCTCTCGCCAAGAAATATGCAGAATCATGGGGGATTTTCATGCAATTGACCAATGTTTTACGAGACGTTGGAGAAGACATTCAACGAGACCGCGTCTACCTCCCGATGGATGAACTCGAGCGCAATGAAATGTCTGAAGCAGAACTTGATGGTCAAATTGTTTTGAACAAGCATTGGGAGCCGTACTGCCGCCATTATGCTGCACGTGCGAGAACATACCTAGAAGAAGCCCGACAATTGCTCCCCCTACTCCCACGACGTACACGGTATTCACCTGCCGCCATGATCGCATTTTATGATAAAATTCTTCGCCAAATCGAAAAGCAGCAAGGTGACGTTTTCACTCAACGTGTAAAACTCAACAAAGTCCAAAAAATCTCACTCGCTGCTGCTGTCTACCTCCGACATCGCTTCCTCCCCGCGTTCCTTGACCCAGTTTGGGGTGCATTAGCAAAAATTGGAATCCTTCCCGCAGTTTGATGCGGCCATGGATGAGAATTATATCCCGCCGACCTGACCTTAGGCCATGTCGATTGTCGATGCATATAACGAAGCTTGGAATTCCGGAGATCTTGAAACACTTGAAGCACTGATTCATGATGATTTCCAATTTAATCCTCATGTAGGTGGTGTCATTCTTGGGAAAGCTGATGTTCTTTCCTTTGCAGGTAATGATTCCGTTACAAGCGAAAACGAACGAACTTTGTTTGAAAACGAAGACGTGGCCATAACTCATTCAATCGCACATTTCTCCAACGGCTCTACCTCTGAAGCAGTGCTCTTGTTCATGCGATTCAAAGATGGAAAAATCATTTCGATGGAAACTGGTGCCACACCACTCTCAGATGATTACAAACTTGTCGGAACTGAATGAGTTCAATAGAGTCCTTCCTATCCCGTCCATCACATGGGTAGCGTCTGTATCGTCGCCTAATTTTGATGGTTCACCTATCGAATTGTGATTTGGTATAATATGAAGAAAACCAACTACTTATTCTTGAATAAGAAAATACCAATCAAGCAATACATTGACAATAAATGCCATGTTCACCAT
>JAKMEE010000043.1 GCA_022426155.1 Candidatus Poseidonia sp. | reverse complement strand
TAATCATTATCAAAGTTAGGAAAAATGCCTTTGGCTTCATGGTAATCCCACATCTATTGTTGCCAAATACTTTTCCACAATTGCAAAGGGCCCCCCTTTGATAGGGCATCTTTGCAAAGGGTACCCTCTGCTTTGATGGGTAAGCAAAGGGGGCCCCTCTGCTCAGATTCACTTTAAATCACGGTTATGTATCATGAGGAAGAATTGTTAAGACGTTCGTTTGGCATCAAATATGGAGCCTTTACACGTGACACTCATGTTGTCGATAATGCTCTGCTCGTTGGTAGCAGGGTTGTTGTTTGGATTTGCGATCGTTGTTATGCCAGGTATAGCAAAACTTACTGACAAGGAGTATCTTTTGGCATTCAGCCACATGGATGGAATCATACAAAACAGCCAGCCACTCGTCATTCTCGTTTGGGCAGGTTCAATTCTTTCAATAATCATCACATTGATTCTGGGAATAATGAACCTAAGCGGAACACAAATCTATCTTCTCATATTTGCATCAATTCTGTATCTATTTGGAGTTCAATTACCAACTTTTCGATTTAATATTCCCCTAAATAATTCACTACAAAATTTGGATATTGAGTCGTTGGGGGAATCTAAAACCACATCATTTCGTGTTGATTTTGAAATTCCATGGAATCGTTGGAACAAAATTAGAACTGTAAATGCTATTCTCGCCGTGTCAATGTTGCTTTTACTTCTCATCGGATACTAATTTTCATTCTACCATAACTTGTGACTAGTTCTGTGATTATTGGATAGGTTCAGAGGGTCTATCCCAATACCCATTGCTCAGATATTAGCAAATCAATGGGCTTGCAGTCGGTCGGTGCAAACGCTACGGACGCGTGAGATGTATGTGCTGAAGCTATTTGGGGGCTTCATTTCAAAACACCAGTTTAAAGGTAAAGAGAAACCCTTTTGGTGGCAAGGTGAAAAAAATGAATAAGAAAATATCACGAATTGGATTTGTAGCAAGCATGTTGTCGGTTGTAGGATCTCTCTACATCTACTTTGTAACTGGTAACAAAGAATTAGGCATCTTTGTCGGTCTTTGGGCTCCAACTTTGATTCTAGCATCAAAAGAAATTGAAGAAATGCTTGAAGAGTAATCTTTACTTCCTCAACTCGGCCATCTAGTGCGATTCCTTGGACCTCGTAAGGTGTTTTGCGATGGGTGAATCAAGAGTTAGCAATAAGCAAAAGTACGGCACCGTCGACGTTTTCAACTTCTCTGAATGGGGTCGCCCCTTTGCCCGTATTGTTGCAAGGTTCCTTGAAAAAAAACCAATCTCGGTCATTCAAGTTACCAATATACACTTTCTGCTTTCCTTGTTTTGTGCATGGTTAATCCTAGAAGGTTATCTGTTGGAAAGCTGTTTTCTATTGATCATAAAAGGCGTCATCGACGCGGTTGATGGAGAATTAGCGCGTATCCGAGAAAGACCATCGCATGTTGGAAGATATTGGGATACCGTCGCTGACACGATTGGCCTCATCGCAGTAATGTGCGCTTTTGGTATCGTTCTAGAGTGGAAAATAGGCCTAACATCCCTGATGATTCTTGCAATCTTGCTACAATATACATTATTCAATCATTTTTCAATACTCATGAGGATGCTGGGGTCTGGAGATTCAACAAGCCGAATTGACGAACGCGTTCGTCCTATTGCTCAACCTTGGGAGAGGCAAAGAACTGTGAATGTTTTTCACACAATTTATGTTCTATTTTTCAGCTGGCAGGATAGTCTGGTCTCGTCGTTGTGCGGAAAGGGCTCTGAGAACTTACGGTTTGAGTTAACTGTATCATCTTCTCTTGGCTATGGAATGCAATCAATTGTCATCTTTTTACTTGCCCTCACACAAAACCTGGTTTACCTGCCACACTTGGTTTTGGGCGTGAATGGCTTTTTAGTCGCCCTGGTTCTTCTTCGGAGCCGTCTCTGATGAAACATTCATGCAAAGTTGGTTGGGATAACCATGACTCGGGGTTCTGCCCCCTCGATGTTTCAATCGCATTGATGGCGATGCCGCTTTCCGGCTGCTTGAGTCATGGAGTAGGCGCGAGGGCTTGCATCGTTCTGTACTGGGATTAGTGTCTGTTTCGATACGAAAAACATGAGGATATGTACTACTGTGCTAAACAGAGACCGTGATCACCACCCAACTTGTGGCGCTAAAGGCTTCCATTAGGACCTTGGTCTTGATTGGTGCGTTGGCCGCAGGAGGAGCGGGCGTGTTGACCTTGGCCCTAGGCATGGATACGCCTTGGGCGCCTTGGGAGAGGCAATCCGATACCATGTTCCCTCCCGTATTGTTCACGCTGGCAAGTTTTGTGGCTACTGTTGCCTTCTGTGCAACCACGGTTGTCTTCCACACCTTACTGAAAATAGTGACCAACAAGCCTGACAAGTGGTGGAGGGTTAGCGGCCTCCTGTTCTTAGTGGCCTACGGAATGTTCTCCTTCGGTTCGGGGACTTTTGAAGCGGCCATCATGCTCAATCTTTTGCACTTAGTCGTGGGCCTTCCAGCCCTCACACTCCTGCCACGTGCTCTTCGGAACCAGGAGCATTCATCTGTCTCCAGCTTCACCGGCAACCACCACTCGACCAAACCACTGGCTCATTGAACATGAAGTGAAGTTCATCCTCGACCTATGGACGGCAGTCTCGCCTGGAATTTATCCTTGAAAGCGGCAATTGTGAGGGTGGGGGGCTTGGTCTAACAGCCTCAAGGAACACCCCGCGGGCATGTTGAGGTTTTTTAGACGGATTTCATAAAAAAATTCCTACTGGAGAAGAAGCCTCATGAGGGTCGGGCTGGCGCTCAGGAACATGGACAGCGTGTGGGTCGAAGGCATTGGGCTTCTCGCTGGGTTTATTGGAATCATAGCATGGGGCCCCCAAATCGTCGAAGTATGGGTCCACAAGCGCCATGACGGTTTGTCAATGACATCGTTCGCAGTGGTATCTTTGGCTCTCATGCTTTGGCTGATCTACGGCATCTTGGTAGAATCATTCGCCATGATTGTAGCAAACATCATGACATTGTCCGTGATTGCTACTATCATGATTGGAACGTTTCGAGCAAGGCGCTTGGAAAGCCCCTACGAGGATGAGCCGTGACAGATGGCTCAGAACGCTGACTTCGTTGTTTCAATGATGACGGCCCCGATCTTGTAGGGGTCTCCGTTTGATGCTGGGCGGCGGTCTTCAAGTCGACCAACCCAACCATCTGTTGGAACCGATGCAGGAACACGAATCGATGCCCCTCGGTCAGAAACTCCGTAGGAGAACTGGTCGATTGACTGGGTCTCATGAAGGCCAGTGAGTCGAAGTTCGTTGTGGGCGCCGTAAACGTCCATGTGTTTCTTGATGTTCTTTCCAAAGGCTTCACAAATGGTGTCGAAGAGTTCCTTGCCGCCTTGATCACGCATAGCGCCATTGGAGAAATTCGCGTGCATTCCTGAGCCATTCCAGTCGCCAGTGACTGGTTTTGGATGATATTCAATGTAATATCCATAACTCTCAGTCAACCTGTCGAGAAGATAGCGGGCAACCCAAAGTTCGTCGCCAGCACGCTTAGCGCCCTTGGCAAAAACTTGGAATTCCCATTGGCCGCAAGCAACCTCTTGGTTGATGCCTTCAAAGTTAATTCCAGCTTCCAAGCACAAGTCTGCATGTTCTTCTACGAAAGAACGACCGTGGGTATTCTTGCCCCCTACTGAGCAATAATACAGTCCTTGCGGACCGGGGTAGCCACCTACTGGGAAGCCAACCGGGAGTTGTGTGTCAGTATCCATGATGAAATATTCCTGCTCATAGCCGAACCAAAAATCGTCATCGTCATCGTCAATGGTTGCTCGGCCATTACTGGGGTGGGGTGTTCCGTCCGGATTGAGGACTTCACACATTACGAGGTAGCCGTTGATCCGTGCGGGATCTGGGAAAATTGCGACAGGTTCGAGCAGACAATCCGAATCGCCGCCTTCTGCTTGCTTGGTTGAGGACCCGTCAAACATCCATTGAGGGCAATCTGTGAGTTCGCCAGAGAAATTATTTCTCACCATTGTCTTGCTTCGCATGTTTTGTGTTGGTTCGTAGCCGTCAAGCCAGATGTATTCCAGTTTCGCTTTGGGTAATTCCATGATATCGTGCGGTCTTCAGACGAGACGGTATATCAACCATACGCTCAGTAAATATTCTCATTTTGTTGTCATTTGACTATTTTAATTAGTTTTGAGTGCTTATTTGAATTGTCTAAATGCCTGCTTTCTCACGAATGATTGTTCGGATGAGGGTTATTTTAGAATTCCTTATTGCAAATGAATAATCGGGGACTCACTGGCACCAAGGGAGAAAATGGGTCTGCCGGAGATGGTAAAGCGTGAAAGCATCATGAGCCATGACTCGGTGGAGGAGTCATGGAGGTCCCGTCGGGAAGTGCGCTACGGCGGTGGCGAAAGCGTCTCGGCCTAACACAGGCGGCTCTTGCAGGAATTTCTGGGCTGAGTCAATCGGTGATTGCCAAGGTCGAGACAGAATCAGTGGATCCTCGCGCCTCAACCTTGCGGCGTCTTGTTGTAGCTCTGCAACGAATAGAAGCGCCTGATGACGCTCATACGGTTGGTGATATTATGACGGTTGATCTGTTTGCTCTGGCTCCAACAGACATGGTGCAGACTGCCGTTGAACGAATGGTGCAGACTGGTGTTTCTCAACTACCAGTACTGTCTGGCCAGACCCTATTAGGTGCGCTTTCGGAAGACGACCTCCTTGCTTCATCGTCCCCAACCGCCATAGAAGTTCAATCAATTATGCGGAGGCAGCCTCCGGTCGTGGACGTCACAACATCGGTGAAGGAGGCCAGAAGAAGACTCGAGGAGGTTGATGCCTTGTGGGTGCTTGACGTTGGTATCTTGGTTGGATTGGTCACACGTATTGATGTGATTCGAACCCTGGTGTGATGGGTTGTTCAAACCTTCACCATCGAACTCAACGCTTTATCATAATCACTGATTATTTGCAGCATCCTCGCCCTGGGGAGTGAGCAACATGTTGCTACCATCTCTTAGGATATGGTCGACGGTGAGCATTCCTCCGTTGACCGTAACGGGACACAGAAGTCCGCATGCGGGTGCGAGGTAATCCTCTCCTGTTTCAGTGAGTACAAGGCGGATTCCGTGCCCTGCAGGCAAGATGGCGTCTATCGCTTGAAATTCCATCATCATGGTCAAGCCCTGACCCGGGAAGACCGTTGTTGGGTCGCTGCCGCCCTGATGGTAACGTATGTCCATGGTCGCATGCCCCAGCCGAAGCCCTGTTTCCGCATCTTGCATCTCTGCGAATATTTGGCCGCCGTCCATGGCTGCCGTTACATCAAGATGAAGTCGGAACAGGCCCGAAAGGTGAGCGGTTTGATCCTCAAAAAGTGCAGGGCATTCAAACGTCACACTCAACGCCCCTCCGCCAGCAACACTTGCTCCAGCGACTTGCTGGCCGCTTTGTGTGCAATCCTCAAGAGGTTGTTCAAGAGGTTCTGCATCGAGTGGGGGCCATGTGGGTTCAATTCTCCATTCTCCATCATTGCGCTGAATTTGGGCATGGAGGTCCGGTTGTGGCCCCACGCCTTTGAGATAATATTCAAACCACTCAAAGAGGTCTTGGGCCCAATCCCAACGCGTCATATTCTGAATGGCTTCTCCGCCGTATCCTGAATCCTGATTATTGTGTTTTGTCCATTGGTCGGGGTAATTATGCTCCCATTGTCCAAGCATTCCACGAACTTCGAACCCGTCATCAATGAAGGTCTGATACCACGGGAATACTTGGTGGGGGTCAACGTTCCAATCCTGCATTCCCTGGACCCAATACACGCTGCCTTTGTAATTCTCCAAGGCTTTAGAAATATGCTCTCGCTCATCATAATAATTCGCCATGTATGGATCAAGTTCTCCTGCACCATAGGTGACTGGACCTGCGAAGAAGCCCTCGATAATGTCGGGGCAAATGTTGTCAAAATCGTCCTGGTTATAGTCGACCGTGCTGCTAAAATAATTCATGTGCATCACTTGACTTCGTGCCTCTGCGCTACCGTTTTTGTAAAGGAGTGGATGCAATCCAGTCGTGCCGGAAATTGGGACGATGGTGGCCAAGTATTCACTTCCAAGAGCCGCTGCCTCCCACTGAGTCGCGCCCTCGTAGGATTTTCCGTACAGGCCGACTTTCCCGTTGGACCAATTCTGTTGGCCTAGCCATTCTACTGCGGCATGAATGCCCCAGCCTTCCCCTTCACCGCGGTAATCGAAGCATCCCGAAGATTCTTCTGTACCAAAGACGGATACTTGTGCAAAGGCATACCCGTGGGGAACATAATTCTCGTAAATGAATTCGCCCCGCCCCGCCCCCACAACGTTGGTTGCTCCGCTTTCTGAACCGGGTTGCCCGTAAGAAAAGTAGGGGCTGATCACGGCGATGACCGGGACCGATTCGCCGTCCAATGTATTGGAGGGGAGCCAGTAGGACAGGTGGACGTTGGAGGTTGCTGGACCGGTCTCCCAAACGCCAGATGTATCAACCTCAAAAGTTGCTTCTTGGACGTCTAAAGCTTCGTAGGGCCCTGGTTCGAGAACATAGGAAATTGAACTGCTCCAATTCCAATCCAATTCATGACGGTCCCAAATGGACGGATAGGGTCCGTTCATGCCTTCGTCCTCGTCATTTTTTCCGTCGCTTAAGCAACCTGAAAGCGGCATGGAAAGCAACAGGACGGTGAGAAATAACGCCCGGCGCATGGATGGATTGGCGCGGCGGCCCATCATGAAGGTGATGTTTGTTTGTCAAAACTCTACGCCGTAAGGATTGAGGGCAGGGTCGGTTCACCTTTGTTCATGGAAGCCGCCGCGATTTGGGGAGAACGGTGGAGTTCGGCCACCAGCAGCATGGCCAAGAAATACATGGAAGTAGCATCCCAAAAGCAGAGTCTGGTCTGCCTTGCTGCAGACCGTTCAACGATGGCTGGATTGTTCGAGTTGATTGAGCAAGTCGGCCCCCATATTGCGGCCTTGAAGACGCATGTTGACCTCGTCAAGGATTGGACAGCCGAAGGGTGGGCGGTCTTTTGTGAACGGGCAGCATCATTGAATCTCTTAATTTTTGAAGATCGGAAATTTGCAGACATTGGGGGAATCTCCAAGCAACAAATGGGCGGCGTGTACAGCATTGGCACATGGGCTGATTTGGTGACTGCCCATCTCATCTCGGGGCCTGATATCGTTGACGGACTTCATGCTGGTTGGGAGGAATGCAACCGTTCTGGGGGAGTCCTCTTGTTGGCTCAAATGTCAAGCCGTGGAAATTTGCTTGACCCTGATTACACACACAAGGTGGTGACTGTTGGAACTCAGCACGATGGTGTGTTTGGGTTCATTGGCAACGGATCAAACCCTGAAGAAATCAAAACGCTGCGAGCAAGAGCGGGCGATGGAAAGATGATTTGGACGCCGGGCGTCAACCTCCAAACGGGCGATGGGGTTATGGGCCAACGCTACGGAAACCCACGCGACGCCGTGATGGCTGGGTCAGATTGCATCATTGTTGGCTCGGGCATTCACCGTAGTGAGAAGCCCGCTGAAAGTGCGGCGGCCTACGCCAAGGCCTCTTGGGACGCCTTGTTGGAAAGAACGGGCACATCTTGATGCGTTTGTTAGGAGTGGATGATGCATGGCCGGGACCAACCCAGTTCTTGGAGTGGTCATTGGATTGATTGGTTTGGCCTTCCCATTATGGCTGATCATACGAGCCATGCGTACCTCGGCGGCGCTTGAACGACGACTCCGATCCAATGATCCAACATTATTGGATGATGAAAAATTCAAGATTGACCGAGTCACCCTTGGCCCTGCAGGCACTGAACTTACTGAAGAAGTGCGATTCGTGGTGGCGCCGACGGCCCCTGCTCCCCCCCAAGTGCCCCTCAATGAGGTGAAGCAATGGTAGCGAATCTCGAAATTGAACGCCGCTTTCTTGTCGATGGACGTGAGGAAAAGCCTTGGCGAATCAACTCAAAACATTCTGTGATTATTCAGCATTACCTCCCCAGTGATGCGCTTGAATTAAGTGAATTTACTTTATCATACGGAGGAAAAGAAGTTCTCCGACTCTCGAAAGAAGAGCAAGCGTGTTGGATGAATCATACATCTTGGACCACGCGCCTCCGCCATCGTGACGGGGTTTTCATTCTCACCTGCAAAGCCAAGGTACGCGTGGACGCTGCAGATGAATTGGAGTGGGTGCTTCCCAATGCGGTGGCCGCCTCAATTCTTGCAACAGGGTCCTTTCCATTCGTGCAAAAAACACGTTATGAGTGGGCTGGTGGAGATGGGAATGTGTGGGAAGTCGATGAGTTTGAAGGAGGTTTGGCAGGCCTCGTTCTGGCCGAAGTTGAACTTGAAGAGTCCGATTCACCCGTTCTGATTCCATCGTGGGTAGGGCAAGAAATTACTGGATTGAAATCTTGGTCCAACGCTGCACTTTCTCGCATGCTTATGAGTCAGGTCGATGACTGAATCACGGCTGAAATGATACGCTCTACTTCTTCATCCGACAGTTCATGGTGGACAGGAATGGCCACTAAGCGAGATGCGATATCGTCGGTAATTGGCAGTGTTTGAGTGTGTTGTGGATGATTCGAATACACGTTTTGGCGGTGGCAGGGTGTGCTGTAATACACCCGTGAATCAATTCCTTTGGCGTCAAGGGCTTCTCGAAGTCCTGTTGGGTCGTGTGCAAGTAAACAGTATTGGTGCCAAGCATGACGAGTTCCTTCTCTGATACGTGGGAGTTGGATTGCGTCCAACCCGTCAAATGCCACGCTGAATTGTTTGGCGATGTGTTCGCGTCGCTCAATCCATGCTTCCAAGCGTCCTAATTGGATGCGTCCAATGGCCGCTGTGACCTCAGACATACGGAGGTTGGATCCAAGTTCTTGCGATTCCAAACGTTGGTCTCGCCCGTGATTGACCAAGGCGTCCATCCTCGCCGCGAGATCGTTTCGTTTGGTCATCAACATCCCACCCTCCCCTCCAACGGCCAGGTTTTTTGATGGGAAAAAGGAGAAGCAGGCCACGTCCCCGAGGGCTCCTGCTTTGCGGTGAGGGGCGGTCAATTCCATTGCCCCGTGGGCTTGGGCGGCATCTTCAATGTAAGCAATATTGTGTTCATCACACCATTGTCCAAGCTTAGCATCACACAACTGTCCAAAGAGATGTACGCCGATAACGGCTTTCGTATTGACTGTCTTGGCCGAGGCCACTGCATTCACATCCAAGCACCAGTGCTCAGATTCAACGTCAACAAAAACGGGTGTCGCCCCCACCAATGAAACGCATGTTGCTGTCGCTATGTATGTCAAAGAAGGAACGATCACTTCGTCGCCCGGCCCAATACCAAGAAGGCGTAAGGCCCCCCACAAAGCCACCGAGCCACTTTGGCAGGGGGTGCCCTGAACCGCCCCGCAGTAATGAGCGAATTCTTGACCGAAGTGTTTTCCTTGGGGGCCCTTGACCCATTGGAGTGAGTCGAGGGTGGTCAATGCGGCATCTCGCATTTCATCATCCCATGTTGGCCGCGCCATGGGGATTCGCTTCATGCTTCGGCGAACGCACACCCCTCCTTGAGTCTGCGTCTCTGCCCGTGTCCCCGTCGCGCCTTTGAAGACCCCCTACCCGATTGGCCTTGCATGGTGTCAGAGGACGTGCATCCACCCGAGGGGGATTCGCGTCTAGGAAGTTTGGTTGACGATCTCCTCGCTTCCGAGGCGCCTGCGACGCCTTCACGATCTGCCAAGAAATTCAAACCGAGAGGGATGTTTCTCGGCCACCGAAGAGATGATGGACGCCCCATTGACATTCAACCTCAAATCCTAGCAAGGCACGCTGCCATGTTAGGTTCAACCGGCTCAGGTAAGACGGTGATGGCGAAGGCTTTGATTGAGGAAGCGGCTCTTGCTGGCATTCCTTCATTGATTATTGACCCCCAAGGAGATTTGGCGAGGTTGGCCCTTGGCATTGATCCTGTAAATTTGGAAGAAAACGACGGGGATGTGCAACGCGCCAAAAAATTACTTGATATGTGTGAAGTAAGAATTTGGACGCCGCTACGTAGCAAAGGATTGCCCCTGTGCATCGATCCATTTCGTGCCCCTCCTGCTGATTTGGACCCCGAAGAGGCCATCACTGCTTGGGACATGGTTGCCGCAGGATTTGCAAACCTTGCAGGTTTTGACGTGGAGAAGGCCCAAGGCAAGACAGTGAAACCTTTCCTCTACGAAATTTTGGTTGAAGGAACCCGCTGTGGACTTGATGTCGGAGACTTTCAGGCTCTTGCTCGCGTGGTACGGGACCCACACCAAGAATTCATTCGACACCTTTACCCTCAATGTTTCGATGAGTACGAAGCAGAAGAGGACAAGATTGACCCCCCTACCTGGGACGAAGTTATGATGGAATACCGTTTGACAAACTTTGAGGAACGGTTACCAAAATCCACTAGAGGCGACCTTGCTCGGCGGTTGGCGGCTTTTTCATCTGGTGTGAATCAGCTGCTCTTTTCAAACGGCGTGCCCATCGATATTGATGCCTTTGTTGAACCTGCGATTGGTGGAAAAATACCTCTGAACATTGTCTACTTGAACACGATTCAGGATGAAAATCAAAAACAGTATTTCGTTCAGGAACTGTCTCGTGAATTATACGATTGGATGCTCACTCAGCAACCAGCGGAAGGCGAATTGAAATTGCTATTCTTCATGGATGAAGTGGCCCCATATCTGCCCCCTCACCCGCGCAACCCTCCTGCCAAAGACCTGATCAAATTAATTTTCAAACAAGCCCGCAAATACGGCGTAGCATGTGTTCTTGCGACGCAAAATGTCAGCGATGTGGATTACAAAATCCTCGCACAAGCGAACACGACGTTCATCGGTCGGTTCACCCAACCACAAGACGTTGAGAAGGTTCGGCATTTACTCAAAGAAAGCGGTGGCGACCAGGACCTTGTCGCTCAATTACCCACTCTCGGGCCTGGCCAATTCCAAATGGTCGCACCCGATGTGGATGCCAATCCCGTTCCCATTCAATGTCGTTGGCTTTACACAGACCACGGAGCCCCGTTAAACGAGGATCAAGTCGAAGAAATTATCACTCCTGAAATTCGTGCCTGGGCGAAGACTCGGTCTGCGCGTGGAGGTAAATCCCGCGGCGCAGGTGCTGCTCATGCAGCAAGCCGGGGGTCCTCTTGGAGCGGAGGAGATGATTGGGAAACTGGGGCGGCGGTGAGTATCGTTGAACAAGCGAGAATGAAATCTGCTGGAGGGATGGCGGCGGCAGGTCATGGAATTGTGGATGATTCTGCCTTTGAAGTTCGATTGATGGGGGGGCTTGCAGTCTTACGTGACGGTCGAGACCCTCTCTATACTATGCAAGCAGCCGTGAATCTTGCATCTGTGGTCGTCCTCATGTGGACGTTGTCGTCGCTGATGTTATCGTGGCGAGACAATGATTTGTCGGGGTGGTGGCTTTTGGCCAGTGCCATCATGTGCATTGCAACGGGCAGTGTGGTCATTCTTGAAACGGTTCTATCGCACGATGCTGAATTACTCAGAAAAATAAGTCAGTTCGCTCACGCTTCTCAATTGGCACTTGTAGGGTGGTTATGGGTGCTCCTTTGTTGGTCTCTTTGGGGGTCGCTTGACTTGCGTGGAGCTGAGCCGTTTCTTGAGGTGGTGGTGGTGTGGGTCACCTTATTCACTGGTATCGAATACTCCACTCGGTTCAAGTTGGGCAGAATTCGCTGGAATGGTGGAACCGCGTTAGACAAGATTGTGGGGGTTTCAGCGTTGCTCACCAAGGCTGAATTAACTGAGATGAAGGCCACCTCTCGAGAATTACTGAGTGCCGTTCGTTGGATTCTTCATGGCCTCACTTTAGTATGGCTGTGTGTTTTACTCACGATCAGTGAGGGGATACTCTCTGGAGATGTAGCAACCTGGGGTCGGCCAACCCTATGGCTCGCCTCGATTTACGGGCTGATTTTCTGCAGCGAATCGTGGCTCAGGTTGCGCGGTCGGATGCCTGCAGAGCATGCAATTCAATGACTGGGCTCGGGTTTGAGGCCGTAAGCATTAAACCACAGCCGACTATCGCAGGTTGGTGAAAATAGTGAATACTAAGTCGATAACCGCGGGCCTCATTGCCCTTACACTGCTTTTGATGGCGACCTCGCCACTCTTGAAAAATACAAATGAATTACAGACCGATGGCATTATTGAATTTAGCCATGAAGGTGGCGTAGCAAACGGAACAGCCATCATTGGTGGAATGTTAACATGGGAAGATGATGCATATCTTAGCACTTGGAATTGTACTGGTGGCCTTTCCCTCGTTACACCTTCTGATTGGGATGATTTTATCCTGTCTGGAGAAGATGACCCTCATAACTACACCTCGTGGGGGATGGGGCTCGACGGCGCCGGTTCATATTCTAGCACGAATGCTCCAGAAGGAGAATGGGTCGTTACTGCAGGACTAAACTGCGTAGACGACGTCGGTGAGTTACGCTCTGCCGGTGGCCAATTTGGAGACGTACATGAAAACCCGCCCACGGTGAACTTGACCAACGGCACAAGTGTTGGTGATGTCAGTTTCACATTGCTTGAGCATGGTGGTGAGGTTTACGATGGCCCTACTTTCGTTTGTGGCAATGGTGATGAAATCCCATTCGACTGGGTTAACGATGGAGATGAGGACTGCGAAGATGGCAGTGATGAGCCTCAAGACTTTGACGGTGATGGAGTTGTCGACAACTGGTTTGACTGCATGGATGGAACAAATATTTCTATGGAATTCGTCAATGATGGTGTTGATGATTGTCCTGATGGTG
>JAKMEE010000026.1 GCA_022426155.1 Candidatus Poseidonia sp. | reverse complement strand
ATCGATGAAACATCCTTAACAAGCACAACTGATGTTCTCATGATTCCAAAAAAGTCCTGACTTGAATAGTTAATCACGTCATCAGTCTACTCGTCAAAATGATTCCTCTGGACTTGAATTCTTCAATCCTAAACCCACGATCAATGCGATCAATCCAAGTCCACATACTGCTTGAGATACCAACATATAGAGTAGATTTATCGATTCGTAAGTTCCTATTTTCTCAAGTTCGTTTGAAAAATAGAACATGGAAATCAGCGCAAAAACCATTGTAATAACTGAAATAATGATTATCACTAATTTTCTATTTTCCATGATTAACCCAGATGAAGGCGGTGTATGAACAAACCGATTCGGATAAATTGTTAGGATTATCCGAAGATCCAGTGAAAGATATTTTCGATTTCAAAGGGCTTGCAGTGGGTCAAATCACTCGCTACCCCTCTGTATACCCTTACGACAAGCGTCCCACGCGTCCGTACCGACGCGTGAACTGTATGTACAGAGGGTATAGCGTGGGGTAATTTTAGGCATTAGTATTTGATGTAAGCACTATTGGGAAGAATAGAGAGAGACATATTATGACAAACACAACGAAGAAAAAAATCATCTCCTTCTCATCGATAATATTTGGAATACTTGTACTCATTGCTGGGATTATGATGGTTCAAACTGGATTCGCAACCTTTGATGATAACGAACCTAGAGTTGGAATCTACATTGGAGGTATTTTTACAATAATTGCGGGCGTTTTCTTGACAGTTGGTGGAACGATATATCTTAACTTCGAGCGTTTGAAAAAGAAGGCTCTTCATACGGCAGGTAAGGTTGCTGACGCTGTTGAAGAAGAGAGAAACAAAGAGAAGCAAACCGAGGCAGATACAGTCAACTGACATATCATTTCCACAAAATCAGAAGGGTTCTTGCAAACCCCTCAAGACATTATGGAGAAGTACAATGGGTATTCGGTCCCCCAGTACACTCGCTACCCTTTGAATCACAGTTCAGTGATATCTTTGCGCTCGGTTGAAACCTCAAATGCAGCCTGGGCTTCAGCATAGACTGTTGCGTCAATTGTACCATTTCGAACCAATGAAGAAATTGCTGCAAGAGCAACGGCTGCGCCGTCAATTTCAAAGAAACGACGAAGTGCTTCTCGTGTATCTGAACGACCAAAACCATCCGTGCCTAGGACGTTGAAGTCACCAGTAACCCATTGCCGGATCATGTCGGGGACCGCAGCGATGTTATCCGATACAGCAACGGTTGGCAAAGTTTCCTTCAGTTGTTCTTCCACCCAAGGAGTGCGCTTGGTTTGGGTAGGATTCAAACGATTCCAACGGTCAGTTTCCATTCCTTCACGACGTAATTCACCGTAGGATGTTGCCGACCAAATTTCACTTCGTACACCGTAGGATTCCAGTTTTTCAACGGCGTCCAAGACTTGGAGCATGATCGGCCCAGACCCAATGAGGCGCACGACAGGACCGTCACCTTTGGGTGCAGGTCGAAGACGGTACAGGCCGCGTAGAATTCCCTCATCAACGCCTTTTGGCTTGGCAGGCATTGGGTAATTTTCATTGTAGACGGCGATGTAATGAATCACATCTTTTCCTTGAACGGTCATTTCTTCGATACCGGATTTGATGATGGTAGCCAACTCAAACGCAAAGGCAGGGTCCCACGCACGAACTGCAGGGTTGGTATGAGCCATCAGCAGTGAGTGCCCATCTTGGTGCTGCAATCCCTCTCCATTGAGTGTGGTACGCCCCGAGGTTGCTCCGATGAGAAACCCTCGGGCGCGCTGGTCTGCGGCGGACCAGATGAGGTCAGCAACCCGTTGGAATCCGAACATGGAATAGAAGGTGTAGAAGGGAATCATCGGTGTTTCGTGAGTTGAATATGCGGTGGCTGCAGCGATGAAGGTCGATGTGGCGCCTGCTTCGTTAATCCCTTCTTCAAAAATCTGACCCTTCTGGGATTCTTTGTACTTCATCAAGACCTTGTGGTCCACTGGCTTGTACATTTGACCTTCTGGATGGTAAATTCCGAATTCTGAAAAGAGCGGATCCATTCCGAAAGTTCGGGCTTCATCGGGAATAATGGGGACCACATGGGGGCCAAGCGTTTCGTTCTTCATCAGCGAACGCATCAATCGAACAAAGGCCATGGTGGTCGACACCTGCGAGCTCCCTTTTGTCCCCTCGTCAAATTCACCGTAGGTGTCAGCGTCGGGTAAAGTAAGTCCAAATTCGGGCGAACGGCGCGAGGGAAGGTATCCCTCAAGTGCTTCCCGGCGTGATTTGGCGTAGGCCACAAGTTCAGGAACATCTTCTGGCATGACGTAGGGATAGTCTTCAAGCGCTTCATCAGTAAATGGCAATCCAATGTCGTCACGCATCCATTTCATGGTCGCGATATCGGCTTTTTTCTTCTGATGGGTGGTGTTGCGGCCAGCAAAAGCTGGGCCCAATCCGTATCCCTTGATGGTGCGGATCAAGACCACGGTTGGTTGGCCTTTGTGAGCCGTAGCAGCAGCGTAGGCAGCGTGAAGTTTGACGAAATCATGACCTCCAACATCAGCACAGAGGTGTTCAAGTTCCTCATCGCTGAGGTGTTCAACCAAGGCTTTCAGTTCAGGGCTGTTGAACAAATCCTTACGAATAATAGCGCCTTCAGCGGTCATGATACGCTGTTCATCACCATCGACTAATTGGTCAAGACGGGTGGCGATCGCACCGCTGTGGTCACGTTCAAACAGAGCGTCCCATGAAGAGCCCCAGAGAACTTTGATGACATTCCACCCAGATCCACGGTAGCGACCTTCTAACTCCTGGACGATCTTCGAATTTCCACGGACAGGACCGTCAAGTCGCTGGAGATTACAATTCATAGTCATGACAATGTTGTCAAGCCCTTCCCGCCCAGCAAGCGAGAGTTGTGACAGCGATTCTGGTTCATCCGATTCCCCGTCCCCCATGGTGTACCAGACTCGCGAACCGTGAGTGTTGGCAAGTCCTCGGTGTTCGATGTAACGGTTGAAGCGAGCTTGATGGATCGCGGTCATCGCACCCAACCCCATGCTCACAGTAGGAAATTCCCAGAATTCTGGCATCAGGCGGGGATGGGGGTAGGACGAGAGGCCTTGGCCACCCGTTTCTTGTCGGAACATTTCCATGTGCTCGTGGGACAATCGTCCTTCAAGCCATGCTCGCGCATAGATCCCAGGTGAAGCATGGCCCTGCCAGTACAAATGGTCACCACTGCCGTCCCCGTCCTTGCCGCGGAAGAAATGATTGAACCCCATTTCCCAGGCATGAGAGGCCGAGGCATAGGTGGAGATGTGGCCGCCAATACCATCGAAATATTTGTTGGCTCGGGTGACGATCATCATGGCATTCCATCGGATGATGTTGTGCAAGCGTCGTTCCAAATCCAAATCACCGGGATAAGCGCCTTGGTCATCGGGGTGAATGGTGTTGAGGTAGGGGGTGTTCACAAGATCAATGTCCACGCCACCGTCCCTGGCAGCGTTCACAGTGGCTTGGAGCAAACGTCGTGCTTCATCGTCACCTTGCTGTTCTTGAACAGCCCGAATGGAGTCCATCCATTCTTGGGTTGAAACAGGATCTGGGTCAGGTTGTGTTGAACGCTTTCGGAACCCCATCGTCTGCCCCCCTTGACAAAGCCTCCATGGTGAGGGTTTTCAATCCCTCGCTAATCAAGGGCCTCTGTTTCAGGCCCTTGGAGCGGAATTTATTCCTTCGGCGCCCCAGATTTTCCAATCTTGGGCGCGGATTCATGCAATCCCATAGTAACCAATAATAACCCAATGTCGGGACGGCGGGAACATGTCCGTCGAGGCTATGATGAATGAGATGATTGAAAACCTAAACGCCGCTCTTGCTGATGCTGTCAAGCACGACAAGGGCAACGCCGCTGCAGGCACCCGTGTCCGCAAGGCTATGCAAGCTGCTAAGACCGCAGCACAGGACATCCGTGTCCAAGTCCAAAACGACAAGAACTGAAGTCGGTTTGACCGAACCCGACCACGAGTTGGTCGTGAATGTTCCTTTCAATGAATATGTTGAATTGCCGAAAGGCTAGCCATTGAACATGCTTCAACCATTAACCGGCGTTCGTGTCTTGGATCTTTCGAGAATTCTCGCTGGACCACATGCTGCACAATCACTTGCTGATTTGGGAGCCACCGTCACCAAAGTTGAGGCTCCTTGGGGTGACGATACCCGTGAGTGGGGCCCACCATTTCAACCGGGATTCGATGGAAAAGAAGTCGCCTCCTACTTTCTTTCCTGCAATCGTGGCAAGACCATCGTTCAAGCCAACATCAAGGAAGAAAAAGGCCGACTGCTTGCCATGATGGCTGACGTTGATGTGGTGCTTGAAAACTTCAAGCCGGGCACACTTGAATCATATCTTGGACCGCTACCCAAACACCTCATTGTCTGCAGTATCTCGGGGTATGGGCAGACAGGCCCTCGCCGAGATGAACCTGCCTTTGACCTCACCATGCAGGCGCGTAGTGGTATTATGTCCATCACTGGAGATGCCAATGGCCCCCCAGCTAAAGTGGGGGTTGCCTGGATTGATGTGATGACTGGAATGAATGCGGTCAGTTCAGTTCTGGCGGCGCTCTTTCATCGGGAGCGTACGGGCCAAGGTTCACGTATCGACCTTTCTTTGTGGGATACCGCTATCGCTGCACTGGTCAACCAAGGGCACAATGCCCTCGCCGGAATGACGCCGGTTCGAATGGGGACTGCACACCCAAACCTCGTACCCTATCGAGTCTTTGAGGCCGCTGACGGATGGTTTGCACTCGGCGTCGGCTCAACGCGTCAATGGGGCGCACTCGTTATTGCTCTGGAATTAGACGTACCAGAACGTTGGCGCGACAACAAGGTTCGAATTGAGGAGCGAGAGCAGGTTGAAGCATGCGTCCAAGAAGCGATGTCCACCCGTTCCCGCGCTTCATTGGAGTCCATGCTCGATGGCATTCCTTGTGCACCAGTCAACACCGTTTCTGAAGCGCTACACGACCAACAATCGAGGGCAAGAGGAGCAGTTGTGGATCATTTAGGTGTGAAGACCTTGGCCAGCCCGTTTCGTCACATTCAACCTTCAGAATGAGAACAAAGAGGTTTGCCCTCCTTCTCGTAACAAACCCGCTTGTGTGAGTTTATCGAAGGCCTTGTCCATGCGGTTTTGACTGAAGTTACGTTCTGTTTGCAAAAATTGAATGAGGCCTTTTTTGTCCACTTGACCGGGCTGTAAATCAGCATCTGCAACGTCCACAACTGGGTGGTGGAGGAAAATGGTTCGAATTTCATCAAGGCGTTCTGGGACCTCCTTTCCTTTGACTTCACAGACGGTTTCGATATCCCCGTGTTGTCGAATTAATTTGAGACCTGTTTTCGGACCAATGCCTTTCACACCAGGGTGGAAATCTGTCCCAATCATAATCGCCAAGTCAACGAGTTGTTCTCGTGTCAATTCGTTGTTCTCAAGCATTTCTTCCAACTTGATGGCTTGAGCATGGACGACCCGCCCATAGCGCTTGGTACCATCGTCCATGAGATTTCGAACGAGAAGAGGTGAACCATACAGGAGCGCATCCCAATCTTGTGTAGCCACGACATCGAGTTGTCCTTTCGCTGCCATTACGGCGGCTTGGGCTTCACCTTCAGCTGCAGCTGTGACCCAAGGAACACCCAACAAATCCAACAAACGCTGTGTTTCTTCGACCATTTGAGGCGTGTAATGCATAATGCGTTGTGCCATCTTTTGTGCCAAAGGGAAATCCCCTGCTTCAAGGGCCTCCTTGTGGATGCGCTCAGCTTCTTCCCTGCGTTCCCTTCGTTGCGCTAACTCTTCGGCCTTCAACTCCGGCGATTCTCCGTCAAAGATGTAGATCGGTTTAATCCCCAATGCGAGCAAGGTCGTGGTTCGGTGCAGGAACCCCATTAGATGTGAAACTGGATTTCCATTGGCATCACGTAGGGGACCGCCATCGCCTTGAGGCGAGCGGTCGCGCATGGTAGTCAAGAATTGAAAAGCGGTCAGAAATGCATCAATACCGACCCGCTTTCCAGCCAAATCATTCAATCGAATCACTTCGGCAGGCGCCAAGTCCTTGAGATTGCAGCCCATGGTTAGAGCAGAAGGTTACCGTATGTAGCCGTTGGCCTGCGTGAGCATCAAGAAGGCAAAGCCCCAGCCTCAGGCATGGGCGGTGACGTGGCGTGCTTGCGAGGCTGGCATCCAGCCCTTGCCAAAGCCGAACTCAAAACCCTCCTTCCCAATGCAGAAATCCGTTCATCCAACGCCCCACGCCTCGTGACCGTTTCAGACACCACCTCTGAGCAACAACAAGCTGCTCTATTGGTGGCTAGTGGCCTCCAATGTTTCTTGACCGGGGGTAGGTTTCATGCATGGGCTGGAAACCAATCTAAATTGCTTGAAGAGGTTGAAGAATACCTGTCTGAGCATAAAGTGGAAGGATCTGTTGCGGTTGTCCCCTGGCGCCAAGAAGGAAAAATCAAGGGATGCAGCACGAGTACACTCGCTGGAGCCATTGGCGGTATTTTACACCGCATGGGCTACTCCATCGATTTGGAGAAACCGGATCACCGCATGGGCTTGGTAGCCGATGGCCAAAGTGAAAGCTTGGCCTATGGCTGGATGCAGGGCGAAGGCACTGCCTCCTTCACAAGCAGAGGACGGCGAGCGAGCGAACGCCCTTTCTTCAAGCCAGTGAGCCTTGATCCCCGACTTGCTCGTTTGGCGGTCAACCTTGCGGCAGGCCCAGTAAATTCAGGACCGATTGTTGACCCTATGACGGGCACAGGGGGCTTCATCATCGAGGCATCACTCAGTGGACGAGAGGGTCTTGGATTGGACATCAATTCTGAGATGGTTCAGGGGGCCAACATGAATCTCAAGTGGGCTCATGAAGGCCTTGAACCACCAACCTGTCACATCAAACGCGGTGATGCGACACATTTGCCTCATTTACTGCCAGTTCCTTACATGGGAAAGGTTGCAGGCTTTGTTCTCGACCCACCTTATGGGCGCAATTCTCACGGCTCAATGGAGAACGAAGCATTGCTTGAAGCCGTTTTGTGCAGTGCTCACGATGTTGCAAACCCCTCCGCAGGTTTCGTTGTGATTCTCCCCATTCATCCTATGGGTGAACGCATTCACGAAGCTGTGGAATTGAATGAATCCGTTGACTTACTTCACGGTGATTGGCATGGCTTGCAAAGCATGATGGTAAGGACGGGTTGGCACCCAACCTCGGCTCATGTTGAGCACGTCCATCGAAGTCTCAGTCGCCTTGTCCTTCTTGCAAGATACGCTCCTCTAGATTGAGCAGTGTGATGCTCATGTCTTCGGGAGGACTTGGAAATTGTGTAGTGTGAGGACATCCTTTGTCGAGGATGGCCTGATCGTTTTCATTCAACACATAGGGATAGGTTTGGCAACCTTTTGGTCGAATTTCGTAGACTGAACACAACCCTTCTGCATCGTGATTAGCAGAATCGGTGAGGAGAAATACACAGGCCCTGGTCGATTCGTTATTTAGCAGAGTCAATGCGCCATTGTTGTCCCAAGAAAAGTCCTCCAATTTCATTCCGGTTCGTCGAGCGAGACGGGCAGCCTCCGCCTTGGTAATGGGCATCGTGGTCTCACGACAACATGCAGAACAACCCATTGGGATGCACGGCAATTGGCGCGACATGAACAAGCCAGCGCACCCGCCTTCTTCAAGAAGGGGGGGCTTCTCGGGTGGTTTACGGGCGATTAGGGTAGTCTGGATATCCTTCCGGCCTTCGGAGCCGGAGACGGGGGTTCGAATCCTCCATCGCCCGCCATACATCTCGGTTTTCAGGCTCAAATGTTCGGGGTCCCACGGTTTCCCCAACGGGCGTTTAAGGTGTCAGGCGTCGAGATAAATATGAGAAACCATGAAAGGAAAAGGATCTCAAAAAGAAGCCCGCTTACAACGACTCAAGGCAGAAATCATCGACTATGTTTCGGCCAGACACGGTGTTACTGCCGCCGACATCGTGAGTTTCTTGTCCAATGAGCGAAAAATGAGGAACCACGGACTTACCACTCGCAAAGTTGGCCTTTTTATTCCACGTTACCTCTCGAGTTCGATCAGTTTCCGCCTTGACAGTTCAACTGGCAAGCGAGTGTACCAAATCACCGCTTAAACAAGCACCACATTCATGCCCAAGCGCCGATTGGCCTGTTCATGGACTGGCCCGAGTCGACGCTACCACAGGCGCTCTTCCCCTCGTTCACGGGAAAAGAAGATGGACACGTTCCTCTTTTCGAGACCTTGCAGCCCGCCTGGTCATTGCTCGACCCTTCCAATCCAAAGGGTTTGAAAGCTCAAATGAATGGTTTAGAGGGCATGTCAACCAAAGATCTCCCCGGAGTAACCGTCATTGGAGAAGACGTCATCATCGAGCCAACAGCCATTGTTGAATCTGGTGCCTATCTCATCGGCCCTTGTTACATCGGTCCGAGAGCAACGGTTCGACACGGCGCGTATGTTCGTCAGTATTCATGGATATGCGCCGATGCTGTGGTTGGTCATGCCACCGAAATCAAGCACTCAGTTCTCCTCCCTGGGGCGAAAGCCCCTCATTTCAACTATGTCGGAGATTCCATTCTCGGAGCTGGCGTGAATCTTGGCGCCGGTACCAAATTGAGCAATTTACGTAACGATGGGAAGGAAGTTCATGTCCGCCTCAACGGTCAACGCAGCGGTAGCGGCTTGAGAAAATTTGGGGCAATTCTAGGAGAAGGGTGTGCACTTGGATGCAACAGTGTCACCAACCCAGGCGTCGTTCTAGGGTGCAATAATACGGTTTGGCCAAACGTCACCGTGACAGGCATACACGGGCCCGATGTCCAACATCAATGAGGTGATTCCGTGACGTTTTCCTTGTTCGGCACCGACGGTATTCGTGGTCAGACTTCACTTGAACATCTGAACGATGAAGAATCCATTGAACGATTGATCGACGACCGAACACTCACTCCTGCCTTCATGCGTTTGTTGGGTGAATCGCTCGCTTATGCCATGTCACGCCTTCCTGGGAGCGGAGAAGTTGTGGTCATTGGATGGGACGACCGCCCACACAACACAGAATTGGTTGCTTCGTTGACGTTGGGATTGAGATTGAATGGATGCTATGTAGTGCATTTGGGATTATGTGCAACACCTGCTCTCCATGCTGCGGTGTTGGAACACAAAGCGCGAATGGGATGCATGATTACTGCGAGTCATAACCCAGTTTCCGATTCGGGCATCAAGGTGTTTGATGGCTTTGGCTACAAATCCACGCCAATGTTTGAACAAGACCTTTCTCAGGTTGTTCGAGATTTATCTCAAGAAGAACGAGAAGTCAACGAAGACGAGCAGGCCCGGCTGAAAGTACCCGACCTCGCCCTTGATTTGTCCGTTGGAGTCACCTTTCACCGCACCTGGCTTGCACGACGCTGGACGTTATTTGACGAATTGTTTGGAGGATGTTCAAACGCTTTGAACTCGGGGCGATTGGCGAATCCTTTGCTTCTCGATTGCGCTGGTGGTTCTGGAGCCTCATGGCTTGCTGAGTTTCTCACACAACGCGGCGCGCCAGCGGAGGAAGTGAGTCATTCTGCATCCGCACTGAACAAAAATTGCGGCGCAGGAGATTTTTCCCCAACGCAAACATGGACGCACAGCGAAGCATCTTCATCCCCCCATGCCCTCCTCTCTGCGTTACAACCCGCTCCAGCAGGCCAACTTGTTGCAGCGGCGTTGGATGGTGACGGAGACCGTTGTTTATTCATAGAAAGTACAGAGGATGGCTACAAGATCGTTGATGGTGATGGCATGGCAGCCATGATGTTGGAAGCATCATCCACAGGCCCTTGGAGGTTTGCAGCCTCCATTGAATCGGATGTTGCTCTTACCTCATTTGTCGAAGGACTTCATCCAGGAAACCAATGCATGGAAAGTGCGGTTGGAGACCGTTGGCTCTCCGAAGCATTGCGTACCAACACCGTCGGCATGTTTCAATCAGAAACAATGCCACTCTGCTTAGGTGTTGAAGACTCGGGCCATGTGGTTCTGCCCGCTCCCCACGAACAACATCCAAATTCGTGGGCCCTGGTCGGTGATGGCGCTGCAACACTTTGTGCCTTCATCCTTTCACAAGATCGCGCCACGGCTGAATCATTCCAACGAGGATGGAAGCGCCGCAGGTCCATCGCACCAAGTGAGCGGTCAGTTTGGGCTGTTGGAAAACCCGCCTTCAATGAACTTCGTTCTCAGGCTATCACGTCTTTTGAACAACGAGGGATGACCTGTTCAGTACGTGCTTTGGCTGGAGAAGCCGACCTGCTACTTCTGCACGGAACCTCACCTTCGGGGTCATTGTCGTTGGGGATTCGCAACAGCGGTACACAAGCCAAAACCAACGTCTCACTCCGCCTTTCTCCAGGCTTGGCCCCGGAACACTTCAACCCCGTTGTAGATGTACTTGTAACTGCCCTCACCGTTTGGGTGCAATAGCTTCAATCTTCGGTCAATTCGGCTTTATTCGATTCAGTTAACGCCGTGACGGTAAAGAGGAGGGCCGCTGATGCGAGCAAAATCAGGAGCAAGTAGGTGCTGCTTGCGCCGAATAACATCGCGATCGCCGCAAAGAGCCATGCGATAGCCAGATTGATGGCTCCAACAATTCTCCATGATTTGCGAAGCGTGAAAATCCCACTCAACCAAGCGGCGACTGAGAGGGCTAAGCCTGCGAACACCATCCCAGAAGGAGACGCTGCGAGAATGGCGGTTGGATAGAGCATCAGGTGTGCCCCCCATAGAGAAGAAGAAAGCCAAATTTGTCGATTTTGTTGCACGATCACCACGGTCCATGCCATGCACATCGCCCCAACCATGAAGGTCAACCAATACAAATCAACCGAGAGTCCTAACGATGTCCCAAGCCATGGCATGAATGCCTGGAGCGTCAAGGGTGCGGCAACAATTGCCGCCAGCATAACTGCAGGTTGAGACCATGCAATGCTTCGACGCACACCCATCAACAACACCATCAATGCGGCAGGGCCAAAGGAAAGAAGAACGCAACCGCCCAACCAAACGCTTCGCCCAAGTGCTCCGCGATGATCCGGTAAATCTCGTTTCAACCGCTCTCCTTCAACCCAATCAAAGAGCACGACCGCTGCTACCAGCAAGACTTCAATCCCCACGAACGGGAGAACCCAATTCATGGCTGAGCCATTGAAGGGGTCCACTGCGAAAGGGATAGGAGCAGCCCCTCCAATGAGCAGGGTGATGATACGGTCGATGACCAGCAATCCAATCACGCCTTCCAGTGCACTTGGGATACGAAGGCCGAGATCGTTTCGTCCGAGCAATCCCATTCCAGCAAAGACGGAGAGGGCAGCACCAAGCACGACAAGATGCATCATTTCGTCAGGGTTGATGACTCCAACGGTTGCCTGACTTGCAAGATGAACCAAGACCGCTCCCGCCATGGCCAATGCAATGGGCGTCTCAATTCCGAGGGTATCAGGAAGCCTCAATCCAATGGAGTTGGCCCGAAGTCGTGCTAATCCGATGAGAACCACGGAAAAAACAGCGGCAAAAATGAGGGCTTCCATTCCATTGGGTGTGGTGTAGGCAATCCAAGCGGCAAAAAGGAACGTCATACCAAGAAACATCATCACCAAGACAGGGCGATAATGAATGTCCCCAACAAGGAGGTCATCTTCGGATTGCGTCGTCATGCGTTTGGAGCGTTTACGTTGCTTTTCAGCTAAATCCAACAGGGCAGCATCGAGGCGTTTGAGAGGGGCAGCCATACCATCGGTAAGGTTCGCCTCACTTGCCACGATTGAATTGAGGCGTTTACGCTTGGCCTCATATTCTTCACGCCGTTCTGATTGCAAAGCAAGACTCTTCAATCCGTTACGCACTTCTCCCTGTAATGCCAAATATGACCCTGTCAAGACAAAGAAGACCAAGGCGGCCAATTGGACGCCTTGTTGCAAAGATTCCCCTCCCGCCACGGCCATAGCGACGAGAACTCCCATCGAACCAACGGTCGGTGTGAACAAGGATTCAACACGCTTGATACGGGTCAGGAACAACACCAAGGAGGCTCCAGCAAGAGCGACGAGGAACCAAAGGTTGAGGGCCTCTGAAAACCAATCTGTTTGACCGGATAATGCCCCCCCTCGAGAAGGTTTGAGGGCGATGATGATGAAGAAGGCTGCCATCATCCCCATGTGCAAGGAGATGTATTTTCCGGGAAGGGATTGGCGAGCTTCACGCTCTTCGAATTCGAGTTCTTTTTCGATGTCGTGGTCGGTTGACCGCAATAGTAAGAAGCTTGAGGACAGCAGTGAGATTGCCCAAAGAGATTCGTATCCATAGCGCCACGAAAATACCGCTGCACCAACGCACCATGCGGTGAGCAATGTTCGAGGCTTTCCTTGATGCATCCCCCGCCATAGGACAAAGGCATGGGAAAACAAAAGCAAACTGTATCCAATCATTAGGCCAATGCCAGTGACGCCCCCGGGACGTACCACGGCGAGGAAGGACAAGATCGATAGGAAAAAACTCAGATTCCACAGATTCAGGATGTTTGAATCCCGCAAGCGTGCGCTCATTTCTGAGAAGCCAGAAAATCGATTGGCGAGGTTCATGGACGAAGCCCCCAATGAGGTATTCACGCCTACTTGAAACAGCACCAATACAGAAAGCCAGACTCCAAGTTCTTGTTCAGCGAGCATGACGGGTAATAGATCGGCACTGATGATTCGTGTTTCTAAATCCGATGCAAAGGCCAGCAGCCAGAGGTGTGGACCAAACACGGCCACTCCTGCCATGCTGGGTGATGCTCGCATCACTGCTAAGGCTCCCAGGCCAACCCAAATCATGGCTTGAGAGATGAGCAGGGTGCGGGAACCTGAACCTAACTCTTCTGCCGGTATCAATAGGGTCAAGAGGAGCACGATGGCGATGGACCCCATCCAAAGGACATGGTCGGAAACATTGGTTTGATGTTGAAGTAAAACGGCGACGGTCAAGCCAGCGGTGAGAATGGCATAGAGCGAGTAGGCTTCAAGACCCCAAGGCCATGATACATCGACGGTTCCCGTCACAAGTAAAGCGAGGGCAGCGAGCAAAAACGGGGCTGGTGCCAATACGTACGGCATCAACACCGTCCAAGGTACGCCACGAACGACAAGATAGGAGGCCGAAAATGCTGAGGCGAGGAGGATCAATTGGGCCAAGGCGTACCCCGTTTCCGTACGGTGAGCAGCAATGGCCATCATGGCCCCAATCATTCCCAAGGTGACCGATACAGCCCACAATCCTGGCTTTCCAAGACCCAGCGCATCGCAAGCAGAACTAAGCCAATTTTCATGATGAACGAAGACGGCTGCCATGGAAGCATTGGCGGCCGTGACCAATGCTAAGAGCAAGAATAAAGTCAAATCGTTCTCGATTGGAATCAATTCCAAACTGAACACAGTCCAGTGATTTGAGAGTGCGTGGATACCAACCCAGAGGTAGGAGATTGCAATTCCTAAACTCGCAAGATTCCCAGAACGTCGAGTCAATGCCAAGCCGTGCATCAAAGCCATTGACAGCACAATGAATACCGCCACCCCTTGTTCTCCGTACACCGCTCCTGCCGAACTCCCCACAGCGAACAATACCAGGGCGGATTGTGCTGCAACAGCATCTTCGTCATGGCGGAATGCGAGGCCAACGTTTAGACCGACTAGAAGGATCATACTGATGCCCAGAGTTTCACTTCCACCAAGTGGGCTTGCATCAAACCAACCCCAGTGCCAAGCATCCAATGCGAGGCCGTAGAGTAATTTCATTGAGATAATCACCCAAGTGATTCCGAGAATATTCATCGAAGGCCGTGGTATCCAGCGTTCTCCGAGACTGAGGCCGAACAGGGCCATTGACAGCAAACCCAAAGCACTCACAATGGGCGGTAATACTGTTCCTACCAAGGCCCCAATGATGCTCCAAATGAGCACCATTGCAACCATCAGTGAGCGGCTGATTTGTGCTTCTGCCTGTGTTGCGAGTTGAGTGACGCTGTCACCGCTCGCCTCGTTTTTGGGACCTTCTCTTGGTGCGCTGAACCAATCGCCCATGTCCCCCATGGCAATGTCGTCTTCAGCAGGCGAGGGCTCCTCTTCAGCTTCATTCGCTTCAACTGGTTCAACTTCAGGAGCGCCCTGTGTCATGAAGGCATCTAAATTAAGGCCGCGAACGCGTTCAAATTCTTTTTTGCGAATCAACTCGTCCTCAGAGGATGGTTCGGTCGCCGCTTTGCGGGTGTCATCCTCCATGTTTGTTGCTCGGGATAATCACCTTTGAATTTGCCCGAGGAATTGATGCTTCGGCATGGTTTTTCTTCAAAATCACCGTGTGAATCGTATTTTTCTAAAAATGCATGACTGCGGGGCCCCCGAGGTGTCAAAACTGAAACGATGTTTAATTTTTCAGCCAAAAGGGACAAAGAGGGCCCGCGAAAGGGAGGGTCATGGGCGGCGTCCACGGTACCCCTTCAGGGGACCTTTCTATGCACGGCATCTCACCCTCGGGTGAAGTTCACTGGAATCTTTCTGCGAACGAACTAATCGACCTTGCAATAGCACGAGGAGAAGGTGTTCTGAGCGCTCACGGAGCCCTAGTGACTGAAACTGGGGACCGAACCGGTCGTTCACCCAATGACAAATTCATTGTTGATGAACCGAGTGTCAGTGGCGATATCAATTGGGGAGATGTCAACGTCTCAACGGATGAAGCCACCTTCCAACGAATGCGAGCGAAAGTGGTGGATTTCCTCAACAAGCAAGATTCTCTATTTGTTCAAGACCTCTATTGCGGGGCAGACTTTTCTGAAGCCCTTCCGATCCGTGTCGTCAACCACAATGCGTGGCACAACACCTTCGCTAGAAACATGTTCATCCGTCCAGAAGAATCTCAACTCGCCAAGCATGAACCTGAATTTACTGTCATGCACGCACCTCACTTCGAAGCCGATAAGGATGAAGACGGCCTGAACTCCCACTGCTTTGTCATTGTCAATTATGCCGCTAAAGAAGTCATCATCGGGGGAACGCGCTATGCAGGAGAAATCAAGAAATCTATTTTCTCTGTTATGAATCTCATCTTGCCGAAGAAAGGCATTCTACCCATGCATTGCTCGGCGAACACAACCGGCGACAACACCGCTATATTCTTCGGACTTTCAGGCACTGGGAAAACCACACTTTCCGCAGACCCCAAGCGCGCCCTCATCGGAGACGATGAACACGGCTGGGGTTCAAACGGTGTGTTCAATTTTGAAGGTGGATGCTATGCAAAACTCATCGATCTTTCCGAAGAGGACGAACCTGCAATTTTCGGTACCACCCGCAAGTTTGGAACGGTGCTGGAAAACGTTGTACTGGATGATACTGGAGTCCCTGATTTCCATGACACCTCCAAAACTCAGAACACTCGAGGCTCCTATCCCATTGAATTCATTGATAACCGCACATCGGATTCCAAAGGAGGCCATCCCCAAAATGTCATTTTTCTGACGTGTGATGCGTTCGGAGTTTTACCACCCATTTCTCGATTGACTCCTTCACAGGCAGCTTACCATTTCATTTCAGGATACACCGCCAAAGTCGCAGGAACTGAAATTGGTGTCAAAGAACCTCAAGCAACCTTCTCTGCCTGTTTTGGTGAACCGTTCATGCCCATGCACCCAGGCGTTTACGCAGACCTCCTTTCAGCAAAAATGGACGAACATGGTTCAACAGCCTGGCTCATCAATACGGGTTGGTCGGGTGGAGCCTACGGCGAGGGTAACCGAATGAAGATCAAGTACACCCGCGCCATGCTCAATGCAGCCCTTGACGGCGATCTTGACAATGTTGAATTCCTCACCGATAAGCGATTTGGCTTTGAAGTTCCAACCAAGTGCCCGGGTGTACCCTCAGATGTCTTACAACCTCGCTCCACATGGTTAAACGGTGAGGCTTACGATACCACAGCCGACAAGTTGGCTAGTATGTTCAATGAGAATTTCAAACGCTATGAAGCCGGCGTTTCAGCAGAAGTGAATGCCTCAGCCCCCACCACAGCAGTTTGAATTTCATACGGAACCCTTGGCTTCTCCAACTGCTTTGCTTTTTTCCCCGAGATGAATAAAGCGGTTGGAATCAACAACCCATACTTGGCCCCTGACTGAAGACGAGGGGCATCACCGTTCCTTCTATTGACCCGTCAGACGGATCGGAGGTTGCCATGCCCCACTGTGGCGGGCAAAATCCAACAGATGGCAATACACTGTGACCACCTTTTGCCTTGAGGGCACGAGACGATTGAGTTGCTCAGGATTCATGATTTCGGGCAATGTTCTCCACGCTCTTTGGGCGATGAGAGAGAGTGGAAATCGAAACAGAGCCGGGCCGTTGACCGGAAAAGTCCACTTGGTCAACCATTCCCGTTCAATCAACCCCGCTTTGTCCATGGCTCTACTCACTTGGCTCCAAGAGGTGCCCTTTCCACTTTTTGACTTCACCACCCAGGAGGGATTGATGGAAGAATCCACGGTATATTCGTGGCGAGCCAAAACCTCTGCCATCCAAGGTGCGACGTATCCATTGGGCGCCCGAAACCACGGGCGGAAGGCCGACCCTGCATACTTTTTGAGCAGAACAGTTGAGGTTTGAAGCATGGATGAGAATCCCTCATCATCTTGAGGCCAAGCTGACCATGAGCGGTGGGAATGGCCATGACAGCCCACCGTCATGCGGTTCCCAAATAATGTCAACAATTCTTTGAAAGACACCCTGAAAGATTCGCACTCAAACAGGTCGGTGATCACGAACAGAGTGACTCCGTGCCCGTGACTTTCCATCCACCGCTTGAAACCCTCCAGGCCACGCTGAAAATCTTCTGAAAGATCATCGGTGTTTGTTGGAGCGGTATGTTTGCTCCGAGTTGGATGGCCTTGGTAGCGAGGTAGGTGGCGCAGGTCATCGGTATCGATGGTGATCCAGGCATTCACGCCGTTTCACCTCGACCGAGTTCAATCATGTGCAGGCGATGAGGGACTGTCCGTCCGTTGAATTCAATACCGATGTAATCCGGTAATCGCTCGCCATTCCATTTGGAGCAAATCGCTTCAGCAGTGGCTAAACCAGCAGCATTGTGTGGGTGTACAGCAATTTCAACATTGATGGGATTGCCTCGCTGATTCAACCATGAAAAGACAGAATCCACGCTGGTTTTAGCTACGCCCTGGCGTTGAAAGCCGCCTCTGACCCAGTACCCCAGATTGTAATCAGAATGCAGAGATTGAAGTTCATCTCCCAACCCAATCAATCCAACAAATTCGTCCTTTTCGGGAGTGTGGATGGACCAAAAATGGAGTTGGTCAAGATTGGCTTGAGTTTCAATATCATGGAGCATGTTGCTCAACTGATGTCGAATGTCGCTCCCGCCGTCCAACCATGGGAGTGCCGAATGTGCTGAGGTCTCATCTTCATGGTAAGCATCGAGAAGTGAGCCGAGAATGGCTTTGTTGGTTGGTTGCAACACCATGCCGTTGTCCAAAACAAGGGACGGTGTCAGACTCACTTACTCACCTCAACCGAGTATTTGGGCTCGGGCCTGTTCAACCTGTGGGTTTTGGGGATACACATGGGCAGCCATGTCTAACGTCCATGTCACATGTTCCTGTCGACCTAAATGTTGCATGAGCACAGACACATGGAGCAACATGTCGAGATTTTCATCAAGATGGGGGCCAAGAGCGTCAATGGTTTCAGCCGCTTCATTCATCCGGCCGTGTTTGACGTGTTCCATGGCACTGACCACCTCTTGGTAAACTTGCATGTCCGACCAAGGCTCGGATGCTGGCCAAGGCCAAATGCGATTTGATGTAGGGGTGGAAGCTGCTTCAGGTGGGGCGGGCTCAGAGTGCATGTTGGGTTGTGCCGGTGCCCCTTCCTCGGGCAAAACTGGCAATTCAGTTTCTCCAAAGTCGGGTAAATCTGGGGTCGCGACAGGTGCGACATCGGGTTGAGGTGTATCTCCAGGTAGTTCTGGGAGTGCGGGAGTGGAGGCCACTGCGACGGCGGGGGCCGCCGCTGTCATATCGGGAATGTCATCAGGGAGGTCTGGAATTGCAAATTCATCTTGGTCGGTTATTGGACCAACCGATCCCAAGAGGTCATCATCACTCACCGTTGGAACTGAAGGGGAATACAACCCTCCACGTCCAGTGTGAACTGGTTCGGCGACTTGGGCGAGTGGGTCAATGGTTTCAAGTTCGAATTCAACAGGATTAGCAGGCGCATCTTCTGGCCTCAACTCAACCTCTTCCTCAGGCTGACTTTCCACGGTAGATGAGAGGGTCGGGCCCGATGCGGCAAAGAATTGGAAACCTTCTGGTTCGGCTTCACCCTCCGCGTTCATCACGGGGTCAGTCACTTCATACTGGTCAATTTCGACGGAAATTTCATCGAGGGTTAACACCGCTTCTACAACAACGCCCTCTTCCTCTTTTTCGTCATTTTCTGCCAACAAGAGGCTCATGATTTCATCCCCGCTTGTGCTGGGTTCAGCCATGGGTTGTTCTCGAGCAGAAATATTGAGCGAATAATAGCACTGAGAGCAGGTTTCAGAACCGAGAGGATTCACGACTTCACAAAACGGGCAGGCGACTCCATCGGAGTTGTCAGCCTGTTTCTTACGACTAAACATGAACCCACCTATTCACTCGGCAGTTGAAATCCCGTTTAAGAGTGAGGGTTTCGCGTACAAGTTTCTCTTCATTCCATCCATACGATGATGAAGCGGGACTTCGTGGATGACATGTGGCGAGAAAGGGGGCGGTCAAACGCATGAATAACGCCGCTAGCTCGCAGCCAGAACTCAAAGATGAGGGGCCAATGCCAGAACGATGGCGGCGAAGCCAAGACCATTTCAACCGCTTTACTGCACTGATCAAACAAGAATTGGACGATGAGACTCAACTCGTCGAAGAGCGCTGGAAAACATGGACTAAACAGCGATTATTGCTTGCAGGCGTTGCACTCTTCGACCTTAGTGCCCGAACGAGGGGGCGTTTTTTTGGCGATGACATCGTTGTGTTCGAAACTCAAAAAGGAGATAGGATGCCCGAACATCGATTTTCACCGGGCGATATTGTGCTCATTTCACGCTCAAGGCCCTGGGGAGAAAAAGTCGTGGAAGGAGTTGTCCTTGACCGCGGCCCCACTCGAATTCGTGTGGTGGTTGGCGAACGACCAAAAGATCTCAAGAAAGGTGGATGGCGTTTGGACAGAGGAGCCAACCGCGTCGCTCACGATCGCATGCACGAGGCATTGATTGCCTTCCACTCGACCGAAGGTGACGGAGGGACAGTGCTTCGCGACCTTCTCCTTGGCAATGTTTTGGACATCAATACCAGCGCCCAAATTCCCCCCGAGATTAGAGGAAAACCCTCCCTACGGGCACCTCGCCCTTCCATCGCCCATCTCAACGAATCCCAGCAAGCAGCCATCACAGCATCATTGCAGCAACGCCTCACGTTAATTCAAGGCCCACCGGGCACGGGGAAAACCCACACGGCCGTGCATCTCCTTCACACCATGGCCTCAATGGGAAACGCCTCCATTTTAGCAACCGCTGAATCAAACGTAGCCGTTGACAATCTCTTGGAGGGTTTGTTGGATCTTGGAGTGAAGGCTCTTCGAATCGGGCGGCCTGTAAAGGTCCGAGAAGGTCTACGTGAAGCCACTTTGGACGCTCTTCTCGAACATCACCCCCTGCAAGAGGAACTTGCTTTCCTACAAGATGAACAACGCCAATTGCGTAAAGCACTTCCCTCACTACGTGGAAAAGAGAAGGGATTGATGCACAAAGACATCAACAACAATCAGAAGGAAATTCGTCGTCTTGAGCAAACCATGACTACCAGTTTACTCGATGAAGCCGAGGTCATTTGCGCGACAACCATCGGATGCGGACATCGGTTACTGGGGGCCCGCAAATTCCCTATTGTGTTGATGGATGAAGCAACACAAGCCAGCGAACCGAGTTCTTTGGTGCCGATTATCAAAGGGTGTCGCCAACTGATCATGGTCGGAGACCACCAACAATTACCGCCAACCGTGGTGAGTCGGAGAGCCGAGCAAGGGGGTCTCAATCGTTCACTCTTCGAACGATTAATCGCCTGTGGGTTGGATTCTATGATGCTCACCACGCAATATCGGATGCACCCGATTATGAGAGAATTCCCAAGCGCTCGGTTTTATGAAAACCGACTTGAGGACGGATGTGATGCGAGCCAACGACCTGCTCCTGCAGGTTTCTTATGGCCGGATTGGGACCACCCCATGGCTTTCATTCCGATTGAAGGAAGTGAGCGTCAGGATGAAGAAGGGAAGAGCCGTTCAAATCTTGATGAGGCGGCGAAAGTCATGGATGTGGTGAACAGTTTGCTTTCAACCGGTGACGTCGATACAACAGAGATCGGGATTGTGACCCCTTACAATGGACAGGTTCGTTTGTTATCTTCTCTGTTCGACCAAGCAGGAGGGAGAGAGTCCGGGCAACGTTATGCTGGGCTTGAAATCAAAAGTGTCGACGGTTATCAAGGAAGAGAAAAAGACGTGATTGTTTTTTCCACCGTCCGAGCGAACGATGAGGGAGAGGTTGGATTTCTCTCCGATTACCGCCGCTTGAACGTTGCTATCACACGCGCTCGGCGTGGACTGATTTTATTGGGTCACCCATCGACTTTGCGCCATGATGGCCACTGGCGAGCCTACTTGGATTGGGTAGATGAACGAGGGTTGTTTGCATGGCATCTCACGCATGCTTGATATGAGCAAAGGCGCAGTTTGACAAAGGGGCACCCGTTGCTTCAACCATGGCCGAGAGTCCTGTGACCGTTTACCAGGGTGGCGGGACCCTGGCACAAGCCGTGCTCGGCTCAGCCCCTGAGGGGATGCTCATCGCTCCGGCCTGGAAACGAGTCTTGGCTTTTCTGCTCGACATCGTTCTCATCAGTATCGTCCTGACTTTTTTCACAAATGGACAATTGACACTGAATTTGTTGAACTTTAGCATGATCATGGACGGTGCACGATACGCTATGGCTTTCTTTCTCAATTGGTTTGTTTTTGTTACTGCAGTGTACCTTTACTTCAAGTACACAGGTCAAAGCATGGGGCGTTCATTGGCCCAACGAGGGTTCCGTATCGCCATCGTTCATGATAACGGAACTTTGCTTGAATCTCATCATTGGGGGCCAAGAGCGATTGCAAAGATGATCTACCTCCTACCAGTGATTGGACCCCTGTTTTTCGGATTAAGAGATGCTTTTGATGCGCGTTCATCTGACAAAGAATACCGCACTCACATTGACAAAAAGCATCACACGGTTGCGGCTGTTGACTGGTCCCTACCAGCAGAAACCCGATTGGGATTACGCTGAAACCATCCCAATCAAGCAAGCCATTGAAGTATGGTTGCCGCTCAGTCCTTTCCGGTGAGCATGGATGAGTGACGAGCACAGTGCCCGGGCCGGTTCTTTGAATGCTCATCTCACTTTGGTCATGATGGAGATTGATGATGATGACGAAGACATCGTCATAGTCGTCGTGGATGTCGTGAACGAATCCTCTATACCTGTAGGAGGGATAAACGCCGCACTAGTCACTGAAAAAGGAGTTCGTTTTGAACCAACTGAAGGAATCTCTTCGATTGGACCTGGACTAACTCGACAATTCAAATTTGAAGCACGAATCGACACCGGTGAGTGGACATTTGAGTTCTCAGCAGGCGGCCAAACCATGCAATTGGGCCCCTATGATTGCGCTTTTGAATTCGAGGCCGAGAAGGGCCGCCAACTTGGAAACGCCATCGGCTCTACTTTGTTTAGTGGGGCATTCGATACAAATTTGGATGCATTTGGCCAGACAGAAGAACGGGGCATCATCGACCCAAGTTCCATCGTCTTGACCACCTATGTCGGTGAGAATGCAGAAGGAGGTGCCACCAAAGTCATCCGTGGCGATGCCGCAAATGTCAACGAAGACGAAGGGCCACGAACTCCACCCTGGCAAAAGACCAGCCCCACTCCTCCACTAAATGCGCCAGAACCTGCTCCTCCAGCTGCTTCACCTACAGACTTGTTGACTCCACTTACCATGCCTCTCTCGTCTCCTTCACCCCCTGAACCGGAGCCAAGCGAACCAGCCCCTCTTACCGTTGAGACGGCTCCAATTGAAACCGCTCCTACGCCACCACCTCTGCCTAAAGCACCACCTGCTGTCGAAGAGGCTCCAAGCGCCCCTGAACCCCAAACACCTCCTGCCATCAGCCCCCCCTCGGG
>JAKMEE010000046.1 GCA_022426155.1 Candidatus Poseidonia sp. | reverse complement strand
AGTGCTCGTACCGGGATTTGAACCCGGGTCGAAGGAATGAGAGTCCTTCATGATGGGCCACTACACTATACGAGCGTGGGTGTTCCTGCCACTGACCTTTCGTATTTAGCCGTCACGCACCACTCGGTAACCAAACCCATTATGCAGTTCATTTATCACTTCACTTTCAGTTCACATGAAAAGTGAAATGCGGGGCGCTGCGAGACATTTACATTTTCACTCTTCGTTGAGCCCTCTTTCCTCGCTTGATATACCCCCGCCGTGCAGTTTGATTCATGGAACACACATCCCAAACCAAACATATGTCCCTCTCAGACTTTGAGGCTACGCATTCAGAACGCATGCTCCCTAGCTGGGCCAAATCGAGTCGTACCAAGCTAGCACATGGATCTGGGCGCCTCCCAACGAAAACAGCAACGATTGGCTGGCAACCAATTGCAGGAGCAGGTTCCCCACCTGTGGTCCCACTTCTTTCGAAGAGCATGAATGGACTGCGCCGACGCATTGTACGAGGTGAGGCTTGAATGAGCCGTACACAACGCCTACGTTCTGAAATCCAAGTCTATCTCAGTCAAGTCGGTGAAGCCAACACGACCGATATCCTCGAACACGTTAACCAACGATTTCGTTGGGGTGCGACGATGAATCAACTCGGGAATGTGCTGGCAAGAGACCGCCGCTTTGTCAAGGTAGGCTTTGATGAGGGAACTGATATCGGTGGATTTCGAATGCGTGTATGTGTTTGGTCAATTGCCGGGGCTTGAAGCCAAGCAATCAAGAAGCCACTCCCCCTCGCTTGACCATGGCAGGGACGGTGGGGGCGACCGTTGAATTGATGCGCCCGAAGAACTTGATTCTCGCGGGATTAACCGTCCCCCTCGGAGCTGCTATTGCACTTAAAGGAACAAACGTAAGTTTTCCTTTACTTCCCGTCATGCTCCACACATTTGCAGTCGTTTTCTTCACTGGAGCAGGAAATGCAATGAACGATATCAAAGATCGGGAAATCGACAAAGAGGCCCACCCACATCGTCCATTACCATCTGGTAGAATCAACATCGAACAAGCCCAAACCTTCACCCGGTTACTCTGGTTTGCAAGCGTAGCATGCCTGATTGGTGGCCTGTTCACGTTAGAAGGATATGGCATGAGCAACATTGTTCCAAGTGTCCTCATTTACGTCTTGGCAGTCATCCTCATGGTGACCTACGACCACGGCCCTACCACCAAAAATGCTGGGCTATTGGGGAATCTTGTGATTTCATTGCTGGTAGGGGCAGTTATACTGTATGGGGCCGCAGGCGTTGGGTATCTCAACCAACCGTTACTGTGGTGGATTTTTGGAGTTGTCTTCCTTACAAACACAGCCAGAGAAATGGTCAAGGATTGCATGGACATGGAAGCCGACGAAGGTATCCGCACCACCCTGCCAATGAAATATGGCAAAGAGAAGGTGCGAATGGCCGCCTATGTGATTCTGATGTTTAGCCTGGTTTGCCTCTACATGCCCTTCTGGCTCGGACCTTTTGCATTTGGCCAATTGGTCTTCCAAACTCCAGCAATTCTCGCACTAATTACACTCAACGGCCCACTCTATCTGGGAAACGATGAACTTGTTGCTGGTCGAATTCGAGCAGCCATGCTCTTGGGTCTCATCGGTTTTGTCGTACCAATGATGCTGTGATCAGGCCAAGCCCATGAATTCGTTCATAGCGTCCCAAGCCCCGTTATTGATGAGATAAGCCATCAACGACATTTGAGCCCACATTCGATTTTCTGCTTGATCAAAAACGATGCTATTGCCATGGTCCATCACCCAATCTGTGACCTCATCCCCACGATGTGCAGGAAGACAATGCATGAATGACCAATCCTCAGCCATGTTCCCAACCAAGGTTTCGTTGACTTGATAACCTTCAAACGATTTGATTTTGTCTTTCATATGCTCTTCGCCCATTGAGATGAAAACATCTGTGTAAACTACATTTGCATCGGTCACAGCCTCCACAGGGTCGGTGGTATGCACCACAGAACTACCATTTTTCTCTGCGAAGGCTTGGGTTCGCTCAACAATATCTGCATCTGGCTCATAACCTTCCGGACAGGCATAATGGATGTCAATCCCCAACATAGCGCAAGCGAGCATGAGGTCATGGAGCACGTTATTTCCATCACCGACCCAAGCGACTTTGAGACCCTCAAGGTCATCTTTGTGTTCAAGAACCGTCATCAAATCCGCAGCAGCTTGGCAAGGATGGTGTCGGTCAGAGAGTGCGTTGATCACAGGAACAGTTGCATGTTTTGCCAGTTCTTCGACATCACTATGCCCAAAACAACGGTAGGTAATACCACCTAAAAATCGAGAAAGGACTTGGGACGTATCTGCAACAGATTCTGATTTTCCTAATTGTATGTCGTTCTTCAACAAGGTAAGGGCGCTGCCCCCAAATCGTTGAATACCAACTTCAAAGGAAACTCGGGTACGAGTGGAAGGTTTCTCATAAATTGAACCAATAGCAAGTGTATCCAATGGCATAAAATTGAGAGCAACCTCGTCAAGTTGCTTCCACAAACGCTTGAATTCGATAGCCCATCGTAAGATGCCTTCGAAATCATCCGCCACATCGTCTATCGCCAGAAGGTGTTGAACCATACACCGCCCAATGAAAGGCGGCTTCTAAGCGTTATGCGCTCAATTTCTCTCGTTCTCGATATCGGCTGCAAAGCCATCACGAGCATCGCTCATTCCACCGAACAGCGCTTGAGCAAAGGTCAGAATATCCGCCAAACCTTCCTCAAGTTCGGAGGACAAGGGAGTGAGACCAGGGGCTTGAGAAAACTCTTGCATCATACGCAGTTGATTAATTGCAAATTCAGTTCGTTGGCCGCCTGCTTCGTCATACAGGGCCATCTCAAGGATTTCAAGACGTTCCGACCACTCGAGAATTTTCTCAAGTTCGTCTGGGTCCAGCAAATCAGCCTTGGACAAAAAGTTCTTAGTCGGTAATCCAAGGCGGAATTCCACAATTGAAGAGAGGAGCATTTGAGAAACAAAACCCGAGGGTGATTTTGACAACATAGGGTCAAAGAGATAAATGATAGCTGATTGTTCACGGCCGAGAGTTTCAATCAGGTGATTGCTTGCTTCTCGAAAAGCAAAGAGTTCAACTTGACCAGGAGTGTCAACAATCATCATCTCACCAGATAGCGCATGAAGCTGGTCTGCAACATCACCTGCCTGTGCTGCGAGTAGGTCGGCGGCAAGAATTTGTGCACCGTTTGGACCAAGATCGTATTCAGCCATGACTTCGGTCAATGAAATTAAATCACGAACATCGAACTCTGCATCATAGTGAACTCGTTCTGCACCTGGGTCGAGGTTGATGGCAATCGCTTCAGTCTCCAAAAATCGGGACCAACGCTGGAACGATGTCACTAGAGATGATTTTCCTGCACCGGCTGTACCAACGACGAAAAGAACGGGAGGAGTGCTGCTATCAAGACCGACCATGATAGGGCCTCCAATCAACCCTACATCAACCCCACGCATTATAATTTGGAAATATCTGAGATAAAGGCCATTTTCAAACACGGTATTGGAGAATGGTTATGTGCTCGTCATGTATCCCTAGCCATGTCGCAGCCTATGCGATGCGGAGGATTTGATATGAGCGAAGATAAACCACCTATGCCACCTGGACTACCACCTATGCCACCTATGCCACCTTCACCACCAGGTGACGCACCTCCTGCACCTCCCGGCATGCCACCTATGCCTCCAATGCCAAATGCACCTCCTGCAGCACCAGGTATGCCTCCAATGCCACCTATGCCACCTATGCCTCCAATGTCAGAAGCACCTCCTGCACCACCGGGCATGCCGCCAATGCCGCCAATGCCAGAAGCACCACCGGCTCCTCCAGAAATGCCACCTATGCCTCCAATGCCAGAAGCACCACCGGCTCCTCCAGAAATGCCTCCCATGCCGCCTATGCCAGAAGCACCTCCTGCGCCTCCTGAGATGCCGCCAATGCCGCCAATGCCAGAAGCACCTGCTGCTGACCCATTGATGGACCCGCTCGCTGCACCTCCTGCACCTGCTGCTGACCCATTGATGGACCCACTTGCTGCTCCTGCTCAAGATATACTTGAACAACCGCCGCTTCCAGATTTGGCTCCTGCTGATTTGAGCGGAGAACAAGCTGGCGCCACCATTCGAAGCCGTGCTGAAGTTGAAGCCGTTGCAGGCGACAAACTTGAAGGTACACTTCATGAGATTGAAACCACGACCCTCAATGCAGAAGGTGTCATCATCAAGCAAACAGTCAAGGGAACATTGACTGTGAACAACCCGTCACAAGAAGACCGAATTTACGACATCGATGTGATGCTCGACAACATCGATGCAACCGATATTGGTGGAGAACATGTCTCGGTTGATGAGCTTGAGCCCAACAAGAACCACACGATGGCTTACAAGGTCAACGGAAGGCAGATGATGACCTTGCGTGAACGATTGGATACCAATCCATCCCGTTCGCAAGAACGATCACTTTCCGTCGCTATGAACGAAGACCCTGGACAAATCGCCCTTGAATTGGAAGTCGAAAACCTCTCTGGAGTCGTTCTTCATGAGGTGGTCGTCACTCGCCCACTGCCAAAGGAAATGCACTTTGAGATGGCAGGCGGCGCTGAGTTAGATGAAGGGAATATCACATGGACTGTCGGTCGATTGAACGCCGGTGAAAAACAAGTTCTCACCATGGAAGGAACCATTGAGGTTTCGTCCACCAAGGCCATCAAATCCGGTCAAGCCTCAGCCACCTACCGTGCTGATTCCACCTTGTCCACCATGGCATTCCGTGAATTGGATGCTTTCTGCCGAGGATTCACCTACATGCGAGTTCGTGAGGACGAGCGCCCTGACAACTGGCAATGTCGAGCGATCTTTGAAAACCGTTCCTCCTTTGCCGTGGACTTGACCAAATTGAAAGTCAGTATGAAAGGAAGCGAACAACCGCTGTTTGACATCCATGACGTAGCCCAAGATGTGATTCCATACGGAAAGTGGGAATCCGAAGAGCGCACCGTCATGGCACAATCCGAACCTGACTTCACCTACGACCTATCTTACACCGTCCTACCACGTGCCCTTCAAACAACAGAGGGAAGCATGAAGTTGGAACAGAAGAAATTGGAAGTCCTCGAAGCAGATGTGAGTAAAACTCTCTCCACGACGGGATTGCGCTCCTACCGCTCCCAGAAAATCAACGCCACCATGGTCGTTGAGAATAAGGGATCCAGCGTCATCAATTTGATGCGAATCACCGATGACATCCCAGGCGTCTTTGAAGCACCATCACACGAACAACTCACCATCAAACTTGATGGAAAAGCCATTGATGATGATCAATTCAAGGTGGAAATGGTCGAAGGAGTCACCATCGAAAAGGAGCACCGCTCACCCGACGGAGCTGGCCACACCATGACCCTCACCGTCGGCACACGTGGGCCTCTCGGACTCAAACCAGGGAAGAAGATCGAAATCACCTACCCCTTGACAGCTCCAGACCCCTCACCCAATAACACCCGAGTGGATGCACCAGCACGTGTCGAGTTCAGTGCCGAGCGCTTTGGACCAATCTGCTCACGAGATGCTTCTGAAACACCGTCCATTCGCGTGATTCACAACCGCCGGAACTTCTCCGCTGGTAAGCAAGCCATCCCATTGGGTGGAAAGGGCCGATACGAAGTCTTGATTCTCTTCGAGAACAACGGAGATACTGCTCTAAGCGACCTCTTCATCAATGATGTGCTCCCCAGCCAATTCGAAATCAAGGATTGGACCATCAAGGGCGGCAGTGGTAAGCGAGACGACGTCACCATGAAGTCAGAAGATGGTGAAGGTGGCCTTCACATCGTTTGGCACGTTCCAATGGTCGACAAAGGCGAGCGTTTGGAAGTTTCCTTTGACATCAAGGGCAGTGGAGAAGTCGATGCTGAAGCATTGAATCGTTTCCACGGCGTTCACTTTGGCGATGAAATCGAAACCGATGAATTGCCAGAAGCTATCGAAGAAGAAGTGACTGAAGAAGCCGTTGAGGCTGAAACAGAATCCGAAGTACCTAGTGCCGATGAGGCTCCTGAATCTGGAGAATCGTCGGAAGATGTCGCTGAAGAAGCAACGGTAAACTTCCGTGAGGATGTCCTCAAGCGAGTGATGGCAGGTCATGAAATTGATGAAAGCAACTACGATGCATTTGTTGTATTCGCTGCAGATTACGATCACGATGACAACGGCTACCTGAAGAAGGCTGAGTTGGAAGATGCCGCTCAAGCCTGGAACGCTGCTCACAACGAAACCGAAGAATCACCTGAAGAGGCTGTTGAAGAAGCAGCACCTGATGCTGAAGCAAGCGAACAAAAAGTATGCGGTATCTGTGGCACGGTCAACGCTGCTGATGCAACGGTCTGCTCCGCTTGTTCTTTTGACTTCGAAGCTTGAATTCAAAACCTGCTTGAACCCTCTCAATAGAGGAGACGGATGATTGAGTTTTTCATTCTGGAAGAACCCATTGTGGCCAATCCTCGTGTTCTGGGGAATGACTAACCAGAACAATGATCGGTCGATTCAAAGACGCTAGCAGGTCGTTCAGAGGCGTACTTGATGATGGTGGGATCACACCATCTCGAAGATCAACACTCAGCCAGGCCTTGGGGTATTGCTTAGCCCATGCTTTGAGTTCTGCTTCGACACCTTCTGGAGGGACGCCTTGTCGGACACTGGCGATGAAACCCCATCCCTTTGGGCAACGTCGTTTATCGTCTGTCCACAGAAATATGTTCGGTTTATGAGGAAGACGTGCAAGTTGGTCAATGGCTTCCAATTCGGTTGCACACACGGGTTGGTGAGGCATTGGCATTGGAAGTGGGTAACGCCAAGTCACATCGACAGAGAGCGGTTCCTTTTTGCGCATGATGCGTCCGAAGAGGTGCTGATGTTTGAACTTCTCCTTGCCTTGATTCCGGGGTGAAGAGAACGAAAAGTTTGACCATGCCCAAGGCTAACCTTCATGCCCCTCCCACCGAACCCGTCTCTATGGCGAACGGCTCTTCACCGCCTCCACCCCCTCCCCCGGGAGGTTCGATGTTCATGATGCTCCTGGTCATGATCTTCATGACAGTGCTCATCATGACCCCGTCCATTCGGACTTCTTTGGGCAACACAGCAGATCCATTGTTATCCCCCCTTCTTCCAGAGGAATCCTTTTTCGTCATCACCGTGATGATTTTGGGGATGTTCTCTATGACCCTTAACACGGTGATTCGAAATTTCTTTGTGGACCCAATGGATCAAGCACACATCGGTCACAGGCAAGGCCAAGTTCGCAAAATGATGAACGAAGCTCGTTTGTCACGTGACCCCATTTTACAAGAGAAAGCAATGACCTTGCAGCAACAAATGATGCCTGAGCAATTGGAAGTTCAAATGGGTGCCATGAAGCCAATGATGTTCACCATGATTTTCATTATTGGAATCTTTGCATGGCTGACAACCGCTGTAGAGTCATTCCGTGTCGATTATGTCTCACTCCCATGGGCCCCAGAATGGCACTTAATCGAAGGAAAATTCATGTTTTTCCCTGCATGGATTTGCTGCTATATTTGCATGAGTTCAGCCTATGGCCGGGTACTTGATCGTCACATTAAGCTTACACGGTACAAAACTCACCCCTTGGTCGTAGCAGGTGATGTCATCAAGGAACCGCTCCTCCACCTCGTTGCAACCAAACCTGCAGCAGCTAATGCCCAAGCCCGTAAGAGACAACAACGCTCGCAGCGTAAATCATCACAGGCCAAATCAAAGAAACCAGTCGCCGAATCTGCTGAAAAGGAAGATGAACCAAGAGGCGTGTATGACTTTTCATGCCCTGAATGTGGCGGCGATGTAATCACCCACGACGGTCCTCGGACCAAACGGTGCAATGTTTGCTTCCATGAATGGGTGTGAGCATGGTCAGAATCACCGTCTCTGGACTTGCCGGAAGCGGAACAAGCACCTTGGTCAAAGGATTGATGACCCATTTCAACTGGACCTCACTGAACGGAGGCGATGTCTTTCGTGAAGAGGCAAAACGCCGTGGAATGACGCTTGAAATGTTCAATGAGTTGTGCAAAAATGAATTGGAAGTTGACCAAGAATTGGATACACTTCTGCAACAACGAATGCAAGGAGAGGGCTCGGCCGATATCGTTGAATCACGTCTTGCTGGTTGGTGGGCGCACCGATTGGGCCTTCCATGTTTACGAATTTGGTTGGATGTTTCACCTCAAGAACGTGCCCGTCGTGTCGTGGCACGAGAGGGAGGAAGTGAAGAAGAAGCCATGTTGGCCAACGCTGAACGCTCGAAGGTCAACAATGAACGTTTCATGATGCTATATCAGTTGGTCCCAGAAGACCCAGAACCCTACACACACGTGATTCCATCCTCAAACCTCAATGCCGCTGAAATACTAGAGCACGTCATCGCGCTGTTGGAGGCCTCTTCTTGAACGCACACATCTTCGACGCCGAAGCGCAAACCGATCCAAATCACGGCACTATTCCTGATGAGCGTACGTTAGAACAACGTCTTGCATCAGGTTTTATCCTCATCGACAAACCAGCGGGTCCAACATCTCACCAGTTGGCAGCATGGGCGCGTGATTTGTTCGGGCTTGAACGACTTGGCCATGGAGGAACACTCGATCCATTTGCTACTGGAGTTCTACCTTTGATGGCTGGGCGTTGCATGAAAATCACCAACAAGGTTCTCAAGCACACCAAAACCTATGTGGCAGTTTTCAAATTCAAGGACATGCCTACACGCGAATCCCTTGAGGAAGTGATGGGGAATATGAAAGGCCGAATTTACAATGTCCCCCCGGAAATCTCAGCCGTGAAGGTCCAAGTGAGAACCCGAAAGATCCACTCATTTGAGATGCTCGACTTGGATGAACGCCACATGGTCGCTCGAATTGCTTGCGAAGCAGGCACCTACATTCGAACCATGGCACGAGATATGGGCCTGATGCTCAACACCCCTGTTGAACTCAAAGAATTACGTCGAGAATCCTCTGGGATGTTTTCGCTTGATGATTGCATCACCATGGATGATTTAGCTGATGCAGTTTGGCTTTGGAAGGAATGCGGCGATGAGTCCGCCCTTTTGAGAGTCATTCACCCCATCGAAAAATTGCTTATTGATGTTCCACGTTGCGTGGTCAAAGACAGCGCTGTTGCCGCAATTGCTTACGGAGCGCCATTAATGCGTCCTGGACTTGTGAGTGCACCTACTGGTATCAGCAGCGGAAATGACTTACTTGTCACATCACTCAAAGGTGAAGCCATTGGTTTCGTGAAAATGAAAGTTGACACCGACAATTTAAACGCTGAAGAAAAAGGAGAAATCGCACGACCTAGCATGGTGCTAATCGATACAGAAGTCTACCCTCGGCGTTGGCCAAAGGCTGATTGAGACCTCTTCACGCTTCGATGTATTCTTCGTAGATGTATTCCTCGGTTTCGATTCGTATTTTCAATTGAGACATTGGTTCCCACTCCAGCTTTGTCAACCTAAGTTGAACGGTCCCCACGACCTCAAAGCAAATTTTTGTGACACGGTCTGATTATGAAGGTTGAGGTGGTTTTTCGCGTTATCCGACAAACGGACTACGGTTGCCACCCTAGGCTAAAGGGCATCATTCAATCTTCCGAATTTTGTCGGGAGTGAAGAAAACAAACAAGCCCACAATGAGCAATAATGCCCCAATCATACCAACCCAAATAGTTCGAGTTGAGATCTCAGAGCCTGCAGATACATCGTCTCCAATTGAGCGTTCTTCAATCGCTTTGAGTGCTTCAACGATGTTGTTTGTTTCGTCTCCTTCTGGAATTTCAAGACTGCGGTCGACAACTGCACGGAATTTGATAACTCTGGAATTTTCTGGAATTTGCCAATCACAGACCACAATGTCCAATTCTCCCGGGCGCAAGATTGGAATGGTTTTGACAGCAATCAATTGGTCGTCGGTTTCGCATCGCACCGAGACCATGGTAGCCTCAGCTTGTCCTTGATTACGAACATAGACTTTCATTGCAATGATATCACCCTCAACAAGCGTTGTTTCACTGAACGACATTGATTCGATGAAGAGTTCGGCTAAGGCCATCACGTCAAGATCCACCTCACGTGTTGAACACGACGTTTGATCACACACTGAAATCAGAACGCTGTGGAACCCAGCCGTCGGGGGGGCAACGGTCAATTGACCTGTGGCGAGATCAATTTGTGCCCAACTTTTGTTGGTAGATGCCGTCAATGAATTGGAATCAACGTCAGATGCTGAGACATTGATCACTGTAACGGTATCTCGCTCAACAGGTATCAAAGATTGGAACTCTTCAATTTGCGGGGGGTCATCGACCGCTTCGACAATGATTTGAAATTGTTCCGACCAGGTATTACCAGCCTCATCTGAAACCGTGACGAGTACCGTGGATTGGCCACTCGCCTCAGAACGAAGACTCACCCGAACATCCCCCTCTGCTAAATCCACAGTAACCACTTCATCGTTGGAGTTGTTTATGACCACAGTCAGGTCTTCATAGGCAGTTCGGTCATCTGTACAGCGAAGGAGTAATGGTAAAATCAATCCACCAGCATCCTCAACCAGCGTTTGATCGCCAAGGGCCTCACACATTGGATCTTCATCGTAACTAATCTCATATCCACCTTGGACGGACATGCTGTTGAATTCAAGAGCAGTCGTGCTGGAGTTGCCCATTGAGTCCCATGTAAACCATGCCTTGACCATGATGTCGAGTGAAGAGGAATCGGGGTGGAGGTACGCCCCAATGGGCCATTCGTGGCTAAATGAGCCCAACACCATCGGCTCATTTGAAACGAGTTCATCGTTCACAAAGAAGAGCCAGCGAGAGTAATTGGCGTCAATGCCGTCATTGCTACCAAATACTCGACCGTCAATGGAGATGGATGGATCATTGACATCCACCCAAATAGAAGATAAGCAGGAATCAGTTGCACTGAATTTCAATTGATAGCTGACTGCATCAGGAAGAAGCATATTTGCAACAAGAGGCTCAAATTGTGCAAAGTTCTCTCCATCTAAGGAGAGTGAATAAGACATCACAACATCATCTATCGAATCATTCTCCAAGGAATAATGGACGCGGCTGAGGCGTTGTTCAGGTGGATGATACATCACTGGGCTCGTCCATGTACCCGATGTACCTTGAATTGAAGATTGCAATCCACAATCAGCCAAGGCAATGTTGTCGTAATTCCCTTCGCTGAGATTGAGGTTCATCACTGGCATCTCATGACCGTCAAAACTGGTTTGTGCAATACCAACCTCCCCACCGTACCAAGGGGTTCGAACGGTGATGGCCAAACCAACAGCATCCACAACCAAACGCGCATCATCAGCACCGCCTTGTGAAACATAATCAAGGGTGAAAATCATCGAAGAGATGTTATCCCAAGACCATGCTTCCAGTCCTGTGAGGTCCGTGGTGAAAGCGGATTGATTGATGTAATCCAGATTGCCTTGTGTATGAGCGAAAGTTTTGATCAAATCATACTGACCACCGTGCTCCAATGAAATTCGTACCGTATCCTGTTGCAGGGCCTCGGTAATTTGTATCACAGCCTGCATCTCGATCTTTACCAATTCATAATCCAACAAGCCACTCACATCAAAATCGGTCAACTCTATTTCAGGGCCAGTTGACCATGTGCTTGAGCTGTCAGGAGCACCTGTGGATAAATTAGAGTCGCTTGGCGATGTTGACGCCCAGATGGTCATTGTATCAAGGTGGACTGGACGTTGATGTGCCATTGTTAGTCGTTGGTCTGCAACCATGACCTCGGTATATGCAGCTGCATCTTGAGTGAATGAGGTTTCAGATGTGAGGTCCCATACCCCTGGATTTTGGAAGGTCCCCTGAGGTAACAAGTCCACAGTTGATGTGCTGTGAACACTTCGTCCTTCAACCGTTGCCATCAAGGGGATGTGAAGCGTCACAAGGACAAGGAGAGCAACACAGAAAGTGGCACGGAGGCTTCGCATGGTCCCGACAAGGAGACCCAACACTTGAAGTCAAGGGTTTGGTGTATCTAACCGAGGGATGTTTGCTCCTGAATGCCGTGTTGCGGATGATTGAAATACCTCGCACATGAGGCCGACTTACTTCTCATGGCTGTGGTGGTGTAGGGGTTAGCACGGCAGATTGTGGTTCTGCCAGCCCGGGTTCAATTCCCGGCCACGGCCCTCCATTACAAGTCATCATCACTGATGTGATGTCCCATCCGAGAACGCTTGGTTTCCAGGTATGAACGGTTGACGTCATTGACACCAACAATGAGAGGAGAGCGTGTAACGACATTGATGTTGTGCGCTTGCAATTGCTCGACTTTTTCTGGATTGTTAGTAAGCACATTGACATGACGAACACCAAGTGAGTTCAGCATATCTGCTGCAATGGTGTAATTGCGCCCATCTGCAGGAAGACCGAGCATGAGGTTGGCGTCCATGGTGTCTGCTCCCTCATCCTGTAGATGATAGGCTTGAATTTTGGCGTGTAAACCAATTCCGCGACCTTCCTGACGAAGATAGAGCAAAACACCCCATCCCTTCTGGACGATAGCATCCAATGCTGCATGTAATTGAGGCCCGCAATCACAACGTTGGCTGCGAAATACATCCCCTGTCAAGCATTCTGAGTGAATTCGAATCAAGACTGGATCTGGGCCTTCCATCTTCCCTAGTGTGAGAGCAACATGGTCCAATTGGGTTGAGGGCTCATGAAATACTTTGATTCGGAAATCTCCGTATTCGGTGGGAAGCATGGCTTCACTTGGGACCTCATCCCGCGGTATTAGGTTCACTTGACCACCTCGATCAAAAATAGAATTTCTCCGGCACTTTGTCGCATATCCAATAATCTATGTGAGCCACGGTTGAGCAGAAGAGGCATGTCATGCAATGTTTCAGGATCGTCCGCAAGAACTTCCAGAACATTCCCGTTCTCCAGACCTTCCAATGTTTGCCTTGTTTTAGCAACTGGAACTGGGCAATAAAATCCAAGAACGTCCAAGCGATGAGTGGGGTTCAATGACCCGCCCTCTTGGTTCATGCTCTTGCCAAAGCATCCCATGATTTGAAGCCATGCCATCCACTTTTAATTGAAGTGGAACGCCCTAGATGACTCAACACCTTCTTCAATAAGGCCACGGGTGTCAAACCATGTCCAGTCCGACAAAGGCATCCGTAGAGGGTGACATGTCCTGGAAAGAAGTGGGTGAACTGGGGCTTCGTTATGGACGAATCCCACTCGCGTTGATTTGTGTTGAAATATTCTATTGGTTTTTGACCATCCCCTCGGATACGCTCGCACCCATCCAAGTAACGGAGGCATGGCTCTGGCATGAGATCACCAACTTTCTCTTCGGAGAGGTCTCAACACTTACTACCCACAATGGTTGGATGACGCGTATTGATTTTCAGCACGTCTCATTCCCGGGACCGTTGGACTCTGTTGGCCTATATGTTTCCGATGAATGTGCAGGAGTGCATGAAATGATATTTCTTTCAACACTCGTGATGATGACGGATGGGGTTTCTCAGCGAATGAAATTGAAAACCGTTGGAGTCATGTGTGCTTGGGTCTATCTCCTCAATCTTCTCAGATTGGTGATGTTTTACCCCATCGCCATAAACGGATGTATCGAAAACGCTGATCAGCAAGCCTGTTTGTCCAACATGTGGGAATACCACAAAGCAGTTTACGAGTGGGGCTTTCTTGTTGTGATGGTCTTGATGTGGTTGATTTGGTTCCTCGCTATTGGAGGACCAACAAGAACCATCGAAGCCACCAAGGCTGAAGTAGCACCTTGGAGGTTTACTCGCCGAACCCTATGGAAGCCCATCCATCTCGCAGGGATTGGATTGGTAGCCATCTTCCTTGTTCTTGCTTTTGCATCTATCAACTCCAATGAATCAGCAAATGAAGCCAAGGCTATTTTGGAGATCTGTGAATTCTCCAATCTCATCTCCTCACAATGTGCTGATGCTCAACAAGATTGGGATGATGCTATTGGATATGCTTGGTCGTTGGGGGCTATGAGCCTCGTAATGGCTGCAGGGTTGCTGGTCATCTATGAGCGACCGAATGATGAAGGAGATTGGCCGAGTGAGCAACACCGCAAGACAGAAACAGAGGAAATTACCGTTGAACGTAAATCAACGAAAAAAGCAGGTTCTTGGCGACGACGTGGGGCCAAGGAAGAAGAATGATCCATTCATTCAACGATGGTTGCACCCACAGATGCTCCGTTGAATTCTCTCTTTTCCAGAGCTTTCATGGCCAAACCAACTTTGCTGGTGTGCATGCTCACCAATGTGCTCGATTCTTCAAATTGAATTTCTCCAACTGCCAATTCATCACACTTCAATGCATCAACAAACCACGAAGAGACCGCATAGGAAGAACCTGCGTCCTTAGGATGAAGATTTAATCGAAGTGTCACATATCCAAAGACGTCAGCGGTCTCACCAAAGTCATCTTGACGACGGACTGGGTCTCGGTCCATTCCCTCGGGAAGTTCAGGAGCTTCAACTGGCAAAATGTCCAAACCGTATGTGGCCATGATGCGAGACAATTGAGGTGCATCGTCACGAGATACCAAACTCCATGCTGCTCCGCTACGCCCTATACGTCCGGTTCGACCGATACGGTGGACGAATGAATCCATGTCAACTGGGAGGTCATAATTGACCACCAAAGTGATGGCGTCAACGTCAATACCACGTGCCGCAACATCGGTAGCGATGATGGTTTTTACGGAGCCTTCACGAAATCGATCAAGAATTTTCTCTCGTTGGTTTTGGCTCAAATCACCGTGGAGACCTTGAACCTCAAATCGGTGCTTCTTCAATCGTTCAACAGCCAGGTCAACCATGCGCTTTGTATTGCAGAAGATGATGGTCTGGTCGTCATCCTTCATGTGGCTCAATAATCGACCTAGAACCCATAATTTGTTGGAACGGCCAACTCGAACAGAAAAGAGGTCAATGGGTGGGATGTCCAAAGATTCTGCATTGGTAAGAACAAAATCAGGATCGTTCATGAATTCATGAGCAGCATCAATGATTTCTTGTGGGAATGTTGCGGAGAATAACAGTGTTTGTTCCCTATTGGTCATTTTTTCAACAACCCACATGATGTCTGGGAAGAATCCCATGTCAAGCATGCGGTCTGCTTCATCAAGACACATCAAAGACGGGTGGCTTAAGTCAATATGACCTCGCTCCGTCATGTCCATCACACGACCAGGTGTTCCAACGATGATGTCAACGCCATTACCGAGTGTCTTTGCTTGCTTCTCAATATCAGTTCCACCGTAGACTGTCAGAATCGTCAAATCGCTGTCGCCTTGGAGCATGACCAATTCTTCAGCCACTTGATTGGCAAGTTCACGAGTTGGTGTCAAGATTAGAGATTGAAGTTGACCTGTTGGTTTGCATCGTTCAATGATGGGAATACCGAATGCTGCGGTTTTTCCAGACCCTGTTCGAGCTTGACCAATGACATCGGTTCCACGGCGAGCGATTGGGATGGTATCCTTCTGAACTTGCGTTGCAAATTCCCAGCCAGCCTCATTCAGGCCGTTCATGATGGACGATGGTAGTTCCCATGTGTCGAATCGTGTCGTGGTGAACATGTTCTTTCCTCCGTCTCAGGGTCTTTCTTTGGTCGCCGAGACGAGGGCAACCACCTTGAATCAATCAGTAATTGTCCTTTTCGGCAATTTCTTTCTGAAGTTCGCCCATCCAATATTTACGAGCGTTCTCTCGGTTGAGAGGGCGTTGTAATTGTCGGACATGCTCAAGAATGTATTGTCGGAATTTCAATGACTTGGGGCGATTGATACCTTTTGGTGTCACACCTTCCCATAGACGTTCGAATTGTTCGGCCTTATCGTTGAACGGAGCGTCATCCATACAGGTCACCTCTTAAGCAAGTCGCCGACCGTACACCTATTCTTAACCATGCCGCATTGCCTTTGCAAGAAGTGATGGTCAAAATAAGTCCTCGTCGGGACCATCAAACATGTCGTCATCCTCGTCATCATCCATGTATCCCATGATCTCATCTTGTGTAGGACGACGCTCCACTTTCGGAATTGGAGTTGGCGACACAGAAGCGGGAGGTTCTGATGAAGGCCCATCTGCTTGAGATTCTGGCCTGGGCCGATTTATTCCAAGAAGACCGACATTCTTGCCCTGTGATTGAGCCACTTCTTTGTCGATTTCTGGAACGGGTAAAGCAGGAGCGAGAGCCGCATTCTTCTCTGCTTCTGTACCTTCCAGGCTTGCATCAAAGCGCATGTCCATCAAGGATTTGATGAGGGCCTCATCGCTTTCTGTTCGTAACAGGTCAGTGGCTAAAATTCTCAGTTCGTCTTCACCCATGATACGTGGCAACAGGTCGATGCAGGCCCTGCGAACGCGAATGTCCTTCGAACGGGCACCTCCGAGAATCAAATCACGGGCTCGACCGTGCCCCTTATCCAAACGTTGGACAGCCTTGATGGCTGCAAGACGCACTTCCGCATCTGGGTCTGCGATGGCTCGTTCAGCAAACATGGTCGCTAATCGAACATCGTGATTTGCAAGGCTGGGGAGAGTTTTGGCAGCGGTTCGACGAACCTTTGCATCGTCATCGTTTAAGGCCCAAGAGATCAAATCCCAGACAGCTGGACTGTTCTTTGATAGGATTTTTCTCAACAAGCCTGCTGCCTTACGTCGAAGTTCAACATCTGGTTCAAGCATTAGTGTATCGACATGGTCAGCCACCACTTCAGGCCAGGTTTCTGCCAAATCCTTCAACCCCTTCCAGGCCATCTTCTGACGGTGAGGTTCTGGCGAACGTAATTCATTTTCAAGAGATGATTGGACTCCTGAGGGGAAGGTTGGGGCTGCTCTTGCAAGGGCTTCGCTTGCTGCCGTTCTTACCGCTGCATGTTCATCGTCCAAAAGAACTGAAAGCCAATCAAACAAATCTTCCGATCGGCGAACAGCAAATTCTGGAAGAACTTCAAGAGCGGCTACACGAACGCTTGGCTCTGTGTCTTCCATGGCCTGAAGGAGAAGGCGATGGGCTGGAATCACCATGCTTTGAGGAACTGTCGAAAGAGCTCGTACGCCGCCTGCTTTTGTCATTGTATGAGGCTCACCCATCCAATCCACCTCTCGTGAGAGAAGTGTGCCCTCTGCCAAAGACATCGCATCACCTGCCACAAGGGCCGACCACGGACCTTCAATTGGGACGAAGGAGATCTCTTTGGCCTTTCGAGAACCTGTTTGAATGGGTTTTCCGGTCCGGGGATCTCGTGCGATATATTCTCGAACCATGGATGTCCCCCTTCCCCGCAGCAACCTCACCAACATGAACCTATGCAAGACTACCTCTCAAAAAGGTTTGAAACAAGAACCCATCTGCAAGAAGCATATACAAACCATGCCCTCTTCCCATAACCATGGCTCGTCATGCAACCCCACTATGGCCAGCCTTCATGATGGTAGCCATCATGTTGATTGGGCCATGGATAAGCCTCGTTGATACACCGACAGATGGCCAAGTATTGATGGAAGAAAACACAACTCAAAACATCGATGAACAGAGAGTTTCATTCACTACAAATGACGGATTTGTTTTTAGCAACCTCACCACCTCAAGTACCACTGGCATCACAACTCTTGAACGCCCCCAAATCAATTGGATTGCCCCCACAACTTCCAGCCTCACGACACCCCGTACCGCAGGATGTACCGCCTACCTACCTTCAACCGATGAAGTCCTCTACGCAGGGGGTAGAGTGGACCCAAATCCACTGCAAAACGGTGATGATGCCCCCTCGAAGATGGTTGAAATTTTCTCTGTGGGGAATCAGACTTGGTCTCCTTCAGCCAACGACATGGTTGAAACTCAACAATTCCATGGTTGTGCCACAGTCAATAACAAAATTTACGCCGTAGGTGATTATCATCCATACGCATCACCTGAGATCCAATCATCAGGATTGGTTCAAGTCTACAATCCAACGAATCAGAACTGGAGTTATGGGACTTCAATGCCATCTAACAAAGGTGTGGGTCTTGCTGGAGTCGAGGGGCATAACGACATGATTTACGTTGCTGGTGGCGTGTCCAAAAAAGACCGCTCAGACATCACTGACCGATTGATGCAATACGATGTGGCCAATGACACATGGTCTGAATTGGCGAGCATGCACAACCCTCGCCACTCATTTGACCTCGTGGCATATCAAGGGAAATTGATTGCATTCGGAGGAGTTGTTCGGTATTTTGATCCTATCGAGAACACCACCGTGACCAGAGAAGCAAACCTCACCGAAGCCTACGACCCAATTACTGACACATGGACCAACCTTACCAATTCCAGCAAAAAATTCTCAGCGTATGCTGCAACCGTATTCAATGAAGAAATCATCATCCACGGAGGATATTATCAGTCTGGTTGGCAGGCGACACTGAGTGACAAAACCTACGGCTACAATCCATTCACCAATGAATGGCGAACTCATGCAACATTTCAGTACAGTTTCTACGATTCGTCAATAGTGACCGCAGACGATGCGCTGGTATTTGCAGGAGGGGAATCGAGCACAACTCGGTTTTCAACGTGGAGCCTCTTTTACACAGAAGAATCAGGTTACTTCAACAATCCAGACGTACGATCAGGCTGGATGACCTCTCCCGCTTATTCCCTCATGAATCAAACCGAGGGTTCAGCAAGCCCTGTTTGGCTCAATTTCCAAGCCAACACACCATCTGGAACAACGGCTGAATTGCAATTTCGAAGTGCCGAAACAAGTCAAGGTATTGCAACAGCCCCCTGGAAGCCAACCACGGTCCCAGTATTCACCTACTATCAGCCCAGCAACATCAGTCTCACCGAGATAAATGAAGACACACCCTACCTGCAATATCGGGTTCGTTTCTCTACGATTCACTTGATGGATTGGATCACACCATACGTCACTCAATTGACCTTGGGCTCAGAAGAAGCATCCTTCATGACCACACCGCCTACCACCATGCAACCAACCGCAGAAGCGATGAACATAACGACCTTCCATCAAGGTCATGCAGGAGAAAATGAATTCCAACTTTCACTCCATTCCGTGGATGAACTCGGTCTCTTAGACCCGGGTAGTGAGTGGGCCACGCTGAAATGGAACACGAGCACAGAAACCTTTGCCATCACGGATACAAGCGGATTATTATTCCCCGGACAAGTCCAAGCTGTTGCTGGAAACATCACCGACCAAGGCCAACAGATCACATGGTCCTTTTCTCTGAGTGGTACGCTCCCAACCGATTATATGAAGGTCAAAACCAGTACTCATGGTGTGCGAAACACCACCTATCACCACCCAGAGATCATCAACATCGACAAGGAGGTGCTGGTTGAAATTACCAATATCACAGCTGATTTTTCAAGCCTTAACGACGATACCCTCGAAGCGGGTGAAGTCATTCCTGCCAACACCGTCCTAAATGTCAGCATTGACCATAGTTTTGCGAATTCAGGACTTCGCCTCCTGGGTGGTATCATCCAAGCCCGCCTCCATATGGATGTCAGAACTGAAGACCTCAACACGCAAAACCAACCTATTTGGGAAAATCAATCCAGTCAATGGTTCAACCTCCCTTCTGGACAACTCTATCATGCCGAATACATCACGCCAGAGAGCATCTCTGGGGAGACTCACTTCTGGTTTGAGGCGAGAACCAGTGAAGATTGGGACTTGGAGTATTCAACTGAGCCTCATGTATTCATCCTTAATGGGGATGCACCGATTTTGATAGCACGTAGCCCCGACATGGGTGCCTACATCAACCAAGACCCTTACCGCCTTGTGAATTTTGAATTCCACGATGTTGGTGGTTTTACAACCGAGACACTGACCGCTTGGTCTTGGATAGAAGCCAGAGATGATGGCACCAATGAAGGGACACTCGATGGAATACCTCAACGCAGTGAATATCAACAATCTTTGGTCTACCTAAACAACCATGAGAATGTGTGGTTTGTGAACGTCACGGTCAACGACACCATCAACGATGACCATCAGTGGAATAGCGTTCTACTTGAAGGTCATGATTTGGCGGGCTACCCTATCCCTGCAGCTCTTGCTGAAGACGGTCATGCCAAATGGGAAACTCGTGAGCCCACCAACACCGTGTTGGAAACGATGAATCAACTCGGGAATTTGATTTCACTCAATACTTCACGAATTGAACCCTCGAAGCAAATTGGTTTCGAGATTGTGGCCTACGATGCCAATTCCGAGGAAGATATCACAGAGGTGCGAATTGAATTGGGTGGAGACAGCCAATTGGGATTGACATACACGCCTCTTGAAGACACCTGTGCAGCGCTGGATAGTCGCCTCATCATCGATACCCCGAAATGCGATGCTGAATTTGTTGATGGTAAACTTGTTCTCAGCATGTGGGCTACGGTTGATTGGACCTTTGCACCTGGTGGATTAGTCGCTGGTGAGTTGGACGTCATTCTGACAGATTACGACGGTGCTGTAAGAATGTCCTATGAAAATGCATGGTCACTCGAGCGTGATCTTGGAATTGAAATCATTTCAGTCTTGGACAACGAGGGCCCAGTTCAACAACCCATCGCTTCAAATGCAACGCTCATCGCTGGAGAACACCTGAATTTGACCGCAACCGTCACGCATCTTGTGAGCGATACGACATATAACGGAATGTTACGGCTCCAGTGGGACGGTAAGATTCAGAACGATGCTTGGAGAGGTGGAGTCGCCCTTGAAGTCGTTGATGGAGTACTCAAATACGCAATCCCGACACCCATTCAAACCGGCCTTGTCAACGATGTTGAACTCTCACTATGGGATCCGCTACAAATTTCGAAACTGGCAACTCTGGACCTGCCTGACTTCATGATTGACAGCACGCCTCCTGAACTCTTAGTCTCAAATTTGGCATCCAGTGTTTCACGCTATCATCTCGAAGCGGTTGAGATCGGAGTAAACATTGACGAAGCTCAAGGATGGAGTTCACCCTTAACACTCACCTGTCAAATCAGATCATTGGAAAGTAGTTGGGAAGCCGTAACCATCACTCGGAATTCAACGACTTTCTTTGATGGAAAGACCATGTTCAGTTTCACGTATGATTTCAGCGGACTGGGTGACCCGTCCACGCTTTCATCGCAAGCCACCATCGCGTGCTGGGCTCAAGGGGCTGATGATGCAGGATGGGACCTCTACTCGACCCTTGGAAATACTGAATTGAATCCATGGCTCGAAGCAACTCTCAACAATATTGGACCAGACTTGAAGCTTGAAAACATCGAATTCGAAGGAGAATTTATCGCAGGTGAAAGCATCAGCATCTCGGCCAAAGTGGTCAATGCTGGCGAATCATTACCAACGCCGTTCAACGTAAGTATTGAATTAGTTCAGGGCGAGGAGCGAACTCTAGTAGGCCGTTCTATATTTTATTATATGGACCAAAATACTGCTGAATCAATCAAACGTTCCATCGTCGTTCCCGAGGGCGACTTCACTCTGGAAATAACTGTGGACAAAGAGGGGTTGATTTGGGAGCTTGATGAAACCAACAACATTTGGAGTAAGGAATTCAACGGTGAATCACAGGGCCTTGGAGCCATTGCCATCACCATGATATCATTCAGCTGCCTTGCACTCTTGGGCTCGGCTGTGCTCTTGAAACGACGAGGGGCACCCGAAGTCGATGAGGAGAAAGTCATCGCTGCAATCAACGAAACGACAAACGTACCAGAGGTTGCACAAACCCCACCTGCTCAACCTGTGAAACGCCGCGGTCCACCTGGTGCAAAGGTCTCATCATCATCTGGGCAGAAACCAAGCAATGGACCACCACGTGGGCCACCAAAGGCTGCTGAAGAAACATCTCCAAAAGATATCGCAGCTCAATACCTTGAGGCTCTTGGACCCGCAACACCGATCATCGAACAATCGGCAGAGCGTGTGGATGATTATTCGCAATTACCGGGGGGTGGAGAATATGAATACACTCCAGAAGCCACCTTTTACGTCGGTGAATCGTGCGGTCGTTGGATCTTGAACGAAGACAAATCCTTCTCTAAGGTTGACGACAACGAGACCTCAACTTCTTGAACGGTGAACGGAGAAGATGGTTATGAGCGATGGCATCGACGATGTTAGACGAGTGCTCACCATTGCTTTTCGTGAGAATGAATCACTCAACCAATTGGACCTCGAACGCTTTCTTGCACTTGATATGGAATGGATTGCACCTCATGAAGCAGAGGAAGCTGTTCAACAATTGGTGAAGGCTGGCTGGATCCGTCTTGAGCAGCAAACAGCCACATTGGCAGTGGAACTAGGTGCGCTCTCCGCACCCCTCGGATGGTTCCCTCGACCATCCAGATTGCTCAATCCTCCGCATGCGGTGGGAGTCGCTGAAGAAAACAGAGATACTCCACTGGTAACGCCACCTACAACACCAAAACCAGTGATTGCTCCAACCGACGAGTTATCAGAAACGAAGTCACATGACCCGCGCAGTAAGTTAACGGCTCGCCTGGCTAAGTTTATCGCCCGCTCAAGTGGTCTTGACAAGGATGAAGTTGAACGAAGAGTTGCCCGTAAACAACATGCCTTTCTCACCATCACTCCATGGCTTGCTTATGCACTGGTCGGAAGAGAGCAAGGCATGGCAATGCAAGACATCGTGGATGCTTTGGCCGTTGTCTGAATCATTCTAACGAAGAACTCTCTTCAGCCCGAGCGGAGAGTTCAACCAAGACAGGTAAGAGGACAAGAGCAAGCAGCAAGGAGAAGAGAACTGTCACTGCGGTAATCAACCCGAAGTCCTGAATCACAGGCATCGGTGAAAAGAGCAAAACAGCGAAGCCAGCCATGGTGGTAACTGCACTAAGCATCAGAGCGACACCAGTGGTTTCCATAGCGGCTTGGAGAGCACTCCAATGGGATCCTCGTTTTTCTAATTCAACCTCAAATCTGCGCCACATGTGGATTGAATAATCGATGCCGATACCAAGGGTAAGGGCCGTAACCATCACCGTCAAGACGTTCCATTTCAATCCCAAGAGTGCCATGGAACCAACAACCCATAACGATGCAATTCCAACAGGGAATAAGATGATGATGGCTGGCAGAATACGACGTGTGAGCAAGAACAGAACAAGGAAAGAGACGATGAGTGAGATGGATGTGGATTCAATTTGCGAGAGCGTCAGTCCGTCCAACACCGTTTGCAACATCACCAAGTCGCCGGTCACATGAAGTTGAGCGTGGTTGCTCAGAGTCGATGTTAAGGTACCGGATTCATCGGTTGAACCCATAGTTTCTTGGAAATTCTCAACCACCCGGTCCGATTCCGAGGATGTGGTAGCTTCGACACGAATTTCATGACGAAGATGGAGAATGGAGGTCGCTTCCAAATGAACCGATTGGGCCAGTCTTTCACTCCAAGTTTCCCCTGTCAAAGGGTCTGCCACACTTTGGTTTGAAGCCAAGGCTGCAAAGAAGGGACCAAGATCAACGCCCCCGCGTTGCTCGATCAAGTAGACGTTCCCTGCAAAGACTTCCATGTTGTGCTCCTCACCGAAGGTTGCATTCCTCAAGATCGCATCGCGAATCAAGGGATAAGGTCCGTCATAGGAAGGAGCAGGGATTCGGAAATCAGTCCCAACTACATCGTTATTCGATTGTAAATCTGAATGGAAACCTCTCAGTTCATTCAGTAAGATATCATCGGCAGGAATCGCCTCTGTACCATCAACTGGCTCCATCAAGACATAGACCACCTTCCACCCAGCACTCTCATAACTCTCGCCTAAGGCGTCACGAACAGTCATAATTTCCATTTCCTGGTCAACAAAGTCCGCAAGGTCAAAATCGGTTTCCAAGGAGGCGGCCCCATAGACCGACAGCCCTGAGATAATGACGGCTGCTAGGATCACTGCAACTTGCTGTTTCTGTTGCAACTTGACCAGACGCTCTGACACCCGAGGTAATGTGAGAGGTTGACGAACGTTTTGCACTTCGCTTCCAAATACAACATGAAGGGCCCCTACAAAGATGGTGGCTGAAAGGAAGGCGCACACCACACCAAGAGCGAGAGCATACCCCAATGTGGCCAAGGGAGGGAGTGGCGAGATAATGTTGGCAAGGAAGGCAGCGACTGTCGTCACCACTGCAAGACTGAGCGGGACTGACAATTCTGCAACGGCACGAAGCCATGATTCTGCAGTGTCTGGATATTTCTCCGAGATGGAACTTTGTGAACGCTGAAGATGGATTGCATAGTCAATTCCCAAACCGAGAACCAATGGAGCAACTGTGGCTTCCAAAGCAGTGAATCTCGCACCAGCGACGTTGAGGATTCCATAGGTCCATATCAAGGCACTCGAAAGTCCAATGAGTGGGAAGAGGACATGTTTGATAGAACGGAACGCTATACCAAGAAGGAGTATGACAACAAGCGAGGCCAATATGATTAACAACAGCAGGTTATCAAAGGTCCCCGCATCGATATCATGGGCCAAGAGGTCGTTTGAAATCACGAGATAATTCATTGACGAAGTGGATGATTGTTCAGAAAACACATCTCTCATTTGTGATTGCAGCTGTCTCCTTTGATGCTCTTCCAATTCAGGGTCGATTTCAAGAACCCAGAGAGTGGATGAAGCAAATGGAGTAGCAGTGCCATTTCCAGAGTCGAGATACGAACAAGCATCATCAATCGTGAGGTCGTTGTGCAATAAGGCAGCCGAGGCATAGGTTGCCGCAGACAGCAATTGATCATCGGCAGTGAGCCCGCATGTTTCATCTTCATCAAAGAGAATGTCCAATATTTGTGACCATGACTCCATGCTTCCAAGATCTTCACCGTTACCCTCTTCGTTCAAACTTAATTGTAGAATTCCAGGGGCAGTGGTCCAAACAGACACAATATCTTGCCGCATTTCTGAAGCATTCTCAAACACTTTCAAATCATCGTTCATTGCGAGAATGGAGGCAATGGACAACACATTGCTTCCATCATCAGCCGTCACATGGACAAACATGGGACGTGTTTCATCTGGGAAGTTCTCGTGAATTCGGTCATGTGCGTTCGATGATTCTGACTCTGGAGCGAAATCCCCAAGGTCTGTTTGGAAGGTCGGGGGCGAGACCACTAATTGTGCGAGTAATATCCCCGTGAGAAGAACACAAAAGACAACAATATAGGGGGCCTGTCGCTTGAATCGGCCGGCCGAATTTGCCAGCCGCTCCTCAAGGGGGACCTTATCCATGAACTCGCTCTTTGTTGGAGATACAAAAAGTAGCAGGTATCAATGCCTCCAAACGACCTCATCCAATGAGTTGATTGAAACATTGAGGTGGGTATCTTTGTCCTCGTTGAATAAGAAGGTTCAAAACAAGTTGGTCGGTGGGAAGGTCGGTCATCATGTCTGTGACAGTGCTCAAGAAAGAGAAGAACGAACTCCGACTTCGTATTATAGGCGAGAGTCATACGGCTCTCCAAGTGCTCCGTGAGCGCCTGAACACCCACAAAGATGTGGACTATGCCAATTATTTCCCAGGCCACCCTGAGCTTGACGACCCTGAGTTCTACATTCGTACCAAGGGCAAGTCAGGAGTTGACAAAGTCCTGAACGACATCGTCACAGGTGTCGCTACTGAATTCACATCAGCACACCTCTGAAGAGGTCTTTGGCATGGATGCCATTGCAAAAGCCATCGGTTTGCTCGGATACGCTACCAATTCAGACGGTATTGGCGGACTCATCAAAGCCCGTGTCTCCGATTTTCGTGTTGAAGAAATTTCAACTCCTGTACATCTTGACAACCGTGGAAGATTTACGGTTGCAAAGGTGACCCTCACAAATTGGGAAACCAATCGATTTTGCAATCAACTTTCATCAGCACTCAAAATTCCACGAAACCGTGTCTTTTTTGCTGGAACAAAAGATAAGCGAGCCATTACGACTCAACTCTTTGTGATCGATGCACCTCAAAACAAAGTCGCTGCTGTTTCTCTTCCTGATGTTGAGATTGAAGTCATCGGACGAACACATCAAAAAATTGGATTCGGTAATCACCGAGGCAATCGATTCACCATCGTTGTGAGAGGGTGCTCCGATGGTGATGGAAATCCACTATCCAATGAGGAAGCAATGGCAGAAGTTGAGCGGATCAAAGCTGAAATGGACGAATCCCTCGGCCAAGGACTCTTCCCAAATTGGATTGGCCCCCAGAGATTTGGTTCTGGCCGACCCGTCACCCCGGTGGTTGGGTCTCATGTAGTTCGAGACCAGTGGGAAGAAGCGGTGATGGCCTATCTTTCGATGGAAGGAGAAAATGAAGAGGAAGAGGCCAAGCAAGTTCGTGCTCACATACGTGAAAATGGAGTTTCATCAGACGTCATAGAAATGCTCCCACGTTGGATGGGCTTTGAGCGAAGAATGCTGGAACATCTTCTTGAGAAGCCCGATGATTTTGTTGGGGCCTTCCGTAAATTACCTGGAAACCTTCAACTCATGACCGTGCATGCTCTCCAATCCGTAGTGTTCAACAAATCGTTGTTCAACCGATTGAGTGCTGGCGTCCCGATTGCCATACCGGTACCCGGTGATATCGTGGGGCGTGTGGATGAGAAAGGGCAACTGGATGTTCCCTCTTGCGTTACGGTTGAAGACCGAACTCTTCCTCGAATCACACGTAACTGTCAATTGGGGCGATTGATCACCACTGGACCCCTACCCGGTAGCGAAATTCGAACTTGCGAAGGTGCACCTGGTGAGATGGAAGAAGCAACTCTCCAAGCAGAAGGCTTGGGCGATGTATCATGGGATGTTGAAGCAATCCCTCGTCTCTCAACAAAAGGGACGCGTCGATCTTTAGTGACCACCTATCAGGAATTTAGTGTTGACACGGTCCCAATTGCAGATACAAGCACCCTTGGGCGCAACTGGGCGCAAGGTCCTGCCGAAGGCGACAGGTGGCATCCGGAAGGTGCCTGCATTCGGTTTCGTTTCACATTGAGTTCAGGGAGTTACGCAACGACTTTGCTACGGGAATACATGCAATCTCCGTTGAATCATCTATGAGATCATTTCACAACCCAGTATTTTGATTTCAATAGAAACACTAACAGATTAGGATGTCCCCTTCCATTAGTTGATGCGAAGCTACGCACCTGCCTTGGTCGCAGTACTCTTTTTTCATTACTTACACCCTCGATGCATGAAATGATGGGTGATACCCCTGCAAATGACATATATTCGATATATCAATCCTGAAGAGGGATATGAGTGGTTAGAATTTCCAAAAGAAGTGGCATTTGGTTGATGCGAATGACATCCAGTAATGATTGGAAGCGCTGGGAATAAATTTATCGAGAAATTCGATTGGACAAAATTCTCTTTGAGGATAATCCTCTGAGTTGTTGTGTTCAAATGAGGCCCATGGAGAGGACTTCAATTTCCCCTACGCCGTGTATCTCGCTCATTTGCCCTTCAAAGGCGTCAGCGAGACCCTCACCATCGTTCATGGTCACGTGAACTTGAACAAATTTGAGACCGAATGCAAGAGGCTTGATCTCGATTTTTTGAACATCGTAATCCTCTGTGGCCAAGCCAGCGATGGATTGAGCGATTGAATCAGTGTCAATATCTTCGACATTTGAATCAGGATTCACCTTGTAAGTCATGACTACCATACCCATGATTTCACCTCAGGGGCCGACAAATCCACATTCTGGATTTGGGCATTTGTACTGAACGCCTTGATTGCGAACACGTGGGCTTCGTCCAATGGGCTTGAAGCACCCAGGACAGGGGAAAGTTGTCGAACCCGTCTCTGCGAGAGGGATGCCGGATGAAGTGCAATGGGTTGCTCGTTCGCTCATGATAATGCCTCGGAACGCTTCTGCCCATGCCCTCCCCTTCTTTATGGTTGCGTGAGGCGAAACCAGCCGCATCACCCTTTGATTCGGCTCACAATCGCCATGCGCCCATGTTTTCCGGTACTCACCACGAGGGCTCCATCCCTTTGCCTGCACCATCCAGAATGAATGCGGACGATGTCTCCGACCCGTACATCTTGCACCTGTTCACTCCAAAGAACCAATCCGACCACACCCGTTGCATCTCTGCCGCAGGCTGCCGCCACAGGACCACTATAACTTGGAGTGATGACCAAACGCTGTGGATAGACTCGTAGAACGACCAATTCCAATTGGTGAACTGGGGCGTCGGGTTTCAAATCTGCAACGGTCAAACGTTTGTGTTGGTGGGGCCATGTCGATCTCGCTTTCATAGCGAGAAGATTGAACCTCAACCCTCTTGAAAGGTATCATTCGGATTTACGACGACGGACTTTGAATGTAGGAGTGACTGGTTCAGGAGCGTCTTCGATTTCACCACCACCCACGAGAACATCCACCGCTGCTTCATATCGTTCTCGAATGGATTCCTTTGGTGAATTCCATGGCATGTGATTGCGGCAAATGAGGTAAACCTCGGAAGAAGAATTTCTTGACGCATCGGGAGAATAACGTCGAACTGAAGAAAAGTGAGGTTTGACCGCATCGATCAGTTCCTGCACTCCGATGCCCTGGAATAACTTGGTCGTGAAGGCGCCACCTTTCTTCAACAGAGGCAGAGAGAAATCAAAAACATCAGCTACCAACGTCATGGCGACAGATTGGTCCATGTCCCATTTCCCAGTGATATCTGGGGAAATATCGGAAACGATGACATTGAGTTTTTCTCCGTTCAATTCATCGAGAACTCGCTGTTGAGTCAATGGGTCTGTGATGTCACCGGTTAGCAACACTGCGCCTTCAACTTCTTGACAAGGTTCCAAATCAACGCCGACCACATGACCTTCTGGTCCGACCAGCTCAACGGCCACCTGAGCCCATCCACCGGGGTGACATCCCACATCAAGAACGGTATCGCCTATTCGAATCAATCCAAATCGCTCTTGTATTTGCTTCAATTTGAACGCGGAACGGGCACGGTACCCACTTGCCTTAGCCTGCTTTCGCCAAGAATCTCTCTTGTGATTTTCAATCCAATGGTCCGCCAATGCTCCCCCTCCCATTCGTTGGACGCCATCCTTGCCCTCATCAATGCTTTTCTCACCACAGAGAGAAAGCAAGCAATCAAGGCCAACCTCCTACTCGCCAGCATGAGGAGGCGAAATCCAACATGCTAGGGCTAAGAACGGGGGCTGGAGGGATTCTTACCATGTACCTCATTGCCACCCTTGTCAGCCTCCCAGTGAGTGCAACGGTCGTCAGTTTAGAAGAAACGTTCGAACAATCGGTGTCATCTGGCATCGGTGGTCATACCTTGTTGGTAGAAGAACTCACAGCCACATGGTGCCCAACTTGCGCAGAAATCGACCCCCAACTGAAACAAGTGGCTGATAGTCATGGATCTCGGATTGCCCTCATTGCATTGCACCCCACGGATGGAGAAGATGCATTTCAGCCACCCGCCAGCCTTCATCGAATCGAACGTCTGCAGACCGTTCATGAAGATTTGACGAGCACCCCTACTTTCATTGTTGAGGGAGGAGAACTCCGAGTAGGATACGATGCATGGATCGATGTCCAGCGAGACATCCTTGATAATGAATTGCAACGTAGTTCAACCACGAAATTGGCCTTTGAAGTCATTCGGAACGGAACAGGAATGAACGTAGCAATGTCCCATTTCGAGACAGATCAAACCAACGGAACTCAACTCACATTTCTCCTACTGGAGCATGGGAAAAGCATGCCATCTGATGCGGTCAACCCAGGCCTAGAGGTCCGCGATAGGGTCGCCGTCGGATTAGTGGAATGTGACCTCTCCACTCACACTATCACAGAAATTTTGGGACCTGTCTCCACTAATACATCATGTTTGAATGACTTTTCATTTAGTTTTGAGACCATGGATTCCTGGAGTGTTGTGCTGATTCATGAAGCAACGACGGATTCCATTGCCAATGGAACCGAACCCCTTAGCCTCGGTGTCATTGAGATGGCATACAGGGAACGAATCGAACCCGTCACCAATTCATTGGGAACCGCCCTAATCGTTCTATGCGCATTGCTCAGCATGGTTGCAATATATCGTAAAAAGTAACATTTCCTGTCTTTCCTTCCGATTGATGTCCAGATTGTGGAAAAAAACGCCTGAAAAGGGCGTTGTATGAGTCATGGAAGGCGAGGTTTCATAAACTTCAGCACCAATGTAGTAACATGACAAACACATGGGAAGACATTGCCTGGGAGGAGGAAGCCCCCCTCAAAGAATGGGTGGTGGAATACATCGCAAAAGTAGAGAGCACCAGCGTGCATCACCTCACGGTGATTTACGCTGAGGAAATGGATGACGTCCAGAGACAATTAATGGACGAATTACGGTCAACATACTTTGAAGCTGCAGAAATCGAAGTGACGGTTCTCAGAATGGAAGAGGTTGAAACCGAAGCGAATGTAGCGCATTTCAACGGTGCATTCACGCCCTGATCAATCCGTTGCGCGATATATCAATTCAACTTGTTGCTTATCTTCAAGGATTAATTGATCGTATGATTCAACCAGTTCTCCATTGAGATACATCAAGAATTCATGATCTGCATCGATTCGATAATCACCAAACCCTGATTCATCAAAGTGGAGGCCCCATATATCGAAGAAAGCCCCAAGCGGGACCTGTGTGCCTGATTCCAGGGTCTCAACGTGAATTCGTCCACTAGCATCGTGGGTGTGCAATTGACGCATGGAACAATCACCGTCGTTGATACCAACATCTTCGGGAACTTCATACGATTCACCGAGGAGAGTAATGGCGACATCAACGTGATAGTGGTCGGCAATTGAGCCGTGCCCCCCCAAACATGCTTCAGCAGCAGGGTGGACCTCGTCGGCAGACGAGAAGAGCTGTTCTTCAACACCATCACTGATTCCAAGCAATACGAAGATACTAACGAGGGCAGCAGTTGTAACACAGAGCCAAAAGACCCCCTCTTTGTTCATTCCTTTGCCTCCGACTTCGGTTGGACATCGTCGTTCCACGTTCCCATTTCATGCATACGGCCAGCTTTCCAGAATCCAAACAATGCCACAATATTACCAGCGTGAGCGGTTGTGCAGTATTGACAAATCTTCTCCATTTGAATCTCGTAGGAAACGAGGAGTGCGATCACTGCAATCCCACCCAAGGTGATGTAAGTGCCGAATTTCAGATATCGTTCTGACCAAACTGAGTCCGGCTCAATCATGACACATCTGGACATGAACAAAAGGAATCCGAAAACGAACATTCCAATGAGGCCCCAAGACATGCCGAAGAACGGGTCGGTGTTGAAGTCTGAATTCCCGAGGACATCGTCACAGGAGAACACGGTAGTGCTCGTACAGAAGGCGGCCCCTTCGCTAATTTTCCAGGTGATCCACAAGGTGTGAGCAGAAACAGCAAAACTCACCAAACAAACGAGCGTCAACCCAGCCATCAAACGACGACGAGGTATGTGCATGGTTGAACGCTTATTGGTAGTGTCCGAACCAAATGAGTTTGAAAGAGGCGTCATCAGGAAAGTCCCAAAAGCCATGGGTATGATGTAAACTAACAATATCAAATTTGCATCCACATCATTCACTCTCCGTTAGAATCCTGTAAATCGCATTTTGCAATTCTTCGCCCTGGTTTTCGCTTGAAACCCAGGATACAATACCATCTGGTTGGATGATGAAATAGGTTGGAGTTCCTGCAATGCCCCACTTCTTCATATTGTCTTGGTCAATGTCATCGATGTAGGTGAAACTATGACTTCCACCCTCACGAGACCCACAATCTCGTCCATTGCATGTTTCTCCAGAGGTCAGGTCACGGAAGGCCATAATTTCACTTCTGCTCGTTTCATGACCCTCGATGTTGAGTTCTGTAGCACTTGCCAAGAAATTCACCATTGGCCCATCCCATGCATCCTCTTGACCAGGAGCAGGGTCGAGTTTTTGGAAGTAGTTCGCATATTGACCGAGCATCACTGCCGATTCAATGCAGAATGGACAGTCAGTATCCATGAATTCCACAACTAACCATTCACCTGATGCATTTCCAGGTGTCCAAAAGGGGTCAATCCAATCGTCCATACTGAATTCAGACCAACCGCTTCCATTGTATGCCATTCCTTCGAGAGCCGGCGCACGCTGGCCTTCTTTTGTTCCCGTTTGAACAGGGTTCGTTGTGAAGGCTAACACAATAATAGCAACAAAAAACAACCCAATCACTTGGGTTGCAACATCGGATCTGACATCAGCTGATTCATCGTTCTTTAATTTCATATTCATTCCTCCAATCCAATTTCTTTGAGCAGAACTTCTGCAGTATGCCGTATGGCATCCTCGCTGTTCATGCTGACATCAAATCCACTTTCTAACATTTTGTCAATAGCGAGTCGAGCACGGGGGACATCGCCCGCCCAACCACGGTCGCCACCGGTGTACTCGATTCGAGCGTCGTTACAACCGGTTACTTCAACAACAATTTCTGCAATACGGCGTACTGAAGCAGTGTCGTGACTACCGAGGTTGTAAAGGTTCAGTGAATCATCCGTTGTTTTCATGACATGGACGATGGCATCAACACAATCACCTACTTCCATGTAGGATTTTTCTTGCAAACCGTTACCAAGTACTTCCAAGCGAGTGGAGTCTTTCTTGAGTTTGTGAATGAAGTCAAAAATGACACCGTGTGTCCCACGAGCCCCAATGATGTTTGCGAATCGGAAAATCCAAGCTTGAAATCCAAAGGTGCCAACCCAACTGCTGATCAATCCTTCACCTGCTTGTTTGCTAGCTCCATAAAGTGAAATTGGGAGACAAGGACCATGGTTTTCAGGTGTGGGGAGAGGTGCATCTTCTCCATAAACGACTGAACTTGAAGCAAAAGCAATTTTCTTGACATCATGACGACGCATGGCTTCCAGAACGTTGTACGTGGAGACAGTCCCCTGTTGGAGGTCGGTGTCGGTCACGCGAGTTCCAAGTCGAATGTCCGGGTTGGCAGCAAGATGAATGACTCTGTCAACACCTTGACCCATTGCAGACAGAACATCTTCAAAATTTCTCAGATCACCTTGGATGTGCTCTGCAGCACCTGAATTCAGATGATGTTCGATAAAGGAGGTCTGCCCACTGGAGAGATTGTCAAAGACAAGTACAGTATCCCCCTCTGCCACGAGTCGGTCTATCAGGTGTGAACCAATAAATCCAGCCCCACCCGTGACCATCGTACGCATGCCTCGCCGTTAGAGACCCATTGTTTGAGTCTTTGGTTTCCATGGCGGCACTCACAGAAGAAGATTCATGCATGCCGTGAGTTTGATAATCATAGGAGGCAAGCCTTCTGACTCAAGGGAACCGACCCCTGAGGAGGTGAATGAATGAAGAAAACCGTAACTGAACAAAACCCATCGGACAACAACGTCCTGGTGGGATACGTTCGTCGAAGCAACGCCGGTGGGGCACTCAAGCTGTCCATCAATACCGCTGCCTTTGAAGACTGCAACACGTACATGACCAGTGATGGCCAATCCTATGTGCCATTGGTCATCTCAATTGCAGCGCTCCACAAAGTATTGTCAGGCGACCGTGCTGTGACCACCATGTCCCAATTGCAAGACTGAGTGTGGCCATTTGGCATTTCTTGATCCAGGTCACACCAGTGACGTGTACAACGCTCCATGGTCGTCTTCGGCCCTCCATGGAGCCTTTTCTTCTTTGAAGAGTCGTATGAGGTCCAAAAAAACGAACACACCTATATAGAAGCGGTAAACCCCAATAAATGGTGACATCCTTGGATGGAATAGAAGGTCGTGACCGACCGTTCGTTGTGGCAGGGATGCCAATGTACAACGAAGAAGAAACCATTGGCACAGTGGTTCTACGAGCATTACGTCACGTCGACAAAGTGATTTGCATTGATGATGGTTCTTCTGATGCAAGTGCTCGCATTGCCGAGGCGTGTGGCGCTACTGTGATTCGTCACCGAGTCAACAGAGGCTATGGTGGAGCTTTGAAGACCCTCTTCCAATACGCCACTGAAATCGATGTTGATGCACTTGTCATCTTGGACTCTGATGGACAACATGAGACCCACGACATTCCTGCCATGCTCCAACCAATTTTCGATGGAGAAGCGGATTTCACGATTGGGTCACGTTTCGTTGAAGGCGGAGGAGGCACAGAAATGCCAGCATATCGGCGTCTTGGAATCAAAGTCATCACAGCCGCATCCAACCTTTCCAGTGATTTGGGAATCAAAGATACCCAATCTGGATTCCGTGCATTTTCAAAGCGAGCCCTCAAGCGTTTGAGATTTGACGCCGAGGGAATGGAACTTTCTCTTGAGATGCTTGAAGATGCTCATGAAAAACAACTTCGTGTGATTGAAGTGCCAACTGTGATTCGTTATGATGTTCCAAAAGGCTCCAGTTTCACTGCAGTATCACACGGCTTTACAGTCCTGACATGGGCTATGCTATCACTCTCCCAAAAGAAACCCCTTCTTGTTTTGGGAATTCCTGGATTCGGGCTCTTGGCAACTGGAGCTGCCATGGGCATGCAAACTGCTCAAGGCTTCACGACTCAAATTGACAAAGTCATCGGCTCTGGAATCTCTGCGATCTGGATTGGCGTTCTTGGATTGTCACTCATGGCAACAGGGCTTGTTTTACAAAGCGCTCGTGGTTTTCTTCGCCACTTGCTCGTCCGTGAGTTTGGTCTGGATTAGCCAAGCAACCGGAACGCCGTAGGGACGAGGAAACTGGCTGCAAAGATGCCGAAGAAGACAAACATCCAAATGCGAACGCTTCGTTGATTTTTCTCGTCCTGTTGATTCTTTTCAATACACGATGTTTCCTTGCAAACACGAGGTTCAGAAGCAAGTGAAATTGGAGAATGACAGATTCGACAATGCTTGTGAGGTTGCATCTTTCCTGAGCCGACTGAACTTATGAATTGACCCGACTTTTTCACTGCGTTTTTGATTTTATTAGCATCGACCATTCCAACCACCTCAGGTACGTATGAGTGTTCCAACAAAGGATTTGCCTTCAAGGGCATCATCCAGACGACTAATATCCCGACCATCCAAAACAGCCATGTCAATGGAGGCATCCATGGCAGCCTGAACTGCCATTGGATCTACCACCGCTGATGCACCCGGTTCAAGTGGAGAACCAACACCGGTAATCTCACCTAATTCAGCAAGTGTCATTTCGCTGATAGCTTCTGCATCATCAAATTCCCTTGGGTCTTTGTTGAAAACATGAGATACATTGGTCGCAATGATGCAATATTTGGCTTGAATTGATGCTGCTAAGCGTACCGCAACCGTGTCGGTCGTATGCCCAGGCGTGGTACCACCCATCAGGACAATGCTGTGTTGGGAGAGCAAGTTGGCTGCTTCTTCAACGGTATGGGGGATCGCATCCGCAACATCACAACCAACCGATTGTAATACTTGTTGAATCACGGTGGCATTGATGCGGGTAGCAGCAATTCCGATACGGTCCAATCGAGCACTGTCCGAAACCATAGACGAGGCCAATTGAATCCCTTCACGAGCGGGCAAGCCACCTCCGACAACCACAGCAAGACGATGGCCGTTCCCCTCCAAACTAACTACTAGCTGGCGGAGGCGAGCAAACCATGTATCCCGTTCAGCTGATTCCTCAGGACGAAGAAGACTTCCGCCTAGGGCAACCACATAACGATGGCTCATGCCCGATGTGTCACGCGCTCATCATTTCATCCTATCCCACACAAACCCTTGAGTCCGTTGAAATTCATCATGGCGACATTGATGGGAGGATTGAAGTGCCCTGCCCAGACCCAAGAAACTGAGGGCGTTCAATGGCAGACGATGCAAAACTGGCCGCTCGACGTCTCCGTCTAAAATTGGCCTTGGAAGAACTTCGGGAGATGAAGGGATTCGGAACCGAACTTGTGACCCTCATCATCCCTCCAGACCGTCAGGTCTCCGATGCACGTGGTATGCTGCAAAATGAACACGGCCAAGCCGCCAACATCAAATCAAAAGGTACTCGAAAAAACGTTCAAGGTGCGATTGAATCCGCTATCTCAACCCTTTCACGTTTCAAAAACGCTGGAGAACACGGCTTGGCTATTTTTGTTGGCTCAATCATTGTTGGTAACAACAAAAGCCGCATGGTCAACATCGTGATCCAAGACCCTCCCCAACCCCTACTTTCCTTCCGCTATCGTTGCGATTCGAGATTTGAATTAACCCAACTGGAAGAAATGTTGGTCGACAAGAAATCCTATGGATTGTTCGTCATTGACCGGGCTGAGGCTGCATACGGCATCGCCAGTGGGAAAAGAATACATGTTCAAGAGCACTTGGTTTCAAACATTATGGGAAAGCACAGACAAGGTGGTCAATCAGCCCAACGTTTCGAACGATTGATTGAAGAAGCGGCTCATAATTTCTTTAAACGAGCCACCGAGCACGCGAGTGATTACTGGCTCCCTCATCTCGAAAATATCCAAGCCATCATCATTGGCGGACCGGGAGCGACAAAGGATTTTGTTGTCAAAAATGATTACTTTCATCACGAGGTTGCCAAAAAATTAGCAAAAACCCATTTTGACGTTGGATATTCCAATGAATCTGGAGTTCGTGAATTGGTAGAAAATGCTGGTTCATTGATGGGCGAAATTGAATTGGACGCCGAACGACAAATCATGAATCGTTTCCTCGAAGAATTGGTAAGACCTCATCCGAAAGCAACTTACGGGGAACGAATGGTAATCGACGCCTTGGATCAGGGTGCAGTTGGGACATTGCTAATTTCTGAAGGCCTGCGACGCAATGAAGTAGAATTAGCCTGCCCATCCTGTCAACATCAATGGAAGGCGAGTCTAACACGAACTGAACCTGTTCCAGACTGCCCGTCTTGTGAAGCCCCAGGAGACAACATGAAAGAGATTTCATCAACATCAATGATTGAAAAGTTGACGTTGCTCTCCGAGAAAGGAAATTCAGATGTAGTCTATATATCAATTGATACAGAAGAAGGTTCTCAATTAATGCTCGGTTTTGGGGGATTGGCGGCCATCCTCAGATACCCCATCATGTGAGGTGACAGAATGAAGATGCTCAAGGCCGTACTCCAACCCCTTGTTGCACAAGCGCTTAGCGATCTTGGGGGAGACGCATCTAACCTCTCGTCCATGCTCCAGGCCTCAAGAGAATGGGACCAAGGCGACATCACACTTCCGTGTTTTCCGTTTGCAAAGATGCTCGGGAAAGCACCTGCTGCTATCGCAGAAGACCTCGCTAAGGCCTTGAGTAGTCATGAGGCAATTGGAGAAGTCCATGCCGTGAATGGTTACCTCAACATCAAAGCAGCCCCAGCCTGGCTGGCAACTAACCTGCTGAATCCTTCAAATTCACACAATGCCGAGATTCGAACGGTACTCATCGAACACACATCAGCCAATCCAAACGGCCCCTTTCATGTTGGCCGTGCCCGCAATGCCATCTTGGGCGATACCTTAGTCCGCCTCCATCGGCTCCATGGAAACCATGTCACGGCGGAATATTACGTCGATGATATGGGCAAGCAAGTGGCAGTCTTGGCATGGGCTCTTCAACATCTTGATGCGACACGAGTTGAAGAATTGCTCAGCGAGCGTGAGCCGATCAATCCAGCATGGGACGGCAAGGCCGACCACGAGCGTGTTAGATGGTATCAAGCCGCTCAGATTTTACGTCAAGAAGCAGAAGGTGCACAAGAGATAGAGGATGCAATTTCCACCTTAGTCCATGCCAGTGAAAACGGAGATGTTGATGTGTTGAATTCCTTTGAAGCTGCCTACCAACCGGTATTGGATGGAATGTTGACAACGCTGGGCCGATTGGGCATCCATTTCAATCGCTTCACGAAAGAATCCGAATTTGTGACCAATGGCGATGTGAGCCGGTTGATGGATGAACTTGGTCAGTTGAAAATCAATGGAATTGCAGACAATGGAGCCAATTTCCTTGATTTGGGAGCTCGGGGTCTCAAAGGAAAAACAGAATTCTTCTACCGTCGAGGCGATGGTTCTTCCCTTTATGCAACACGAGATATTGCCTACCATCTATGGAAATGGAAGCAATGCAATGACCTCATCAATGTCTTGGGAGAAGATCACAAATTGCAAGCCAAGCAAGTCGGGATGACATTGAATGAATTGGGAGAACGCTCACCAGAGGTCGTGTTTTATTCCTTCATCAAATTACCAGAAGGTAAAATGTCAACCCGTCAGGGGAATGTTGTGTTCATGGATGACCTTCTTGAAGAGGCTCAAGCACAAGCCGCAGCAGTGGTCAAAGAGTTGCGACCAAATTATGATGCAGAAACAATTCAAACCATTTCTGAAGCTGTTGGAACCTCTGCAGTACGGTTTAACATTATCAAAGTGAGTCCAGAAAAAGGATTCACCTTCCGTTGGGAAGATGCCTTGACCTTTGAGGGGGGTTCAGCACCATTCGTCATGTACAGTCATACCAGAGCCTGCTCAATTGCACGAAAGGTGGAAGAACTTTCTGGAGATGTTCCATCTTTCACACCACAACATCTGCAATCGGAAACCGTCATGAACGAAGGGATGATTGGACTTTTGCGATGCCTTGCGGTGCATCAAGACCGACTTGAAAAAGCAGTCAGTGAACATCGCCCTCACCTTTTCGCAGGTCACCTGCTTCAATTAGCCAATGCTTACAATGGATTTTACCGAGACTGCCATATCATCGATGAAGGCGTGGTCAATCCGTTTTACTTCCATGTCTCAGAATTGGCACGCACCTTCCTGAGAGAAGGCATGGAAGGCGTCGGTATCGTTCCATTGGAAACGATGTGATCATTGATCGCTTCGGTGCCATCCCTCGGGCAACACCATTGGGTCATTAGGTCGGGCTTCCTTTACCCTGCGCACAATTTCGAGGCGCATAGCGTCCATGCCAACAAATTCTGTTGCAGACATTGTGACTCGACCTTTTGGATCCATGAGAAGTGGCAAGGCTGGCTCACCTTCTTGCCCGTTGGCATTCCAATCCTCTTCAGCGGCTTTCACTTCATCCCACATTTCTGGTTGAGGAGTTAACAAGTCGGCCTTGGAGGTGACGACCATCAGTTCAGTCTCAGGCAACAAGGTTTCGACCTCTTCAAGAAGATGAAGTTGCTCTTCATAGGGGGTACCGCAGGATTCACTTTCATCAACTAAAAAGAGAACTAAAGACCCGACATGCTCCAAGGCAGCGATGGCCTGCATCTCGATGTAATTGCGTTGTTCCATCGGTCGGTCAAGCAAACCAGGGGTGTCAACCAATTGGTACTGAAGGCGACGATGCATGAAATGACCCACGTGGATTTGTTTGGTGGTGAATGGATAATGATTGACCTCCATATTACCGGTACTCAAGGCTGAGATGAAAGCTGATTTCCCCACATTGGGGGCGCCACAGACGACAACGCATGGGAGCACAGGGTCGATTTTGGGTAATCTCTTGAGCGTTTCACGTGCATCGCTTAACCAGTCAAGTGCTGGACTGATCTGACGCATGATGGAAGAGATGCGTCCGTATGCTTCACGTCGTGCATCATGCATCAATTCAACTCGTCCTGTCCGAATGATTTTCTTGGCATTTTGGCCAGCGATTCGTTGAACCTGATTTGCAGCCCATTGTAGGGTTGCAAGGTTTTTGCGGTATTCATCGCATCCAACACATGCGTCAATCATAGCGACATCAAACAGAGGCGAATGGTCAAGAGATGGCCAAGCATTGACCAAATCAATACATTGAGTGGAGATAATATCGGCGGCGGTCTGAACCATTCGAGTCATCTGTTTACGAACCCGAAAGGTCCGATCTGGATCATCGACTCGATCTGCAGCTTTCTTGGCACGAGAGAAAGCCTTGTCGAGCAATTCCTCTTCCAAGAGAACGGTGCTCAGGGTTCTCCATGAAACCTTCATCTCAATTCCCCCGACCAGCGCTCGTCGCCCACCATTGAAGAAGTCACCCGTTCATTATTCGATGGAAATGGCAAAGGGGAGGTTCAAGTATGCTCGCCGACTGTGAACAAACATGGGGAAGAAAAAGACCGCAGATTTGCCAGAATGGGCTTTGCCACTTTGGGAGGACATGGGTTCTCCTGACCTTTCAGGACTCAAAGAAATTCACAACGGTGAATTACTCAAACGCCGTAGTGGATTGCGAAGAGATGACTTGGTCGAAGTTCACATGAACATCCAAGTATTTGATGACCCCGAACAGGCATTTGTTCGAGGTCGCATGCTATGGAGCGGGAAATCAAGCATTGAAATTTTGACAGAAGATGGGAGAACTCACTTTCTGTCGCGAGAAGCCATCGTCAAGATCGTTCTTGTCGCCCACACACGGCCAGCCTACATCGATGATCAAGAACTTCTAGCCTACGAGCGAGAGGACATGAAACGTCGGTCATCTCTCCATGAGAAAGTGGAAAAGCAAACCAAGGGCAACGATGATTCACACCTTTGGGGTTGAATTCAACATGAAGACACCACCTGGGTGGGAATTGGTGGAAGAACGACTCATGCTCGAGCGTTCCTTTGATGATTTTGTTCAATCAAAGTCCTTTGTTGATGCTGTATCAGAACTCTGTGAAAAAGTCAATCACCATGCTGACATCCATTTCGGATGGGGATATGTTGTCATCGAAGTTACCACTCACGATGTAGGGGCAGTGACGCAAAAGGACATCGACCTCGCCCTAGCCATCAATCAACTCTGAGGAATGCGCATGCCCATTGATCCAAAGGGAAGGACAACACCTGGTTTTGAACGCCATGCCTTTGTCTGTGCTCACGAACGGTCTGCTGGAGCAGGCCGCCCCTCGTGTTTGCCAAAGGGAAGCATCGATTTGATGAAGGAGCTAAAAACTCGTACAAAAGAAAAGAATCTAGAGGGCGTCAGGGTACAGAAATCTGGATGTCTTGATCACTGTGAGTTTGGCCCAACTTGTGTGATTTATCCAGAAGGAACGTGGTATGGATTAACAAGTGAAGAAGCGATGAATGCTGTTCTCAAGCACCTTGAAACAGGTGAAATTCAACCTGAATTTATTATTCGAATGAATGATTAATCACAGTTTTACTGGGCGTGTAGCACCACATGCTTGGCACTTCAGCATGGTGGTTCTGTCCTCTTTGATGAAGTGTGTATCAGGCGCAGAACATTGACTGCATTTGATGTATGTGTTCACGTAATTCGCAATGGTTCCCTTAATCCGCTTGGGAGGGATTCGCCCTTTGAAACGAGCACGGGGGCCGTCTCGAGAACCAGAGGTACCCAGATCATTGAGGATGTATTGATACACATGATTCTCGTCTCGGTCCATCATGGAGACGACCTCATTGAAATTACGGAAAATGGTGTTTGAACCCTCAATCAAAATCTGAGGCGCTGGCAACCTCCAACGAGAACGGCTTGAGATTTCTTCAGGGATGTTCTCCCGTGCTTGGTCCAGAAGGGACTCATAATCAAAGTCGGCCATGATGATTGGCCGTGCCTCCCTCCCTTCAAGGCTTTCGCCAATTTTGGGCCGTGGAAAGGAAAGCATTGATGTGGGTTCATCATGCCCATGGAATTGAGCAACATGGTGTTTAGCATTGAAGAATTGAAAGTCCTCGCCGCCTCTTTGCGTAAAGAAGGACTCAACACCCAACAAATCGCAGATGAATTGTCCCTCTCTCAGGACACCATCGCTTGGCTCCTCACGGGCACCGGAGAAGCAGACCGTCCAACCGATGTCCGCATCGGCTGGCGTACATTGGGCGTCCGCCCACACCGCTTGGCCAATATTGGAGCGATCATGGCGGATGTTGCTGATGAGGAAATTGGATTTGATGGTATTGATACCATTGTAGGAATTTCGATCAACGGAATCGCATTCGCATACGAAGTCGCACGTCTTTTGGAATCTGATATGACCGTGTTCCGAACGACCGATGGAGGAGAAGGAAGCGGAGCCCTCTCGAACAAATACGGCCAAGTTGCTGGCAAGAGGGTCGTGATTATTGACGATGTTCTATCATCTGGATTGACCATGTCAAAAACCATTCATTCCATTCGTGAAGCAGGTGGAGAAGTTGTCCTCGCTGTTGTCCTTGTCAACAAAACCACTCGCAATGAAATCGATGATGTACCGCTTCGTGGCCTGATTCGTGCCGTCGCCGTTTGAGGTGAAACCATGCACTGGTCCGACGTCATAGCACAACGATTGGCTGAACGTGGGGATGAGCACATCATCGCTACAGGCATCACCCCAAGTGGTGAATTTCATATCGGCCATTTGAGGGAGATTCTCACTGGAGACATGATTGCTCGGGCTGCCCGTAAAGCGGGATTGAAAGCAGAACTGGTCTTTGTTGTGGACAATGCCGACCCCCTTCGAAAAGTCTACCCGTTTCTTGATGACGCCTACCATGAATTCATTGGCATGCAACTGGGTTCGATTCCCGCTCCAGATGAGCACGGAAAGCCTGATTGGGCACGGTTTGAACAGGATGGATGGAACTACGGGGACCATTTTCTCCTGCCTTTTCTAGAGGCTTTGAAACAAATCGGTGTTCAACCACGATTAATCCCCAATTTGGAATCATACCAAAACGGCTTTTTTACGAATTCAGCAAAGCGTGCATGTGACGACCCGGAAGCTATTCGTGAAATCATTGAGCGTGTTTCAAGCAGGGAATTACCAGAAACATGGTTCCCATGGCAACCACTCAATTCGAAGGGGTCGCTGGACGGCATCTCCGTTACTGGTTATGAGTTCCCATTGGTTTACTGGAAGGATGAATACGGAGTGGAAGGGCAATCTGACATCACAAAAGGTGAGGGAAAACTCCCTTGGCGCCTGGATTGGCCTGCGAAATGGGGGTTCAACAAGATTACATGTGAGCCCTTTGGTAAAGACCACGGGGCTGCGGGCGGTTCCTATGCAACAGGTGTAGAAATCGCAGCCTTCTTTGGCCATGAAGCCCCGACACCTTTGGTCTACGAGTGGATCAGCCTTCGTGGCCAAGGAGCCATGTCCTCATCGACTGGAAACACCGTTGGACCAATAGAAGCATTACAACTCGTCCCACCTGAGATTTTGAGGCTGTTGATTGCTAACTCCAAACCAAATAAGGCTATAGAGTTTGATACTGGGATGGGTTTAGTGAATCTCGCTGATGAATATGAACGTCTTGCTTCACGAGATTTTGAAGCAGAATTGGCCGATGACTCGCTCTCTCGACGGCAACGAGTACAGGTGGAGGATGCGAAAGTGGCCTTAGATCTCTCCATGGTTGACCCAGAACATCAAGCACAATCAACTGCAGTAAGTTTCAGACACCTCGCGTTACTCGCACAAACCAAACCTACAGATGAGGCATTGATGGGAAGTCTGATTGATTCTGGAACCATCCACGCCTCTACAGCAGCCTTAGAAGACAGACTGCAACGAATGCGTTCATGGATTACCTCCCAGCATTTTCCTGAAGAAATGAGAATCTCCATTCTTAGCCATCCAAACGTGGAATCGATGAATGAACTCACACAAGATCAACGTAACCTTGTTCAACCGCTCGCAGCAACACTCAAAGCTGTTGATTGGACTGCAGAGGGTATCACTTCAGCATTTTCAAACACCGCAAAGGAACTCGAGACACCAATGCGAGAAATGTATCGGACCTTGTATGCAATGTTTATGGGAACTGTGAGAGGTCCACGTTTGGCACCAATTCTCGTCAATTGTGAACGAGATGTGATTCTTGAACTGGCTGACGCATGTGCTGCCTTGATCGATAACTGAAAGTTCCCAATTCACCAAATGGCCTAGAGACGGTAAAGAAGCATCAAAAATCAGCACACCCTTCAAAAGTGGTGATGCGCCTTGAGGTTCATGGGCGGAGTCTATTGTCCGACGTGTGAAGCGGGAGTGGAAGTGACCGCTACGTATTGTCTGTCTTGTGGACACGATTTGAACCGTCAAGGCCCCATCACCTCAACAGGGCATGATTTGAATCAACTCAAAGATGTCATTCGGATTCGAGACGATCTCTCAATGGCTGAAAAATTCGACATGATCGCCCAAATTGAAGATGGGGCAGACCCCATTGCCCTGGGTATCGCCGCAGCAGCCGACGACGGAGCAACCGCTATGGAGGATGCTTTTTCGAAAGAGACTACCACTCCTGAAATTCCAGCAGCCCTTCGCAATATGTCCTGGGACAATGCCGCTGCAGATGCTGTAATTGAGGCTGTGACCGCTTCAACAAAAGTCGGCGACCTCAAAAAAGCAGGCACGTTTGATTTGGAAAATGAAACCTTTAGTGAAGCGATGGACCTTGGACTAAAAGTTTCTCTTTCACTGATACAAACATCCCAGGCAGACCCAAGCACCATCTCCGTTGAAGCGTTAAAATCGGTCCCAATTATGGCACCTCCAAAAAAGAGCTTCTGTCCGAAATGTGGCTCAGACATTCAAAATTATGCCATGCTTCAATGGAAAAAATGGAACTCTGCATCATTCAACATGTTGGCCATGCAACTTGAAGCATCAATGCGTGCTTCTTTGATGCACCTTTCATCAACCTATCAGGACAAGATACAGGATTTGAAAGATCAACTCGCTGATGCTAAAAACGCTACAAGTTCAGCACCAGCAGTCGATGAAGAAAAATTGCGAAAGAAAATCACTAAAGAACTTCGTGCCGAACTCAAAGCCGAGAAGTCTGAAACCACCAAAGGCAAAACTGCTGCTGTAAAATCCGGAGAAAGGAAAACATCTCCTAAATCATCCTCTAAGCCCAAAAAGACTGGCGGTATGTTTGGGGCAAAGCGCCCTAAGAAAACATACGAGGGAGAACCAGGGGGCAAAGCCGAGTGGTTCCTAGAAGAGGCACTTGATACCGTGTACGACCCTCATGGCACCGGTAAGCCAATCAAGGGCGCCATGATTCTTGCCCGCTCATCGGATGGAAATGTGCGAGTCCGGGATGTCGTCCGGATCTATGCAGTGGATGGAGAAGATGGTATCTCAGAACTTGCAATGACAAGTCCTTTGACAAAATATCTCATCGAAGCATTTGATGCTTGCTGAAGAACGAAGCAATTGCACTCAAAGCACCTGCTGAAAAGGAATCCTTCTTGAGCCACCACGAACTGCATTAGCCATGAACAAGGCTTCTTCACCGAGGGGAGCCCTATTGAGATCCCTCGATGAACAAAGTGAACGAACCAAACAATGGTTACAAAATCGCCTAGACTCTCTCTACAGCACGGTGCTACAATCTCCTGGAACAATCCTCACACTCTTGGTCGTCATTACCGCAATATTTGCTCAGCAAGGCATGGCCTTTCAGCAACAAATTGATGACGATGTTGAAATCTTCCTCCCCGATGGTGCCCCATCCACCGAGTTGTTATTAGAAATTCGAACTGAATGGTCCACAGACTTAGCCATCATCTACATTCAAACTCCCAATGCCTTCAATACAGCAGACACCACGAATATCACTCAAGAAAACTTCCTCAACGAAATCAGTTGGGTCGAAGGAGATGACCGGAACATCAACGGCACATCTACGGGAAGAGGAATGGATTATGACAAGACAGACCATGGCAGAAATGACGGGGTTCTTTGGATTATTTCACCAGCCCAAATTATCAAGGAAATTAATTCTGCAGATGGGAGATTCAATCGTTCATTGTGCGACCATGGAGTCAATAATCGCTTACCAATCGATCTAGATTGTTCACAATTACCCCCTGGAGGAGAGTATGCGATTCCAGATCAACAACGTATCGACCAAATTATTGAGGAATCTGATGGAGGCTTTGATGCCCTTTTCAAGGACACCAACGACATGGACCCAACGGTCGATTCTGATGGGGATGGGAATTTCACCAATGATATGGACGGGGATGGTATTTGGGACACAACAGCCATTGTTGTTGGCATGCACCATGATCCTTCATTAACGGGAGAATACGCTGATTTTTCAGAATTGCTCGCACATTTCCAGGACATTCTTGACGACCGCCCAGGTGAATTTAGAAACACCGAAATGACGGTCACTGGTCTCACCAAAGTACTGGAAGACATTTCCGATGCAATTTATCTTGACCTCCTGATGATTCTTCCTTGGTCCGTCCTCTTCACCATATTGGTCATCACCGCACTCCATCGTTCAGCTAAAGTTGTGGTCATTACTGGAACTCCAATCTTGATGGCTCTGGCCATCACTTTTGGAACATCGGTGATCCTTGACATCACACTCACTCCGATGATCGTGGCCACCTTCCCCATTATGATCGGCCTAGGGGTGGATTATGCGCTCCATATGGTGAATCGAATCGAAGAAGTACGGCGTAAAGAAATTGACAAAGCGCACGATGAAAATGAAAGGAGGCGAAAACGAGGCGTACCTGAAGAACCAGTGCCCGATTTATGGGATGCTGATTTCTACAGAGAATGTGTTTTGGAAATGACTCGGTCAACCGGAGTGGCCGTTTTCCTCTCCGCCATGACGACCATTGTAGGATTCTCAGTCCTCATTGCCCCCATGATTGTACCAATCTCACCAATTCGTTCAGTTGGTATTACGCTCGTCATAGGCATTGCCTCAACTCTCGTCTTGAGTATCGTGTTGGTGCCCACCCTTGCTTGGATGTTGAAGTTTAACAAACGAAGTAATCCGGGAATGTGGAAGAACATTGGCCAGTTACCTATTCGAGCATTTGCCATCATTTTACTCCTAACCAGCGGCATCACATTGTATGGAATCGCTAACCTCGACGAATTAAATGAACCAATAACGGGTTCCTCAGAAGCCCCAGATGGAATCGCCTCACTCAATTCACTTGCCGAATACTCTCGGCAATTTAGCAGTGGCCAGACATCTTTGTTCATTTACGATGCAACTCAACGATCAAATCTGAATGAAACGGATAATATCCGTGACATGCCAGTATTAGATGCGATGGATGAAATGGAGGCTAAAATCAACCAGGTGAATGAAACATCATCAACCAGTATCATTGTGTTCTTGAAAACTATTCCAGCGACTGTCACTCTAACTGATGGTGTCACAATAGGTGACGGATCACTCTGGGATTTATTGCACAACCCGTGCTGGGAAAGTGAAGACTTGTTGGACACGGATTGTGTAGGATGGACCTTAGTGCCTCTCTCTGAACGTCAAGCGGCAAAGAAGGACATGGTGAACGTGGCTTTTGATACCCTTTCGGAGGAAGTACGCTCCATGCTCTTGAACGAAGAGGGTGACAAGGCCATTGTCTATGTCACTCAGCCTTACATGAATCTCAATGTGGCATCAGACCTTCGAGATGAAATCGATGCAATTCTTACCGAAGGACCTACACTTCCTGAAACAAGAACTTCCTTACTTACTGGGGGGCTTCCAGTTTCACTTGATATCAATGACGGAATTCATGACACACAAACGAAGACTACATTACTGACCTTACTTGTCTTGACGGCCCTTTTGATGGTGGTATTCCGCTCGGCCCGTCTTGGAATCTACACCATGATACCAGTGGCGGTTGTGATCTTGTGGCAACCGCTTTTGATGCAGAGCGGGGATGTGAACGTGAATATCTTCACTGCCATGATTGGAACCATTGTCTTCGGAATCGGAGTTGATGATGCTATTCACGTGATGCATCGAATTCAGGAAGAAGGGGAAACGCCGCATGGAATGGCATCGGCCATCGAAGAAACAGGACAGACCATCTTTGAGACGACCATCACAACCGTTTCTGGAATTGGTGCGGGATTCCTTGCTGCGTTCCCAGGTTTGGAGAACTTCTTCATGCTCATGTGTTTGTTAATCATCTTCGCTTTCATCACAAGTGCGTTTTTACTGCCTGCAATTATCACATCTGAACACGTGATTAGAGCGAAAATCAACAAACGCCCTCCATGGATCGATTTCGGGGAAGATATTGCCTTGACAAATCCGAGTTCGATGAAAGTCTTGGATGCTGTCATTGACGAAGCATAAAGCGTCGCTGAAGTGGAGGGAGTAGGGAGTAAGCCCCTTTCTGTTACCTTTCGGTGACCGCATTCAACTGTGCATCCTACCTGCCCCTGAGCGTGCCGCGTAAGCGGGGCTGTTTGGACTTGCTCCAGCGGGGTTGCTCGTCTCATCGACAACAAGGCAATCTCGGTCTTTCAACGTCATCGTACACACCTTGCATCGTTCGTTTCTGCAGCATTGACCCAACCATTTCTGTTTGC
>JAKMEE010000036.1 GCA_022426155.1 Candidatus Poseidonia sp. | reverse complement strand
GCGTTCTCGGTTGGGAAGGAACTGCAATGGCCTGCAAGCATGGTCGTACCAAGAGCACCGGTAAGGGAGAGGTCTTCGCCACCCGGGCCCATAGCATCGTAGAATGCATAACTCATGTTAATGCTTGGATCACCTGTGAAATTCGCTGAGAAGTTTTCGTGCAAGCCGTTGACCTGATTGTAACTTATTCCTCCTGTGGCCAAGGCGAAATTGGCGGCATAGCCGGTCCAGTAGTTGTCAGCGAGTAGAGCAGGGGCAGCAGCAGCAGCCATTTCGGCAGACAGGCCCAAGTTGGTTTCCAGGAAAGCAACCGTTTGCGACATGTTGGTGGAAACCACGCCCGCCGCAGGTGCACCCACTGCTAGGCTTTCGAGGTCCTTGGCTAGCATGCCTGTCATGAACGCCGCCTTTGTTCCGTCCATCGTTGCATCGATGAGCGCATTTGTGGCGCCGATAACAGAAGGTTGGAAGGCGATGTTGAGTTGACTCACTTCGGTGTCGCAAGCCACTTCGGTATCTTCAGCACACGCGAAGGACTTAACAGAGTTGTAGGTGAGTGTGCCTGCGGTTTTGTCGTATGCGTTGATGGTTTTTGTTGTGGTAATGTCGTAGGTGACTGGGCCGATCTTTTCGTAAGTCGGTGCGGTTCCATTGGCCATAACGTCTGCAAGATTGGTGACGGACCATCCGTAAAAGTCACGTTGAGATGTTGATGATGCCCAATCACTTTCAGCCTCTGTGCAGTCTTCATCAGCACATGCCTGATCCTTTGGGAAGGTTTCAAAATTCTCTTCAACAGCGTCTGGCACAGCATTTGTGGATAGCGGAGCAAGAGCAGCGACGTTCAAGAGTACAAGCACAATGCCGACCAGCAGCATGTTTCGGGGGTTCGAGGCGGTTGCCATAGCCCTATGTGGTCAAATGGAGATTATAATACCGTTCCCGTTTTCTTTGTTCTGAGAGGTTATTTGTTCCTATCACTCTTTTGCGGGCTTTTTTCCTTTGAAAGGGAACATGAGTTCCCAAGAATGAACACTTTTCGCATGAAGTTTTTCATCGCATCCGAACACCACGACGGCTGTCAGTTGTGCGCCACATTGAATCTTGGTCTCGGAAGCTTTGACCCATATCGTTGAAGATGAAGGGTGTCAAATTCATGAGGTCGTTATTTGGAGAGCCAGCGCTGGCGTTTGCACAGAAAGCAGGTAAAGGGAAGCTACCGGTCTGGCCGGGTTGAATGTCAATCCATACATCTTCTTTGACAACCAGGTTCTGATTACCATTCCAGGTCTGCTGTTCAACCATGGTGCCCTGGGGTACGAGAAGTCGAACGGCTTCACTGGTGGGGTTGTGCACGCGCATGTTGATGGCATCATTGCGATTGTAGCCATCGCCAACGATGGATTGGATTTCAATCCGTCCTTGGCTTGCGGCGTGGTACAGGCTGTCTGTACGTGATTCAAAAGCCATATTGAGGGCAGCGGGTGAGTAGATGGCAGAGGTGTTGTCTCGTTGACTTCGCAGGTGAGAGAATTGAGCCAGCAATTGTGCACCCCCCAAACTTCGCTGGTCGTTCACCACGAGGTTGGGGTAGACCCTTCGTGTTTCATTGTAGAAAACGGCGGTTCGGTCTCCTGAGAAGTCGCGAATCTGGGTGCGTACACGTTGGCTTGAATGAGGGTCAATGGGTGTGCCTTCATCGAGTTCAATGGTGACGGACAAATCTTGGATACAGCCTTCAACAACTGGCTTGCCTTCTTCGTCATACAAAATTTCACGAACGCTCATGGGTGGTACCTGAACGGTAATGGCTTCTGCACTTCGCAGGCGGCCACCGTCAAGTGGCATGCCTTGGGGCAAGGTGATGGTCTGGGCTACGGGGGTTGGGTTTTTTGCTACATATTTTACATTCATAGGATCACTTCCTGTGGGGTTTCAGCTCCTCGGTGGATGAAGAGGCGAAGGTCAGAGCGCTCGTTGTTCTTGACAAAGGCGCAAGCATCGATGAACCGCTGAAGACAATGCTCCCATGGTTCACATTCAGGATTGATATGAAATTCGGGAAGATGCCCTCGGTCACGGAAGTTGCCGTGTAACATGTCGTTCTCTTGGGAGTAGGAGGTCCGAGGGTTGTATGGGAGGTAAAGGCGAATGACGCCGTGCCTTCCCTGGCGGAATGATGCGAGATTGCTTGCGGCATCCAGATTCTGACATACAAATTCAGGGCCCTCAAGCAAAGCAGGCTCGTTCCACACACGTCCATCGTTGTGCATGTTGGATTCACGGTCATCGCCCCTGCTCACACTTGGTCTGCATTGGTGGCCATTGGGTGGAAGGAAGGCGTGGACCCACAATTCATTGTATACGCTGGATGTTGGTGCCCCTGGCAGGACATTGACGGCTGATTCACGGACAGCATCGTTGTCCCGGTTGAGCAAAGCTGCGCCATTGGAGGGAACTCGCATACTGTTGATGAGTTGATGCAGGTTGCGTACGAGTTCATCGTGTTCGAAGACGGTGAGGTGTTGACGTAGCATCCAGTAAGAGATGGTTTGCATGAGTTTAGCGGCCTGTTCGCTATCAAGGCCAGCGACAACTGCAGGAGTCATCAACTGCTTGAGGTGGGCAACAAGCACACCCTCAGGTGTTTCTCGGCGAATTTCGATTTCATCCAAACCAAGGCCGAGTTGTTGTCCGAGTTCTTGGGCGTCTCGCTTGAGACTGCGCGCATCTTCTTGAAGGGTGGAAGCACGTTGGGATTCTGGAGTTTGATTGGGTGGGACGTAAACGGAAAGGTCGCCTTCATCGTTGCGCACATAGGCCTTGCGTTGTTCGATCATTGTTCGAGCGTGTCGGCTGTACTTTCCTCGTCCTGCGTAAATTTCTGTTCCTTGTTCATCCAATAATATTGCCATCTTTTTTCACCTTGGAATCATCAAAAAACATCAACCACTTATAAAGAATTGAACAAAATGAATTTATATCATTGAAAAGCAAAGTTGTGGAGGCACAGAAGATAGGACTTCTTTATTCGGCACATAGCCTTTAGAAAATTTACATATAAACCCATTATCTAAGATTATCATGGACGAGATACGCCCAACACTCAACCGCAGAATGCGAGAGATTTTGCAACTCATTCGGGAAAATAATTTGGAAGTATCTCTTCCAATTGACAACCAAGAAATTTTGTGGGACCCTGTATTTTTGGAGAAACTTGGCGTACTTCATCATGTTTTTGACCTAAAAAACAACAAATCATTCCTCCAAGGAGATCAACCGTTGTTTATTGTCCCAAATGACGAGCGCCGTACGCTCAAGAGCTACGAAAACGACAATTTTAGGTATGCAGAAGATGATGGGCAAGAAGACGGTCATGATGTGGAAGATGATGATGAGTACACAGCCTTTGAATTCCATGAAGAGGAATGGGAATGGGCTGGCATTTTGGATGGTTTAGAAACTGAAATGATTTTCGACGATCCCTATCCTGATATTGAATCATGGGGTGTGGAGTTAGACAGTCAAGGTGGACAGCCTCGAGCAGGGCCAAAAACTGTTCCTTTTGTTTCATCCAACTCAGAGAAAGTCGGAGTGGCTTCAACCACCGACATGCTTCAACTCGAGGGTATTGAGTGCCTTGCTTGGTACACACCAAAAGGAAGCGCCCGTAGGCTATGGGGCATCTACATTCAACGCTACGCAGCGGCGGTGGTAGCTGAATCCTTCTTCCGAGACATGGATAGTCGATACGAGGCGTGGTGCCTTGCATCAAGGCTGATTTTGAACCATGAGTATTTCCATTTCTTGTCACAATACCACTGTGACCGCACCTACACTGGAGAACCACGTACTGAACGCTATGCAATGTACGATCGGTTTTGGACGGCCAATCCAATAGTGGCCATGGAAGAAGCTGCTGCGAATGGATATGCCTTTCAACGAAGTGCAAAGACCAATGCTGAGAAAAAATTCAGTGAGGACTTTTTGTTTTGGATGCCAGAACCATACAATCGTTTCAAGGAATTCCTCCCTCCTGTAGGCGTCCGCGCGGTGGTGTATCAACAAGAACACCGAACCTCTCTTCCAGCGTTAACGGACTTGAACCCAACCTCCAATTCGGTGTTCAAGCCAACTCCGGCAGAAAAAGTTCCAATCTACTTTGTTGATTTCGTACCTGAAGGCCATGTCGGGCCAAAAATGGTGACCTTTGAACACATCGTCTTTAGCAAGGCGGTGTCCAAGCGAATCAAGAAAGGAAAAGTGCCCGAAGGCGTGGTCAAGAAACTTCGAAAAACTATATTGGCTCTCAAAGGGGGGACATTTGACCGAGTCAAAGACTTAAACTGTATGAATTCCAAGACACACTTTGCTCAAAAAAATCTGAATGGTGGTTGGCGGGCTATTTGGGCGCAGATCAAGGACCGCAATGGCTGGGTTATCGTGTTTCTTGGTGACCACGACGAGTACCAACATTATCAGACAGTGCACGGCCTTTGA
>JAKMEE010000023.1 GCA_022426155.1 Candidatus Poseidonia sp. | reverse complement strand
GCATGCCGTAGTACCGGTACGTGCACGTACACCACCGGCGCAGCAGTAGCAGCAACATATCTATGAGTAGGATTAATTATAACATGTATTTTATATTGATCTAGTTTTAAATTGACAACCCATGGACATCGATACATCCACAAGATCGGCTCGACGAGATACGTCGTTTGCCGGTGTTTTCGCATTGATCCCGTTGCGATCCCGGCCGATCAGCTGATTTCCGGGTCTCTTGCGTATACTATCCACAACGTTTCACTCGTCCCATGGAGGAAACTTTCCGGGAACAGTAACGGGATCAAATCGGGATCATTTCGTCACTTTGTAGCATTCGGTCTCTGTTTTCGCCACGCGTGTTTGTGCGACGGCGCACCCATTTTGTCAGCCATGGCGACCCCCGCCAAGGTAAGGAATGTGTCGACATATCGCGTTGCACGAATCTGTGACGGGGATGGAGCACTTCGGCGCAAAATTGAAAGACTGGTCTGTCGCCTGATGTGCTCCATCCCCGTCACAGCATCTTTGATCTCTCGAAATGTTTACTCCCGTGCGCCTCTTGTGGTCCATTGATCGTCTGAAGTAGGACACCGGTGGCGCCTTGGAGGCGGTTTGTTGACCTATTCATTAACCCGACCGCCGATTTTATTCTTTGGATCCATCATATGGGTGTATGGAAAGGTGTTAAAGTAGTATATTGCGGAAAAGATGGATGGATTTGACGATTGTGGGTGGCGAAATCACAATTGTTGCTCGTGGAGGTCGAGGTTTTGCCCTTCACTTGGACGTATCGGCAGCGATTGTGACTGAATGTGGATACTTTCCAGAGAACCATCGGCTCTCTCGCCAACCTGCATGTATGGAGACGTTGGAAATTGCTTGGCGGTGTAGGGATTGAATCAGTATGTCATGCTCTTGGCTGATATGTAAACCCAACATCTTCGTGATGGTCAGTTCTGGAGAAAACCAGTGGGGACTTTGAGGCGGTTCGATGACCTATTGATCGACCCTACCACCGATTGTTTTCTTTGAAGTCGTCATATAGGTGTGTGGGAAGGTGAAAAATCAGTCTATCGCGGAAAGGCATGTATGGTTCGTTGATATTGGTTGATACACCCAATATTTCTGCTCGTGGGGGTCGAACTTTTGCCCCTCAATTGGACCCATTGGTACCGATTGCGATCGAATACATGTACTTTCCGGAGATATCTCGGTCCTCTCGCCTCCCTGTATGTATTTGGGCGTTGGAAATTGATTGGTGGTGTAGAGATTGGATCGGTATCGCTTGTTCTTGGCTGATATGCAATGTCAAAACGAAGTGGGCTGGAATCGACGTGGCCTCGAACTGAAAGTATCGAATTGCTCTTATTCGCCTCATACGTACAAACTTGTGATCATGACCATGCAACAGCCTCCCTGTATTATACATATTTGGACTTTTGATGAGTATCATCGGACTGCTGTAAGGGATGGGTGTGATTTCGTTGATAAGGGCCATTCTGGAGAGGGCTCTCAGCCAGATTGCAGGGATGCAATCTTGCCAAACGAGGATGACGATAGAATGACATCCCATGGCAACCAAGAGCAATCTAGATGCTCTAGACTCGTTTCATATGCATATAAGAAGTTACTTTTAGGTAAATGATGTATACTTGTTGAATCTATAAGCCTCAGAAGAATATTCTATTTACAATAGTGACAATTGGCCCACCGAAAACCCCAACCTTTCTTTCAGGTAATAGTAACGTCCACCATTAGCGAATCACGCCAACCTACTACAGTTATTACCCATAGCCATAGAACATCCCTAGATACATACTCTGAGGCGGGACTGGGCTAGTGATATCGAGTTCGTGATTATTCCTTTCGCTATAAACCTTGATTCTTCGTGGAGGTCGATGGCCACCGAGATTTGCAGAAAAATGATCAGATTTTCATACCTGTTTGCCTCTATTATCTCCCACACCAGTACCAAACACATATATCGACCAGCCCAATCGCTAGGATATACCAAAAGATGCTTTTTGATGCCCTTCCCATGCAGGAGTTGTATATCCTCGTCGTTTTAATAATATTATTGGTAATCTGTGTTGCCACCGCTCAAAATCCAGCACCGACCTCCACGAATGTTCAGGTGCCCACCGAATCACCGAGCTTTGCAGCAAGACCGTGAAACTTTTCGTCATTGCCCCGTCTCATATCATACCTGAGCAAAGATGATGTGTAGCAACAATGATTGGGCGGAAATTATCCTTATCTTCTCTCATGGAGGTAATTTTGACCTTCCAGAACGATAAATATTGACCTCCAAGAGATGGAATACCACATAGTTTGAGCTAATTATGGATTCAATAGTCCGCTCGATGCCATTGGGTATCAGTTTGGGTGCATACCGTCCGAACAGAAGCCTTGGTATCGTCGATTTGGGGTAGATTGATATATCTGTGTAGAAAGTGATAATTGAAAGGAGAAGCAGACGAGAATGAAGAAGTTTTGGTTCTACTTGTGGATGTGTGAGAATACAATGGGTTCCGCATTATTGGCACATTACACTCAAAGGTATTTCCATTCTTTAGTACATACCTTGGCAGGATTGAACGAGATTCAGCACCTCTCGGTTCAATTTCAACATCAAGTCCACCCCAGTTGATTGTTACGCCCACCCCAATGCCCAAAAAAGGATGGAATGTCCAAGGAGGCGCCACGAAAGAAGTCACTTGCTGGCACCCAACCCGTCTTGTAAACACATCAATCGCCCCATTCGTGCCACAGGAGAGAAATATCCAAAGATGTAATTTGCCTTATACCGGCTTGGTTCCCATCTTTAGCCATATCAACCTTGAAGACGGCATCTGAGCGACATTCTGTGTTGGACTTTTTGGGCAGATGTCGATGATTTGAGACGTCTGTGCATCCGAACTCTATAATACAACCGCACCGCCGCTCAATGGTCACGTCAGAGCGACCTTTCAAGGCGTCGGTTCTTGTCCATCGTTCATTAACTCGATGGTGGCGCTACTTTTCTGCGCAATTGTAGCGGTGGCGGCTGCCCATTTTGGCCGATGATGTTGCCTCGAAATCGATTTTTGTGAGTTTCGCGAACACGAGGCTCACAGTAATGCTTCACGAGCCAAGATGCATACAAGGAGAAGGAACGATGAGGCGGGGATGGTTGCTGCTGGTCGTCTTGGAGGTCGATATGTGGTCAAGGTGTCGAAAGTAGGGCGGGTCGAGGTTGTTGGCGGTGAACGTCATGTGCCTTTCGGCGAAATTGGCGAGTTTCAGTAGTGAAACGACCGGAACAGCGGCTCAACAACAAATCCACATATATGAAGAAGAGATATTGAGGTTGGCATGGCGGTTGGGCTCCATGTTGGTGGCCGACAAGGGGTGGAGGTCACCATCATGCGTTGAAATGCGTTGAATTTTTTGTGGCTGGATTTTTTTCCCTCGGTGGGACAAACATTTATGCCCCGAAACGTTGTGTGCGTTAGCGTCAAAGAACCCGGAACTTGATAAATAACCCGGAAATACCAGCCATCACAACTTCCCTCATTCTCAACGGATGGCGACCTCTCCCAACCATCAGACCTCCAAGATGATGCGCATCAAGCATCCCCACCTCAGTATCGCTTCTCCTTACACATAGATTGGCTCGTGAAGCGTTATTCTGAGGCTCATATACCTGAAACTCGTGAAAATCGATTTCGGGCCAATGTGGTCGGCCAAAAATGATAGCTTCCAGCGGCTACTTTGAACAGGAATGTGACGTCGACGACGATTAAATGAAAGATTAGGAACTACCGACGGCTTGAAAGGTCGCTCTGATGTGACCATTGAGCAACGGTGCGGTTGCTTTATTGAGTTCGGATGCACAGCCGTCTCAAATCATCGATGTCCGCCCAAAAAGTCCAACACAGAATGTCGCTCAGATGCCGCCCTCAAGGTCGATGTGGCTGAAGATGGGAACCAAGCCGGTATCGGGCACATTACAACTTTGGACATTTCTCTCCTGTGACAATAATGGGGCGATCGATATGTTTACGAGACGGGTTGGGCATTGGGAAGTGAATGATTATGTTGCGGTTTTGTGAACTTGCCGGAAATGTTCAGGTGTTGGGAGGACCGCCCAAATCAGATGGGGTGGAATAGATGTTGAAATTGAACCGAGAGGTGCTGAATCTCGTTCAATCCTGCCAAGGTGTGTATCAAAGAATGGAACTGCATGTGTCTCCGATATTCCCATAATGTGGAACCCATTGCATTCTCACATAAGGACAAGTAAAACCAAAACTTCCAGATTCTCCTCT
>JAKMEE010000006.1 GCA_022426155.1 Candidatus Poseidonia sp. | reverse complement strand
GGTAAATGCGTTGTAAAGATTGTTTGAATATTGTTGAAACACTCTGTATACCCTTACGACAAGCGTTTCACGCGTGGGTAGGCAGTGTACTGGGGACTGAACACCCATTGTACTCTTCCATAATGTCTTGAGGGGGTTCGGATGAGCCCTTGCGATTTCGAGGAAATGATATGTTGGATATCCACATTAGACATCATTTAAACTCAATTACTACTTCCACCGCCAACATTATGAAGTTCAGTATATTGAAACTCAATATCATAGAGCGACATTAATTTACTCACTATATCTTCAGAGTCACTTTTATTGAAACCATAGATCGTCAAAGCATGAACTTTGTGTAAGTACACATATAATTCGTAAACAGGGGCCCTTCCAATCTCCGACCAAGTTTCTTCATGGAGTACAATTTTTGTGATATTTTTCTTTCCAAATACATATCGAGGCACTCCCCATTTAGTAATTAATACCGCACTTAAATCAGAACGTATCTCCAAACCAGTTCCCCTGAGATATTCGGGGTTGAGTATGTTTTCTGCAAATTCCTTACTATACTTTAACCGCTTGAATTCCTTATAGAGTACCTTAATTGGAATCACTATAAGAAGGAGCAGTGCACTGTATGGGTGAACAAATATAGTAAAAAAGAGCACGAATAAAGTAAAATCTAATGTTGGGCGTTTCCACCGAGCCTTAAAATTCCCAACGAGTAAGGGAAATTCGAAATTTTTCTTATCATTTCGATTTTCAAGGGACTTGAGAAAAGCCTTTGACTTTTGGACTGAGCGTGAATCCCGAAGCCGTTTGCCCTCTATCATTTGCCCTTTAAGTCGAGCAGCTCCAGATAAACGAAGTAATTTCAAATTACTAAATTTTTTATTGCAATATGGGCATTCATAAGTTTCTCTTTTACGGACACTTAGTTCGATATCGCTTAAGTCGAATTCTTGGTTACAAGAAGGACACTCCACTATTGCCATGATGGAACCCGAAAATCCGCTGATATAACTCTTGACCCGACACCCAACAAAGCCCATGTGACACTCACGCATGAGGGTATGTCGCTTGGGTAGGGTTGTATAGGACGGACTGCGAACCCATGTATTCGTTTGCAATGTTCACAAGGGTGTTAAAGGGAAACCCTTGTGCAATCCCTGGTCAAGTTATCATGAGTAGACACAAGTTTGATTCACTGGTGATCACAGTTGTGGTTTAATCAACCATATAGAAACCGGCTACCGTTTCTTCTGAATTGACTTCGTTACAGATGGGGCAAATAAATTTGCCATCTGAAAGTCTAGCCAAAAATCCTTCACACTCCTCCTCCAAATGTTCGTTTATACATTGGAGTTCTGTATTGTCTAACAGATCTCCAATTGTCTCATACGTTGGCCCGAAATCTGGGACATGTGGATTACTTTCATGACAACTCTCACATATTTGTTTTTCCTTCCATTTGACATCGAAATAAAATGAATCTTTATCACAATACATGCAGTGGAGTTCCTTACATATGTAACAAATTATTTTTGAAATTTCTTCTCCTAGAGGCTCTTGACAACAATGACATTTTGTTACTCGTGAGCATTCTTTGTTTGTACACCTGACGTGTGCAGAGTTGTCAGAATTCAACAAGTGATTGCATTCCTTACATCGGACCATGAGAAAAACGAATTGATAGATATACTTAGTGTAGTAAGTTTCAATTATCGAGAATTAGTAGTTTCCATCTTATTTAATATGATTAAATTTTTTGATCTTAAAGGTATATACAACGGCCCCCCTTCAATGCGTATATGGCTACAACGGTAGCGTCTAAAATGGCCCACGCAAAGCCCATTCAAACATCATGTGTATTCGCATGGGTATTCGGATAAACCCCTTGCAACTTATCTGAATGCCAATTGAAGCAGGATTACAATTCCAATGGACGAGCTACTAGCCATGCAAGGGTTGCTGTTGCGAGGCAAATTGAACCACCAAATGCACCTACCAATGCAGGACTGAAGGCCTTGCTATGAGATGAAACAGTTCGGCTGACGTTGAAATCATCAGCGAGTGGTTCAATAGAGCGAATCACTCCGATTACAGATAAGAAATCACACTCAGATGCTGAATTGAGAGGCCCCGAGGGAGCTCTTTCTATGGTCATGGTATAGAGACCGTTTCCAGTACTCCAAGTCTCTGCTTGAGTCACCGAGTCAACTAGCCCCTGCAATTCTTCCATTGAATCAGCACTCAGGTTGGCTGGTTGGGAGAAAGTGGTGTGGCGGTTAGCAAACCCTATTGCTGATTCTTCACCTGGGAATCCACCGCCTTCAACCTCAATAGTGGTTCCACCAGTTGATGCAAATTCGGTCGGTGATTCCAGAGTGAAACTATGTTGTACATCACTGTCTACTGTAGCGGGATTGCAATACGTGACCATAGATCCTGCGCTAATCGCTAACGTTGCATTATCATCATATGTCCATGTATGAGTCACTGACTCACCTGGCCCTAAAGAAGAATCAAAAATCACACATTCCTCAACAATATCATTGATGTCGCAAGAATCTGCACCTGAGTTGAAGAAAGACGCCGTCCACACCTCCTCAGTGGACTCATTACCTGAGAACAGAACAGTACTGATTGATAAAGTTGCTAACAAAATCAACCCCATTAATCCCCACGCTACTGCCATCATGGTTGAACGCCTTTGGCCTTCCAATGAATCGAATCCCGGCACTTTGACGAGCATCTTGTTGGTACTAGAGACCAGTGCCTTTCTAAGGCCATGGGAAATTGAGCCTGATGAATTTAATTCAGGGCTAGAAAATTCATTTTCTGAGAGGCCCATATTTCGAGGTTGATTTTATTCGCCTTAACAATTGGCCCGACACCCATTCGAAACCCATACGAAATACGTCATTCGGAACGGTACCCATTCAAAAACCATCGTTCGCAAGGGCCCCCCTTCCAAATAGACTATAATTCCAGCCATATTAGGCGTTGCATGAACTGCCAATGCGGAGGTAAATTTGTCGAATCTTATCATGATGCAACTCTGCTCGTATGCGAATCTTGTGGTTGTGATCCTTCCGGTGAACCAGTTTAACGGAGTGAATGAAATGAAATGCCCTAAGTGTGGATGTAACAGAGCGAGAAAAGATGAAGGTATTTGGTGCCCTGAATGTGAGATGGAGTGGTACTATTGCAACCCTTGCGGCATTTGGACATCCACATGCTGTGAAATCTGCGATAGAGACAATGGATGAATCCGTTAGCATTGGTTTGCAAGGGTCTATCCGAATACCCATGCGAACGGAATTTTTGTTTGAATGGGTTTTGCGTGGGCCATTCTAGTCGCTACCCTTTGCTTCAAGTCCTGCATGTAACTGGTAAGATTTATATCAGATTTATGTACAGCGACAGATATGAAATGCTCGAGTCAAAAAATCTTCGCTATATCATTATTTTTTTCATTCATGGCGATAAGTATCCCTTCTATCTCTGCAGAACAAAATGAACCAGAATACAACATCGAACCTTCCGTGGATTTTCACGGAGTTGATTGGATTTTACCACAAACTCATGTGCCGGTTTCAGTGGTGATAAACAATTCCTATGAGGGCAACAGCAGTCATATGGTTGCAGTTCACTTCGTAACAGACGGGAATAGTGATTACTTTCTTGGTAAAGCAAAAACCACTTCATACATACCCTCATTCGAAGAAAACGAATCTGTAGAAGTTCAAAGCACTGTTTTGATGAGTCGTGACACTACAGAATTAGTAGTTGAGGTCGAGGTTCTATTGTGCAAAGAAGATCCTTGCAACATGACCCAACCTCCGGGTGAAAGGTTCGAAAATGAACCCCATTCGACTCAAACCATGACCATATACGAAAATTTGCCGCAAATTGTGAACCTTGTAACGGCAACCCCCTTACATCCTTATGAAGAAGTTCCTAGGTTTATATTCACTTTCGACGAAGAAAATGCTGAAAATGAATTAGGGTTTTGGAGAATAGAGGTCGCACAAGCTCAGAAAGATTTCCCGGTTCAAGTTATGCAATTGTGCATGAACTGGGTTGATTCCAATGGCGAGGTTCAAAAGGAGATTTGGAGTCTTATTAACCAAACTGTGTATGGCTTTAATCCACAAAATATCGATACACGTGTAACATTTTTCGATTATGTTCTGGGGGGTGAAGCATACTTTGGAACAGGAGATACTATCTTCATTCGCTCACAAAATGACGATGGCACTTTAATAGATGATTTTGGAATTTCACTAGTTCATCATGTCGATTGGGGGGAGACCGGAGCCGTCATTCGTTCTTGGGGAGGAGGTTGTACCCATGATTGGGATGATGATGGTGTCTCACATTTAGACGCTTTTCCCTTTGATCCGAAAGAGCAATCTGATACCGATGAGGATGGGGTTGGCGACAATGCAGATAAATTCCCAAATGATGCAAGTGAAACCACAGATTCTGATGGTGACGGTGTAGGCGATAATGCAGATAAATTCCCAAATAATGCAAGTGAAACCATAGATTCTGATGGTGACGGAGTAGGCGATAATGCAGATGCTTATCCAAACGATGCAAGTAAAAGTGCAAAAGGGGATGATGGAGGGGATGATGATTCAAGTGTTGGAGACATATTGCCACATGCAGGAAGTATCGCTACTCTCTCAGTAATTCTCCTAGCAAGTTTTACAACTCTTGTTCTAAATCGCCGTCAAATCTAGTTGCACTGAGGGCCTGCGTGGTGACTAGCCAGTGTACACGCGAAACTGACACATTTCTGAATACAAATCAAATACATGCGGCCGTAGCACCCAACATGCGCTTGGAATGGCCCGTATATGCATTTTCTGCCGGTGTTTTCTTGTCCTTTGCTCTAAGTGTTCAATTCCTCTCCCTTGGCACCGGTGCCGTCGTTGGCCTATTCGTGCTACTGACCGTGGCCTACGCATGGGTCGCCTGGGTGATGGTCAAGCAAAAGGCCGTTCTCGAACTTCACGCCTACATTGCCTGCAATACGTGCGGTGATCTGACACCTTCCCAAGGTAAGCACTGCATGAATTGCGGCGCCGACTTGTAGTCAAAAATTTTGAAAGCAGGTTATTATGAGTGGACACTAGGAACTTTGTGTATATTGTTCAGTAATTATCAAACTAGTAGCTCGAGCGCCTGTATATTGCTTACTAGTCCCTTTTTTCTTGTATGTATAACGAATCTCTCGAAGATTCTCCAAACTCAGAGTTGAAATGAATTCAATTAAACGTCTACTGAGGTTGGATGTTTCTAATTTCATCAAAGCAGCATCCTTTTCATCCCCTATGTGATCTTCATAACCGAGAAGTATGAACATTCGGTTATTATTGCAGAATCTCTCTGGGCCCTGGTCTAAGAATAACAGGTGTTCTAATTTGTGAGGATTATCCTTCAATCCATCCAATGCTTCTTTCCTGCTTTCCATCATGCGTCCCTTCAATTCAGGATAGTTTTTTTCTTCGAAAAACTCGACATAATCTGCGGCGTTGTCTAGAGATGCTTCATCGATACTATTTTGTACAGAATTTATTTTTGCGTTTAATTGATCTATTTGAGTTTCTTTCTCAGCCAATTCTGTTGGTAATTTATCATTTTCTGTCAAGAGATCATGTGCTCTTGATGGTGCTTGTTTCCGTTCTTCTTTTTTTAGTGCAGACCAACTTGAAAAATCTTCCTTACTAGATTTCCAAAGTTCTGTATATGCTTCTTGAATCTTCTTTTCACGTTCCAATTCAAGAGTTTTCAAACTTTCTTCATCTTCTTCGGAAATAGAATCGAACAGATACTTGCCAAATTGTGATTCAGCCCCTATACCTCCCTCTAGGAATTTCTTCCTGACATTAATGTAAGTAATTTCATCTTCAGAGAGATCGAGATCATATTCATTATTGAGGTTTCTCAAAGCTTCAATATTTCCCTTCAGAGAGTATAAGGAAACAAAGTTATTATCTCCATTGGATATAAAACTCCACCCCCCCTCTTTCTCATAGTATTTGGTCGGTATATATGTTGTCTTCAAATCAAACGGGTAGATCTGTTCGTCAATCACCACAAAGAAATCAATACCGTCAATTCGACGAAGGGTTGGAATCATGTTATCTGGCAATGTCTGATCGTGGAACAATTCAACGAGGTCATTGGTCAATAAACTAAACATTTGCCAATTTGCATAGTTCGAGATCTCATCCTGCATTGCAGTGAATTCAGAAGAAGGGTCTGAATCGGGTTCCAATTTCTTCATCAGCCTCAGTTTTCTTTGAACATAACCCCTGACTCCAGCAGGGCCTGAAATTTTAGTTGATGTGGTCAATTCAGTACTGAATAGAGTTAGAAGATTAGTTATTTGCTGGTATTCGCGTTCTCTTTCACTTTCTTCATCTGCCCAAATTTCTTTTATCTTTGTGCTAATAGAATCTATGGAATTGTCGCCATTGTAGGCCACTTCCATCAATTGTTTAATGTCGGATTCCTCAATGTTTAACAATCGCTGTAAATGCTCAACATCCATTGAACGGATTAGAGCGAAACGGATGAATGAATCATAACCGTGTTTACTTTCAATTTGGATCAGATTTTCAATTTTGACTCCTACTCCGAAGTCCTCCCAAATCTCATTGAAGGAGACTAGTTCTGGAGATGAACTGTCTGAATCCCCCCCACTCATGGCCGTTCCTACAGTACCGTCATACTTGAATTATAAGATGACATGATGGCTGAGATTGGATAGTAGATCCCATTGGGCAAGGTCAATGAAAATACGTGATTGAGAGTCTGATAGAATTGCGAATCTCCTTTTTCGTGAGACTGTAGAATGAGTTCTTCAAGTTCTGAGTCTTTCGATCTTTGTTCAAGCGTGTGGCTCCCTCCGGTTTTCTCAAACGTGAGGGCGAAATCTGTTTTCAGCGCATTCTTTCGGTTGTCTTGTACTACTGAAGTAGCAGAGTAACTCAGTGGGCTCACTTCAATTAATTGGAAACCGTTTTCCAAGCAACCAAACATGAGTGATTTCCATGCTTCATCGTTTAGTGAGTTGAAGCATAGGGTCATCTTACCGCGATTTCGAAGCACTCGCCTTGCCTCTGAGTAAAATTTTCTGAGGCCCTTGTTGTAATCCTCTGCATCTTTTCCGCGAATTTTTGCCTCGGATTCTACGATTTCTTCATCCCACTCTATGTCACGGTCTAACCAAGAATTCCAAATCAAGCTGAGTTCAAGGTATGGTTGCCGATTCCCATGGGGTGGATCTGTGAAAATATAGTCCACAATTTCATCCTCAATTGGTAGGTTGGTCGCCGATGCAACACAAGCATGATATCCCGTATCACTTGAAATCAATCCCAAAATACTGTCTTTTTCCGTAGCCCCCATCTCGAGGTTTGCAATCTCTTCCTTGCCCTTTAGGACCCGTTTGAAGCGGTTTGAGAAACAATTCCAGGCATTGACCTCAAAGTGTTCCTTCGGCGTCCAATAGCCAATTACCCAACTACCAACCTCCTTTCGCGGGGCCTTTCCTTTGCGCTGATTGATGACGAAGACCATTTTGCTTGCTTGGGGAATTGCTGCAGTAAAACAAGTCACCAATGCTTCCTTGATACTCAGATCTTTCACCGAATTGATTCGTTCCCAAAGATGCGAAATCATCACTTGAGCCCTGGGTGAAAACAGATCAGTGGTTCGCATTCCAGCATAAGCATTGATTCGTTTATTTTCGTAGAGCTCTACATCAGGGAAAAAGAGCTTTTTGGTCCCTGGAGATTTGCATTTCTCAACATCATTTTTGCTAGGGGGTTTGGTATTCTTTCTCTGTTTACAATCATCACAAGAATACCATAATTCGTACTCCACGCCTTCATTCGAGATTACATGAGTGGTGAGAGCACTATCTGATTCACACACCTCACACCTCGTACTGTACAGTTCTTTAACAAGTGGAGAAAGTTCAGATTGAATTGTGTCAAACTCAGACTTGAGTAAATCAATGTCAACTGGGTTGATTGTAGTGCGAGCGATTTCAATTGCGATTGGGTTGAGGTCAATGCCAATCGCTTTCCTTCCCGAACGTACCGATTCTGATATGGCGACACCTGAACCACAGAATGAATCAAGGACTAAATCCCCAGATTTGGAAAATTTATTGATGAAATGAGACACAACGTTTGGTGGTTTCTTTGACCAATACTTGTGCATAGCATAAACGCCGCGATAGGAGATTGCTTTGGGTGGCAACCCCCTTTCGTCACTGGCCATGGGCAAAACCTTCAACGACAGTTCATAAAGTCATCCAATGCGCTCGCCATGGGAGCCCTTGCGCTTGTTTTAATTGAAAGGGGCGCCACCGAAGAATTGGTTCATCCAGCACACGTTTCGTCTCTAATTTATTGAATTTAAAAAAAACACAGACCTATAAACCACATAATGCCATTGTCTCACCATGTCGTCAAAACGAATGGACTCAGCAGGGGCTCTCCCCCTCGTCAACGGACTTGGATTTGTATTCGGAATATTGGGTGTTGTTGCTCTCTTCATACAGCAATCCCTTGCCGTATTCCTCCCACTGCTCTTGCCCCCAACCGTCTGCACCATCTTTTGTGTGATGTTGTACAAAACTCAACAACCATCCAACAAGAAAACGGGCGCTTCACCGAGCCCTGTTCGCATCGACATCATGTGATTCAAAGAAATTTTTGTCGCAAGCATCTCACGATTTGTACCTTCTCACGCCAAGAGTGGACAGAGAATTCTATCAAAATTACGATAGTTCTCTATTTCCATACGATAATATATTGCCGTTCTCAAGATTCATTGAGAGGGAGATCATTGCTGGTAATTCTACTAGGTCGTAAACCGGAAGTCATGCTGCAATTGATCGCAGGCCTAGAGCAAACAGCCGTGAAGTTCACCATCGGTTCGAGTATGGCTGACCTCAAAGCTGTCTTCAGCGAGAAGCAACCGTCGGCAGTCATCATGGGGGCAGGCCTCCCATTGGACATCCGTCTGGAGATGGTTCGATTCGTCTTTGAACACAGCGAGACCACAACAGTCCACATGAAAGACTGGTCATCGGGATCCAACGGGATGCTTTCCTTCATGAATGGTGTGGCCCAAGGATTATTGACACGTATGGAGAGTCATAACGACTAGCGTGCCCATGTTGAATTTCAAAGGACTTCCAATCGACGAGGAAATGTTAGATTCTAGCGGCATTTACTATATGCTGGCTTGAATTCACAATATCATGGATGAAGCATTAGCCATGCAAATTGTAGGAGGAGTATGCCTTCTCATTGGAATGAAAATGAACATTGACCCAAAGGGGTTCAACGAGGATATCTTCGGCAAAGAAGCACATGAAAGCAGCCTGGGCGAAATGAATGCTTTGAGGATGGCAATTGGGGGAGGAGTCCTCGCTGTTGCTGCCATCAATTTGATTTGTAGCCTTACCATGGACGACGCCAATTCTATGGCGGCACTCCTTACCGCAAGTGCAGTTGGATTGACCTTATTCCTGGTAACCATCATCGGTGCTAATCTCCGAGGCTACACGGAGGAGATCCCAAAACTACCAATGATTGTGTTGCCAATTCTGGCGACTGTAAGCCTCGTTGGCGCTTACGTTTGATTCTTGAAGTCAGATTTTACTGAATCTTCTAGGCCCTCAACATTCACTCATCAGGCGTTGCGTGTGAATGCTTGAATCCCTGTGATATAGCGTCCAAGAATGAGGTTGTGTATGTCATGGGTGCCTTCGTAGGTTTTGACCGATTCGAGGTTTGCCATGTGACGCATGATTGGATATTCATCCAACACACCGTTGGCGCCATGGATATCTCGTGAAACACGAGCGATTTCCAAAGCAATGTCTACGTTATTCATTTTAGCAAGAGATATTTGCTCCGGGAACCATGTCCCATCGTCCTTCTTTTTGCCGAGATGGTAGGCCAAAAGTTGCCCCTTAGTGATCTCACGAAGCATCCATGCCAATTTGTTTTGAACCAGTTGATAGGAAGCAATAGGGTGGTCGAATTGAATGCGCGAAAGTGAGTAAGTTTTCGAACTGTGGAAGCAGGCCATTGCTGAACCAAGAACTCCCCATGAGATTCCATAACGTGCATTGTTGAGGCAAGAGAATGGCCCCCGTAGTCCCTTGACTCCAGGCAGGATGCGGTCTTTTGGAATTTTGCAATCTTGGAATACTAATTCACTGGTGACACTCGCTTTGAGGGAGTGTTTTCCTTTCATCTCAGGTGCTGAAAAGCCTTCATCATCTTTCTCAACGATGAATCCTCGAATTACCCCGTCCAATTTTGCCCACACAACAGCAACTTGAGCTATGGTCCCGTTGGTAATCCACATCTTAGCGCCGTTGAGGAGATAATGGTCGCCCATGTCCTCAGCCTTGGTGATCATGTCGCCAGGGTTCGAACCGTAATCAGGCTCGGTTAGTCCGAAACATCCGACCCATTCGCCGGAAGCCATTTTGGGGAGATATTTTTCTTTTTGTTCTTCGGTACCAAAATCCCAAATTGGATACATGGCTAGCGAGCCTTGCACAGAGGCAAAGGAGCGCAAACCGCTATCTCCTCGTTCGAGTTCTTGACAGATAAGGCCGTAGGCAACGTAAGAGAGCCCAGGGCAGCCGTAGCCTTTGAGTGGAGCGCCCAAAACGCCCATCTCACCTAGAGCCACCCGCCACTCGTCTAGGAACACGCCTTCTTCACAGGCTTGTTCGATTTTTGGAATCACAGCTTCATCAACCCACTCACGAACCATGTCTCTAACCATGATTTCCTCTTCGGTGAGCAAACTTTCAATGTCGTAGAAATCAAGGCCTTCAAACTGCTCCATCGGTATCCCTCTCAAAGGAAGGGCCACGCGCGGGCTTCATCAACATAACCCTTTGACCGTGTGGTTCATTTGCGTTTTGAACCAAATCGCCATTCCTTGTATTTTCGTTGTAGCCAAGGACTGTTCATGTAGGTCAAGCCAATGATGACTCCAGGGACTGAGACGGTGACTGCGGCAAGAACCAGCACGGTCATGATGCTTGAATCAACCTCTTCAAGCAATTGTGAAAAACTGATGACATTACCAAATTCAGTGATGATGAATCCTTCAAGGTGGCCTGTTTCCCAAATCGCTGCCATCGAACGGCCTGCAATTGCCGCATCCCATTCAGCTGCATCTTCTGCATTCAAGACTGAAAATGCTTGATTTGTAACGGGATAATGTCGCAGTAAACCAAATGGAGCAAGGTGGATGAGACTTGTACCCTTACTGCCTTGTGTCACGGCGATTTGTTCACTTCCTGGAACATCGAATGCATTGGACAATTCACTCGCCGAGGATTGACTGGCATCCATGGTGTTGATGCGGAGGTTCTTGGAGCGCAGTCCGCTTGCAAAGGCCACGCATTCATTCAAAGTGGGATCTGCGCAATCTATGCCGACCCATGTTTCAGAAAGTGTGCCACTCAACCAAGTCACATTGTGACCTTGGTCAATTACCGCCACGCCATCGGTCAATGTTGCGGCAAAACAGACATTGTAATTTCGGTGGCAAGTGATATCAGAGATTTCACTGGTCCCAGTATTCTCAAGTTGCAAAAACCCAGTGTGCTCGGCGAATCGCCAAATTGAGCCATCAATTCCAGCAACGTAAGCAAAATCCCCACTAGGACGCCAATCCACAGTCGTTAAGTCCAATCCCATCACTCGAAACGAGTCATTGACATTGGTCACACTGTGGTCAACTGTATCGTAGCGCATGGCCAAACCAGTATCGCCGATCAAAAAGGCCGTGTTTCCACGCGGGTGCCATGCTACATCGTTGACGGTGGATGTTCGCCCGGTCAACAATTCAACATCGTTGGCTCGGTCATCTGCATGGCTTGCAGAGAGTAAACGTGCGTAGCCTTCACTTCCAACAAGTAGCACGGAGGTTCCATCAGGAGAGAGTTCAGCTGCGGTCAAACCAAGGTCAGTGTCACCCAGCGCTCCGTGGTCCACAAGCGCCACCTGTGACGATTCAAAAGCCGATGCATACGGCAATGTCAGCAGGGAGACGATGATGATGGCCAACAATCGCTTCCTCATGTGTGACGGGACACAGCCCTTCATGAAAACCCCTCCGACTGTTGGAAGAGCCAATCAATCTCAGGGTACTTCTCCAACGGTGACCCTTATGGGTGGAGTGGCTCTCGCCGTGACATGGAGCGATTTGCTGTCAAAAGAGGTCTGATTAAGTCAATGGGTGGGAATGCTGGCCTCGCAAAGTTAGCCACACAATATTTCGACAATATCCAAGTGGATGCCGATGGTGTTTTCAAAGGCTCATTTGGGATGCTTGCATCTCTTGAAGCCTCGTTCGGTGACGATGGAAAACTGGTGGTTGAGGTCATTCAAATCAAAGGATCTGCCCTTGGTGAATTCCTTGAACAAGATGGAGGACGAGAACTTGCCATGGAGTCTCGCCGACGCTGGTCTGGTTTCCTTGATGAGGCCACAGGCTACAGTGCCAAACAACGCGGAGACAAGGCCAAGGAAGAGGCAAAGAAATTCGCAAAGGCCAAATCCGCCATCAAAATGACCTTGAAATCCATCGAGATGAGTTCAAGTGTTTCTCAAGAGACCATCGAACAGGCACACACCATGATTGCTGAATTAGAGAAAATGATCGAAGCTGGAGAGCCTCCTTCAGAAGGAAAGGTCAAGAAACTCAGCGCTCTCATCTGAGCAGAACGTGATTTTCATGAGCGTCCATCCGTTGCTTCAGTCTCATCTTGAAGAATGCCCGGAGATTGCTCAACTTGATGCAAAAGGACAGGAACGTCTTGCCTTGATGGTAGGTCATGTAGAAGAGACTGTTGGAATTCAACATTTGGTAGAGTGTTTACTCAACAAGACAAGCATGGCTGGTGACGGAACCATTCGCTGCTATGTGGGGTTTGAACCCTCTGGAAAGGCACACATTGGATGGAAGATTCTGTCATTGCAATTGAGACGAATGTTGGACGCAAAGGCCAACGTGTTGATATTCTTAGCCGACTGGCACGCCTGGGTCAACGACAAATTCAATGGCGTCATGGATGACATTCAAACAACGGCTAGGTACATGGAAGAAACCTTCCGAGCACTTTTGGGCCATCCTGAAGAAGGAGATGGCCCAGGGCAACTGCGCTTCCTTTGGGCGTCCGAACTGATGAACAACGGTGATTATTGGGCTCGAGTTCTCCGTTGCTCAAAGGGAGCAACCCTTGCAATGGTTCGAAAAACCTTCACAATCATGGGCCGAGATGAAGCCTCTAGCGATCACGACCTCTCCAAATTCTACTATCCTGCCATGCAGGCCAGTGATATTTTCGAATTGGAAATTGATGTAGCGCTTGGAGGGATGGACCAACGCAAGGCACACATGTTCATGCGAGACATGGCCAGTAAGTGGGGTTGGAAAAAGGCTACTTGCATTCACACGCCCATTCTCTCATCGCTCAAGGCATCTGGCGTACGCATGGAAAGTTTCGACCATAAAATGAGCAAATCCGACCCATCAGGTGCGATATTACTTCACGACCAAGCCAAGGCTCTGCGCAAAAAGATGCAAAAACATGCATACTTAGACCCTACCGATCCACATTCCCCAGTATATGAATTGGCTGAACACGTCGTATTTCCAGAATGGGGTGAAATCGTGGTCACACCAAATCCAAAATTCGGAGAACCATCAACTTGGACCGACCTAGAGGCTTTCAAAACCGCAGTTGCAGACGGTACCATTCACCCCTTGGACGCCAAACTCGGTGTTGCGGATGGAATTTCACGGGGTTTGGCAGGTGTTGCTGACCATTTTGAACAACACCCAGACACACTCGAAGCTGTCTCAAACCTACGTCAACTTTGACCCGCTTCTTCGATGGGGAGAGGCTCAATGCTGAAAACATCCAGTGAAAGTAAACGACGCGTATCTTTGGCGAAATTACGCGTTGGCAACGGGTCTACACGAAGAACACCGTTGACCCTAGCATAACTTGATGCATTCAGCTCTCCAACCATGTCATCGGTGACCACGCCGGAGATTTCATTTTTGGTGGAACAATTGATCAAATGGTGTTCGCCATCATAGGTAATTTGACGCATTGAAAACCCTTGAATGTCTTCATACTTGCAGATCTCATTGAGCATTTTGAAATTCGGGCGAGGATAAAACATACTCATGGGCATTCCGTGGGTCTCAATTCCTTCGAAGGCTTTCTCCAAACAAATACGACAGACCCGAGGACTGTCACGCTCTCTGGCTCTTCGTTGGTCAATGTGAGTCACAGTTTTGCAGTCCCGACATTCGTAGATTGCTTTCTTTAACCATCCATGCGGATGGGTGATGTCCTCGATTTTAACATCTAACATTACCACATCGTTACGATCTCGCATTCGCAACTCATCCACCCGTTTCAGGTACCGAGGGTGAAGATTCATCACACGTATATTGGGCCGAGGTGTGATACCAGCAGCGGTAAATTTTTCAGATAATACCTGGGTTCCAAACTCCAAAGTGTTCGCTGGACTGGTATGGAAATGATAACTCAACACTGGGTCGGATTCGATGAGCCCATGGTCCAATTCAAATCCATAGACATACCCCTCCAATCCTGAGAGCGAGGCAATCTCCGCAACGCATTCTCTTTCAAACATCAAACGCCATGCTTCTAGGATGTCTTGGTTGTCGGGTGACAAGTCAACAGGTTTTGACGGCGGCATGGAATTTATTCGGTGTTGGGACGGTTCTTAATTTTGACGAATCCAAGTAACTTTCCTCCCACCTCCCCATGCCGTTGGCGTGACAAGGTTCATGAATCACTTGGCGGTGGTAGAGCCATCCGTCTTCGGAGGAGTGACCCACTCATGCCAAACATCGTCGTTCTCGTCAAGCAAGTCCCTGATACCAACGCCAAAATTGTCGTCCAAGGCGATGCTGTGGATTTGTCCGCCGTCAAAATGGTGATGAGTCCTTATGATGAATTCGCTGTTGAAACCGCCCTACTTCACCGAGAAGCCGCTGGTGGCACAGTTACTGCGGTAACTGTCGGCGGAGCTGCAGCAGAGAAAATTCTGAAAGATGCAAAAGCGATTGGCGTTGACCAGATTGTTCGAATCGATTCAAGCGATGCCATGGACTCAAACGCTCTCCAAACGGTCTTGGCCCAAGCCATGGCCACCATGGGAGCAGAGATCGTCTATTGTGGTAAAGCGGCAGCCGATACTGGAGCAGGATCAACCGGCCCTGGCCTTGCTGAGCGCTTGGGCTGGGCATCAGTCTCAAACATCATTGGTGCCGATTTTAACGGTGGAGTCAGTGTTATTTCACCAAGCGATGGTGGCAACGCTCGCCTCAACGTTACACTTCCTGCCGTCATCTCCTGTGACAAAGGCAATTTCAAAGTGAGGAAGCCCAATGTCAAGGGAATCATGCAAGCCAAGCGAGCCAGCGTCGAAGTCCACTCTATAGAGGCGCCGGCATCCACGGTCACCGTGGTTAACCAATCACTCCCCCCTGCCAAACCGGCAGGAAAATCCTACGAGGGTGGGGCTGCTGCGGCTGAGGTTGCTCAATTATTGAGAGATGAAGCCAACGTTTTGTGAGGTGAAATAAATGACAGAAACAATTGTAATTGCAGAATTAAACAAAAACGGCGTGCACCCAAGCACTGCTGAATTGATCACAGCAGCCCAAGCACTGGGCGCTCAACCCACACTTATCGTGCCTTGTGTTGATGCTTCAGTGGCCGATGCAGTGACTGGATGGAACGGAATCAAGGGGATTGTTGCGGCAAAATCTGGTGCGTTTGAGCATTATGATGCTGCTGGATGGGCCTCTGCCCTCGATGCTGTCATGCCACAAGGTACCATTGTCACAGGCGCATCTCCACAATCCAAGGACCTCGCTGCACGAATCGCAGCCAAGCGTAACCTCCCGGTTGTCCAAGACGCCATCTCCATTGATGGAACCAATGTGACCTCCCCAGTTTACTCCGGAAAGGCAATGCAAACTGTCTCACTTAGCGGGGCTGCTGTTGTCTCGGTACGCTCCAATGTGTTCCCCCCCACTTCTGCGGATGGGCAAGCTAGCGTTTCAGTGGTTGATACCTCAGGTGACGTGGCTACTTCTGTCCAAGAATTCATGGCCAGAGCCTCAACGCGACTCGATGTGGCAGAAGCCAACATCATCATATCAGGTGGCCGAGGAATGGGGGCACCAGAAAACTTCAGTCATCTCGAAGCCATTGCAGACACAATCGGTGCCGCAGTAGGGGCCTCACGAGCAGCGGTCGACACATGGGAAGCCATTCCACACTCAATGCAAGTTGGGCAAACTGGGAAAACTGTCAACCCGAACCTCTACATCGCTGTCGGAATTTCTGGAGCGATTCAGCATTTGGCCGGTATGCGCTCATCCAAGTACATCGTGGCCATCAACAAGGATGCGGATGCACCCATTTTCCAACATGCAGATTACGGAATTGTTGCAACTTGGGAAGAAGCGCTTCCCGTTCTTGGATCAAGCCTGAAAGCTATGATGGAATGATCAGGCATACTTGCCAAAACCATAGACTCCGCTACCCGCAGCGTCGCCAACAAAGGGATTGCTTGCTCTCTCCTCTCCGATAGTGGTAACCGGTCCATGCCCTGGATGAACGACTGTGTCAAGTTTCAAGGGCCACAATTGATTGTGGATGGATGAGGCTAACAACTCAAAGTCTCCCCCTGAATGTGGTATATCGGTTCGACCAACGGACCCAGCAAACAAAGTATCGCCAACAAAAACATGATCAGGAGATTCTTCCACTTCGATACGTAAACAGCAACCGCCGAGGGTATGGCCCGGAGTATGGAGCACTTCAAGTTGGATGCTTCCGAACCGATGCCATTGTCCAGCGACCAGAGGTTTGTCAGCCACGGCTGGTTCTGGGACATGAAAACCCCATCTCGCAGCTGATTGCTGAGCCAAGGATTGGAGCATGGTATCGTCGGGATGGAGGTACCATTCAACTCCAAAATGTTCACGTAAAACGGGGATAAAACCACTATGATCAAAGTGAGCATGGGTGTTGACCAGGGCGACAACCGTTCGTTTTGCAAGATCCGCGTCGTTTGCTTCTTGTTGTGTTGAGGGGCCGGAACTCCAATCTGGACCACGCCCTGCAAACCGTTCAATCCAGTCGATTAAGCGGTCCGATTCGGCACCTCCGTCGATAATGATGGTATCACCTGTTTCCCGGTCAGTGACAACCGAACAACGCATTTGAAGAGGGCCAACAAAGAAATGCTCGATCCAAGGATTGTGCAGGCCCATGAAGGGGCGATGGCTCCATACTTCAAGAGGTTGAGCCTTCAACAACCGTGACTGAGATTCGATCAGAGGTCCAACCTCCATTCGCATCCACCACTCTGAGTTCAAAGCTATGAACGCCCGATGAGAGTTTGAGGCGCAATTGTGCTGTAGTTGCGAGTTCTTTGCCGCGACCATCAATCCAAGACCATCTTTGGACCTGCTGATCTGGGTCGTGAGTTTGGGTGCCATCGAGTAACACGATGCAAGTTCCATCTCCATCGGCCATGACACGTTGGTCATCCCCCGCATTGGCTGTTGGAGGGACGACTTCGTCGATGGAACTGGTCAATTCATTCATCAAAGCCATTTGCTCATCTAAGACCATGGTGGGAGTTTCAGTATCTTCGATTGAAGTCGGGAGTTCATCGGTCAATTCAGCCACCCCCATGGCGTCCAAGAGCACATTGACCGTACCTTGCTCTGGTGTCACTTGCATAGCCTGACGTTCCTCCTCCGTGAGATAGGAAAGCATGTCATCCTGATCTCCTCCATACAGATCCTCAGCACTGAGTTCCTTGATATCATTTGAGAGTTCAAACCAAAGAGAAAGTTCAGAGGGGTCAACTTCGAAAGATTCGTCGGTCAAACTCAAGCAACCCACCGGTTCTGGGTCCGTGAAATCGTTCTGGTCATCGCCACCAAAATACACAACACCCGTGTTTGAATCCACCTCCAACCACTGAGGCATACCCTGATGTTCGACCTTCCAAGTGCTTTCCCCGTCCGTTCCGTGAACAAAAAACCACGAACTGGCAATCACGTGCTCATTCCAAACGCTAACGGAAAAGATTGGATGACGGGTTTCAAGGATTCGTTCCATGTTTCCATCTTCTGACAAACGGTGGACTTCACCGTTATCAAAGCCCAGAATAGCACCTCCTGGAGCAATGGATGAAGTGAGAAGTCTCATTCGGAGGTCGACACGTTGCAGAAGTTGGTCGTTTGCCCAACATTCGAATTCAATGGCTTCTTCCTCACCTTCGACCATCGCATGCCCCTCCCTCGTAAGGAAAAAGTGCCCTTGATGAGTGATGCCCATACCAGTGATATGTTCACCAATTTCCCCTCGCCGAGGCCGCTCCCATCGAACACCCTTGTGCGTGATGGCGAGAACCTTCCCATTTTGTTGAGCGACATAGAAACAACCGTCTCCAGCAATTAAATGGACCACGTCTTGTAGTCCAAATTGTAAACCAAGTGGAATCGATTCTCGCCCCCGAATTAAATGATGAATTTGTCCCATACCATCGAGCACAAGGTCTCCTCCGTTCCAAACAATGACTTGTTGCACGCCAGCCGTCACTTCCCATGAAGCGATGATTTCTGCCGAGGCATCGAGGTGAGTCACTCCTTCCAATTCATCGCCGATCAACAAATATTCATCTTCCATACGAATGGTTGAAACCTTGCTCTTGTGTTCATGCTTCACAACCATGGAGACGGTGAAATCATCGTTGATACCGGCCCAATATACCGTTGATTCCCCTTCTACCCAAGCCAATAATTGACCGTTTGGGGAGAGACTGAGTTGCCCCACTTTCTCCGTGGATTCCACCAAGCGGCGGACGGTGCGCGTCATGACCATGAAACCTGCTTGGAGAGCCAATTCAAAAGACCTCGCCTTCAACGAGCAGCAAGAATGACTCAGTTTTCTTCATCGTTGTGTAGGTCAATCACTTCATCGTCAACCGATGAATGCTTCGCCGCATCATTCCGAGCCAGGTCGAGCTTGTTAAGATAGGCAGCATCGATGTCCCCTGTAATGTAAACGCCATCAAAACAACTAGAGTCAAAGCGGTCGATGGAAGAATGACCTTTCGATGTAACCTCAATCAAATCTTCTAGGGTTTGGTAAAACAATTTGTCACTTCCGATGACTTCGCCAATTTCTTGAATCGATTTACCATTGGCAATGAATTCATCGACAGCTGGCATGTCAATCCCGTAAACATTAGGGTGGCGAACGGGAGGAGCTGCAGAAGCAAAATACACTTTTGCGGCTCCAACATCACGAGCCATCTCAATAATTTGGGCGCTGGTCGTACCGCGAACGATTGAATCGTCAACCAAGAGAACATTTTTCCCTCGGAATTCGTGTTCAATCGCATTCAACTTCCGTCTCACAGATTTTTCACGCAAGGCTTGACCAGGCATGATGAACGTTCGTCCGACGTAGCGATTCTTCACGAAGCCCTCTCTGTATGGGAGATCAAGAGCATTCGCCATTTGCAAAGCCGCAATCCTCCCAGAGTCTGGAATCGGTATTACGACATCGATGTCATGGTCTGGCCATGATTCTAACAACCGTTCAGCAAGTCGCTGACCTTGATTGAGCCTCGCCTGATACACCGAGATCCCATCGATAACAGAGTCGGGACGAGCGAAGTAGACGTGTTCAAAGATGCAGGGGGAGTACGGGACTTTCTCTGCACATTCCTGTGAGAAAAGATGACCTGAGGAACTGATGAAGATGGCTTCTCCGGGTGCAACATCACGTACGATTTCAAATCCAAGTGCTGTGATGGCAACGGATTCGCTGCTTACAATGTATTCTGTTTCCCCATCACGCTCTCGCATTCCATAAACCAGTGGGCGGATGCCGTGAGGGTCACGGAAGGCGAGAAGCCCGTATCCTGAGATTACTGCAACACATGCATAACCTCCACGAACTTGTTGATGGAGGGCGGTGACTGCTTCAAAGATGGTGTTGACATTGAGGTGAGGGTTACCGTCGATCTCGAGGGCACGGGTGCGTTGCCCAATCTCAACTGCGAGGACATTCAATAACAATTCAGAATCGCTGGAAGTGTTGATGTGGCGCATGTATTCGTCACGGAGCGTCACAAATAATTCATCAGCATTGGTAAGGTTTCCATTATGGGCCAAAGCAATACCATAGGGTGAATTCACGTAGAATGGTTGAGCTTCTGCTCGAGATGAAGAACCAGCCGTGGGGTATCGGACATGGCCGATACCAACATTTCCTTGCAACCGAAGCATGTGGCGCTTGAAAAAGACATCAGACACTAATCCGTTTGATTTTCGAAGACGGAAATTGCCTTCAAAATCGGTAAGAATTCCGGCTGCATCTTGCCCCCTGTGCTGAAGCACGGTCAGGCCATCATAGAGCAATTGGTTCACGTGGAGACCTTGTCGGCCAACAATTCCAAGAATGCCGCACATGGATGAGCCTCATTCATTCCAACAAACGACTACTTCTTATCGTTGCGATGGAAATAGAAGGTTCAGGCCTTAGGGCGGTGAGTCTTTTTCGACCAACTGTACTTGCGAATACGAGCGGTTTCGCCGTATCCACATGATGCACACACTGACTTTTGCTTGTGATATGCGTTGCGACCGCAGCGGCGGCAGCGGAGGTGAGTTGTCTTCTGACGCTTGCCCATGGATGGTGTACCCTTTGACATAATGACCACTTGATGAGTCGGTCCACCGACCTCCTCCTTATGAAATCAACGGCAGGCGTTTCCAACAGGCATCGTCTATTCTTCTTCACCAATAGAGGAATGATCGCTGTTCTGCATCAATGAAGAAAACACAAGACCGCCCACCAGAAGGCCACTCACAATCACGGCGAGAAGGGTGGTCGAAAAGCGAATGATGTTAGAAAGAGCCTGAGCACGCACCGACCCGTTATCCTCCATCAGCATCTCGCCCTGTGAAAGCATCATGAACGTTATCAAAACTCCAAGGCCACTTGCCACAAGCATCCCAATCAATGGAGCAATGGGGCGTTTTCGGGTATCACCGTAAACGAATAAAGTCAACAGAAGAAATATCGAAGTGAGGGTGTACGATGTTAACAAGGAATTCGAAAAGCGTTTGAATCCACCATCTCCAACTTCCATTCCGATTACGAATGTAAGCCCACAGAAGACGATGGGCATGAACAAAAGGCTCGAGAACGTGAACCAAATGCTATGACCTCGTTGTTCATTCATCTTCAGCACCTCCTGAAACATGGGGTGAAAGAATGGACACGGCTTGCTTCAATTCCTCTTCGGTTGGGGGATGAAGTACTTGGGGCTCTATTGATTGTGACTCGTAGATGAAGATGACAAAAGTGAACATCAAGATAGCAAGCCCACCACCAACAACCATTCCAAAGACATCAGCTCCCACGAGCCATATCTCGTTCACAAAGTCGGAAGCTAACACATTGGGGCCATCGACTTGGAGCCCAAGGAATACCAAGAGGAAGAGCATGACTTGCACAACCAAGAGCAAACGCTGCTCGCGGTCTCGCTGATCCCCCAATCCCCTCACCATCACGAATGCAGAGGTTGTGAATCCAGATGAAACCAAAAGAAGCGTGGCCCAGAAAATTAACCAATATGGGTTAATCTCGCCCTGATATGTCGGAGTGAATTGCCACCAATGCATCCCCTCAAACCAAAGCAAGGCTAAGAAAACCATGATGAAACCATTTCGTCGTTCAGTCTTTGAGAGCCGCTCAACTGACATATTTCCAGAAAATGCAATGTTGTACATGCCCAGCGTCAATAATGCCGTTGGACCGAGAATGCTACCAAAAAAATGTCCAAAAGCACTCGATGGCGATGAGGGAATAGTCCAGGGTGAAATAATGATTGAAAAACCTCCAACCAAAGCCATGAATTTCCCTGCACGGGTCACTTTAGAGGATTTAGAAAGAAGTGAGAGAAGGCCACCCAGCATGACCAAAGCACCTGCCATCCAAAAGAGGGCAAATACCTGGAGGTCACTTTCCATGTTCATGCCAGTCCGAAAAACCTTATGAACAATCCCTATGGCTTGAACGCAGTCCTACGATTCTTGACCGATTTGATGTCGGCAGCCATAAATACCCGACCCTTGTGGGCTGAATGCTTAGGTGTTCTCATGGTAAAGCGACCTCGTCAAGTCAAGCGCTACAGTCCTTCTGCTGGCAAGCACACAATGCACACAGTGGAGCGTGTCAAGAAGCGACGCGCATCCGAACTTCGCTGGGGTCAGCGAAGGTTCCGACGGGTCATGGCTGGATACCGTGGTTTCCCTCGTCCAAAACCTGATGGTCGTGAAAAGCCTACCAAGCGAGTGAACATTCTCTACCGTTGTACGGAAACCGGCAAGGCACATTACGCACCTTGCAAGCGTGCAAAGAAATTCGAATTGGTCGATAAGTGAGGTGTAAAATATGGCAAATAGTTTCCTAAAAGTCAGTTGCAGAGATTGTGGCGCTGAATCAACCATTTTCTCTCGAGCAACGTCTGTGATCGCCTGTGGTGTTTGCAGCGCTACACTCACCAAACCATCCGGCGGAAAGGCCGAGTTGGTTGGATGCAACGTTGTCGAAGCGCTTGAATGAGGAGGCTAAGCCTCCATGAGCAATAACAACACACCCGATGAAGGCGAATTGGTTGTTGCCACTGTCAAAACCGTCAAACAGAACGGTGCTTATGTCGACCTTGATGAATTTCCCGGCATTGAAGGATTCATTTTCATTGGTGAAATCGCCAGTGGTTGGGTCAAGAATATTCGCGGATTCGTTCGAGAAGGACAACGTGTCATCTGCAAGGTGATGCGAACCCGAAAGGATGGCACATCCTTGGAACTCTCACTCAAATCCGTCTCAGAAGAACGTAGGAGAGACCGCCTACAAGAATGGAAGAACGAACAACGAGCTCATCAATTACTGAAGGTTCTTGGAGAAAAGGTCGGCTGGGATGAAGGAGAACTGAATGAAACCAGCGAAGAATTGATCGATGCTTTCGGCACACTCTACGCCTCTTTTGAAGAGGCTGCCATGCAAGAAGGGTCAATTGTCAACGCTGGATTTGAAGGCGCTTGGATCGAAGCATTCGTTGAAATTGCGGTTGAAAACATTATTCCTGCCTTCGTTGAACTTCGTGGTACATTGATTCTTACCATCAACTCCACCCAAGGAGTAAGTGTCATTCGAGATGCACTCTTAGCGGCTGAATCCCTGTCCGATGAAGAACAAGAAATTACGGTCTCATGCCATTATGATGGCGCACCGAACTATCGTCTTGAGTTGAAAGCTCCAGATTTCAAAATAGCAGAAGCCACCTGGGAGCAAGCAACAAGCGCAGTAATAGGCCACATGGTAAATGCTGGTGGAGAAGCAACATCTGAACGGGAATGAGCAACATGGCACGACAAATCCTCCAACAATGCTTGACTTGTCAGGCATTCTCATTGAAACAAGTCTGCCCCAAGTGCAGTGAAGTCGCACAGGCAGCGGCACCACTCAAATGGTCTCCAGAAGACCATCGAGCTGCTCTTCGTCGCAAGATGAAGAATGTACAATCCGATGAATGGAGTTCGGGATTGCCCACGCTCCCAACGCTTGAAGCCATGCATGCTTCGCATGAAGAAGAATAATCGGCGCTGTTTCAACTCGCCATGAATTGGGGGTATTTCCCTTGATTGAATGTCAAACATTATAGCGCGTTTTGAGAAGATGCTGATTTCATGACCATGCGAATCGAATGGCGAGGCCCCCGTACAACCATTGGAGAGCACCATGTCCTCATGGTTGCATTCCCTGGTGTGGGTAACGTTGGTAAGGTAGCCATTGAATCCATTTGGAAACTCAACGATGCTCAGGAAATCGCAAGACTCCATCCATCTGGCTTACCCCCCTTGGCCACATTGGACGATGATGGTTTGCTCTCACCCCCACACCTCTCGCTTCGGTTGACCACAACCGAAGCTGGACTCAATGTCCTCACACTCACAGGACCTTCACAACCGAACGAACCAAGTGCTCAAAGTCAAATGGCATTGGATTTGATGGAATTTTTCCAACAAGAGAAGGTTCGAGAAGTCTTGGTATTGACAGGCATGATGGATGAGCCAAATCGAAAAGAGACTTTCATGGTGGCCAGTTCATCAAGTCATCGTATCGATCTTGAAGGACGTGGCGTGGATGTCCGAAGAGATGAGCCCAAGGGAGGCGCCATTGGCGTCTCGGCTTTACTCGCATCAATGGGCCCGCTTTTTGGAATGCCCTCAAGTTGTGTCATCACGACCACAGTTGGCTCAAGCGGAGATATCTTGGCATCCCAGCGTTTGATTGAACATCTGAACCGCTGGTACAATCTCGGACTCAGTGTACCAAATGAAGGAAATGAATGGCTCAAACGACGATTAGAGAACATTGCGCCTTCAAAAGGAGAAGACCTCGTTGCTGAACTATCAGCATCTCATGATGCGTTCTATATGTGAGATTTGCAGAGAGAAGAGCGCCGAGAGAGGGATTTGAACCCCCGCGTCCAAGGGACAGTGGATTTCGAATCCACCGCAATACCGGGCTATGCGACCTCGGCTCTGGGATGGTGCTTCTGCGCGACGGTCATAAGCATGATGCCCTGTGGGTATCCCATGGAGATTCACCTACATGGAAGGGATGTTGATGTCGTCGTAGAGGTTGAGCAAGGAGCAACTGTTCGAGAAACACTCCAAGCGGCAAACCTCCTCCCTTCCATGGTGATTGTGAGCCATGAGGGCACAGTGCTACCTCATGCAACACGTCTTCAACAAAACTTGGAGCTGTTGGTAACAACAATATCAAGCGGTGGATGAACGGTCAACTCGCTCGACGATGTATAACCGTGATTGGCGAGTGTGATCACCTCGTACTTCACTCGCCCAAGCATCGAGACCAATATTGGCAATGACGACTCCATCACCAACTTCTAGCATGTCATATTGACCATTCCAATCATCGGCCCACCCTTCAATTTTCATGGCGCCAGAATGGTCCAAAAGCATCAGACCCTTACGCCTCCAGGTTTTTCCATTCCTGCTCACTCCGCTCTTTTCGTAGGTGTAAACAACACGACCCCCCACATTCCATTTCGCATTGAATGCAAGAAGGTCCTCACCTTGCTCGCCATGCCCTGGCTCCATCACTTGAATTCGCGAAAAGGGGTCTATTTTCAAAACGATTTCATGCTTCCAATTGGTCGTAAAGACGGCCTGCTCAATCAAGACTTCTTGCCCTTTAACCAGCCCTTCTGGCCAAGTCCTCCCGCCGTCTGAATGTTGGTCTGAATTGACTTGTATGGTGGCAAAGAGAGTTCCTTGTTGAACGATCATCTTGGGAGCTTTTCCTTGTATTGAAGTGCCAACCGTGAACAGTTCTCCGCGAATCGTAGCACGTGGAGAGAGGTCTCCAATTGGTTCAATCGATACCTTTTGATGAGTTCCTGCCAGTTGAATCTGGGGTGCAATTCCGGTTTCATCACTACCCGAGCCACCAGGGCACATCTTTTGCCAGTCACAAGACCGACATCGTGACATGTTTGGTGGAGCAACAGAAACACCTCCCGGTGAAAAACCACGCATAGGAGATGGTTCTGGAGGGCAAGCATCTCGACTTGGTACTTCTTGTTTGAGTTCTTCCCAAAGCGAATGCAGTTCTGCTTCCATGGCTTCTATTTCATTGAGGGAGGGAGGTTCAACTGTTTTGATACTTGGATGTCCGAGGTACCAAATCTCCAAGGCTGAAACCATGCTTTCTCCAGCATGAGTGAGGTGCCAAAGCATCGCATACATCTTGAGTTGTTCGACATAATTTCCCGAGCGATCCCCTGCACCAACACTGGCCTTCAAATCAACGATGTTCACTTCTCCATCCCAGCGATACACAAGATCATATTCTCCTTGGAACCAATGGTCTGGATGAATGGCGTTCAAGGAAAATTTTGCAGCATCTGGGTCAACAAACCATGGTCGAGTAACCTCCCATGCCTCAACCCAAGAGATGGGCCCATTCCCTGCGAGGGGATGGCCTTTGAGATGTTCAAAGCCATATCCATCGGGTGCTGGCCAATTCTCTCGCACCCCATTACGCCAAGATTCGAGTGATGGTCCGCCATTTTCATCATAACAACGGCTGACTTCTTCAAGATGAAACCGGAGAGCAGCCTTCGTCATCTCTACACAACGAGCAACATCAACGCTTGACCAATCTCCGGCCTTTCGCTCATCTTTTTCCCATTCAAGACGAACTCGTGCCAGCGCTGGTGGGAGATGGAGTTCACATCGAGCCATGGCCCAATCAAGCAGTTCGTCCTTTGATGATGGTTGACGGTCAACCGGCAGTGGGAGTAATCGTGAAGAAGGCCAAATTGCGGTAGTATTTCTGTCTGGCATCCCTTCTTCATCAAGAGGAGAAGGGTCAAGGGCAGTGGTGGGCGCTGCGTGAACGATCAATGCCGGAGATTCCCTCAGAACACGGCATACGGCCTCTTCCACGGCCCTACCGACAAATAGCACAGGAATTTGGGGCATCTTGAAACGAAGCACTTTTTCATAATACCACAATCTGGGACATGAACGGTATGTATTCACTTGACTTGCCGAGAGACGGCTGTATGGACCTACGGAGTCCGTTGCTTCATCGGCCAATCGAACGGGCATGAACCTTGACCGCACTTGACCCTTTTTGAATGCTCATGCGCACCAACTAGGTGGAGGAGTGTCAAGAGATACGGGCCGACGTCTCAACACGGGTCTTTCTTGAGTCTATTCTGAGTTGCAACAAGCCTGCACGCCACCCAAGTTCAGCACCAGTCATTGAAACTTCATCGCCAGGTTGGAGTTGAAGGATTCGTTGATTGATGCTGTTTCCAAACGCCACGACCTCGGCGACATGAGTTCCATCCCACAAAATGAAAGCCACCATGCTCCATGGTTTTCCATCCAACCGGTTCCCAGAGCGTTGACGAATTGACATCACATGCCCTTTGACGTTGGCCCTCGTCCTCAACAAACCGAGCCTCGTGACATTCAATGGATTGGGAGTTTCCGATGCAGGGGATATTTCTGTGTTCGAATCGAGGTAGAGCCTGGGTTGGTCGCGCCAAACACCAGGGAGGGCGTTGTGAATCACCACATCTTGGTGATCGATGGAATGCAGGTGTTCAAAGGCACCTGGTTCGCTTTCTTCCAGCGTGATGTGTTGCTGTCCTGCAACCAACACAGCACCAAGAACTGGTTCAGAGAAGTGATTTGGCAAGGGACCCCATGCTCCAGTCAGTTGACCCTTGACGGTGACTCTCCCTTGAATTGATGAAAGAGGTGCGTACGGAGCTTTGATTTCAGGAGGGGGTAGGGCTGTGATCCATTCCAATCCCTCAGGATGCCGCCAAAGTCCATTCTCATCACGAGAAGTAGAGCACCAAAAACATCCTGCTGATTGCCCATCGCAAGCACCTTCCACGTTCGATGGAAAGGCTACAACACCCTCAGCCATGTGTTGCATGTTTCTGTGGTGGATAGCGTAGGTATTGGTGAGCGTTTCCATCTCCTCTTTGAGAGGAGCGGGGTATGAAACCCGATGGCCTCCGTCAAGGTACCACCCTTCCATCTCAGCGACGCATTGTCCTTGATGGGTTTCGTGCCAAAGCCAAGCATAGAAGCGTAACTGATGTTCAAGAGAGGAGGCAAAGGCTGAATCGGGCGAACCTGATTTGATGTCGATCAAACGAATGTTGCCGTCCCAGCGAAAGACAAGGTCCAGTTCACCTGACGCCCAACCTGCTGGATGATAGAGACGTTGAGGCTGGACAACACGTGGGTCTTTGACCCAAGGACGGGCACATTCCCATGCTTCATGCCAGGTAACAGGAGTTCCACACTCAGACCATCTAGCCTTCTGGGTTGGTTCGAATGAACGGAGCGAACCATCTTTCACTTTTTCTGGACGTGGGTGGTATGGTACTTTCCCCCATGCTGGAGAGGGTACATCAAACGGTGATTGGCCAGAGCGGTAGTGCTCCAAATATGGTCCTCCACCTTCTGCATGACAACGGCGAACCTCTTCGATGAACAATCTCAAACCATGACCTAAACGTTCCACATACATGCTCAGTTCCACATCGTCCCATGATTTGTCTGCTTGATTCCAAAGACTTGACTCCCAATCACCTCTGCCTCTTGCATGCGCTTTTTCTGCGAGTTCGGGTAGATGAGATTCAGCCCATTCAAACAACGCTGTGTCGTCATCGACCACGGGGGGGTGAAGCATGAACAGGTGACAAAGAGCATCTTCGAGGACAATCCCAGAAACTTGAGATGGGCGTAGTGGCCCATGCAAACCGACTTGGTTGGAGAAGAACCACTGGCGATGGCATCGTAAGAAGGTGGTAAGCGCACTCGCAGACAGCCTGTTTCGTGAGCGACCAAGCGGTCCACCGAGAGGAGGTTGACCAACTGGCATGGACAATGGACCGGGCGACGAGACTTGAACCCTGCTTCTTCGTCATCAAGCATCGTAGGAGTAGAAATCCCCTGCTTGCCGTTGTTCTCGGTCCTTGCGACTTGAATTCTTATTGATTCGGGGGCGTCGTGAATCGTGGTCTCGGCGGAAGGTCACATTTACACCCTCAAGGAATCGGTTCATGCCTTCTCTCAAATTAAACGGGCCAGCAGCCTTTCCATGGACTCCACCTTCGCCTTCAAACACGAGAAGGGAATCTGAAACGATGTCGATGAAATAGACGTCGTGATCAATCACGAACGCAGACCTCTCATTCGCTTCCATTGTTCTCCTAATGGCCTTGGCTGCTTCCATTCTGGCATTGGCATCAAGATGTGCTGAAGGTTCATCAAGCAAATATAAATCAGCATCGCGACCTAAGCAAATGGCAATTGAAACAGCTTGTCGCTCACCTCCAGAGAGCTTTTTAACTCGCTTTGGAAGCAATTGGTCAACACCTAATGCACGAATCACGTTAACATTGAATTCACCGCTCCTCCAGCGAGGCCCGAGTTCACTGTCAAGCCACAATTGCACTGAACCATCAATATCAACATCAATGTGTTGAGGTTTGTATGAGATGGTCGCATCTGCCGTGACCCACCCCTCGTCGTATTCATGCTCGCCTGCCAGGATTTTGATCATGGTGGACTTCCCTGTCCCATTGGAACCAACAACGCCCACGACTTCCGAACGATGAACGGCCCCTTCTCCCGAAGTAAGTGTAAACTCACCAAGATTTTTCTTTAATTCCCCCCACTGTACGACTGGCGTTCCAATCTCGGCAGAGCGGTCCCGATGACGGAGAAATTTGATAGCTTTTTCTCGGATTCTGACATTTTCTTCTGGCAAAAATCCATCGAGGTAGGAATTGATGGCTTGGCGAGTTGAACGTGCTGGTGTAAAGATTCCAAAGGCCCCTTTCTTCCCGTACACGATATGGATCAAATCAGCTAATACGTCAAGCACCGCCAAATCGTGCTCAATGACAATCACGCGCTTTGTTTCTGCTAAAGTTTGGATGATACGAACGATGCGCATGCGCTCGTGAATATCAAGATAGGACGATGGTTCATCGAAAAAGTACACTTCTACGTCTCTCAAAATCGTTGCGCAAATTGCCATGCGTTGCAATTCGCCCCCAGACAATTGTTGGACGGTTCGATCGAGGAGGTGGTCGATTCCCAAATCAATGGCTGCTTGCGACATCATGTTTCGCTCATCCACTTTGGAGAGTAAATCACGAACAGTTCCTTTCACACGTTTGGGCAACTTGTCAACATTCTGTGGCTTGACGGCCACACGAACCTTGCCTGCCTGAACTGCGATGAAGAAATCTCGCAATTCTCCTCGAGGCAATGATTCAATCACTTCATCCCATTGGGGTTGTTCATCAAGCCAATCGCCAAGATTCGGAATGGTTCGCCCAGAGAGGGCGTTGATTGCCGTTGATTTACCCATGCCATTGGGTCCTAGGATGCCAACCACACTCTCTTTGGACGGCGTTGGTAATCTGAACAGCCGGAAACCATTCATGGAATATCGGTGAATCATATCCGTCTCCAATTCACTCGGGAGATTTTCGATGATCAAAGCATCATGTGGACACTTATTGATACAAATACCACAACCGATGCAAAGACTCTCGGAAATATGAGGCTTCCCGGTTTTTTCATCCATGATGATGCATTCTTGCCCATTACGTACAGGGGGGCAAAAATCATGACATTCATCGTTGCACTTTTTCGGTTGACAATTGTCTTCCTTCAGCACGGCAACTCTCATTTGATGCCCTCCATGCTTGCCTTCTTGTACAACGTATTTTGAATGACCGTTGAAATCCAAGCCTCTGCTTGGTCTTCAGAGGCACAGGGTATGGCTCAAATGAGTCCCTTGAGGTGCTCGTGTCCACGAATCAAGCGAACAGTGCATGGAGTTGGGAACTTCATGCTCGCCTTGCGCAGAGCATCACGGGCAGTCAGGTAGTGCTGTGGGTGGACTTGAATTGTGATGACACGTTGTCCGCGCTTCACACGGGCAGCGGTTCCAACGTTCTTTCCGAATGCACATCGCATACCTTGGGACACACGGTCTGCACCTGCGCCAGTCGCCTGCTTGTTTTCACGGAGAACGTGGTGTGGGAACGTGTGAATTCGCAAGGAGTATCCTTGGGCGCCAGCGTCCTTACGGATAGTGGAGTTTGAGACCACACGGGCTGCCTCGAGAGCTGTGTGGCGAATCTGAACGTTGTTGTCTGAACGAAGTTCGAGCACAACAGGGAACTGCCCCGTCTCAGCAGCAACACGGTTTCCAACGTGGTATTGATGAATTCGGTTGTTGGGTACACCGCCGATGTACTTACGACGGGTGTAGGCTGGACCTTTCAAGCGACGGTACATTACTGCTGGTTTGCGTGCCATACGTATGCCTCCAAGCATCCTTGCGACCGATGCTCCCCTTATCATATCTCCGCATCCGACCCTCGGACCATACCATTACCAATTTATGGCCGAGACGGTAACAAAGCCTTCATGGACTGATGGCACCACCGATTTTCATGGCGGGCGGACTGAGGGCTCTTCTCCAGGAAGAGTCAGAGCATCAATGGTTGGCCATCGGTGTGTTTTTTTCCTTTATCCTGATCGGGGGATATGCCATAGAAGGAACCCAATATTTTGTTGGAGATGCTCTTGTCCCAGAGTCCGAGCATGCTCAACATCGCGGTGCCTTCGTCATGGACGTTGAATACCATGAAGAAAACGAATCTTACACCAGTTTGATCTACAGCCCGAATCAGGGCTATATCCTCTACACAGAATACATCGAAGACGATGTGTCATCCGTTTATTTTAGCCCTGAGACGAACGATATCGGTCGTGAAGTCAATTTCCTCAAAGCCATGCCAGATGGTGAAATTATGCTCTCTGTGGAGCCCAACCAATTGATGGGACTTTCGGGCAATGCTTTCATCACATACGAACTTCAATCCACTCATGGAACCTTTGACATCTTGGACATGGCAGAGCAAAAGGTGGCAGGGAACACACACCAACTATTGCTCACACAGGAAGAGGAAGCTACCTCATTACGTGGCCTCTCACCAACCCTCTTACCAACCCCTGCAATACCCATGACAACAGGCATCGCTTGGTCCTCAATCGAGGCACTAGCGCCGGGCCAATGGGTGGCAGTCGGAGCACACCTGGGAGTCGCAGGAGCCGATGGTTCCAGTCCAGCCTCACCCAACCACCACCCTGCCATCGGATGGATTTCCTGGGACGGAAGCGAATCAACACCCGTTCTTGATCATGTGAGAATGATTGATGAAGAAGGACTCTTCCATTCATTGCTCAAGGTGGACGATGGGGTCATCGTTGCTGGAACCCAGAGCAGCCATCACATTGATCAGAACGGCGAGCGACAGAACCTTGAGATACCAAGCAAAAATGCAGTGGTTGATTCAGAAGGAACTGTTTGGTTCATTGGGGATGCAGGCACAACAACCATCACCACATGGGATGGTGAAACAAGTAGAGTCTACCCTCTGAGCCATCCCGTCCCAATCTCAACAACAGCAATCGGAGTCCATGATGATATCATCCATGTTCACGGCACAGACAGCCAAGGGAACCCTGCGCTGTGGGACATCGACACACAGGCGAAGTCCTCTATAGAGAGTGGCCGTGGATTCTTGAACCTCTTATTCCTGATGGCGGGAACGGTCGTGATGGGAATGATGATCTGGAACGGCATCAACAAGATGAGAACAGCTTGACATTTCCAGTCAAATCCGAAGGAAATGCCACTTCACCGTTTCACATCAGCGAGAACCTTCATGTGCCCTCGTCAACTTCCTCTGTTTCCAGCGTAAGCCATGGAGGGAGATGACTTGGCAAAACGCGGCATGATGGACCAATTCTTCGACATTAAGAAGGAGCATCCAGATACCATTCTTTTCTTCAGAATGGGAGACTTTTACGAACTCTTTCATGAAGACGCAGAAATTGCAGCAGAGGTTCTCGGCCTCACGTTGACCTCCAGAGACAAGAAAGCCGACACCCCCATACCCATGGCCGGATTCCCTTGGCACGGCCTCGAGGACCATTTACGAACCATGCTCAAAGCAGGCTACAAGGTCACCGTAGCAGAACAAGAAGAAACCCTTCGAGAAGGAGCGAAGTTGTTGGAGAGGGTTGTCACCAGAGTATTCACTCCAGGAAGTTTGTACGAAGAGGGCTTACTCAACACAGAGGACCGTTCCTTACTCGCCGCGATGACCATCTCGGCCAATGATGTCGGGTTGGCAATCATTGATGCATCAACAGGACAAGCTTGGGCCAGTACACATGAGGGCCCAGAGAGTTTCCTTAGGCTGTTAGATGAATTGCATCGCTGGAACCCTTCGGAATTGGTACTTTCTCCAAAAGATGCCCAACACCCGGAGATGGGACCGATCTTTTTGCAACTCGATTCGGTGATGGTGAGCCATCATAAAATCTCAAACCAACGTGGCAAAGAACGTCTCACCTCGATGCTTAATGTCGCTGATTTGGGCCATTTGGATTTGGACGATGCCCCGTTAGCCCTCTCAGCAGCAGGTTTGGCAGCAGATTACCTTGCGAACATGCATTTGGCAGATGATGTCCCCATTCGAGATGTCGAAGTTGTGGAAGAGAAGGGACGTTTACTCCTTGACCAAACCACTCTCAAAAACCTCGAGTTAACCAAAACTCTTGCAGGAGAATACGAGGGAAGTCTTCTCTCAACCATGAATCGATGTAGAACCGCCATGGGTCGCCGTTTACTGAAAACATGGATTCTCCATCCTTTGGCATCCTTGCAGGCCATTGAAGCACGCCACAACGCTGTTGGGGCACTGGCAAGGTCCGCAAGACGACTGGATGGTTTGCGTGAATCACTCAAGAGCATGCGTGACTTGGAACGCCTTGCGACCCAGTTGTCCTACAATCGAAGCAATGCGAGAGACCTCCAAGCAACCGCCAATGCTCTGCATCGAATGCCCGCCATCCTTCAATGGTGCACAGATACGAACGACCCACTGTTACAACATCTCTCACAGGGTCTTGACGCTTTGAGCGAACCTGCGAATCTCATTCGCGCCACGCTCCAGGATGAACCACCTTTGGGATTGCGTGATGGGGGCTTGCTCCTCGATGGTGTGGACGATGAAATCGACCGACTCAGAGGCGTCACAGCCCAAGGAAAGGATTGGTTCACCGCATTGGAATCTGATTTGCGCAAAACTTTGGAGATTCCCTCTCTGAAAGTTCGGATGAACCGTCAAATCGGTTGGTTCATTGAAGTGACCAAATCACATGAGGGGAAAGTTCCCGAAACATGGCGAAGGAAGCAACAAATGACAAACGGATCAAGATACACCACCGAAGAATTGGTGGAGCGAGATGATTTGTTACTGGGAGCAGATTCTAAACTCAAAGAATTGGAATATCGCAAATTTTTGGAGTTGCGTTCCTACTGCCGCCAACATGCCTCAATCTTGGCCGATATCGCTCGGCGTGTCGCTTCTATCGACGTGCTGCAGTGCTTTGCCTCTGTTGGACGTGAACGTGGTTGGAAACGTCCAGAGATGGAAGAGAGTACCTCGCTGAAACTCAAACAAGCCCGCCACCCGGTACTCGAAACACAGTCAGGTTATGTCCCCAATGACTTCACACTTGAGAAGAAACGTAGTTTCCTGTTAATCACTGGACCTAACATGGGTGGGAAATCCACCTATTTACGTACGGCAGCCCTCCTGACGATTTTGGCACAAGCTGGCTCATTTGTCCCTGCAGAAAAAGCGAAAATCGGTTTAGTGGACCGTGTATTTACTCGAGTAGGAGCCAGCGATGATTTGAGACGCGGTCGTTCCACCTTCATGATGGAGATGATCGAAGTGGCGCACATCCTCAAACGGGCAACAACACAATCGCTCATCTTGCTTGATGAAATTGGACGTGGAACCTCAACCTTCGATGGTCTTTCAATCGCTTGGTCGGTGACGGAAGATGTATGCCAAAGAATCCATGCCAGAACATTGTTTGCGACTCATTACCACCAACTTATCGGGCTTGAAGGAAAGGTTGAGGGGTTGTGTAATGTCCATGTTCAAGTCGCCCAAAAAGATGGATCGCTTCATTTCTTGCACAGCGTGGCTGAGGGCCCATGCGATGATTCCTATGGAGTCCAAGTTGCGGCCTTAGCTGGGCTGCCCCGCAGTGTTGTGGAACGGGCCACAGACCTTCTTGCCTTCCTTGAACAGCAGGCGCAAGGAGCCAAAGCAGGTGAAACGGGCACTCCGCTTTCAAGGGACCAGGGTCAAGCCAGTTTGATGGGGTATTTTGCTGCTGCCGCCATGGCCAAACAACCCACTCAAAACCCTCCTCCAGCCAGTGAAGCTATCACATCACTCCTCAGCCGGCTCAACCACCTCAACATCGATGAACTCTCACCACGCCAGGCCATGGATGAGCTCTATGCCATGAAATCAATGATGGAGGATGAATCATGAAGCCCTCACGGATCGCTCAACTTGACGATGCAACCATCGGTCATATCGCAGCGGGAGAAGTTGTTGAACGTCCCGCTCAAGTCGTCAAGGAATTAATCGAAAACAGCCTTGATGCACATGCAACCACCATCACAGTCACTGTAGAACGGGGTGGTTTTGATCGACTCATGGTCGAAGATAATGGAAGTGGAATTGTTGAAGATGATCTTCCACTTGCCCTTGACCGACACGCCACGTCAAAACTTCAAAGCAGACAAGACCTGAATGAAATCCACTCACTCGGATTCCGAGGAGAGGCATTGGCAAGCATCGGCATGGTGGCTCGTCTTGAAATTGCCAGCCGGCCGCAAGGTTGTGAAGGAGCGAGCATTGTGATGGAGGATGGAATCAAATCCCCAGTCACTCCTAGCGGTATGCCACACGGCACTCGAATTACGGTTGAACATCTCTTCCAAAACACACCCGCACGTTTGGCCTTTCAACGCCGGGCTGAAACCGAAACTGCACGAATCGTGGACGTTGTGGTACAACACGCACTCGCCCACCCTGAAACCTCCTTCCATTTGCAAAGCGAGAGCAGAACTTTGCTCAATGTTCCACAAACAACCGATATGATGGATCGTTTGTACGATGTTCTGGGCAGTCAAGCCAATCAAATGCTCCCTCTGATTAAGCCCAAAGATGATGATGATGCTCCCGGTGAAGAAACATGGACTGGGTGGATCAGTACGCCAGATATCACTCGGGGCAAGGGCGATGATATTCATATCCTCATTAACGATCGTCCCGTGGCAACTGGGCCGTTCCTCCAATCCATTCGCCGAGGATATCGGACTCGCCTCATGCAAGGACGTCACCCTTTGGCAGTCCTGCATCTGCGTTGCCCCCCCAATGAAGTGGATGTCAATGTTCACCCCACTAAGCGAGAGGTTCGCCTACGTCATTCTTGGCGTGTTCTTGAGCGCCTTGAACGAGCCATTGCCCATACCCTCGAAGCAGTACCAACCGAACCTGACGCCACGGGAGGGATTCCTGCATTACAAGGTCTTTCAACGACACAAAGTGTTAAGCCAGTAGAAACTTACCTCAGAGAAAGCCCTGTAATAGTTTCTGATGATTCTTCTTTGAAAGATGCTGCTGGCCTCCAAGCCGCATCAAATTCCACAAACCCCGCTACCAAGGCCCCACCTGCTTGGGCCATGGCTGCTGGAGCACAATTGGACTTGACTGGAAAGCAGGCAACTACGACACCACTACCTGAGAAACCACGCCCTGTTTCCCAATCACCACTTGGCCAAAGTCTACTCCCCGACCTTGGACAGGTCCCGATTGCCCCCGCACTCTCACCTGCAGAAAGATCGCTTCATCGGCATGCTGGGCTTGGAATCCAAACGTCACCCAGTGACGAACTTCCACTCGAAGGAGTTCTCAATGATTTACCCGAAATGGAACCACTCGCTCAATTCGCCAACTCCTATATTTTAGTACAAGCAGAAGATGAACTGCTGCTCATTGATCAACACGCCTTGCATGAACGGATTCGCTTTGAACGGCTACGTCACTCAGGGCAAGCTTGGGAGCCTCAAGCCCGTTTGAATGCATTAGAGTTAGAACTCAACCCTCGGGAATCAGCCACTGTAGCTGCTCATCAAGAACGGCTAGGAGAAATCGGTTTTCATCTTGAAATACAAAACGATTCTTGGTGCCTGCTTGCAGCACCTCGATTGATTGAAGGAGATGATTTACGGCCCTTCTTCCTCGATGTTTTGCAAGATGTAGCACGTGAAGACGGCCCATTGGAAACGATTGAAGCGAAGAAAGACCACATCGCTTTCATGAAATCCTGCAGAGGTGCAGTCAAAGCCAACCAAGTCCTCACACTCCCTGAGATGCGACGCTTGCTCGAGGATATGCGACGAATACCAAACCCGTGGGCTTGTGTGCACGGTAGGCCAACGTCGCTGCGCATTCCAATTGATTCACTTGACCATCACTTTGGACGTCATGGCTGATTCAGAGTCGTCTCAATGGTGGCTCCCGTTTCGGTCCAACGCTTGATGGCAGAGGGATCCGCTACGCAATGCAAGGTTGAGCTCTCAACAAATGTGACACCAGGTACTGCAAGAGCAAGCACCAAGGCGGTCATGTGTAAACGGTGATCTCCGTGAGTCTCAACCATGTCTTTTGGCGGAACAGGATGCTGACCGCCACCGATGGTTAATCCATCATCATTTAATTCACATTTCAAACCAAATTGTTGTAGCAGGCTCTGAGTTCGTGTCAGTCGATTACTTTCTTTGAATGCTGCATGTTTGGCACCTACAATTTGCCCTCCACCAGCCAAGGCCATAAGGGCTGCAAGCGGTGTAATCAAATCGTTGGCATCGCGTAGATTGACCTCGGTTTCCAAAGGTGTTGATGTGGGGCTCATGTTCCCATCATTGTAGCTGATGCCCATGGCTTGAGCGTGCTCGAGAAGAATTTCATGCCCTATACTATCATTGAGGCGGGGAGCATTTTCGAAACCGATTTCCAACTTCAATGCTTGACAGGCAAGAAATGCAAATGACATCATGGATGCATCGGGAGGGATTTGGACGGTTTGGTCTTTGAAAAACGGTGTCCAACCCTTCAAGTCTTCAGGCATTTCGTCACCATAAGGAGCCCCCACTTGTCTGCAGAGGTCAAGTGTCAATGCAGAATGGCGTTGAGATACAGCCTTTCCGATGAGTTGGAGAGAAGTGCTCGATGGCATAGCGGCTGATGCTAATAACCAGCCCGACAAAGATTGGCTTGTGGATTGAATTTGCACCTGAAATTCTTGAGGAATAATCCATGGCCCTTGGACAAGTAATGGTAAGCCTTCTTCCTGAGTACCTTGTGAACAAGCGATCGAAAACTGATTGAGTTGTTCAATGATCTCACTGTGGTTTCGACCACGAAGTGATGCATCACCATCGAGCATGGTTGGTCGGTCAAAACGTGCAGCAATGGCCATCAAAAACCGTAGAGCGGTTCCAGAATTACCCGCGTGTAGTACGCTTACTGGAGGATGAAATCCTTCTGGACCAACGCCATAAACACGCCATGCCACCGATTGCGGATGCGGTTCAAGGTCCCTGTTATCAATTACAGAGAGGGTGTTGTCATGTTCATCGATATCCTCGAAACGAACACCGAGTTGCATCAAACATCGTCGCATGGATTGAGCATCCTGCCCCGCGTTCGCCACACCCCGAATGGTGATAGTTTGATTGGATTGAGCGGCGAGAACGAGCCATCGAATCAAGTGGCTTTTCGAAGGAGGTAGCCTCCAAGTCATCTTTTCTATAGCGTTGAAGGCTTCAATGTTCAAACCTTCAATCAAATTCTTACGATGCCCCGCACCTTCTGGAGACCAACGCTTCACCCACGCCTTCCCCATGAGAGGAGGTCAACCCTGACGGTCAAGAACCCTTGCAATACAGATTCAAGAACCTCGGACCTACTGCGTGAATTATGTCGTTAAGTGATGCGAGGGGTCGCCCACTTCACGATCTTCGAATATCCATCACTGACCGCTGCAATTTCCGTTGCACGTATTGCATGCCAAGAGATCATTTCGGAAGCGATCATGAATACCTTCCACGTGAATCTCTGCTCACCTACGAAGAGATCATCGAAGTGGTAGAGGCTCTTTTCCCACTCGGTCTTCGCAAAGTTCGCTTAACTGGAGGAGAGCCGATGTTGCGTCGAGACCTTCCTCACTTGATTGAGGGCATCCGTGCAGTCTCTAGCGAACTGGACATTGCAATGACCACAAATGGTGCATTGTTAGCCCAGCATGCCGTCAAACTTGCAAAAGCAGGATTGGACCGTGTAACAGTCAGTTTGGATGCGTTGGATGAGGCGGTGTTTCAGTCCATGGCAGACACCGATTCATTCAGCCCTCAAGGTGTCCTCAGAGGAATCAAGGCAGCCCAAGAAGCTGGCTTGGGAGTGAAGGTCAATACCGTTGTGAAGAAACACGTGAACGAGCAAGAAATTATCCCTTTGACGAAGTTTTTCAAGGATGCAAACATTCCACTGCGGTTCATTGAATTCATGGACGTAGGCAATACCAATGCTTGGAACATCGCTGATGTTGTTTCTGGAAAGGAGATTCGCGCCCTCCTACAGCAGCACTTTGGCAATCTAAAGCAGACACCATCATCCATCAAGGGCGAGGTTGCAAAACGATTCATGTTTGATGATGGCTATGAAGTCGGCATGATTGAATCGGTCACCGCCCCATTCTGTGGAGATTGCACTCGTGCTCGATTATCGGCACATGGTTCAATTTACACTTGCTTGTTCACATCAAAGGGCCATGACATCAAATCGATGTTACGAATGGGAGCAACCAAAGAGCACATTCAAACGGCCATTCAATCGATTTGGACTCAACGAAATGACCAGTATTCAAAGGATCGTTCGGACCAAACATTGGACTTACCAAAGGTCGAGATGTCTTTTATCGGTGGTTGATTACCGGATCACTGGTAATGTCACATCGATGAGAAGAACACCAGAACTCTCTTCGATTAAACGAAACCTCCAGGTCCCATCCGTGGCCCCGATGGTTTGTGAATCAATCACGAAGTAATCACCTTGAGTGACCGAATAACCAGCATCTCGGTCATGGAATGAAAAATTTGAACCGATGACCCCATAGACATCAGCATCGTTTACATGCCCCCGTATTGGAAGGTCAGAAGTGAGGTTCCCAGGGAGAAGGTCGTACTTCAATCGGGCAGGGTCAATTGACTGGTCCAAAGCAGTCAAACGGACGACATGGAAGCCATTGTCAAGACCACGAACACTAACAGTTGCTTGTGGAGCTGATTTCTCAACAGTCGTCAACGCACCTTGCATCAATACAAAGACCATGCTTGAAAGCATCACGGTAATGGCGAGTAAGAGCACCGTAGCGATGACTGGGCTCACGGCCTCGTCGTCGAGATGCTCGTCCGCTCGCATGATGTTGCGTATCGTTCAAGAGTCTTGAACCAACCGATGAGATGGGGCCTCTTGCGCTTATATTGGGACGGCATCATACAATCCAGAGTGGCTTTTCACATTCCATCGCCCGACGGATGCCGCCGATCGGGCCAAGGCATCGAAGGATAACTTCCGTGAGTACATCACCACGAAGGAAGGCATAACCGAAATTTTTGCTTCGAAGAGAATTTTTCAGCGCTTTCCCCATGCAACTCCTCACTTTTTGTTCATAGGCATCAAGCGATGTACCGTTTTCAAGATGTTCAACGATGGTTTCAGCTGCAAAACACCCAGAAATAATTGCCTGAGAAATCCCCCCACCATTACTCGGCATAACCAAACCAGCAGCGTCACCCACTGCCATTGTGGTTCCATCAACCATTTGTTTGACAGGACCTCCCATTGGGATCCAGCCTCCACCGATGGAGAGAATTTCCAACCCAAGATCGCTGCAGAATTTTTCGAGATGTTCTTTCAGCGAACCTTTGAGTTTTCCAGCACGAACTCCCAACCCCACATTGGCGAAATTTGGGCCTTTTGGGATGATCCACGCATAGCCAGAAGGTGCCACAGAGCCAAGGAATACATCGAATGTTTCTGGGACTTTACCACGCACCTGTGCATAGATGGTGGGCACCTGGTCTTCCGGCCTGAAAGTTGGGTCCTGCCCATGCCGCAGACGACCGACATGAGCAAGGCTTCCTGATGCATCGATGAGATAATCACACGAAAAGCGACCTTGGTCTGTCACCAATACATCTCGATTGGATTTTCTTTGATGTTGTATTCGTTTCAAGGCTGTCATGGTGCGAATTTCTGCTCCTGCATTCACAGCCTTATCTGCAAGATATCCGTCAAATTGAAGCCGATGGCCTGCGAAAGCATCGAGTTTGAAATGGAATGCTTTGCCCGAAGGCAGGAAAACTCTCATGTTGTCAAGCCTATGGAGGCGTATTCGTTCTGGGAAATCAAAGTAATCTTTCAACCATTGATGGTTGTCAAGTCCGAGAAAGGTACCGACTACTTCGCCCCAATTAGGAATACATTCGCCACATTGAGCTGGATTTCCAACCACACTGCGTCGCTCAAGAACCAACACATCAATGCCGCTTTCAGATAATCGTTGGGCGCATGCACTCCCTGCTGGTCCTGCTCCAATCACAATGACTTGACGATGTTCAACAGATTTCACGGCCATTTATTCACCTCACGCGTGTCGGTCCATCACGAATTCTGTGATGAACATCATCAGGTCCTTTGCATCTCCATCGGGAAATTGAGCAAGAGCGTTTTGAGCACGTTCCAGATGTGTACGTACAAGAATTTCAGCGTACTCTAAACTGCTCGAGCGTTCCAGTAATTGCATCAGTTCATCAAATTGTTCGTCCTCGAAGTCCTCAATGATTGAGGCTAAACGTGCACGGTGAGGTCCGTGAGAGAGGGTCAAAGCATGAATCAGAGGGAGGGTCATCTTACCTTCGTAAACATCGGCCCCTCGCGGCTTCCCCATTCGCTCGTCTCCTCTCAAGTCCAGTAAATCATCCACTAATTGGAAGGCTATGCCGAGCTCCATTCCGAAGATGTTCAAGGCAGAAGCAGCCTCCGGTTCAAGGCCTGCTACCAGTCCTGCTGCTTGACATCCGGCAGCGAAAGGTCCAGCTGTTTTTCCACGAACGATGTCGAGATAATCCTCTGGAGTTGTGGCCAAATTTAGGACATGGTCGAGTTGGTGGAATTCAGCGATGGCAATGTTGGCACAACATTGGGCCATGAGTTTCACAATTGTTTCATCATAACGCCCCCCGAGTCCAAAACCTTGAACGAAGAGCCAGTCACCTGCAATGATGCCTTTAGCAAGGCCAGCCTGTGCGTGAATGGTTTGAATGCCCCTACGTTGTTCGGCTTCATCAGCTATATCATCGTGAACAAGCGTGGCTGTGTGAATAAACTCAAAGGCCATCGCAAGCGGAAAAATTTCCTCTTCATCCTTGCCGCCTGCAAGCTCATAGGCCAATAGAATGAGAAGAGGACGAAGCCGTTTACCTCCTGCCAGCAGAACACGTCCCGCCTCCTGAACGACTTCTCCTCCACCTAAATCCAGTTCGGATTGGATTAACGCACTCAGCGATTCATTCACGCGTTGCTGCAAACGTGTGAGCGCCTCGGTCATGGTTTGGACATCACTGCGCACACCCTTTGCACAACGGTGGACTTCTTAACCAATCGTCCCCGCCCATAACCTGCGAGGACACCTCCTCGCCGAGGAGGAGTGGCTTTGGAAGACGAACGTCTCATTGTGTTAACCACCCCCTCAAAGAAGGACGGCGTACGGTCTCAGGTTGAGCGAGCGGTTGAAACACACGGAAAACATCAAGATTTGCTGATGAAGCAAGTACCCCACATGGAAGTGGCGATCGAATTACTCAAGGATGGTACTGGTGACCTACTCGGAATGAGTGCTTTTGATTGGAATGACTATGATGTTGAGGGGCTGACGATTCTAGGCGCACTACCCCGCAAAGAGCCAACATGGGTTTTGGTGGCTGATGATAAACCAGAATATCTCGTGAGCGGGGCCATCTTGGTTTGCGACCATGAATTGATTCACCGCCAAATACTTCGCATGAGATATGATTTGGTGATTTACACATCGGCAGATATGGCCGAAAAGCTTGGAGAAGCTGAGTCATACGCTCAACTCGATGAAGAGGAACGTTGGCCTTGGTTTGAAGAGCAACGTAAGGCAGGTCACATCGATGGATTCATCGTACCAAGAAGTATCCATGCAGGGTTCAAATTCAAATCACGACGGCATACGCTCGGCCTTCAGCGAGAAGATAAAGAACAAAACAGAGAGCGATTTATTCCGCCTCCACTTTATGGATTCACCCTGATGGTGGCTCGTGAAGGGTTCCTTTCATCGAACATTTCAACGATGCTTGACCCGAGTGCAATGTTAGCGTTCCGACTCGAAGGGGCCATTTTGGAAAGCCTCGATCCATCCTTGCATGAGAAAGTAGGTATTTTTGTTGAACAGCGAAAAATCAGTACCATCTTGAAGGAGGCTAATCGCCTGGGCGATGATACCACACAGGAATTTATGCTCAACCCCGATGGTAAGCCACTCAAGGGTGGACCAAGAGTGGAGATGATGATGGAGACGCTGAATGAAGAAGGGAGCATCACCGCCTCAAGCGAACGAATTGTCCTTCCTGAAGACAGCCACCTCGGAATGGTGAATCTACTCAAAGAATTCATGATTCTCCTTACCATGATGACCAGCGAACATGAAGGAATGAAACGCATCATACCTGGAATGCCCGATGATTTTTCAGATCCGAGCCCTCCAATGTTTGATTTGGATGGATGAAGGCACCTGATTCGGTGCTGACTAGAGCATCAGAAAACCAGCGTCTCAACCGCTTCTTGACAGCGAAGACATATATGCTTTCAAGGGTGCAAAACAACACAAGGTGAGTACTCCATGCAGAAATCAGACCAACTGAGCGGACTTTATCAGGCTCGGTTTGATGATTTGAAGGTCATGGCCTCTGAACATTCCTTACCAAAAAATGGGTCAGTGGAAACGCTCCGTTGCCGACTTATCCGCAACCTTGTTTTGACAGATTGGGACCTCTCAAAGGATGGCCTGAAGAGCATTCCAAATGCCGAACTCGGTGAAATTCTTGGCGTGTTTGGAATTAAGAAATCAGGTTCAATCAAAGCCAGGAGACAACGTCTGTACCTCCACCTCTTCCACGATCCAAAGCAATTGGTTACCGACAAATTGGACAACATGACCAGAGACGAACTCCACGCCTTGTGCAAAGATTTGGAATTACCGCTTTCAGGAAACAAACAAACCCTTCTTGTCAGAGTTGCTGGTGTTCTAGCATCTCAAGAGAATGCATGGGGGAAAGTCAAGAAAAGTCTCAGAAGGCCACGTGACCAATCCAACATCCCTAGTGTCCCTTCGCCCGCAGGAGCGGTTGACGCCAATGACGAAAATGTGGTTGAAACCGTTGACTCCTTCGTTGAAGACCATGGAGAGGGATGGTCCTTTGAAGAGGAAACAGCCTTGAGGGAAGAAATCGCATCAAAGGGCGTTGAAACCTCTCGTGCAGATATTGCGGCGACCATCGATGCTGAATTGCGTAAAACCTCATCTGCCGCCCCATCATCCACGCCGCCAATGGTCCAAGACACCGCCGAGACCACCATGCATAGCCTTGAAACAGAAACTGCACTGCTCGAGCTTGAGGGGAGAATGGCAGAAATACATTCAATGGCAAGAGACTTCCTAATGGTGAGCAGCACCACAAATGTGGACGATCTCAATGCCTTTATCAGTTCTCTGAGGCATCATGGATTTGCCACTGATATGGCGCCTGTTCATCAGCGAATCAATCAAGCGGTCATGGAACTTGACTTCCAAATTCAACAGGAGAGCACAGCAGCGAGTGCACTCCCACAATCTTGGGCCGAACGTGAAGCATTACGTATGTTCGAGCAAGTGAGAAGTACATTACGGGATCAATTAGAAAACATGTTAGCAATGCATGAAGGAGACACTGTGAAAGCACGGATGGCCTTTGAACTCGAAGCGAGGAACCTCGGTTTGGACCTGAGAGTGCCAAGCGTATCAGGAAGAGTGCACGCCTTGTTTGACCTCCACATTGAAATCGCTGAAACTCAAGCATTACACGATCCTATTGTTCAACGCCGCCAGCGGATGATGAGAATTCTCCACCATGGTTCAGTCCACCTGACGGGGGCAGAGCGCTCCACGATTGAACGATTGGAACGTAGCATCATTTCTTTTGAGGAATTGGTTCAGACCGTTCTTGAATCAAGCGAACATGGATTTGAAGAACCGCAACAAGCCCTTGTCATACGGTTCCTTGAATCAAAGGGCTACGAAGTTAATACTCCAGATTTACGTCCTCGAGTCCTAGCATGTGCAGGAATCCTCGGGGCTGAACTCGGATACCTATCGCCCTCGGATATTCCAAGGATTGCCCCGGGTGTCCTGGTCAGTGAAACTGAAGTTGATGCGATAGTGAGCGAACTCAAAGCACTTGCAAAGTCCTTCAAACAAGAAGAACTCCCTGCTGATGTGGAAGAAGAAGTGGCCGAATCCGTGATAGAAGCGTCGCAGAACATGAATCGTGTTCGCAAAAAGATTGACAAAATCGATGACTTATTGAATCGACTTCAAGGCTAAAATTCAATGCTGTGAAGCATAGAAGTTTTGGACGACTTGAGTCACTGTTTGAATATCACTGATTCCTCGTTGTGCCAAATCCTCGATGATTGCCTGGCGTTGTGACACGTGTCGCTCAAAGACATCCGGAGTAACTCCTGCAGCATTACAAATAGTTTCACGTAGTTTCGAGGGGATTCCTGTTTCTTCGATTTGGTCCGTAGCTGCGTTGTACTTCCAAATAGCATTCAAACGAGGTTTGTCACCTTCCATTCCTGCCACCTCTGCGACCTCAGTGATTTTGCGGGCTGTTTTACCGTTCACATGCAGGCGTGCCTGAATGATGATGAGGTCCAAACCGCTGAGCATGATTGGAGGTACACTCATTGGAGGATTGATCATTCTCGTAACAGTTTCCTGAGCCGTGTTAGCGTGCAGAGAACCGAATGATCCATCGTGACCGGTGTTCATGGCCGTAAGCAGTGTTGCACACTCAGGTCCGCGAACTTCACCAACAATAATACGGTCTGGACGCATTCTGAGAGAAGATTTGAGGCAGTCGTTCATGTCAACCTCGGTTGTTCCATCTGGGCGTTCTCTTCGAGTTTCCATTCTCAGCCAGTGGTCGTGATACACTTGCAATTCAGCCGTATCCTCAACCGTCAATAAACGACGAGACCACGGGATATACATTCCAAGGCAATTCAGGGTGGTGGTTTTACCTGAACCTGTACCGCCTGCAATAACAAAGTTTGCAGGTCGGCTATCCAGGCCTTCAATCCAAACCCACATCATAGCTGCGAGTCGTGAATTCACTGTTCCAAAATTGACAAGGTCAATCATGGTCAATGGATCTTCTTTGAATTTACGAATGGTCAATGTCGGACCATCTGGTGAAACCGGTTGGATCGTCCCATTGACACGGGAACCATCTGGTAACCGCCCATCGAAAATCGGTACCATTCCTGGCCCATCTCCCAACGGCACATTTGTGAAAGAAGCGATATTTTTAGCGATTTGGAGGCCTGAATCATCGTCAATCCAAATGTTGGTGCGACACATACCGTGCTCACGGTGAGCCACCTTTACGCATTGAGTACCACCGTTATACATGACTTCTTCAAGCGCATCGTCTTCAAAAAGAGCGGCTAAATCCCCGTAAGGATTCGGTTGAATATCGCCTTCCACATGGTAAATTGGCGCTGGGTGATTGGCTTCGGTGTAAATCGTAACTCTTCCGTATTGTTCCAAAATTTCTTCTGACATATTTCAACCTCCAACTGCTTTGACTGCCCCTAGGTAAAGGCCCATTGAAAGCGCCATCCACAAAGGTAACCACCAAAGCGTATCTTTGAGGCGACCCATCATGCGCCCTGAGACAGCAACGCCAACAGCCGAAGCTGCAGCAAAGAAATAACTGAATGTTTGGTTAAACGCTCCAATTTGAAAACCCTTGCTTGCGGGAGCAAACAAACCAACGATGAAGGCGATCAGAACTGGTAAGCCAATACTAACAAAGAGGACGATGAGCATGCCCCTCCCAGATAATTCAGTTTCTCTTCGGTTCATCAAATCATTGAGACGTTCATAATCTCGACTGAGATCTGAAAGAATTGGTTGTAATGAAGAATCTTGTTGGATAGCAGTTTCAACCAGCATCATAACTCGTTGTACCTGGGATGAACGTGTCTTTGCCGCAAATGATATCAAACTTGCTTCAAAGGAGGAGGCGTGGCTTTCTTTCAAGGTTTCAGACAGGAGATTGGCCAACAAACTGTTGGAACTTTGTGATTGCTCCATCATTGCTTCCTGTAAACCACGTCCTGCACCAACGGAATCAGAGAGAGATTCAAGGAAGGAGGGGAGATCATTCTCAATAGAACGTCTGCGTCGACGCTCTAACATTGGAGGAATTCCTCCTCCAATACAGGCCATAGCGACAACAACGAGAATGAGAAGCAGTATTGAGTCGTTGAATGATTCTAGGAGTCCATAAATCATAATCTCACCTCAGACCCCTGGATCTTTCGTATGGGCTTTTACCCCAATCAGAGCCATGGCCACCAATGTAAGGCCTAACCCCATGTTCACCACGGCGTTGATGACCGATGAATCAGGTAGGGACATGAAAGCTCCTAAATCTCCACTCATCAATTGTGGGACCAAACCCACGATGGCTAGGATAATGGGTCCAATCATGCCAATTGACAAGAGAGTTTCCGGGACTCCCGAGAGATCTTCAATGTATTTTTCTACCTCTTCTGAACGGTCCTCTTCCATTCGAGTCCCCTGTTTCTTGAGTGTTTCAACCAAGTCAGTGTTTTGTGTGACGTTCGTGTAAAGAGTATTCAGAAGGCGTTTGTATCCTGCGGATTCAGAACGTTGCATGAGGCCCTTGAGTTCAGGACCAATACCACCTGTGTTCCCTTTTTGCAAGCGGCGCATCATTTGTGAAAAGTCTTCAGAGATAATCCCGTATCCACCTTTCCCAATGGTATGCAATGCAGCCTCAAGCCCAACCCCAGAGGACATCAAAACATCAAGAGTACGAATCACGTAAAGGAGTTCTCGCTTCTCCTCCAGTTTACGCATTTCAAATCCCTCAAATTGCGTCTTCAATTAATTCAAACACAAAACTTTCTGTTGAACTGTCGTACTCCATCATTGCGAAGATCACTTTGACATCCCTCTCCTCAAATGGATCGTGAATGTATGGTTGCCCTGTTCGAAACATGGCGATAATGCGCTTGTATTCATCAATACTCAATTCCCCTCGAACGGTGTAAACTGTGGATTCGGAACCTTCGTCGTGAAGGTCGTCGCCTTCGCCACCTCGAATCACGGTACGGGTGAGGCGGCGAGTCATTTTGACCTTCATATCTGTGTTGGGAATACGTACCCAGTCCGAACTTGATGTTCCCGTTGCAGGGCGAATAAAAAAATCCATTCCAGCCATGTGATGACCCCTAACCCATGCACATCATGACAATGACTTGAATGTGTTGGATTATTCTTCTGGAGAACTAACAACTCTGAACCATCCGAATCTTGGCTCTTGGATGGTTCCACCGTCGGTCATACGTTCCAAAGCAGACTCGGCATGCTCTCGAATAAATCCTTGAGCAGCAGCGTTCTTGAGGACGGTTTCGAAATCAACTCCCTCGCCTTGATCAAAATGTTGAATCACCTGAAGGATGCACGAATCCAATGCATCATCTGAATCTGCCGAAGGGTCCCCTCCACCATCGGGTAGACGGACCACAGGGGGCGGGGTTGTAGCAGCTTCAATACGGCCTTCGGCAATATCAAGAGCTTGCATAAGATGGAGGTTAAACGGCTCCAAATCCACTTCTTCGTAATGATTTCGTGAGGCGAGTAATCCTTGTTTCATTCCTTCAGGGAGATCGCTTCGCTGGTATGCTTCCATCGTCGGCTCCAATTCCAGTGAGGCGGTTAAAGCCTTCATGCGCATCATGGTACTTTGACAAGCATCCAACAACCAGTTGGCATAAACATCTCGGGATATTTCGCACGCTTCTTCGGGACGAAGTGACGTATAAACGGCGCCCTCATCAGTTTGGTACCATCGCGTCTTGGCAGTCATCATGAGGAGAATCGGTTCACCAAGTTCTGTTCGCTCAGACCATTGATTTGACAACTCCCGCATCATTTCAGAATTGTAATCGCCCACCGAAAAATAGTGAAGACCGGTTGGATCACGGAGTTGGCCCTGGAACAGTGTCGAGCCATTGCTGGTTTCTCGCATTTCAAGACGTTCCAGCAAACCTGCAACAATCACACGATTGACTTTAGCGCCTAATTTGGTAATCACAAATGAAGGATCATATTCACCTGATCCCTTCTCGTTCAATGTGGCACTACCAAATTCAGAAGCGAGGAGAAGGAAGGCTGGTTGGCGGGCTACGCGAGGACGTTGCATCAGACCCACCCCCACAAAGCACGCAATTCAGTCGCTCTCAATTGAGCATCCCGTTCAATGATTTCCAATCCATCTGCGAGCAACATCGCACCTTGATCATCAACGATACTGCGACCACTAGCCTTGATTCTACGACCGAGCAGAGATTCCCGGACCTGCTGTACAAAACCAAGATCTCCATGTTCCTCGATGGCTGAATGCATTTGCTCTAAACTCAGGCCAAGAACCTTCAACGTAGCTTCCTTGTTTACTAGAACCGCAGCTGAGGCACCGTCATCGTCGACAACTAAACGCAATCGAACATCCTCGTTTCCTTCGTTGGCTCCGTGATCTGCACAAGCACCGTCACGAAGAACTCGGCGACATTCCGTACATCGACGAATCAAACCAGAATCCTCTCGGACACTGATGATGAATCCTGTGGTTTCCAACCCTACTCTGCTCGCCCCTGAGACCATGTCTGGCAAAGAGACTTCAACGGCGTGGTTGGTGAGATCGAGTTCCGCATCCCAAGGTGGTTTTTCAAGAATTTCAAGTTGTGCTGCTTGGTCAACGGTGACATCAGGAATACCCTGCCAGGCTCTGACTCGAACAGCCTTCAATCGAACGGTGATTGGCAAATCGCTCTCTGAAATAGGCAATTCTTCCCAGGCACTCATTCGGCAACGACCCGTGGGGTCTGCGATTTGACCGGACCAGAGGAATTTTTCGACACCGTCTTTTGTAAAGGAACGACGAGCCCATTCAGTAATCTGGACCACTGCATCGACATCTCTAGAACCATCACGGAATTGTGAGATGGTTTGAGAAGTGCTGTCTGCCAATGTATCCAAGTCCGAGAAATTAGCATCGTGAAAAACTTCGATTTTTGTCGTACGTCCAAAATTGAGTTCTGGAGTGTCTCGGAAACTTCGTACTTGTGCTCCATCAATTTTCAGCAGAGTTCCGACTTCATGGTCAAAGGGCTCCCATGAAAGAAATCCAATGGTGCCTGATTCATCAGCGATACGACCCCTGACCACATCGATTGAGCCCGAACCGTCCTTGCGGTGGATTTGATCTGGGCGGGATGCGAGAACGCGACCGACCACACAGATGTAGCCCTCTTTGGGAACAGTTGAGATATCGATGGGATCGTTGGAAGCAACCGTTGTTGCCACGCCTTCCTTGAGGACAACAATTCGAGTTGATTGATTGATGTTCAATGACATTTTTCCATTGTATTCATTCACACTTGCACCTTCAATCCGGACGATGCTCCCTGAAGCAAGATTCGCTTGCGGGCCCCAATCTTTGTAATCCCACCGAGTTTTCGTACCACTGTCTTCCCAAGGATTATCTTCCAACATCCCAAAGGCGATTTGTTTCTCTTCACCGCGTATCATTTGGTCACGAATGTTGTGAGTGATGATTGCAACTTCGATCTCTATGTCTCGATCATCTCCAGACAATTCGCTTAACATGGCGACCTTTTTTGTGACTCTTTCTTGTTTGGTTGCAGCCTTCGATCCAACAGGACTCGTCCCGCTCTTGAATCGACGAAGAACTGAGCGCATCGCATCTTGAGGAGGGATGTAAAATTCAGTCTCATATTTTGAGAATGCTTCCGCAATTTCATCGGGTGAGGCCTCAGGACATTCCTTGAGTACCGCTTCGATGTAATCTGCGTATTTTTCTTCAGACATACTGCGACCCTCCGCCAGACAATGATGTTCTTGCTTGCCTGTACGGAGAACAGGCTGCGGGCTTTCGTGCGTTTTGGTTGAGACTGGACACTCCCTTGACCTCCATGGAAGTAATGACCACTGCCGACAGGCCATAAAGAATCGGTTGAACCATTCTTGCCGCCAATCAGGCAGGGTTGACTCGCAAACCGTTCATGAGCAGGGCATCGGGAAGATGCATACTCCCTGAGGAGTAGGAGCCTTGTCGGCGGACATCATCTCCGAGGTGCACGCCAGATTGAAGCGCCTTCGCAAGATTCCCGGAAAGACCGGCCTGTTTGAGAGGGCCAACAATTTCTCCTCCTTCAACACGCAAAATGGTGCTGGTTGTGACAGAAAAATCGCCACTCGTTGGATTTGCAGTATGCGCCCCCATCACGCTATTGACAATGAATCCATCCTGCATGCGCTCAAGCAAGGCCTCCCATGAACTCGCACCTTGAGTTGAGGTGAATTGCAATTCCGTGCAACCAGTTGAGGGCGGAGATTGATGGCTTGAACTCACCGCAGACCCCGTTGAGGATGCTTTCTCAATGCGCCCTTGAGCCACTTGTTGTGCTGCATCTCGGGTCGACCAAAGCATGGCCTCTAAGCGGCCTCCTTGAACGAGGGGCCTGACTTGGCGGGGCACTCCCTCTGCATCTCGAGAACCTGAGGAAAAACCGCCCTCTAACAATCCATGATCGACGATATTCAAATCTTCAGCCATAACAATCTCTCCGAGTTTTCCTGACCAGAACGATTCTTCTCTCACCATTTTCTCTCCAAGCATGGCAGGAGGTACAACCATGGAAAACAGGGGCGAAAAACCTTCGCTGGTCATCAAAACAGGCGTCTCACTTGCCCCAGATTCGACTTCGATAGGATTCTGTGTGATTTGGGCCCAATGAACCGCTCGGTCAATGCAACTGGGTAGTTCCTTCATGCGCTTTCTTGATGAGTCTCCTTGGTAGGAACTGGTAACTTGTCCATCCACATCAAGTGACACTTGAATGCCCATGCCGTGTGAAGTTGTCAAGCCGTGGCTCAAGATGCCTTCACTCGTCATCAGACACCCTGCTGTTGCAGAAACTCCAACACCACCGCCGGTCACAACTGCACGCTCATCTGCACTGGCAACAGCGGAAATGATGTCGTCTGCCTGTTGCAGTAAATCTTCAGGCCCAAGGTCGAGAATGTCTCGGTCAAAACGACCTCCGACTTCTTGGGCTTGTTGTTCACTTGGCAAGACAAATCCAGCGACCACAGGAGATTTCCGTGCAATGCTGAGCGCTTGTTGAACTGCTCGTTCAGCCCCTGAAACATCAACTAGATGGGCAAATCCAAATCGACCACCTTCGAGAACTCGAACGCCAAATCCGCCTTCACCGCCTCCGCCAGCAAGTGTGATTTTGCCAGCTTCAATGTCCAGTTCATGGCCGTAAGATTGGAATCCAACAATATCCCATTGTTCAACATTATTTGTCTTGCAGGCTTTTGCAACAATGCTTGCGTTTTCAAGCAAGCGGTCAACCGCATGATCGGGTAGCATCTTCATCCCACCAAAGCTTCTCGAATCCGCATGATTGGTCCACCGTCACCGACGGGCACTGTTTGTCCTTTGCCGCAAAAGCCGGGAGAGGCAAGGGCAGCATCTCGAGTGAGGCCGTCGACGTTTTGGAGAATTTCCAGGGTGAGGCCGCTCACACTGACATCCTTGAGTGGTTGTGTTAATTCGCCGTTCTCAATTAACCAGGCTTCTTGGGCTGCAAATTGGAAGGAACCTCGACCAGTGTCAACTTGACCTCCACGAGAACCACAGGCGTACACACCGTATTCGATATCGGCCAACAAAGCATCAAGATCTGCATGCGTTCCCCCTTCAATCATGGTGTTGGACATACGAACCAATGGATGGTGCAGTCCATCTTGGGCTCGGGCACCACCGTTTGGGTCCAAATCAAAATGATGAGCTGTTTCCCGATGATTGAGATATTCAGTCAGAACTCCGTTTTTGATCAGGACTTTGGCGCGTGTATCCACACCTTCATCATCAATTGGATAAGCCCCGTATCCACCCATCATGGTCGGATCATCGACGACCGTGACCAGTTCGTTACCTATTTTTTGACCTAATTTTCCATCAAGACATGAGTCACCTGCCGCAACCAAATCCGCCTCACAGGGATGCCCTAGGGCTTCGTGGATGTAAACACCAGTGAGGTCTCTGTCCGCCACCAATGGCATCTTACCAGAGGGGGCTCGCTCAGCTTTTAGGAGGCGAAGTGCTGCTTTTTGGGCATTCTCTCCGAGTTCCATGAGGTCGCATTCCCGAATGACTTCAAGACCCCCTTGGCCACCGTGTCGTGTTCGGTAAGAAACAACATCGCTCCCATCTCTTGCCGTGACCATGCCGTGAATTAAGGACCGTTGAAAAGACCACACTCGATCCATGCCTTCGGTCGTCAACAATTCCGTGTGAATGTGTTCATCGCTCCAACCAGTTCGAATGGAAACCACGTCGTTGTGCCCAGATGCACCTTCAAACAGTTCATTCATCATCTCCATCTTCGTATCGAGTTCCGTGTGACGTACATCAAGTTTCGATTTCCAATGAATCTCGTCTTGAAGGATGGGCACCTCAGCAAGACCGACAGGGGAATCGCCGGATGAACGACGTGCTGCGACGGCTTTCGCCAGGCGGGTAGTGGATTCTATCTGCTCGGACAGCGAAGAAATATCTGTGGTCGAATGCACGCCCCAGGCACCGTCTGCAAGTACGCGAAGCGTTAGTCCCAACTCTTGGCCAGGTATTGCACGTTCAAGTGCACCATCCCGCATAGCTACCGAGGATTGTGTGAAGGCTACAAGACGGACTTCAGCATAAGTTGCACCGTGTTGAGTGGCATTGTCCAAGGCCCGTCCAATACGTTCTTGGTCCAAATATCGCCCTGTGCTTGGCGTGTGGGGACTTCCGGGATTCGCTGCCATAACCATGGGGTATGGTAGGAGCAAGTGGCCTTTGAACCCTCCCCTTATCGGTGGGAAGAACTCTGGTCATCGGCCATGATGATATGAGCAATAAGGGCGTCATCTTGAACAGGCCCCATCCAATCTTCAACCGAAATACCAAGACGTTTCATCCCCTCTATAGAGTAATGCATTGCGCTAGTTGATTTCGTCCAGCCCAAATGCTCAATCAACTCGTGAACGGTTGATTCAAAGTCTTCGTTGATGAGCGGCATAGGTTGTTCAATCTCGTAAGTATTTGTCGAATGCTCTGCGTCTGGCAGTTGAACCACCCATCCAAAACCTGATCCTTTCAAATATCCCGCACGTTGGAAGGCTTCACTAACATGATGAGTTCCAGAGAGATAGCGCATAAATTCAGCATCAAGACTTCGGGCCACAGATGTACCACGGAATTCGTTTCGACGAGCCTGAGTCCATGCCGTCCATGCTTGAATGGAGGATTGAAGGGCATGATCTCCTAAGAACACCCAATTCGAATTTGGCCTATGCTTGAGAAAATGGGCCACTGGGTCTCCTTCGTCAACCGCAACCCTATGACAAGGGAAGGATGGTTCGTCCATGATACGGCGAAGGGAGGCATTGATTTCAATCATCCTCTTTACGCTCGCCTTCAAGCGGGAGGTCATCGTTCCTTGATGGATTGATGTGCTGAGAGCCCTTCACATCACGCTTTACGACCTTTTCGACCTCAATCATGATGTTCTTCATCAAGACAGGACCCCACCCGCGAAGCGCCAGCAATTTGTTACGAGTTGAGGAATTCATCGTCAACACATCCCGAGGTTGTCGCATACCGAGAGAAGCCAATTCTCTCGCCCGTTGACGGCCCACGTGGCGAATGTTGACAAGTTGCAAAAGATCTGTCTTGCATCCGTGGCGGACACGTTGTTGGAGGACGCTAATGTGCTGAACCATTTCTGAGAGGACCGGCAAATGCTCCTCGGCAAAGACATCATCTGCCATTAGAACATGCTGTGCCCCTGCCAATAACCACCCCATGAGGTCCACGCGATGATGGACATCTCCTGGGGAAACGTCCAATTCACTTTCAAGGACCCGCAATGTGTCCTCATCCATCCATTTTTCAATCATCCAGGCACTTTTCACATTGCTCAATAAAGCTTCAGCATAACCTGGTTCTACCAACAATTCATCCTCCACATCATTGGTTTTCAACCAGACCTTAGAATTGGCCTCCATGTCCGCAGATTTTGCCCATAATGAGTTGAAATCGGGTGTAGTCACAGCGAGGTGAAGTAAGCCGAAGTCAGTCACTGGGGCATCGCCACGTACATGACGGCGGACAGCACGCCTCAATCCAGTTCGTAGGATTGATGCTGACAAAGGATCGAGGTAAAGTTGTGTTACCCGCTCGCCTATCATCGTTGCTTCAAATTTCATGTTGAATGGATCTTGAGTTGTAGGTTGAACCCAGCCGCCCACATTGTCGAGTGACGATGCTGGAGAGAAGCCCAACGAGGGAAGGACATGTGCAGAACTCCGACTTGGCGATTGACCTCTCTGATCTTCTGGGGCCCATTCGACCCCGGTGGTAAGCTGAGCAGGCGTCGCCCAAACGGGTAAAGAATCGTCCCACGCTTCATTTTCATTTCCATCGATTCCCCCATCTAACCAATGGGCAGTGAATTGCTCATCAATGCCCACCTTACGGACAAACCGTTCCTCAACCAACCAGTCCAACATGCTGTTGATACGTTCACGAAGTTGTGACTGAGGCATGGTAGATCCCAAGAAAGTGGAAGTGAAAAAGCGCTCAATTGAAGCTTTGTGGATCAGACCTCCGGTGGCGATGCTTGCGAGCAAATGCATCCTCATTGCGGGTTCCGCTGCCAATTTCGAGGTGATGTCTTCAACGGGGCCGAAGAAATAACGGTCAGAAACTGCATCTGCTTCTTCCCATCCATCAGTCCCCTTGCAGTAGACCCATGCTTCCCCTTTCGTATCGTATCTCGGACGACCTGCACGACCCAGCATTTGCCTCACCTCCATAACTGGTAGCGGCCGGCTCATGCCGTCATCCCAACGTTTGAGATCTCGCACGAGGACTCTTCGCGCTGGAAGATTGACGCCTGCTGCCAAAGTTGGTGTTGCTGTTAATGCGACCAGCAATCCCGATTTGAACGCAGCCTCCACCTCTTTCCGTTGCCCTGAAGTAAGTCCTGCGTGATGAAACCCAACCCCGCCAGAGATGCATTGAACCAATTGCTCGGCAAGGTTTGACTGTGAACGCCCCTCGAGTCGCTGAGCCAAATTATTGAGTTCTTCCAATCGTTCGGGGTGTTCTTTCAAAAGGCGTTTAGTGACTCGTTTGGCTAGGTTTTTGGCCTCGGATTGGGCGCTACGACGAGTCCCCACGAACATCAGAACTTGACTTCCCTGGTCAATGCCGTCACTCACAACGCTCCAAACAGGATGAGACTTCAACCCCTCTAATTTCCTTGGAAGCGTCAGGTTAGAAACATCACCCTTCTTTGCTGAAGATTGCAATTTTCTTGGCTCGATGTGAAAATTATGGAATGTTGCATATTCCAAAGCAACTGGACGCCAATCGGATTGAATGAGGTCGGCGTCCAACCATTGTGCGAGTTCTTCACAATTTCCGACGGTTGCAGAGAGGGCAATTAACTGAGCTTCAGGACGAATATGTCGTAATCGCGTGAGATTTATTTCCAAGGTCGGTCCACGTGTTCCGTCGTTCATCAAATGGAATTCATCGGCTACGACGCATGTCAGATCCGTGACAAGTTCAGCCTTATGGCGCAATAATGAGTCCAGTTTTTCCGAAGTGCACACCAAAATGTTGCAATCATCGATGTTTTTTGCTTCTGCTGTCGCATCGCCGATGCCGAGCCCGATTGAAAGGTCGAGGGCTGCTGAAATCTCCTTCAATTCTTCGTATTTCTCCATGGCGAGGGCTTTGAGTGGTACAATGTAGATCGCCTTTGACTTCGCATGACCCTCACTCAGTCGTTGAATCATTCCCATGTAGGCAAGCAAGGATTTTCCAGAGGCCGTTGGGATGGCAATGAGTGTATTGTTGCCACCCAAAACACTCGGGGCCGCCTCAGCCTGAGGAGGGTGAAGGTGTTCAATACCCCATGTTGAGCGCAAGAAATCAGTGAACTTCGGAGGCATTCCAAGAGCCGAAATATCCGTAATGAGGCCCTCCATGCTGATTGACTGTGGGCAACAGTCCAAAAGGACAACGGCTTCATTTTCACTCCGACAGTCCTAAGACCCACCCGCGATTGTCCCTCAACATGAGCGACGACATTGAGGCCTTGGTCGAAGAACGTTTGTCAGTGTTTGATGATGAACCAGACCTGAACGATTGGGTAGAAGTTATGAGCGGCGCGGCCATGATTGTGCTCGGAGTCTTCCATTTAATTCAGCCAGGTGAACTCGTCAATGCCGATGTTATGCGTTGGTTTGCCGCTGCAGTCATAGCAGCCGGTGCTGTTTGGGCAGGTCACGGCCTCAAGGATATGGCTGTCAAAGAAATTCGTCGTTCAATTGCACTTTTGGAAATGGCTAATGCGGACAATGGAGTTGACCATGCGTTAATTCGAGATGTTTTACTCAATCAAGACGCTTACAGAGAATTTTTGGTTCAAGCCTATGATTCGGCTTGGGATGATGGCGTGATCACCGAAGAAGAACTTGAAGAACTGAAATCCTTCCAAGAAGCCTTGGGAATCACCGACGAAGAAGCTGCAAGCATGAACGTGAAAGCCGCCATCAAGTCAGCAGCAGCGGATGGAGAGATCTCAGAAGATGAAGCACGAACCATTGAAAGTGCTGCTCAAAAAGCCAAGATGACACCAGACGATGTTACCGAAGCCGTCGACAAGGAATTGAAGAAATCCAAGGATTGATTCATTTCCACAATGTGTCATTAGTACCTCGTAAGGTCGTTGCCATCTTTTGAGCCTTTACGTAACGCTGGACTTCGGCGCTTGTTGCGACAATTCCAAGCAACAAACCCATCCACATGAGTGCTGTTCCATAAGGCAAGAGCCCGATGGCATTCCTCAATCCACTATTGGGAGGGATATCGGCCTCATCAAAACCACTTGAAGGTATAAATGTCACATCCAAGAGGTCCAAACTGCAATCACACAAACTGATGGAGATGCGCTCTGGGAACAAGGAGCCTTGCAACCTCACCCAGTCCGAAGTTGAGATCACTGAGGGTCGAGTGGCCCACGCTGGAGCGTTCACGGAACCAGAAGCCTTTGCCGCCACCATATCATATTCAATATGAAATACCGAGGATTCAGGTAATTCATCAACCACCAATAAAGCCTCAAGCATCATCATATCCAGTAAAAGAGAACGACCTGCAAGGAGGATGAACCGAACCGTTTGGTCTTCCAACAGACCTTCTGTAGAAACCTGAGTCTCTCCTTTGGCCACCTGACTGAAAATGGCTTGGTCCAGCCGATAAGATTCAAGTTCCGGCACAATCAGTTGCCAGCGACCATCTGAGAGAGGTACCACTTCTTGTATGGAAAGTCGAAGCTTCAACGTTTCACCATTGAGCATACCCCAGGTCGCACCGGTGTGAGTCACGAGTGTTTGTTCGGGCACTCCTGGGGCTGAAATATCCCACAATTGTTGCAATCTCATGTCGATCAATGTGTCCAAGGTCACCTCGTCTTCAAGTTGCACCTCATCCGCCATGGCCCAAAGTGGATGAAGAATACCGCCAGCGAATAGGAGGAGAACTCCTGGGACGAGTAAGCCATACCTTAGTTTGTAGGATGTTGTTTGGCGAGTTGCCAACAACAAGAACACACCGAATAATAAAGAGGAAAGCAAGAGGAGAGCAATGCCTTGTTCATGAAGGACAAAGGCTTCCGAATCATCACCCAAGATCACAGCCCCATGTGGGTAATATGATGCATCTGCAAAGCCACTTGGATTTGTTGGACCAATCCCTTCGTAAGAGAAAAGGCCACCCCATGAATAGGATTGGAAATGATCTGGAATTCCTCGCATGCATAGATTGTATGGACCCACTGCCAAGGCCCTCCATCGGTACGTGATGGACACTCCATCACCGTCGCTCTCCGTCAAAACTTCGGGCTGGGGTGATAAACGACCGCTCTGCGTAACAAGATCGGGTACTGAATGGGGTTGTTCTAATTCCAAGGGGACTGCATCCCATTGAACCATCAATCGGAGAACCTCATGCTCCTCAACCTCAAACGCCCAACAATCCTTGTCATCTCCAAGTAAAGCCCCTCTATGAGTGTCTTCGAACGAGGTCTCTATGGGTTGTGAAGGCGATGAGGGTTCATCGATATTTGCCGCTTCTGCATCAATCGACCAGGGTACATCCATTTCGATGGAAGAGGCCCCGCGCATGTTCAATTCCCACGTCCCAGGGCGATCAAGGGTTACAGTCATGATCAAACGAATGGGTGCTTGAGCCCAAATCACGCGGCTATTGGAATGATCCAGTGAAGCATCTTCGATCTTGTAGGGCTCATAGGTGCCCGTTTGCGGAAGCACATCTGCCTCAAAACTCCATACATTCACACTCTGGCCAAGTATCAATCGCAGTTCCATGGCAGGCTTCATGAGAGCCCCTGCTTCGGTTTGGTGACGGAAATCAATCTCCATGAGGTCAAGTCGTTCAGGAAGGATGGCGAGATGTTCTTGCCCAGGATCTGCCGTGAATTCAAACACCAATTGTTGAGATTGAAATGCTGTTGCAGTGCTTTGCTCACTGACTTTTTCTTCCCCGATAGGAGTTGGGGTGAGGACGCAATCATTGTCCGAACGACATGAAAGAAACAGCTCTCCACCTTTTTCTTCAGCGGTCAATCCGGCCTGAACCACCCCGATACATGACGGTAGAACGAGAAGGGTAACCAAGAGAGAAAGGGGCCAAGCACTCCTATGATAAGGACTCAAAATAGACACCTCCCCATGATGTCGTGACATTTGTCCTATATCACCGCTCGTCTACGATGGGTACATCTTCAAGCCGGCATCGACATGTTCTGCATTGATATTTCCCTTTACCGGCTCGCTGCCGAGGATAGCGTTTTTCGCATTGAGAGCACACCCAAAACCACTTGGCTCTTTTCATCCTCATATAATCTGTGAATTCCACCCCCCGTGTTGGTCCAACCGAGTCGGGCCACAGAGCCTCATGCCACCGAAATGTTTGGTTGTGTGAACGAAGACCAATTGCATGTAGAAATTCATGGAAAAGAACAAAACGGGCGTAGTCATTCCAATCTGGTTCTAACAGAACTGGATGCAAATCGACAGTCTCGAGTTGAATCCCCTCGGTGCTTCGCGTCCATCGTGTGACTCCATGGCGCTGAGTGGAACTTTTACGCAATAATCCTAGGCCAACCTCAGACACAATATTCAGGTCAAAGGAAACCAAATCCTCGAGACCATGCATCACCTCGAGGACATCCTTGCGCAATTGCTCAAGCAAAATCATTTGCTCGGGAGATGCGCGTGCCATAGTGTCGCCTCAAGACCACCGGTGATAGGCTGGATGACCTTCTTTTACCGCGACAAATAAGCCGGTGCCCGTCGCACAAACCTTTCCGTCGGCTTCCAATTCCAAACGAACCTCTACTCGGTCGTCTTGCAAATCAATAACTTGACTGGTGATATTCAATTCAACGCCCAGTGGAGTCGGGCGGCGGAGTTTGACTGTGTAGGATGCCGTGACGGTGCATGGAGGTTCTTGGCTTCCCTTTGCATCCATCAGAGCTACCGCGGCAGTCCAATTCCCATGACAATCCAAAAGCGTCCCAATGATACCTCCGTTGATCATTCCTGGAAAGGCTTGGTGGTGATCTTCTGGTGTGAATTTGAGACTCAAACCATTTTCAATACGATGGGAGTCGATACGCAAGCCATCTTCATTTGCAGGACCGCAACCAAAACAAATCGATGTGGGAGCATACAGACGTTGGATGCCAATTTCCGTCATGCTCTTTGCCAAGGGATGAGGATTCATTGTTCTTCGCTTTCACAGAGCATCGTATCATTCATGGAGGTGATTGATTTAGCCGTTGTATGGCTGGCAAGAAAAAGCGTTCTGTCCGGACCGTGCGCGTGGCCCACGAATTACCAAAAGTTCGAAAAATTGCCATTGAGGAAGCGATGAAGGCACATCAGACTGAGGACCGCCCTGAATGGGACCGTGCCTCAGATTGGGGCGATATTCGCTTCTTTCGAAAGCGCATCAAACCTGGCACCATCCGAACGGTGCAACTCCCACTATTGAATACCAATTTGGGAGATAGTTGGCCTGTGCCAGTCACTGTGATTCATGGCGCTCGACCTGGTCCCTGCATCACCCTTCTTGGAGGGATGCACGGAGATGAACTGACTGGCCCTTCTGCTTGCACACACCTACTCAGCAACGCCTTTACCGATGAAGGACGGGCTTTGGACCCCAAAACCATGGCTGGAACACTACGAATCGTCCCTGTGGTGAACCTTCCTGGTTATCGTTCTAAATCGAGGTACTTCCCTGATGGGCGGGATTTGAACCGCCAATTCCCAGGCGACCCAAAAGGATCAACCACGCGTCGGGTCGCGGCTCAGGTTTGGCAGTATTTGGTGGAGGATTCTGATGGAATCATCGACCTTCATAGTGCTGCTAAAGGACGGTCGAATATGCCTCAGATAAGAGTTGACCTGACACATGCCAGTTCTTACTTACTAGCGAAATCATTTGGAGTTGAAATCATACTGGACTCAAAACCTCCGAAGGGCTCCCTCCGAAGAACCGCTAACAAAATGGAAATACCCGTCATCACATACGAGGGTGGTGGAGCGAACTTCTTGGGTGATCAGTCTGTCAAAGTTGCAGTTCATGGCGTCATGAACGCACTTCGATCCATGCGAATGGTTCCAGGCAATCCACACCGGCCAAGATTCCGCATCATGGCCAGTGGCTCAACTTGGCTACGTGCTGGTGAAGGTGGGTTACTCGATATGTTCGTGAGCGCTGGTAGCGTCATGCGTGAAGGTGAGGTGGTAGCGACCATCTCCGACCCCGCCACACCCGGTTTGTCAGTGGATATCGTCGCCCCTGAAGATGGACTTATTATTGGGGCTGCAACCAACCCTTTCACTGCAGCAGGCATGCCTGTTGGCCATTTTTTGCCAATATCAAAGCATTTCAGATTGCTTAAGGAGCAAATTGACCCGAATGGGAAGTTCATTGTCAATGGTAGCCAAGAAGATCCCGTTTGGAGGGAAGAACACGAAATTAGTGAAATCTCACTTGAGGGTGAATGGAGCGGAGGCGGTGTAGACTCAGAATGGATCGATTCAAAAGTCAATTCTCAAGAAAAAGAATTCGAAGAATAATCTTGAATCACTGAGTTGCGAATGCTTTGACATGAGCGTGAATTTCATCATCGACCATGTTACGCTTTTGGCTCTTGGCAATTTCAAACAGATAAGCTACCAAATCATCTGAAACCTCAATTCCTTGTTGTTCAAGCCACCAAATGATGTTTGAACGGCCAGACATGTGGCCAATTCGGATCACTTGTTTCAATCCAAAGTCTCCGGCAGGAACACCTGAATAAACACGATCTGCAAGCCAATCATCGCCCTTTCGCATGGCTTTGATGACGGCAGAGGCATGAACTCCAGTCCCGGTTTCAAACGCATCTTCTCCAAATACAGGGTAATTTCGGGGCAGAGGGACTTCGATGTACTCGTTGGCTTTTTGCATGTATGTATCGAGCAAGGTAAGGTCGTTATCGATCACACCCATCAACTTGAGATTCACAAGGGTCTGGTCAAGCGGTGCATTGCCGGCACGCTCCCCAACACCAAGTGCCGTTCCATGGATGACATCAGCACCTGCTTCAACCGCTGCGATGTTATTCGCAACACCCAAACCACGGTCCTGATGCCCATGCCAATTGACCTCGATGTCTCGGCGTTGATAGCCTGCATCCTTGATGACCTCTTCATCAATGAAGTGGAGCAATTTCTTCACTCCATTTGGAGTAACGTGCCCACAGGTGTCACAAATACAAAGTCGGCGAACGCCCAATTCCATTGCTCTATGATAAATCATTTTGACATCTTCCGGTTTTGAACGAGTGGTATCTTCTGTTACAAACATCACAGGAACATCGTTTTCCACTGCGTAAGATACAGCCTGCTCCATGGTAGAGATCAATTTCTCCATCGTCCATCCTTCGGTGTATTGCCGGATTGGACTTGTTCCCAAAAAGGCACTCGCTTGAATTGGCACGCCATATTTTTGTTGAAGTTCAACAAGTGGTTTGATGTCATTCATCAAGGTGCGAACAGCAGCACCAGGGCGGATTTTGAAATCATTGTCGATGATGTGAGCGACCATGGCTTCGATGTGTTCCAGATGGAATGGTCCAGCACCTGGTAGGCCAAGGTCAACTTTCTGTATGCCGAGGTCTTCCATGAAGGTCAAAAGTTCGATTTTCTGCTCAATGGTTGGATTTCGAGCGCTTGGGCTCTGAAGACCATCTCGAAGAGTCTCATCATCAAACCAAACGCCGTGAGGGTGATTTGCAGGGTTTCTAGCGATATCATACTCGACTGTGTTCCAATCATAAATCAGTGAACGCTCATCCATAGAAAATCACCACGCTGGCCATATCAGGGTCGGCGCATTCCCCCACAGACCGAAGTCATGTTTGAAGGCGTCGCTACGCAATCATCACTCTTCTTCACTTAATTCGGTTGAATCAGTCGCTTTAGCGGCCTCAAATTCATCTCTTGTCACAACACCGTCGTTGTCGGTGTCCATGGCCTCGAATTCGTCCTCAACCAAAATGGATGGAAGGCGTGCTGAAAAGATGATTTCATCAATGAAGCCACCCTTGTCCTTGTTTCGAAGTTCCATCACGCGTGTGCCCTTTGTGGCTTTACCCGAAGTCGCCTTGGTCTGGTTGGCACGAACTCGAATCATCATCCCCTTCGATGTCAACAAGAAGAGTTGATCTTCTTCGTCTGGAATGGTGTGAACCCGAACGATTTCATCGCCATGCTCGTCGTCCAATTTCATGGTCAAAACACCACCAGCGCCACGGCTGGTCTTACGGTATCCATCGCGGTATTGCTTCACTTTGTCTGTCTTCTCATCAATCACGGGATCGCCGTTTTCATCGAGAAGGTTGTGCATGCTGCCGTCTCCGAGTCGACTTCGCTTGGCCATTCCGTACTTGGAGAGGGTTAAGACCGATGTCTCTTCATTCGAGGTTGCAATCATTCCCACAACTCGGTCACCTGGTTTCAAGGACATGCCTCTAACACCAGCCGTCACTCGACCTTGGACCTTGACAGTAACACTCACTGTACCGTCTGAACTGGTCTTGGTATGGCTGGGTTGGAATCGGCAAGCTCGTCCGTTCTTGGAGACAAGAACCACGTGATCTTCATCAGTTGCTTCCCTCACTGCAACAAGCGTATCAGTTTCGGATTTGAAATTGAGAGCGTACTTTCCATTTCGGTTGATTCGGGTATAATCAGCAAGTTTGGATCGCTTGACGATGCCTTCATGCGTTGCGAAAATAAGGTAGTGGCCCTCTGGATTTTCTTGCAATTCTTTCGAGATTGGAAGGATGGTCACCACGCGTTCGTCATCACGAATCCTTTCAATGACGTTACGGATGTGTGTGCCTCGACTCAAACGACTGCCCATTGGAGTCTCCCATGCCTTCAATCCATAGACACGTCCTTGATCGGTGAAGATTAACAAACGGTCCTTACTGAAGCAAGTGAGGATTGATTTCGGGAAATCCTCGTCCTTTGTAGTGACGCCTTTGAGTCCTTTCCCTCCACGATTTTGAACTCGGAAGGATTCTACTGGCATGTGACGAATGTAATTGTCCTCAGACAGGGAAATCACAATCGCTCGTTCTTCGATCAAGTCTTCTCGGTCCATTGAAAGTGGCATTGGGTCAATATAGGACCGGCGTTCGTCACCATGGCGCTCAACCATTTCATCCAATTCACTGAGCAAGATACTCAATCTGCGGGAACGGGAACCAATGATGTCCTCCAGGTCTGCGATCTTGATTTGTAATTCTGCATATTCATTCTGCACCTTTTCAACATCGAGTCTACTGAGTTGGTACAACCTGCGCTCAGCAATTGCTTTTGCTTGGGCCTCAGTGAAGGAGAATACATCAATTCCAGTCATAATTTCAGTACCTTGTAGCACCGCTTCGAATTGATCCCTGCTTGAGCTTGCTTTACCTGCTGCGATCACATCGTCGATTCGGTCTTGTGCTTTGACAAGGCCTTCAAGGATGTGAGCACGGGCCTGAGCCTTTGCCAAATCGAATTGGGCTCGGCGTTCAATGATGCCTTCACGGTGCTTGACATAGGTATCGAGCATCACTGGAAGCGTCAACAAAACTGGGCGTCCATCGAGGATACCCATCATGTTGGCCGAGTAAGACTCTTGGAGTCGACTTGATTTGAAGAGCTGATTCAGGACAGCGTGAGGGTCTGCATTGTTTTTGACTTCAATCACGACACGAATACCCTCTTTTGAGGATTCATCACGAATGTCACGAATTCCAACAACGGTTCCTTTGTTGACGAGATCAGCGATATGTACGAGCATGTCGGCTTTCTTGACTTGATAGGGGATTTCTGTGATAATGATGCGCTTTCCATTGCTATCATCATGCACATCGCAACGTGAACGGACGTGGAAACGACCTTTTCCATGCGTGTACATGTCGATGATTCCATCGATGCCGTGAATGGTAGCACCGGTTGGGAAATCAGGACCCTTGACGTGCTCCATGTATTCTTGAATCGAAATTGAAGGCATTGACGTGTCACCTTCACCCTGTTCCAACATTTCCCCTACATGCAGGTGGATTGCTCCAGCAACTTCCCTTAGATTGTGAGGAGGAATCCGTGTGGCCATACCAACGGCAATTCCATCGCTTCCATTGAGCAGAAGGTTGGGGAGACGAGCCGGTAAAACCGTCGGTTCATTCTCAGAATCATCAAAATTAGGCTGGAAATCAACGGTTTTCTTGTCAATGTCTTCGAGCATGTGCTTGGCGATTTTGTCAAGACGAGATTCTGTGTATCGCATAGCTGCAGGAGGGTCTCCATCAATCGAACCAAAGTTACCTTGGCCGTCCACAAGTGGGTAGCGCAACGAGAACTCTTGGGCCATTCGAACCATAGTGTCGTAAATGGATTGATCACCGTGCGGATGGTACTTACCCATAACTTCACCAACTGAACGAGCGGATTTGCTAAACTTCTTTTCAGATGTATGACCGCCTTCGAACATACCATAGAGTACACGGCGATGAACGGGTTTTAGACCATCTCTTGCATCAGGGAGCGCTCGCCCAATAATGACAGACATGGCATAATTGATGTAAGAAGTCTTCATTTCGTGGTTGAGTGAATGGTTGAGCAGATTGCCTGCAGGGGCCATTGCTTCGTCGTCTTGAGTTGGTTCATTGTCATCAGATGTCAAGGTTAGTCACCTCCTTTGCATGGCGTTCAATGAACGCTCTTCGGTCAGGAACATCCTCACCCATGAGAATCTCAAACATGCGATCCGTTTCTTCTGCGTCCTTTACCGTCACCTTGAGCATGGTGCGAGTTTCGGGATCCATTGTGGTCGACCAGAGTTGTTCTGGATTCATTTCCCCAAGACCCTTGTACCGTTGGATGCCAATTTTTGCGTTTGGATTGTCACCACGGAGTTCATCCATGATGGTATCGCGTTCTTCGTCAGTAAATGCATATTTATTGACTCGGCCTTTGCTAAGTTGGTAGAGCGGCGGTTGTGCAATGTAAACATGTCCTTCTGTGATGGCGCGTCGCATGAAACGCCACAAGAACGTTAGCATCAAGGTGCGAATGTGCGCTCCGTCAACGTCGGCGTCAGTCATCAGGATGATTTTCGAGTATCGCAGCTTTTCAGGATTGAAAGATCCTTCATCGTCAAGATTGTTGCCAACACCAGCCCCAAAGGCCCGAATCATGGTCTGAATCTCATTGTTTTGAAACACCTTGGCGATGTTATGCTTCTGACGTTCGACATTGAGGATTTTACCACGAAGGGGGAGGATTGCCTGAATTCTTCGGTCGCGACCTGTCTTTGCTGAACCGCCTGCAGAATCACCTTCCACGAGATAGACTTCGCACTCGCTCGGGTCTCTTGACTGGCAATCTGCAAGTTTACCTGGCAAACCGCCACCCTCGAGGACGCCTTTGCGTCGAGTGAGGTCGCGGGCTTTTCGTGCCGCTTCACGAGCTTTGGATGCGAGGAGTGCTTTGTCAACAATCTGTTTTGCAACATTGGGGTTTTCTTCAAAGAATTCACCCAATTTCTCATAGACAATTGTCTGAACAATTCCTGTAACTTCGCTGCTAACCAACTTGTCCTTGGTCTGGGATGAAAAGGATGGGTCGGGGTGCTTGATGCTGACCACTGCCGCAAGACCTTCTCGGACATCTTCGCCACTCAGAGCATCGCCTTTGAGCAGATTCCGCTTCTTGGCATAACCGTTGACGCAGCTTGTGAGTGCCGTTCGCAACCCAGACATGTGTGTGCCGCCGTCTTTGTTACGGATGATGTTCGTGTAGCACATAATGGATTCACTAAACGCATCAGACCATTGAAGTGCAAGTTCAACCTCCACGGGTCCTTTTTCGATGTCTTTGGTGCCTGAGATGGTAATCACGTTCTCATGCATAATTTCCCTGCGCTCATTGAGTTGGCGTACAAATTCACTCAGTCCGCCCTCGTAATGGTGCTCCACCTCATGGCCTTCTTCGCTTCGTTGATCATCGATCACAATTTTGAGCCCTGCATTCAGGAACGATGTTTCCCTTATGCGGGTATTGATTTGTTCAAATTCAAATTCGGTAACTTCTGTAAATATCGACAAATCAGGTTTGAAGGAAATCGTCGTCCCGGTGTCATCGCAGGTGCCAATTTCGGTCAAAGGCGCCACTGGCACGCCTGCTTCGTATCGTTGGAAGTAAATGGTGCCATCACGATGGATGGTGACGTCCATCCACTCGGAAACGGCGTTAACGGCCGAGACGCCGACGCCGTGAAGACCGCCCGACACCTTGTACGAACTATTGTCGAATTTTCCACCCGCGTGAAGTTTTGTCATGATGACCTCTGCGGCAGATATGCCGTATTCTTCATGAATGCCGACTGGTATGCCCCTCCCATAGTCCCGCACGCTCACGGAGTGATCGGGGTTGAGGACAATGTCGATTTGTGGCGTATGGCCTGCGAGATGTTCATCAACAGAGTTGTCCACGACTTCCCAAATACAGTGGTGGAGCGCTGTTCCATCGTGCGGGTCACCAAGATACATACCTGGGCGTTTCCGAACGGCCTCCAATCCTTCCAAGACTTGAATACTTGCTGCGTCATAGTTTTCTTCCATCATGGTCACCTTTGTTTTTCAGGGAATTTTGCGTACGGAATGGATTTGAAATGTGGCCGTGTCGGCCAGAATCCGTCCCAGTTCGCGTCGCCCCCCTCCCAACAATTTTTACTTCTTTTGAGGGTGTTTAAACATACCTCATTTGACAACTGAAAAACGGGGGATTGCGTGGTAGTTGAACTTGGTCAAATGAATGTCGGAATTGAAATGAGAGACATGCTGATTTTGGAAGAGAAAACAAGTCAAAATCCTCTACGATCAGAGAATGTGCCGTTGCTGGCCCTGCGAGAGCGTTAAGAAGAGGGCGCAGGTGGGCAGGGATATGACAGGACCGAAAGTTTGCGTATCGCTTGAAGGGACAACTGTGAAAGAAATGGCCGATGAAGCAGCACGCGCCAACATATCTGGTGCTGACATGGTCGAAGTTCGATTTGACCGACTTTACCTCAAGAAACCAGCAGCAGAGCCTGTTGAAGACGAAAACGGTGACATCAAACACGTCATGCCTCCTGAAGATGACTGGGTCGTCAAGGAATTGAGCGATGTCAATATCAAAGACTCGATTGAAGCACTCAAAGAAAGCATCCCCCTCCCAGTCATTTTTACTGTTCGCCCTACCAGCGAAGGTGGACGGTTTCCTGGTTCCGAAGATGAACGTATCGCCATTCTTCATGCTGCGATTGAATCTGGCGTGACCAGTATCGATGTTGAAATGTCTACCAACGGAAGAGATGCCATCAAAGAAGCTGCTTCCAAGAGCAACGTGAACATCATTTCATCCATCCACGATGTTGAAACCACACCAAGCGCCGATGAGCTCGTTGCCATGGTGAAGGAACACGCCATTGAAGGCGAGATTTTCAAATTTTGCGGCACTGTAAACGATCATCAGGATGCTTTGCAAATCGTTGAAGCCTGTCATGAATTGAAAGACAGCAAGATGAGTTTCGCCCTCATGGCCCTTGGCAATGGGGGAGATTGGGCCCGCCTTCACGCACCAGTCCTAGGACAAGACCTTGTCTATGCAACGCTACGTAGCGAATTCAAACTTTCCAACAAAGGCTTGGTCAATGTAAAAGACCTCAGAAGCGCCTGGATATTGATGGAATATTGAGCACGAGGAATCAATTGACTGCTTCCTGCTCAAGAGTAGGGACTTGTGCCCCATTTGCTTCATTTGTTTCCAAGCCAGCCCCCATGTAGCGCTTGTTCACGAGAAATGGAGCCACTCCTGCCACAGCCAAGATGGCGAAGAATGCCAAGGATACTGTCCAGGGCGGAAGAATTACGGTCCGCGGCGTCGTTATGATGGTGATATCTGCTACCGTGACCCCATCACTCACAGGCGCATCGGATTGCCGTGAATTGTCCCAAGCATCAACAACCAAGTAGAAATCCTCCCATTGAGCACCCTCGAATAAGGAATCGTAGACTTCTGGCCCATCAAGCGAGAGGGAAAATGTGGTGGAACTCGAACGCTCGTAGGCGTGGACATCGCGATAAGGTGTCCATGATTGCCAACTACGCCATTCTGGAGGAATATCGCTCAAAGGAACATCAAGAGTATCGTACCAGTAATAGTTGCTATGTGATGCAGAATAATGCTCTTGATAGCGCTGGTATTGTGTCGTTGTGAAAAGGTATACATCGCCCTCAATTGGTGCTGTAATATTTTCATCCGACGATTGAAGGGTGATGCAAAACGTTGTTCGCTGCTCACTTGAGAGATTCATGCGAAGAATTCCAACGCTATCGTTTCCAATTTCCATTGTCGAGTAATGGTTAGTGGTGAGTGGCTCAAGAGTCGGCAATGGCCAAACAGGGTTGTACATCCAAGGATCTTCCGGGTGTAATACTGGGTCATAACTCCCCTCATCCCCGCCCCATCCATCATCGATGTCACCTTCATCCTTGTCACGAGAGGGCTCACCAAAGGCCTCTGCAACCATAATGTCATCATAATAATACATCCCTTCAAAGGGAACTAATGCAGACCTATGCATCGTTTCATTCCAAATAATCGGCTCAACATCCCCCACGCAAGCATCTGCAGCAGCAGCATGAGGTGTGAAGGAAGGACTGGCAGTCAATAAGGGGAGGGTCATGACAAGGATTAACAAGAATCCACGTAAACGCATACTTCCACCACTTTGAGGGAGCATTGGAGGGTTTTAGGTCATGTCGGCTTCAACGACGTCGAAGTGGACGGATGTATCCACTATCATCGTTTCTCCGTTCATCTTTTGACAGAATCTTGGGGGCAGAAGGAGGCGAATGGTGATCCATTCCAAGCAATCCCCCCTGTGCTTCAACACGTTCGATATCAGAATAGGTTTCTGCTGCCTCTTTGGCATCTTCTTCGACTGAACTGGACTCTCGCATCACCAACCATCCAAGGACGAGTGCAACGACAATGAGACCAATGAATGTGGCCAAATCGGAGCCTTCACTTGCGAGCCATGATTTCCATTCCTCTGCACTGAAGTCCGAAAGTGAGGGGGGGCCTTCAGGTTCAGGGATGATTTCAATCTCCATCGTGAGCGTTTCACATTGTCCAAGACCATCACAGACCTGTACCATGAGCGTGTAATATCCTGTCTCTTCCCACGTATAGGTCGCACGAGAGGTTGAGCCAGCGATGGGTTCAACCCAATCATCCGTTGAATCTCCATTGAGATTTTCATCGAAATCAATATCAAAGTCCCAGAGAACAATCAATTCACTGAGAATGCGTTCGTCGCGCTCAAGGATGGAACCATCGTCAACATCAAGATCACGGTATATATCACTCTCAGAACTGATTTGGTCTGAAACATTTGCACTGAAGGCGTTTGAGTTACCTACGAAGACTTGCTCCGGAGCATAGATTTCCGTGACCAGAGGAGGATGATCAACAATGACGGTAAAAGTGGCGCGTGTCACATCACCTGTGCCGAATGCATCACGGACCGTTAGTGTCACCTCGTATTCACCCGGCAAAACATATCCGTGCCAGGGCGATGGTTCATGTTGCAGTGGCGTAGCATCACCAAAGTCCCATGTGTATTCTACCAAACCATTCCAATCTGGAGAGCCGGTTTCCAATGGGACATATCGTCCTTCAAAGCGTCGGTCCCCATCCCGAGTTCCAGCAGAATCGAAGTAAAGCAATCTATCGGGTGCAGTAACGACATCGCCGTCTTCGTTGAAAGTGTGAGACCATCCGTCAGGGACTGTACCCTCGGGAAATGCTGTTGTGCTTGTGATAATTTCACCGTCAATCCAACCATCCAAAATACGCACTTCGATAATCGGCGTTGGGTTGATGATACGAATGGTAACCGTTCGAGGGAAGCTCATTTCCCCATCTGCGTCGGTCACAATGAGCGTGACGGTGTGAATGCCTGGCTCGATGAATGCATGTGTTACCTGAGGGCGATCTTCGAAGGTTCCATCTGAGAAGGACCAATTATACTCCAAGTCTGTTGAATCTCCTACCGCACCATCTGGATCGATGCTATCTCGCCCATCGAAGGTATATGGGGCATCAACCTCTCCGTCGGCCTCACGGAAATCAATCAACTCAGAACCGAGTGTAGAGGATGTGCGCACGTCGAAAGTTGCAACAGGGATTTGATTCATCACAATCACGTTAAGCATGGCAGTTGATTGACTGCCATCGTCGTCGGTCACGGTCAGCATCACGGTTTTATTACCAGGCGAATCCCATGCAATAATTGGATTCGCAGCAGAGCTTGTGATAGTGGAATAATCATCAGTTCGGACCGGTGTCCCCGCGCCCTCACGGACCCCATCGGGGAAACTCCAATCGTATGTTTCGACCGTACCGTCATCGTCAATGAAAACATCTGGCATCACCAGAGGCGTGTAGGTCATGGTTGTCAGCGTTCCCGAGAAGACTTGAATTGGCACACGGTTATTGATGTGAACTTTAATCAATTTCGTCCCAGTATTGTATCCATCAGAAACGGTGAGGATGAGGTCGTATGTGGCATTCACGCCGTCAATATCTCCCCATTCATGCTGTTGAGAGTATGCGCCCACGCCCCCACTTGCAACACCATCACCCCAATCCCATTGGAAGTCAAGGTATTCGGTAGGCACATTGTCGGTGGACCTCCCAGCAGAGAAGAGAATGCGTTGATGAGTCATCAACGTAATGTTGTTGTCAATCACAACGTTGTTGATGGTGATGATTGGAACGGGTTCTGAATTATCGGACACGTTGACTGGGTGAATCTCAGTATCCGACCATGTCCCCCCCCTGTCCATCACACGCAGTGTGGCGTTGAATTCACCAATGCTTGCGTAGGAGCGCAGGGGTGACTTTAGATTGGACGTTTGGTTATCGCCAAAAGACCAAGCATAGGCGGTTGGAGCGTCTAAATACGGCAAACTGTTGTTGTCAAGGGACAAACCCCATGCATCAAAACCGTCTCCTAAGAATTGTAGATTCTCCCAAGTTTGAACCTCTGATAACGAAAGGGAACCATTGGCCATAGGCTTCATGTTGTTGAGCGATTGAGGCGAGGATTGAATCGAATCAATCTCATCACCTAGCATGTCTTTCATCACCATGGAAAAGGAATACTGGTCGTTGAGTGGAGCAGTGAAATACACATCGCCGTCAACAGGTGCGCCACCTCCAGCAGAAATTCTGTCCACAATGGTGTCAACAACATTTCCCGAACCGTCTCGAACGGTCACTTCAACATTCAAATCTTCAAAGAACGCATTCGATAGAACGCCGTAATTGACTTGGACGGTATCATCTGTCCCATCTCCATCTCGGTCCGTGAGCGTGGTTGAATTGAGGGTGATGGTTGCTGGAGAGGTGATTCTAGCGGCTTCGAGATCAATCGTACCCGTTGGATATGTTGGACCACAAGATGTGTAATCACAGTCTGCAACCGTGCTCGCGTACCATGTGATGACCCAAACCTCGTCGGTGAGGTTTCCAAAGCCCGGAACAAGGCCTGTGGCCACATTGTTCACGAAATCAAGGTCTGTGACACTCAACAAACCATCGGAACTAGCTTTTGTCACAATGACACCATCGAACTGGCTAACATCGGCCGTTGCCCGGAGTGTGAGAGGAGCGGGCGAGGCGGCTCCTGGAGTAAACTTGAACGCTCGAATCCCCCATCCTTCCACAACGTTACCCGTGGACGACCATGGCCCAGTCCAATCGCTGTTTGTATCGGTAGGTTGAGCGCGACAGAACGTACCAGAACTGCAGGCGGGGTTGAGTTCGAGGTTCGGGTATCCGTAGATTCCTTGATCTGAATCAAGCGTTGCTGCAATGCTGAAATTGGCAAAAATTTCACCCATGGATCTTCCCAATAGTCCGACTGGCCCTGCTTGGGGCGACAAGGCGAGGTTCTCAACACCAACGCCTCCAGTCGCAGAATCTTGAACGAGTTGACGAACTGCGGGCCCTCCACCTAGATGCTCAGCGAGATACATGGTGAACATATATCCTGCACCATAATCTGCAATGCGTTGATTCCACCATCGGACGGATTGGTGAGGGCTTGCTGTCCAAGCATTGACGTGTCCAGTGAGAGTTGAATCGGCTCCAAAACAGAGGTAGATTGCTACGTCGGCGTTACCTTCGTCGATCCAGAGGTTTTCGTAGGGGTCTTGCGCATTGTGAAGGAGATGTTCCAATTCATGAGCAAGAATGGATTTACCCCAACTCAACGTAATATCTGCATAATCCACGAAAATTGATTCACGAGAACTCGAAAACGAGGGAGCGAAGTAGCCGCCTGTATTGTAGGCTCCATCGATGGCGTAAATGACGATTTGAACTTGGCAATTATTATCGACATCGGGAGGGGCAAGGCCACGCCCGTCCATGTAATCCTTCCCGTAATAGGTCGTCATGGTTGGATAAATTGTTTGATCCCAGGTGCTTGCAAGATTATTGAGGACCGTCGAGGATAACGTTCGACCGCTTTCAACGACAAAGGCGACCGTGTTGGTGGTCTTTGCGACATAAGCGTTGATGGAACCTCCCGAAACAGGGACTGTGAGGGTGTCGCTGACAACATGAGGTGTGCATGCTCGAGCCCCTGCCCTCGCCTGAGTGGTCTCCATGGTCATGTCTTCAACACCAGGACGGCCCGCATCGATCCATGCCTGGCGCATAAATTGTGTTGCAGAAACAACGGGCTCATCCTCATGAATAAACAAATACTCACTCGCATTACTAGGGTCGAATTCATCAAGGTCTCCGATGATGACCCCCTCCGAACCATACGAAGTTGATTCACTCTGATTTTCAGCCTCACCTGCCATGGCAAAGAAGGCCAAAGGGCTGAGGCTTGTGACCATCAGTAGCAAGACGAGGAGAAGGGCTGGACTGGAGCGACGTTCCGACATATTGTTCACCTGCAAGAATCGCTTGACGGATTCCCATTTTGTCCAGACGAAAGGAGGTATTTAAGAGTCAGTCATCAAGGCATCATTATGACTCGTGCTCATTCATCCGCCATCGGCCTAGGCCTGATGTTGTTTTGCACGGCTCTATTCGGGCCACTGAGCCTTGCCCAGGACGGGGGTGCAACTCAACCCCAATCTCTCGAGGATGCAGAATGGGTGTGTGATCGTGCAAATAACCTCCAATTCAACGGTTCACTCGCCAATGAGAGTGTTCAATGGCAAGTCGACTTGGGGCCAAGAACCCCTGGTTCAGAGCCTTCCGCTGAGTTCCGGCAATCAATCAAAGAAAATGTGACATCATGGGGGTGGAATACCACAGAGCAAATCCATCAACGTGGCGACATGACCCTTACAAACCTCTTTGCAACCTACCCCTCTCATGATAATTTGAAGAGAAAGCAAATCATCATTTCAGCTCACTATGATTCAAGATATATGGCCGACCATGACGCCAATGAATCCAATCGAGACCTCCCTGTACCTGGGGCAAACGATGCCGCAAGCGGAGCCGCCGTGCTGTTTGAACTCGCCCGAATCATCCCCAGCTTGAACTTAAGCGAAGAGATCGTTTTATTTTGGAACGATGGAGAAGATCAAGGTAATGATTCAATCGATTACACCCTCGGTGCAGAGGCTTGGGCTGAAAACCTCACGGCTGAACAACAAGAAAGAATTCATGCATTTGTGTTGTTGGACATGGTAGGGGATGCTGACCTCCAACTTCACAATGTGAATCCTGGAAATCAAACTCTGAAAGACAGGATTATTCTCTTAGGCAGTGCATTGGGACTAGTGAATGGAAGCAATGCTTGCAACGGCCTGAACGGCACCGATGTCATCCAGTACAACAAGCAGGTCTCGGTGATTGATGACCATATTCATGCCCATGCCCTCAACATACCAAGCATTGACCTCATGGACACCAGATACGGTGAAGCAAAGTTCGGTACGTTTGGGACTTACTGGCATACACTTGAGGACACTCCCGACAAGGTTAGTGCTTCATCTCTCAATCGTGTTGGCCAAATTGTTGAATTGGGCCTTCTGACCCAAGCATTCACCTTTGAAGAACCCGATGAACCATCCATTGTGAGCCAACCCGAGCAACAAATATCAGAAACTGAAGCAACCACAAGCTCGGGCAATACATCCTTCGCATTGTTCGCAATGACAAGTTTAGCATTCCTTGCAATTGGAGTGATTGCGCTTGAGAGGCAACTCAAATCCTGAACAAATCGTGCGCGGTTTTCAAATGCAAGGGGTATTATCCGCGCATGTATTGGAGTCACCAAGGGGGGAGCGCTATGGCCGACGATAACCGTGAACAGAGAATGGAGGCTCTCCGTGCTCGCGTCCAAGCGAAGAAGGCGAAATCAAACATGCCGGAGATCGAAGAAGAACTCGTTGTTTCTGCGGAAGAATTTGAGGCAGTGGTTGAAGCAACTGAACTGCAACAAGAAGAAGAATGGTTCGCCATGCAGGACCGTGATGCAGACCGTTGGCGTAACCTAGCAGGCACCTTAATTCTGATTGGAAGTATTCTGGGATTGCTGAGTGGAGCCTTAATTTTGCAAGGTAATCCAAGTGAATTACTGTCCACTTCACTCTTTGATGCAGACGATGCAGTTGATATTTCTGGAGAAATCTTGCAGTCGATGGAAGGGAATGGAAGCGAAGATGGGGGCCATGGAATTGAAAATGTCACGGTTGAACTGATGGATGCCAGCACACGAGCGCTATTACAGGCCACGGTAACGAATGAATACGGATATTATTTCATGGAGAATGTTGCCCCTAAACAACACATCATCATGTATTCCAAGGATGGCTATGATACCGTAGAACGTACCTTCACGCCAGACAGTGCAGGACTGGCCCCGGTGACGATGAATGAAGGGAATGATACTCGATATGAATCCGATGATGGCGCTCAATCAGGTTGGACACTTGACGCCGCGGTAACTCTGACGAGTAGTATCGGTTTATTCACCATCTTGACAGCCTTTGTTGGCATTCAATCTGCAGTTGAAGCTCGTCGAGGAAAGCATTATCGAAGAACCCAATACTTCGCTGGAATTTCATTATTCAGTCGTGGAATGATTGTTTTTGGCCCAGCCTTGATTTTATTTGGCATGATTTTACTCTCACTTGTCAGCGATGATTTTGAAGACCAGCGCGGGGATTGAGCATGTATTTGATCTCGGTCGAAGGTGGAGATGGTTCAGGCAAAGGTGAAGCCGCCAGAATTTTAGCAGAATTGCTGAGTGAATTCCCGTTTCCAGAAGTCATTTCCACTCACGAACCTCGCCGACACAGTGAATTGGGGAAATTGGCTCTGTCATCTGTGAAACTCGGAGATAAAACTCCTCTTGAGGAAGCTGGTTTATTCGCAGCAGACCGTCTTGACCATTCCCACACATACATCAGGCCACATCTCGCAGAAGGGTCTGTGGTGATTTCAGACCGAAACATACACTCTTCGTTAATCTATCAAGGAATTGTTGGTGATTTAGGCTTGGAGCAGGTTGCAAAAATGAATGCTGCAGCAATGATTCCAGATCTTGTCCTGTGGATTGATTGTGATCCAGAGAAAGCCATGAAGCGCATCAAATCTGGTACGCTTCGGATGACAAGTCAGAAGCAGGAATATTTCGAAACGCAAGAAATTCAAACAGCAATTCGGCAAGGTTTTCACGACTTATTGGCCAATCCAGCCTCAGTCCCAGCCCCATTCAACCAGTGCTGTGTGGTTGGTCCAATTCTCAACGAAGGAGGTTTGGATGAACTCAAACGAAACCTACGAGCAGAGTTACGGAGGTTCTTCAATCGAAAACCAACTCCACTCAATGTCGACCGCGACCTGGTTGATCGTAATTTACTCAGCCGCTTGGTTCAAGATGTCAAACGGCAAACACGTTTGCCTGGAGCACCCCAAGAACGAACTGCTATTCACCTTGACTGGCTATCGGGTAAATCCCCGGCTGCGTGGATGTCTGAAGCAGAAGAATCTTGGCCAGAAGAATCAGCCAAAGACCACGATGTACCTGCTTCCCCCCTCGCCCATTCTTGCTGGTCAATTTTGGGTACACTCTCGCTGATGGTTGGGTCAAGTGAAGTGCCAAGACTTCACGCCGCTTTAGGGCCAATACGAATGGTCACACAGCGACATACACAACGATTGGTGAAATGGTTGTTAATCGAGCATTGGATTCACAAACAGCAATCACACATCCCGTTTTCAGATGCTCAATTGTTCAAATTAAGAGATGAGAGAATTGGATTTTCTCGCTTGACACTGGCTTTGTGGCCGTTGCGAGCGGCAATTGCCTCCTGGAGGCGGGCGAACCCCGAAAGGGATTGGATTCATGCCCTCGGCGATATTCTTCAGCGAGATGAGGGCAAGGAGTTACCAAACTCGATGAAAAAGAACATTCGTGACATCAATCAACGACTTCACATCCTCACCAGTGGACACCAGGGTTGTCCAATTCCCGAAACCGCTGATGAATTGATTGTTTGGTGGTCGATTGAGCCGCCCAATCACTCTTCTTCCTGAGCGAGAGAAAAGCGGGAGTTGCCCGGCAAAACCACTTGTCCTGCATGATTGAATTCTGTGGCTTGAGCGGCAATCATGGAACTCATGAGCAACGCAATTCCAAAACCAAAAGGAAGTCCAGTGAGGACCCGCTTAGCGTTCGTAGATTCATAGGATGTCAAGAGTTGCAAAAATCCATCAAAAATCAATGGGAGACAAATCAGGACTCCTATTCCAAACCAGGCAATTGTTCGTTTATTTTTTGCATAGATCGGTTCCAGCCAGGATTTTGGCAAAAGGGAGAGGTTGGTGTCCCGGACAGTCCAACGGTTCCATCCACGCCGGGAAAACAGCCATCCGCCAATGAAAAGGCCTGCGAAAATCCCTACATCTCTGGTGCAAACAGGCATCTGATTACCATTTACTTCCCAGGATCGTTCATGTTTTTGATGGCAATTTAAATCTCCAAATGCATAGATGAAACCTGCATAAGGATTCATGGAAGTCCAAGAATATGTTCCGTGTCGATGATCTTCATCTCCTTCATGATGAACATGGGGCAACGCTGCTTGATTTCCGTTTGACCCCCAGCCATCTAAGGTTGCAAAATCAAAGGCATTCGCCCGCCCTTCAATTTCGACGACTGACCCCGCCTCAAGGGTGTATGGAGCGAGAAAGAAGGAGAGGAGGAAAAAACCTGAAACGCCCATAAACCAGAGACCAATTTTCTTTTCCCGCCTTCGGTTTGGCAGACCGTTGCGTTCCATTATGAGACGACAGAGGGATTGTCTATGAGTTTATGCCTATGAGAGCAAGCCTCAATTCACATGCCCATTCTCCCCGTTCATGGCCGAAGAGCTCCCCCCTCGCATTGGCCTGTCCACAGGGCTACAAGCTGGCGCGTTTTTGGGGATCTTTCTCGGATTCTCTTTGGCGGTTATCTCGGCATTAACCGACCCCGATGAGATTCTGCGGATTGTTCAACTTCTCTGCCTTACTCCAGTAGCATGCGCCATTCTCCTTGGTCCATTTTTAGGATGGCGACGAGCCCCTCTCCACTCAAAAGACGACCCGCTGGATGAAATACGAATTTTGTTGGAACCCTTCAATGAAGGAAAGGGGCGTTGGAGGGTACTGAGCCATGTTCGGGGTGATGGTCGAGCGGTTCGAATTGATCTACACAATTCCTCAAGGCCCTTAGCCATCATTCAAGCCACATTGCCAATGACTGAACTTCATCCAGTTCGTTATATCGTAGGCCGCGGTGAGGCGAGAAGTAGAAATCCAGAACTGCGAGAGAATGTCCTGAATTTCATAGAACACCGCATCCCGTTAAATCGACGTCGAAGAACTGCATCATCAGTTGAAGTGCTACCGCCTTCCATTATTGAGCACATGGCAGCGACACATACCATGCATCGCAGACTCTTTTTCCTCCTGCCGATTATCCTCTTCTTTGCATGGCTCGAGATGCGATGAGTTCTGAACATGGTAAGTCCATCACACACAGGGCTATGAGGGGCTAGCCGATGGGTGAAGCATGGCTGCTGACCTCAAACGTGCAATGGACCGGCTCAAACACCGGGATGTACGTACAAGAAGGCGAGCGGTTCGAACATTGTTTGAGACCGATGACCCTCAATGTCTCGAAGGGTTTCAGAGACTCTTGGACGACAAAGACACTTGGTTTGTGACCAAAGCCCTGGATGCCTACAGGATTTGGGCCCCTCGCATTGGGGTAGAAGCAATTCACGACCTAGTGAATCATTCATCGGTTGATGTGCGAAGATGCGGAGCCAATCTTCTCGAGGCCTTTGCTTCATCATCTTGCGAACTCGCATTGAAGATGGTCGGGGATGAAGACACAGTCGTACGGAAAAAGGCCGCTGAATGCCTTGTCCAACACGGCGATGAAAAGCAAGTGACCCCACTGCTCACTCATTCAAGCGAATCCATTCGTGCTCTTGCCCTCTCCCACTCCACTCTCGACATAAAGCACATCACAGAGGCCCTCTCTGATGCTTCCGCCACCGTTCGAACAACTGCATTTCGAACCATCCTCAAGCGTGACGAATCAGTTGATTCGGCACTTCTCACTCCCTTTTTCGCGATAGATTCAGAGGTCGTGAACCTATTTATCTGGTGCTCCAAGCATCAACCAAAGGAGTTGTCATCTTTAGCATCGAGACTCAATGGAACTCACATTCAAACGATCACCAAGTTCCTGAGAACCAATGTTGAAACTTCTCAAGACCCCATAATCCAGACCCTTCTTGACGCAAACATGCACCATATCGTCGCACGGTGGCTCTGGAATCAAGGAGATTCAGAAGATACATTGCGATGGTCGATCATCAACAACGATGATGTCGACCTCATCGAGCGTTCAAAATTACTTGAGCGCCTCATCGGGAGAGCCGCAGAAGCGGAAATCTTGGGATGTGTTGAGGAATTGATGGGAAGAAATCCTCATCCTCTCCTTATGGGAGCGTGCGAGAATCTATCAACTGCGGCAAAGGAAGTCTCTCCATGAGCCTGACTGCCGCTTCGGGAATTCGATTTACCGCCGATGCAACAAATGGGGCGATGCACCATTTGAAAGCAGGGTTGACGATTGAAGGCCCTTTTACATCATCAAAACTCGTCATCCAATTCCCTCGTTGGGTCCCTGGCTCATATTTTCTGAGGGAGCCCATCCAGCACATGTTTGATTTCACCGTGGTCGATGCTCAAGAACAGCCGTTAACGTGGAAACGGAAGGACGTGGATGGTATCTCAATTCGAATTCCAAAAGGTACCAAGAACCTCACGATCAATTACACTCTTCTCGCAGCTGAGTTAAGCGTTCGTTCGAATCACCTTGACTCAACCCACATGCATCTGATGCCCCCTTTCACATGGTTCTTACCAACCAAAGGGATTGACATGGAACGCATGGACATGGAACATGAAGTGACCATCGTTGGCCCAAAGAACTGGACGCCTGCTACTCAACTGAAATCAAATGGCTCAAACGATATTGGAGACGCTAAGGCCTGGAATTTTACAACCTCGAACCGTGACACATTACTTGATGGAATCGTGGAACTGAATCCAAACGAGCCGGTTGTCCACGTGATCGACGGACGTGAGCACCAACTCAAAATCTGGGATAGCGGAGGCCTGGAGATCCATGAAGAACGTCTGGCATGTTTTGTGAAGGACATGGAACGCATCATCAAAGAACACCATGCTTTGTTTGGCATACCAAACTGGGGAGATTATCTCACTGTTCTTCATTTGACCGACACGGGAAGAGGAGGATTGGAGCATCTAAACTCCCAGACATCCATGATGCCAAGGCAATGTTTGTACCCCGAACATCCAGATGAGTACAGAGATTTGGTCAGCTTGTTTTCACATGAATACCTGCATCAATGGAATGTGAAACGACTGCGCCCGAAAAATTTTCTCAATTATGACCTCCAACGTGAGGTTCACACCGACTTGCTCTGGTGGTTTGAAGGAGGAACTTCATGGCTGGGCGACATGCTTTGTGTTCGCTCGGGTGCGTGGTCCGAGGAGGATTGGCGAAAGGATTTTGAACGCAAAATCAAGCGTCATTTGACGAAGAATGGAATGCATCGTGAATCCCTTGCTGAGTCGAGCCACGATGCGTGGATACACCTCTATAGAAGCGGCCCTTACACAAGGGAGTCTCAGATTTCATATTACCTCGAAGGGGAGTTGGCATTGATGTGCCTTGATGCGGCCCTACAGAAACGAAACAAAGGTACATTCGGTGCCTGCGATTTGATGGCAGAGTTGTGCAAGAACTACGCTCTGGACCATTCTCAAAGTAATGAAGAAGGAGTGGATTACACCGATATTCGAAAAGCGTTAAGAGAGGCGCCGGGAGGAAGTTCATTGGGACCATTCTTGGACCGATTGGTCCGTCAACGACAAGTCCCCGACATACAAAAAGCTCTGAAATACTTTAGGCTGAAGTTGGAACCTGAAACTCCCAAGACAAAAGGAAAAGGATGGCTTGGCGTGGGCCTACGTGAACAAAAGGGCAGATTATTGATCACCACACACCACACGGGATCACCGCTACGAACAATGACACAGGCAGGTGACGAACTTGTCGGATTCAACGACCTGAGAGTCAAATCAAGTCAACACCTCTCATCCTTGCTACAAGGGAAGGAGGGGACTGATGTGAAACTGATGATATGTCATGAAGGAAGCCTCCGTGAAATCAATCTTGAATTGCCCGCAGCACCCTCACATGGAGTAAAATTAAGCGGCAAAGGGAACGCGGCGTGGCGAGCCTATATTGCAACCCGCCAACCGGTCAAGAACGAGGATCTTTGAGAAGTTCTTCCAATGGTACAAAAATTGGCGGAGTGTCGTCTGCCATGGCATGACGGCTTGTTTTTGGAGGAAAGACCTCTCCGGAAAGACTCATTTCGATAACCTGTTCTTTCGTGAGTGATTCGAATCCACTTTGTGGCCATACGTCCACAGTAATGGAGGCATCATTCAGATAATCAACGCAGATCGCTGGAACCCGCTTGAGATTGAGGATTTGTCCAATAGCATAGCGATGGTGGCCATCCAGAATGGCTCCTGTGCGTTGGTCAACAATCAACGGTTTTGTGTAACCTCCCCATCGCTTGGTCATGTCCAATAATTTGTCTCGATTGCGAGATTTGACCTCTTCATGGGGTTTGAGCCATTGCAAAGGGACAAGTTGGACCAGCCCATCTTTGTCATGCATGGCTGCCGGACACCGATGTTTGGCATAATGCTTTTTCAACCGTGGGCCCGCCCTTCCAACGGGTTAAGGCATGTTCATGATTTCCGACTTGACCTCTGGAATGGAAGCAGATGCCCCCGGCATCCCTTGCAGTGATGCCCTGATAAGATGGTTGAATTCATTGCCACAGGACTTGCTGAGTGTCTTGGATACACTGGCAGGCGAGGGTCACGGCGCATGGCTGGTAGGAGGAGCTGTACGAGACGCTACAATGGGCGTGGGGGTGGGTGACATCGATATTTGCACGACTTCCAAACCTGAACAAACGATGGCTCTCTTCGGCAACAGGGCAATCGCCACTGGCATTCAGTTTGGAACGGTCACCGTCAAAGGAGACCAACAGAATTTCGAAGTGACAACCCTTCGCACCGAATCACTGTACAGGGACGGGCGTCATCCAGAGAAAATTGAATGGGGCATGTCACTTAAAGAAGATTTGAGTCGACGTGATTTCACCTTCAATAGCATGGCTATTGATGTCGCAAGAGCAATGCTCTACGACCCCTATGATGGATTAGATGACATTGCTCAAAAAACCGTTCGGGCCGTTGGAAACCCACTTCTTCGCTGTGAAGAAGATGGCTTGCGAATCCTGAGGGCATATCGCTTCTTGGACCGAGGCGGCGAGCACGCGTGGTCCTTTACCCCGAGTTTGCATCGCGCAATTCTCCAGAAACGGGCAATGTTGGAACGTGTTTCAGTTGAACGTGTGTGGCAGGAGTTCCAAAAAATCATGATGGGGCGACATGCGGGTCAAGTCGTTTCTTTCATGCATGAAGACGGTGTGCTTTCAATCATTCTGGCAAAGAAATGTTCGATCGATCTCAATGTCATCAAATGCATGGGGGAGATACAGTGGAGCGGTTGGCATCTGCATCACCGCCTTGCTCTTCTCTTCGTTGAACAAACCACTCAAGAGGTGGAAGAAATCATGCGTCACTTGAAAGCCTCCAATGAGCAACGAATCGCTCTGCTCAAGTTCCATCGTACGCTCATCTCTGTGCCAGATGAAACCCTTGCAAACCTACGAGTCTTCCGGCATTGTCTGGGAGACGATGCACCCTATCACCTCGAACTGCATGCAACCATCGCTGGAGCACCTATTCATATTCATGGCCACCAAGAGAAACAAAGTGATTCCATTCATGCCTTAGTAGGCCGATTAAGCGTACTGAAACCGCTCCAAGCGGGTGATGATTGCTTGGTGGACGGCCATTGGTTGATGGAACGGACAGGATTGGAAAAAGGGGCAAGACTCGGGCGGCTCAAACAGTGGGTTCACCGCCTACAAGTAGAACGAGACGCAAAGACCCAGAATGAAATAGAACAGTGGTTGTCAATTTTGCCTTGGTCTCACGGCGATGAAAAACATTGGCCACGATTGAATTTCCCATGAAAACGGCATCATGTTCATGTTGAATGCCGACTTGGGAGGTTTATGCAGGCCGAGATGTTGTTGCCGAAGAAAGATGAATTTGAACAGCGGGTTGAGGTGATTCGAAGCCGAATCGATGCTCTTTCCAAAGAAAATCGGATGGCTGCATTGCTCAGCAAGAATTTCGATCAGTGGTTAAATGCTTCAACCATGTCACCTGTCAAACTAACTCAAGATCTTGATACCAATAAGGATGGACGTATCTCCGGTAATGAATTTTCAACGCTGCTGGTAAAAATGACTGGAGAAGAACCCCCTGAGTGGGTTATTTCTGTCATCTTTTCGTTCGTAGATGCTGACCCAACCAATGGTATCCCATTGGCAGATTGGTATGCCTTCTTGGCAGCCAGTGGCATGGACATTCCTGAAGGGATGTTCAAACAAGACCTTCCGCTAGTTGCAACAATCGTGATGGAAGGAACCGAATTTGAGGCAGGTTCAGAAATGCCTTTTGATGTGAAGTTTTCAGAACCTCCGGGTAGTTATCAGATCAATCTTGAGATTATTGGGGAAAATGGAACAACATCGCCGGTTGAATCCTATACCATACAACAGGATGAGATGGATCAAGCGACATTCGACGCACACGTCATTGTACTCGAAGCAGCTGGCAATTACTTGATGACTGTGTTGGTGGGCAATGAATCATTGAGCCAAGTGACCTTTACCCTCTTTGCTCGAGAGGAGCCAGAAGAAGAACCCCTGACAGACGAAATAGAAGATGAAACAATGGAGGTTGCTGGCGAAACTGAACCACCCAAAGAAGGATTCCTAGGATTCCTTGAAACGATTGAAGCAACGCGTCTGCGCAGCGAGGCCATGGACCTCATCACTTCATCCCCAGTATTTGCATTCAAGGGAACGGTTATTTCCAACAACATGACCCTTCTCGGCCAGGCAGAATACAGAGGTGGAAAAACCATTCATTGCAGAACTGAAGGACAAAACATCGTTCAGATCCGTCTGCAACTTTCTGATGAAACTCCAAAGACTGGAGATACGGTTCACATTAACATTCAAGCCGTTGATTGGTCGCCTGGAGTTCGCCAGTTGATCGTTCGACGACAATGAATTACTTCAATGCCCGAGCGATAACAATGCGCTGGACTTCTTGTGTGCCTTCGTAGATCTGAGTGATTTTGGCATCACGGAAGAAACGCTCCACTGGGAATTCCTTGGTGTATCCATACCCTCCAAGCACTTGGATCGCACGTTCACTCACCCACATCGCAGTGTCACCAGCGAATAACTTTGCCATGCTTGCTTCCTTTGAATGCCGAGGTCCATCTGCGTGGTAATGCTGTTCTTTGGACCATGCCGCCCTGTAAACCATCATTCTTGCTGCATCAATTTGTGTTGCCATATCTGCAAGATATGCCATGATCATCTGATGGTAAGCAATCGGTTTACCAAATGCTTCTCGCTCGTGAGCATATTGGAGAGCCGATTCGTATGCCCCCTGAGCAATTCCAAGGGCTTGCGCCGCGATTCCAATTCGACTGTTGTCCAAAGCGTTCATAGCAATTGGGAATCCATTGCCTGCACCTTTGATGACATTTCCAACGGGTACACGGCAATTATTGAGGACAAGAGTGCAGGTGTCGGAGGAACGTATTCCCAATTTGTCTTCTTTCTTACCAACTGTGAACCCTTCAAAACTAGATTCGACGATGAAGGCAGTTGTACCACCATGCTTTTTGGATCCGTAATCAGGATGATCAACATCTTTTGCAAACAAAACGATGATTTTAGCTTGTGCTCCATTGGTGACCCACATCTTTTCACCGTTGAGGATGTAATGACTTCCATCTTCGGAAAGTTTGGCTTTGCACACCATGGCTGCTGCGTCAGTTCCCGCTCCAGATTCGGAAAGTGAGTAGGCCCCTACTTCCCCTGCTGCAAGACGAGGCAAGTAGTGTTCTTTCTGTTCATCACTACCATGAAGAGCGATGGACATGGCGCATAAACCGACATGAACGCAGTACATAACTGCGAATGAAGGGTCAACACGTGCGAGCTCTTCGATGATGATCGCCTCGGACACATCATCAACGGGTGATCCTCCGTATTTTTCGGGGATGGTAATTCCTTGTAATCCATAATCTAGGAAGGCTGCCCATTCCGCTGAGGGCGGAATCTGCTGCTGATCACGATGTTCGACTGTGGGGGCGAGTACGCTCTCGGCAAAGTCACGAACAAGTTCACGAATCATTTGCTGTTCATCGGTTTCTGCAAAATTCACTGTTCCACCATGCTGTGCCAGGTGCCCGACTTTCTTAATCCGTTTGATGCCGAGAAAAAACACTTTTTCCCTCAGCATTGATATACCACCTCAGAAAGCCGCGTAACAAGAGGGACCATCATGGATGAAGAAATCGTGGAATTCGCCATCGCTCATAATCGAAAATACTCATTGGACCACCTTTGGTATCAGCAGAAAGACCAGAAGCTCATGATTGGTATCAGTGAATTCATGAAAGTCGAAGTTGGTGATGTTCTCCGAGTTATCCTCCCGCAAGCTGAAACTGAGATTGACGAAGGTGCAGACATGTTCTCCATTTGGACGGCCAATGAAAAATTGTCACTCTCCTCGCCTTTTGCTGGAATCATCTCAGATGTCAACGGTGAGGTTGAAATCAATCCCGATTTGGTGAATGACTCCGCTTACGATCATGGTTGGATCATTCTGCTAGAGCCTCATGAATTGAAGATGAACCCGGATGACAAGCAATTGTTGGAAAACCTGCTTGAACCGGATGAATATGTGGAATACCTCGCTGAATTGTGATATATCATAAAGCGCTGGCCCATGTATGGACAGGGCCATGGAAAACCTCCGCAAGAGTTTGTTAAGTGCTCCTGTCATTTGGAAAGGAGATTACCCTTACTTCATTCATCCAGTAACAGATGGTGTTCCCCGACTCGATCCAAAGGTTTTGCAGGCCATCACACACCTCGTAATGGGGCGGATTCATTGGGAAGGTGTGGACCTTCTATTGGGAATTGAGGCCATGGGTTTGCCGTTGAGTGCCCCATTGAGTCTTGCATCTGGCATCCCATTGGTAGTAGCCAGAAAGCGTCCGTATGAATTAGAGGGTGAAATCGCAATTGATCAATCAACTGGCTACTCCAAAGGCGCCATGTACCTCAATGACGTTCAACCTGGAGAACGAGTGGTCATTGTGGATGATGTACTTTCAACAGGTGGTACGCTTGAAGCAGTGATTGAAGGCATACATAGGGCAAAGGCGCACATACACAGCATTGTTGTGGTCATTGAGAAGGGCAGTGGATTACAACAATTGAAAGCAAAGTACCCCGACATCGATATCCAGTCACTAGTACGCTTGAAAATGGACGGTGCAAAGGTCGTTTTGCTCGATGATGACGACGCCTTTTGAATGGGTGCATTCATGAGGGAGGGAGCCTGCCCCTTGCTTGGAGAGCCTCATGGATTTGGACCGCCACGATTTCGAATTGGACGAGTTAATGGAGCGCATTCGTGCCAATGATAACCGCTTGATTGCCCTCCAAGTCCCCGAGGGGCTCAAGATGCAAGCGCTCGAAATGATGGACACCATCGAAACTGAAACCAGTGCACAAGTTGTTCTTGCGGCTGACCCTTGCTATGGGGCTTGCGATTTGGTCCACGACAAGATGCAACTGATGGGTGTTGAACTGGTAGCTCACATGGGTCATTCGCAAATGAATATCGATTCAGGCATGCCAACACAATTCATCAATGTCACCTACGACGGAGACCCTGAACTCTCGCCCGTACTCCCTTGGTTGAACCAACATCGTGCTATGGCCCAACAACGATTGACTCAACAAAATGAAACTGAAGAACTTTCAGAAAGTGAAGCACAGGAACGGTTCATGGACGCTGTGGGGCGGATGGCCCCCCTCACAAACACCAAACTGGGCTTAGTGGGATCCATTCAACACCTTCACCTCTTGCCGCAATTTCACGACCGCCTTGAAAAGGCAGGATTCGATGTGACCATCCCCATCGGCGGAGCACGCCTCTCATTCCCAGGGCAAGTACTCGGTTGCAATTATTCAGGAGATGACCCAAGCATTGGCCATTACTTGTTTTTGGGTAGCGGGGATTTCCACCCGATTGGATTGGTCCTTCACACCGGCAAACCATTGGCCATGCTCGACCCGTACACCGGTGATGCTGAAGAGATGTCCTTGGGGCGCATTGAGCGAATCCTACGCCAACGGTTTGGTCTCATCATGAGCGTACAAGACGCTCAGAGTTTTGGTATTCTCATCGGTGAAAAGCCTGGGCAAATGCGACGAACCTTGGCATTGCGAATGAAGCGAATGCTTGCAAAGCACGGCAAAAAAGGATATTTGCTTGCTCTTGAACACGTGGGCCCAGAGTTGATTGATTTCTACCCTGTTGATGCATTTGTGAACACAGCCTGCCCTCGAATCGCCATCGATGACGCCGTCAAGTATCGAAAACCACTCATCACTCCGTTTGAACTTGAAGTGGCTTTGGGAGAAAAACAGTGGGAACTCGGCTATCAATTCGATGAAATCCCCTGATGTGAAACTCAAATTTACATCAAAAGTCCGTCATTCATCGTGCTTTAACAAGCACATGTTTTAGAACGGTTGACATGAGCCTTCTCATGTTATGAGCCACTACCTTGACCGAATCGGAGCAGGATTTATTCTTGCCCGCCCCGATACATTGGACTTTGATTATGTCCCCGAAGAACTGGTTGGGCGTGACGACATACAACATGAATTGGCATCAAAATTCAACAAGATCTCATCACCTGATGGTACAGGAAGAGCCATCATCACTGGACCAGTTGGAAGCGGAAAGACCGTCCTCGCCAAAACCTTCTGCAGAGACATCAAGCGTCACATGTCAGGTAAACGTGATATCCAAATCGCTCAGGTCAATTGCCGCAATGCCTCAACAAGCATGCGAGTCGCTCAACGAATTCTCCATTCACTCGACCCGGGCCATCCTGATCGAGGGTTGTCTATGGGCGAGTTGTTACTGAGTCTACGCAAGTTGATCCGACGAGCCTCGGTCCATCTGATCATTGTCCTCGATGAAGTGGATCACATGCTGCGTCGTTCTGGAGATGAATTGCTCTATCAGCTACTCCGAATTGATGAAGATCAAGAAGGGACTGGTACGCTATCACTTATTTTGATCAGCCAAGAACAAGTTTTGGAATTTCTTGAAACTGCCGTCATGTCCAAATTTGGGAAAACCAATCACATCCGTGTGCCATCCTACACCAAGGAAGGACTCGAAGCCATCGTGCGTCAGCGTGCTGAAGCCGCACTTGTCCCAGGGACATGGGACGATGGTATCTTGCGTTTATTGGCCGAAAAAGCTGCGCCAAGCGGTGATGCACGGCAAGTCATTGAATTCTTGAGTTCTGCTGTAGAGCGATGTGAATTTCGCCAAGACGAACACACAGAACGAAAACTCACCGTTGACGATGTCAATGCCCTCAATCATGTGATGGCCACCGATGTGGGCGTCCGTCTCGAATTGATTGACACCTTGAGCCCTCCAACAATGTTGGTACTTTTGTCCATGTGCCGGCGGCTCAAGACACAGGATTCCATGACAATGGGGGACGTCGAAGCCCTGTATGCCGTGGTGTGTGAAGAATATGAGCAGAAGACAAGAAGCCATACCACGCTGTGGAAATACATCAAGAGTCTCGAACAAGAAGGTATCATTGAATCGCATGTTGCGGCCGTTTCAGGAGGGCGTGGAAGAACCACCCATCTAAGCATGCCACATTTCCTCCCTGCCGACTTAGCAAGCAGGCTTGAACTGCTCTTACCCAAGTTATTGCGAAGGTGAGCGGCTGCGATGCTCATACGATGGGGCTAAATACGGGTCGTGAGTCGGAAGAAACCGGAGAGATGCTCTTATGGCTGTAAAAAACGATTCCGAATTCGTCGCTGTTGTCAACGATACTGATCCAAAAAACGGCGGTAAGTCCTATTCGCTCAAGATCTCGGGTAACAATTACGCCCAAGTCCTTGGTAAGCGCATCGGCGACCAAGTTGACGGCCTCTTCGTCGGAGAAGACGGAAAGACGCTCAACGGATACAAATTGGAAATCACTGGCGGATCAGACAAAACTGGAACCCCGCTCCGAAGAGATTTGGAAGGAGGCTCCCGCCAATCCATCCTCGTAACACAATCAACTGGTTACAAAGGACAAAAAGTGGTCCACAAGGAAAAGGGCGGAGAAAACAAGCGATTCCGCTACAAGCCAGACGGTCTTCGACGCCGACGAACATTCCGTGGCAACACAATCACACAAGACACCCGCCAAATCAATCTCAAAGTGGTAGAGGCTGGCAAGAAGCCACTCGACACCATTCTTTCGTCCTCAGAACCTGAGGAAGCATCGGAGTGAACCCGAGAGGGAACTCGTTGAAAACAGGGTGGGGGAAGCATGGCACGAGAGCTTCCTGCACAACCCGAAGTTAACATTGGCCTCGTCGGTCACGTTGACCACGGAAAAACAACCCTCACTCAAGCCTTGTCTGGGGTTTGGACTGATACACATTCCGAAGAGCGCAAGCGAGGTATCTCAATCAAATTAGGATACGCTGATACTGCGTTTTACAAAGACGACAAAGGACAGTACTACGCCACAGGTAAGCGACCCGATGGGGGAAAAGACATCGCCAAGGAACTCCAACGTGTAGTCTCCTTTGTTGATGCTCCTGGCCACGAGACATTGATGGCCATCATGATCACTGGTGCATCCATTATGGATGGAGCAATGCTGATGGTTGCTGCGAATGAATCCTGCCCGCAGCCACAAACACGTGAACATCTCATGGCCTTGGAAATTGCTGGTATCAAGAACATCGTCATCGTTCAAAATAAGATTGACTTGGTTTCTCGTGAGCGAGCTCTCGAATCTCATCAGGAAATCAAAGAATTTCTCAAAGGTACCATCGCAGAAAGCGCACCGGTCATTCCAGTTTCTGCTCACCATGATGTCAACTTAGATGTCTTGATCGAAGCCATTGAGGCCACCATCCCAACACCAGACCGATCCAAAGATACCCGCTCCATCATGCATGTTGCACGTTCCTTCGATATCAACCGCCCGGGAACTCGGCCCACGAAACTACGAGGTGGCGTCATCGGAGGCAGCATCGTAGAAGGAATGTTCAACGAAGGTGATGAAGTCATCATTGGCCCTGGGCGAAAGATCGAAAATGGAAACAAATCGACTTGGGAACCCATTGAAGCCATCATTAGTAGCATGCAAGGAGGAGGGAAATCACTTGATACCATGCACGCTGGAGGACTCTGCGGCATGGCAACCCTCCTTGACCCATCCATCACAACCTCGGACAATCTCTCAGGGCAAGTCGTGGCACGAAGAGGCGATTTACCTGAAGTTCATACCTCTGTTAGCATTAGTGTCAATCTCATGTCGCACATGGTGACTGGTGATGGAGAAGCTCCAGAAAAAATTCAACCATTGCGAAACAACGAGATGTTGATGCTCAATGTTGCTACGGCCACTTCGGTTGGTACAACACGAAATGCAGAAAAACATCGTACTAACCTCGATTTACGCCTTCCAATTTGTGCCGATAAGGGACAACGTATCTCCCTCTCGAGAAGGATTGGCTCCCGATGGCGACTGATTGGTTACGGGACCATTGAATGAGGCGAAACAAATGCAACGGGTGTTGATTGACGCCTGCGGCTGGGTGGCCTGCATTGATGCGGGAATGAACATTGAACATCAACTTGAGCGCCTATTTGGCCCGTGCCAATGGGTATTGTTGGAAGCTGTTCTTAATGAATTGAAGCAGCTCGATGCACAGCGAAGAGGAAGGAGTCATCTCCTGCTTTCCTTGCTCGAAGCCAAATCCATTTTTGTGTCAAAGGCAGAACATGGCGAAGGGCATACTGACGACTTGCTCCTCCATTCAGCACAATCCGAACCATCAGCAGTTCTCACCGTTGATGTGGACCTCAAACGCCGACTCTATGATGGAAACCTGCCCGTTGTTGAAGTGGTTAAAGGCTCAAGACTCAACCTCATAGATTCGCTATAGAAACATTAAGGGAGCGTAAATAATACGTCATCACCATGGCCATCAAGCCAACGTAATTTGACTCCTGCATCGATCCATGCATGAGCGTAGTTGATGGCTCCAAAGGCACGCAATAGATCTCCTTTTGTCATGAAATGTTTTGCATCCGACGCATAATCATCAGCCATGCGAAGCATGGTTGCTAGGTGTTGGCCTTCGATGGAGGAAGGGTCGACCAGGGGCGTTGCTTTTGCACGTGCACGGCGAGTGACATCAAGATAATGTTCAACTCGTTCAAGTGATATTTCAGTTAAGGATTCCATCACTCACCACTTTCCTTTTGCCGAGCAAGCAATCGACGTGCATCTTCAGATCGCCCTAGAGCTTCGTATAATTCTATGGCCAAGGATAATTTCCCCATGTCTTCTGCTTCCTGAGCACGTGTAAACAATTGACGACGCTCGTCCCAATTACGTGCCAGTGCTGCCTCGGCCGCTGCTTTGTAACGACCTTGTCGTTCTGCTTCGGAGAGATGGGGTGCAACCCATCTTCGCAACAAGCCATTTCTTGTGGCCGTCACCATAGCATCGGGAGTGCATAGCACCAGAAGGTCACCCAGATTCATGGAAGGAGAGGATGATTCTTCATCGGATTGCGCTACTTCACTCATTGAGTGGAGCCCGCCTTCGATGCCAAGGACCCACCAACCATCACCGCCACGTACAGCCTGCATTGGTTCAACAGATTCGCTCTCGAGCCGTTCTAGGGCATCCCAGCCGAAAGGATGGGGCACGCCTTCCCAGATGCCACCCTCACCGCTTTGAAGCAGCAGACGCCCTTCAGAGAGCCTTGAGCACCAACTCCAAGGGCGTTCTTCCAGCATTCGCTTCTTGTCATCACCTGTCAAGCGACCGCACCAAATCATACCCTCTTGGTCCTGCCACAGCAAATGCTCTCGATCCAGCCAGCCAATAAGTCGGCGAATGGGGCCTGTTTCCACACGTCGTATGCCTCGTCCTTCCTGTGAAAAGAGGTGAAGTTGGCCTTGGCGGCCTGCTAGCACCCAGCCGCCACCTGGACGATGCATGATATCGCTGAATCCTCCGGGCGTACTGCGCCCTTCGTTCTTCATTGAACCAGTGGTGGTATCCATCAAATAGAAACCATGAGCTGCAAGGAGGGCTAGCGTGCCTTGATTGGCATAAGCTGCGTGGACCTTGAAAGGCATCTCCACCTTCCATCGAGCACTACCGTCCGCTTCCAAGAGCGTGAGTTCCAATCCAGAGCTGACCAGAACGCCGCCTTCAACTGGAGCCATCGTCGCAATACGCGCATCGGCCTGCCAAGACCATGTGATGGCCCAACTCATTGAGCACCACCTTCCTTCATGGCTCCCCAAGCCATTAATTGGGCACGGGAACTCTGTGTCATCTCGTACATGCGCCTTCGCCCAACCTGCCTGACTTGGAGGATGCCAGCCTTGAGTAGCCGGCTGCAAATTTGTGAAAGTCGTGCTCGTTTAATTCCCAAGTGTTGTAACACAGTGGAATCCGATGGAGAAATCGCTCGTTCATTTGCTTCTGAAACCACGTATGCTTCGGACGAATTCAAGGAATTGAGTACCGTTGTATCCAAGGCAAATTGTTCCTTTGGCCCTGCATGTTCTCGTTGTCGTTGTTCAAAAAATCTCAAAATTTGGGCAGATGTTTCTGAACTAGCAGGTTGTTTCACCGCCGAAAGAAGGTGCGAAAGCATGGTCAGTAGATCGTTTGAATCGGGATTTACCGACGATTGAGATAAGGAATCCTCTGGCAGAATTGGGAGGTCCTCCACAGTGGTGTCATCGATGAACTCTTCGAGGCTTGGGAGGCCGATTTCATCATGAATCAATGCTGCAGATTCTTCTTCTGAAACTACCAAGGGCGGCTCCTTTTCTGAAACATCCTCCGCAACCCAATATTCGCTCTTATCATCACCGAACACTTTGTGCCGAACCACAGGACTGCCTCCTTCTTGGTCTGAGAGATGAGAGATGGTGTCTTTATTTCGATTTGCTAATCGGAAAAACCCTCCAGCTGTTGCTTTGGTGTGCCGTGAGCGTGGAGGTTCTGAAGCATCGATGATAGGGGTGGCGAAAGGTGCCGGTTGGAGGGGTTCATCTTTTTCCAATGATTGATCGAGTGAATCCATGTCCAGGTCAAACAAATTTCCGAAAGCAGAAGCTTCTGGCTCATCGGCCACTGATGATACCGTTCGCTCCGTCCAAGGCAATGATGCGTCGATAATCGCTGCCTCAAAGTCATGAGGGGGGGTTTCTTCTTGATTTTCTGCCTCTTCTGGCTCCTCTGTCGCCTCGACACCCATTGGTTCCTCATCGAATAGAGAGAGGGGCTGCATGGAGGGTTCTGGTGTCGATTCCATTAAGCGGTTCAACTCAGATGGGCCGTCTCTGGGTGCCAATCGTGCCGAGGTATCTGGCATAGAGGGTTCCCAATTGGATTGACCCATTCGCATATTGTCCACCGAATTACGAAGCAATGTGAGAACCGACGAGGGATAGCCGTCGGTTTGCTCAAGGACTGTTCGGGCATCCTCGAGAGCATATTCAGCCCCTGTGTAGCCAATAGAGGCCAAGCGATGCTGAATCAGATTTTGTACATCAACGGGCCTCCAAGGTTCCATGCGGTGCTCATCGAAGGTGAGCGATAATTCGGATGGCAGTTGTTGACGTTGTTTGTGATCACAGACAAGAATTACCAAAGCTCGCAATCGTTCAAGCACAGAAAGTGCGTTACGTAACGCCACATTTAGGGTGGAAATGTCCGTTGATGGGACGTCGATCACAATCATTGGTAATTGAGAGCCACTGGCATAGGTTGCATCAACGATGGCTTTGACAACCTCATCCCATCGATTGGGCGCTGGAAGGTCCAGTAATTGGTTGTACAGCGTATCCAGGAGGCTCTTCGCAGGGGCATGACTGGGTAAATGTGTCACAAAAGCGGTTTTTGAGGCATAAGGAGTGAGGCATCGGGTGAGGGAGGTTCGGCCAGAGCCAAGTGGTCCAACCAGTAAAATACGGCGTGCTGAGCCGAATTTGAGATAATTCTTGAGTTCGGATATCACCGTATTACGCCCAATCAGTTTGCCGACATCTCCCGATTCAAGCGGGAGCGTCGAAAATGGATTCTGTTCGAGACGAGGTAACCCAAAGAGTTGGGAGTCTTGGACCATGCTCGGACAATGAATTTCAAGTATATCATGTTTGACGCCAATGGAGGCTTTGGCGGGCCCGTTAGTTGATGTTATTCAAAACACCGAAGGCTGGATTAGAGCCAGATTAACGGCCATTTAACGCATGATTAACGCGTTAGTGGAGGCGTTAATCGCGTTAGAATTTTCCCACGAGGGCGGAAATGAATCCATGCGATTGCTTCAAGGAACGAGGGTGCTTGCAAGGAACGAGGGAGCCCATGCCAGTCAACAATAGCCGACTCAAGGGTTTCTTTCACCTCACCGTTGAAGAACGTCGCAAAACCATTGCAGAAGCGGCAAATCTCACACCCGAGCAGGCTGAGGCCTTAGCAGCATGTGGTGAATTGAGCGAAGATGCAGCAGATCGGATGATCGAGAACGTCATTGGGACCATGTCCTTACCCGTAGGTGTTGCAACCAATTTCGTCATCGACGATTCACATTACATCATACCATTCTGCCTCGAGGAATCAAGCGTAGTGGCCGCTGCATCAAACATGGCTAAACGTTGTCTAAAAACAGGGGGTTTTCGCACAAATAACGACCAACCTGTCATGATTGGTCAATTACAATTGCTGGACGTACCAGACCTTGATGCAGCAGAATTGGCCATTGGGCAAGCTTCAGAGGAATTGAAGCAATTTTGCAACGATATTCCCTCAAGAATGATTGCCCTTGGAGGAGGATGCAAAGACATTGAGATGCGTCAACTCGAAAGCCCCATGGGCCCGATGCTCATCGTTCACCTCTTGGTGGATTGCCGAGACGCCATGGGAGCAAATGCCGTTAATACCATGGCTGAACGCGTTGCACCTCGCCTCGAATCACTCTCTGGCGGCCGTGCCCATCTACGCATCTTATCCAATCTCGCCGCTCACCGCCTAGCCAAAGTAACGGCCACATTCACGCCTGAAGAAATGGCAAGTGATGGAAGTTTGGAAGATGGTAACAAAGTCATTCAAGGAATTCTCGAAGCACAAGCCTTCGCAGAAATTGATCCGTTTCGGGCTGCAACACATAACAAAGGAATCATGAACGCCATCAGCAGTGTCGCTATGGCCTGTGGCCAAGACTGGCGTGCCATCGAAGCAGGATGTCATGCCTGGGCCTCACATGAACGCCCGCATTACACATCGATGTCGAAATGGGAACGTGATGTTTCAGGAAACCTTGTTGGAAGCATGGAATTGCCCATGGCAGTTGGAATTGTTGGTGGAGCATCAAAGGTTCATCCTGCTGCTCAAGCAAACCTAGCCATCCTAGGAGTTGAATCCGCTCAAGAATTGGCAGGCATCATGGTCTGTGCTGGACTGGCCCAAAACCTCGGAGCCCTTCGTGCTCTTTCCACCAATGGCATTCAGGCGGGCCACATGAAACTGCATGCCAAAAACATGGCTGTTAGCGCAGGAGCAGAGGGCGCAGAAATTGAGGCACTAGCACAACGTGTACAAAACCACGAAGGCGTTCGGACTCAAAGTTTAGTCGAGCAATGGCTCGGTGAGATGCGCCAAGGTTGATTCATTCGTCTTCGGGCACTGGTAACGAGGCTTGAATGGTCCCATCTTCTTCAGATACTTCCTTCAAGATATCTTGGCGATCACCGAGTTCATCCAACAGACCCGAGGCTTGCACTTGCTGGCGGAACCATGCTTGGACTTTTTTTCGTTCGGTATGGGGGCAGCCAAAAGCTTCAGAAAAACGGCGTGTTGTAGACAAGCGTCGTGTGTTCCCATCCTTTCGACGGTCAACCATACCCAACTGAGCCAATTCTCGCACGTAATCGTAGGCTTTCTGACCGAGTAATTCAACCAAACGAGATTGCGGCATGGGTTGGTGATAGGCGATCAGTGCTGCTGCCTTAAGCAATTTTTGTGGCATGTCCGTCTTTGTTTCTTTAGGCAGAAGTGTAGCGATAGCAGGTTTCACTTCCAATGCCCAACGAGTGCCAACCTCTGCCAGTTGAAGTGAACCACCTTTACGACGCTTAAGGGTGGCTTGAAGTGAATACAAACAATCCAACATTTCATCTTCATCGTATCCCAAAGCAGCTGAGAGTTCGCCAATTGACATTGACTTACCAGAACTGAAAAGGGTGGCTTCAATCAATGTTTCCAACGGCATTTCCGACATGTAAGCAACTCCCTACTCGACTAACCAATCGTGCGCCCCTAACGAATCTTCAACAGGAGTATCCTGGGCTGGCATTTCTTGGGCATCCAGCCTTGCTTGTTTTCGAGCCGCCCGTTCTTCTGCAATTCTTGCCCGTTCTGCAATGGCTTCCAATCGGTGAACAGACCCTGTAGCCTCATCTGCGATACCTTCAGAATCCTCAGCCATCAAGACCTCTATGTGATCTAAGACCCCATCAAACGTGGAAATTTTTGGCCAAAGGTCTTCGATCATAATGGATTCAACTACCTCGCCATCTTGGGAGATGCTTGCCATTCTTCGATGAGTCAAAAAGAGGCCTGCAATGAAGGAGGCCACCATGGCTTCACCATCAGGATCGTCCAGGCGTTCACCGAACATGCTGGACAAGACGGGTTTCAATTTGCCAATAACATCAACGAGAGGGACCTTAGATTGTCCAGATTCTGCACATGCAGCACGCATGGCATTCCAACATCGCTCAATGTCACCTTCAAGGTCTTCATTATGCATTCGGCCGTCAACATTTGCAAGGTATTCTGCTAGTTCTTTCTCGTGTTCAAGACGATTATGTTCTCGCAATTTTAATTCTTCAGCATCATCGGCTGCGGCCTTGAAAGCGGAAAGAAGTTCACCCAACGTAACCGGACGGCCTTCATCTCTTCGAACGCGTTCATCGAACAGAGTCGGAAGAAGATCGTCAGCAGCACCGTCGAGAATTGATTGAGTAAACATGTAGGCTTCATCGTCGTAATCGGCTTCCCAGCCAAAGGAAAACCCTTCATCCCATTCTTCCTCTTCTTGATCATTTTGGATACGATCGAACAACGTTGATGATTGATGATGTAGCACTTCCCAAGAGAGACGAATCAAACGGCCACATGCAGGTAAATCCAGAGAATCGGCCTCGTTTTGAACCCGTTCGGTGAACACCTGCAAAAATGCGGCCAAATCGACGTCCCATGGATTAAACGCCTCTTCGCGGACCAGAGAGAGGACGAGAGCCACCGATCGATCGAAGGGGTCATGGAGGCTTTGATGTTCTGCTTCCTCAGTGGAAGCAATGGCCAAAATTCGCTGACTGAAATCTTCAGCATCTTCTCGCTCTTCCCCAGAAGCAAGCAACTGGTCAATGATGTCCTGTTGAAGGAACCATGTGTCCAGCATGCCTTGAGTTTCTGCCATCGTATCACCTCATGCCTCGTCTTGAGTCAATTCATCTTCTGCAGGAGGTGATGCAACCTCTTCCTCAATGAGTTGGTTGGCTACTTCGGCTCTTTCCTCAATATCTTCTGTAAGTTCCGCTGCCCGTTCGGCAAGACCACCGAGACTTTCGTTGTTCTGAGTTGGAGAAAGATGGGGGAGTACACCGCCGAGGCTCTGTGGAACATCAAGTTCCTCTGGTACACGAGGCATGCCTTCAGTGACTTTCTGAGCATCAAGAAGGCGAGTTTCGTTCTTCTTAGCATCGGATTGGGCTTCTTTGAGTGCAGCTTGCCCCAGTGCAATAGCACGATCTCGGTCAAAGTCAAGGATTCGTCGACTGCAACCATCACCGCCATGAGTAATTCCGATGTGGTGATCTGCTAATTTGAGCGAAACCTTGCGTAGAGTCACCATGATGAATTGAGCACGCTGACTGCGTAGACGGCACATCTTTGCAATGCGTTCTGCGTTATAGGCATCCAAATTTTGGTCAACTTCATCGAAATAATAGAACGGACTTGGATCATAATCCTGAATGGCGAAAATCAATGCGAGAGCCGCCATAGATTGCTCTCCACCGGAGAGTTGTTGCCGACTAACCTTGGAAGATTTACCTCTTGGCTGAGCCCAAAGTTCCAGTCCACCCTTGAACGGTTCATCCGGGTTTTCAAGGAAGAGTTCCCCTCTACCCCCATCAGACAATTCATGGTATGATTTCTTGAAATTCTCGTTGACGTTTTCAAGTACATTGACCAAGCGTTCTTTACGTTGTGCCTCCAATTGCTCGGTGACATCAATCAATTCTTTCCGTCGTGTTTGTAGAGCTGCAAATTCATCCTTCATGAGATCCAAGCGTTGTTGGCAGGCGGCAAATTGTTCAATGGCCATCATGTTGACATTTCCAAATTCTTCCAATTGTTTCTGCAATCGACGTATCTTGCGTTCCAAATCGCCAACATTGCCCAAATTCTCGGGTAAATCGTTGGGCGAAAGATCTGCTTCAATCAGTTCTTCAGCCATAAGGCGAACCTCTTGTTCACGTTCTGCAATGGTTCGCATCAATTCTTCTGCATGACGACGATGTGTCTGAGCATCGGTAAGACGTGCGTCATTTTTCACCCTTAAGGTAGCACGTTCCTCGGTCAATTCCTGACGTTCGGTTTCTAACCCCTGGTTTTCTTCAAGCAAAATAGCCTGTTCATCCTTCTTGGCTTTCAGTTCAATGCTCGCTGTAGCGATATCGCCTGAGAGTGTGTCGATTCGTTCGCTTCGCTTGATTTGGTCTCCTTCCAAGCGAGTGATGCGAGCTTTTGTCTCGTTGACAACTTTGAGTAATAAACTCTCATGTGATGCTCCACTTTCGATTGTTTCCTCAGCGCGTTCTTTCACCCCTGTAGCTTGAACTCGCTGGATATTTGCGCCATGAAGGCGTTCTTTGAGATGCTCTGGGCTCGCATCTTCCAGAGCAGTTTGTGCTTGGTCTCGAGCCTCAATCGTCATTTGGTGGGCTGATTGAGCAGCATCAAGTGCCGTTAGCGCTTGCTTGGCATCGCTTTCGAGCCCCGCGATTGTCTCTTCCAAACCTTTGACAACACCCTGAGATTTTGAGTATGCTGTTTGTGTTTGTTTCCGCTCTGCTTTCAATTCATTCATTGCAGTGGTATGGGAATCATCAACAAGTGCGTTGATTTTCATTCGAAGTTCTTGTTGCTGGCGACGAGCCTCTCTGAGCGCTTCGGTCACGGTCTGAGACATCAAGCGAAGTTTGTCGACCTCGCCAGTCAACCGTTCCACTTCAGTCGCACCCTGGATTCGCCCCCCGAAGGTGATGTTCATCTTTCGCTTTGAACCGCCGACCATCGCCCCTCCTGCTTCAATCAGGTTTCCATCGAGTGTAATGAGTCGGATCCCACCCATGTGTCGGCGGGCTGTTGACATTGAATCCACCAACAACGTATTGCGGAGAACAAAACGGACGGCGATGTCAATCCGTGGGTCGTAGTCCAATAATTCGTATGCAAAACCAATGACGCCTTCTTTTCGAGCAGCCATCACCGATTTCCCGGCTGGCCTTGAATTCGCTAATTTGTTGAGTGGAAGGAAGGTTGCGCGCCCAGATTTTGATTGTGCCAACCATTGAATGGCACGGGCTGCATCTTCGTCAGATTCTACGACGACCGAGGCCATTCCACCGCCAATGGCGGTAGCGAGTGCCACTTCATGACGGGCATCCTTTGGTGCACAAAGTTCTGCAATGGTGCCAATAATTCCTTTCAGTTCACCTCGATCTCTTGCAGCAATGACCGCACTCGCACCACCTGCAAGTCCTCTTGCACCTGATTTTTCTTCCATCTCAGATTTAGCGGAAGCCAATTGCCGTTCAGCCTCTCGTAATTTAATTTCAATACGCGTGGTATCTTCGGACAATTGTTGTTCGGTTCGTTGTGATTGATGGAGAGATGCCGCGAGGTTTTTTCGGTCAAATTCAGGAGCGTCTTCCTTGAGTTGTTGATGACGAACGTCGCACTCACCTAAGGCAAGACGTAATTCTTCAGCCTCTTCTTGAGCTGTTTCAAGCTGCTTACCGACCATCTCTGCTTCCATGCCGAGAAGGTTCACTGCCTGTTGAGATTCATCCAAATGAGCTTTAGCAGATTCCAAGGCCTCAATGGTTGCAGTCAATGCTTGTGAAAGAGCAAGGTTCTGTTCACCTGCTGTTTCGAGAGATTCGCGAACGCTGGCTTCGACTTCTTGGGCCTCTTTAAGTTCGGTCATGGCCTGTACAAGGTCATCCTTTGCGGTTTTCAATCCTTCAACAAAGGCTGTGTATTCTTCATGGGCATCTGTCCATTCTTGATTGAGTGTCTCCAATCCGATTGAGGCTTCTTCGTCTTCTCGCTCTGCATCAGCGATTCGGTCATTATTGAGTTCAATACTGACCTGGAGGGCTTGAATAGCCTTTCCGAGTTCCGATGAATCTCCTCCAGTTAAGGCGTTGATTTCTCGTTGGAGTTCAGCGATTCTGTCATCCAACTGAAGCAGTGCTTTTTCTCCTTCTTGATGGTCATCCATCAATTGCTGACTCTCGCCCAGGTACTTTTCTCGTTGGGCAGAATGAAATTCAAGTTCATGTTTGAGACTTGCATAACGCGACTGCAAAAGTAATTGATTGGTCTGTGATAATTCTTCAGTGACATCTTTTGCTTTAACTGCCAAGGCCTTTTCTTTTTCCAGAACGGTAAGACGATCCACCATTTCTTTCTCAAGGAGACCGATGCGTTCAATGAATGTCTCGACCTTTTCCTGTTGTTTACTGGCTTTACGGATTTCATCGTCGTAAGAAGTGACGCCAGCAACACCATCCAAAACTTTCCGGCGTTCATTCGCTGTCATTTTCGCCAGGCTGGTGACATCTCCTTGGAGCACGATGTTGTATCCGTCAGGACGTGCATTGGCAGCGCCAAGCAATCGGTGGAAGGCTTTCTGATTGCTCTCCTCATCGTTGAGAGCGTAAGTGGTGACCACGTTATTAGAGGCCGTTAATCTGACCTTGCGAGACATACGAATTTCATCTTTCTCTAATGGCAAACGGCGTCGGCCGTTGCTCATCTGCGGGTTGGCGAAGATCAATGTCACCGAACATTCTCTGGCTGGCTTGGAATTTTTCCCGCCGTTGAAAATGAGATCTGCAGAATTCTGAGCACGTATGACCTTGTTGGATTTCGGCCCTAAAACGAACTGAATTGCATCACCGCAATTGGATTTCCCTGACCCATTTGGACCAGTGATGGCTGTAAAGCCTCGGTCCAAGGGGATGGTGACTTCACCCTTGAATGATTTGAAATTTGAAACCTCAAGTGACTTTAGATACATCCCTATCCCTCGGTGTAAGGAAATAAATTCCCTTACCTTAGTTCTTACACCCAACTCTGACAGGTTTTAAAGAATGCGAAGAAAGTCGCCTCAGTACCTTGCTTTTGAGGGCCTCTTTCCTAACGCCGAAAGATGTTCAGAAGACGCCTAACTCATTGCATTTTGAACATCCTGCGCCCTTACAATATGGACAGGTTGCCATCACAAGCAAACTTTTCCGTCGTTTATTCATACGAAGGTTTTCATCATTACGAAGTAAATGGCTCCGCTTGGTCCGTTCCAAGACTTTCTGATCTTGTTGGCCTTTGTCGAAGAATGAAGAGCGAAATTGGGTCGCTTTTTCGCGACGGCTTTGGACTCGTGTTCTTGTTTGCGTGACAGCTTCTGCCTCAAGGTACTTCGGCCCCCTCATCAAAATATATCCAATAAAGGCAAAAATGGCTTGTGTAATCCACGGTGAAAATTGTATTGGCATAAGGTCTGACAAGCCCTTGAAATCATCCCCAGAGGAAAACAAAGAGAAACGGTCGAGAACTGCAAGGCTGCAGGCAACACAACCAAGCACGAAACCTATTTTTCTCATCCGCATAGCCCAGGGCTTATCCTGCGGCAATTCGAGTTGAGAAAGTACGAGCATCATGCCTACGAAGACCATCAAGAGATCAATAGCGGTCCAATGGCCAACTGGCCGAAGGCAATAGGAGCCTCCCATCGTAGCAAGGTCCTCTGCAATGGTGTCGCGATCTAGACAACTTGGCGTCATCATTTGCATCAAATCCAATGAGTGCCCTTTCGCTCCATTGATGAGGACGGGAGCGATGGCTCCAAATTCGACATTCGCAATGGAAAGACCGGCATACCACACACCGAGTAGCCCCACGACCTTGCCCCTCATCCAGTTCCCTCAGTATGTTTCAATTCATTACGATACATAGTGCTATCGCGTGGAGATTGAGGCATCCCCATCATCAAGAAGGATGAAGCAACAGGCAGGAATACCGCGGGGATGAATCATGGCCCACATCGTCATTGTTGGCAGCGGAATCGCTGGATTGTTCGCTGCAGCTAAGCTCGCTAATGCAGGCCATGAAGTATCCGTGATCACCAAGCAGCGTGCTGAGGACTCCTCAACCAATTGGGCGCAAGGTGGCATCGCTGCAATCTTGGACAAAACCAATCACGTAGGTATGGAAGCTCATATTCAAGACACCCTGCAATCGGGCGATGGTTTGTGTGATGAAACGGTGGTTCGTTCAATCATTGAAGAAGCCGGAGAACGAATCCATGACTTGGTGAACATCGGTGTGCGGTTTCAACAAGGCACGGATGGAAAATATTCCTTGGCCAAAGAAGGAGGGCATTCTGAACATCGTATCTTGCATGCTAAAGATGCTACAGGGAAAGAGATTGAGCGCGCCTTGATCGAACATGCAGAGAATGAACCCCGTATTCATTTGAAACCCAATACACTCGCCATCGATATCATCCAACGTCACCATGGTCATCCAAGTCATGGCGTGGCAGGCGTGTGGTGCTTGGATCAAATCACAAACAAGGTGCTTACCATTGAAGCAGACGCATTGATTCTTGCAACAGGGGGGGTTGGAAGGCTTTGGAAAGAAACAACCAATCCGAGTGTCGCCACCGGAGATGGATTGGCAATGGCCTATAGAGCAGGTGCTTGCGTCAAAGACCTGGCCTTTATTCAATTCCACCCAACCGCGCTCTTCAGCGATTCGAAAAGACCGTTCTTGATATCAGAGGCACTTCGGGGCGAAGGAGCGGTATTACTCGATGATACGGGTTTAGCAGCATGGAATCAAGCATGCAAAGATGCAGAACTTCAGGGTATTGCAATTCCTTTTCCCGAAAAATTCTCATTCACAAAACTGCACTCTCCGCTTGGTTCCATGGCGACCAGAGACATCGTTGCACGCGCCATTGACCAGTGCCTGAAAGAGTCGGGGAAAACCCATGTTCATCTCGTGACATCTCACCTTGACAAACAACGACTCAATGAGCACTTTCCAACCATACAACGCCGCCTTGAAGAGGAAGGTATGATCCTCGGCATTGACCCAATTCCTGTTGTCCCAGCAGCCCATTACATGGTAGGGGGCATCGAGGTGGACCATTTGGGTCGTGCATTCCTCCAAGAGGATGGAACCAACATGCCCCACCTTTATGCAATAGGTGAAGTTGCTTGTACAGGCATGCACGGCGCCAATCGATTGGCATCAAACAGCCTGTTGGAAGCCGTTGTCTATGCCCACCGTACCGCTGAATATCTGATTGCCAACCCTCCATCCCCTTACCAAGGAACCCGCCCAAACTGGCGTGCAGAGGGTTTGGATCTGCTGGGGGAACACGCCTCCATCATCCACGATCGAATGAGTTTACGAAATACCATGGAAAAAGAAGTCGGGATTGTGAGGAAGAACAAACGGTTGGAACGTGCATCTCGACGTCTGACGCTCTTTAACAACGAAGTCGAACGGATGTGGCGCACCTCACTCCCGTCACGAGAGATTGTGGAATTGCGGAATTTAGCACTCGTTGGCCACCTCGTTGTCGCAGATGCTATTGATCGGGCTGAAAACAGAGGCCTCCATTTCAACCTTGATTTACTCAAGGATGGCAAGCACGAACCAACGATGAAAGAACTTGATTGAGCGGACAGGTCAATCCGTGACTCTCTGCTTTGCGAGCAATCGCTTCATTGAGATGCTCAATCTCTGTCTTCCTACCTGCCTTCATGTCCTCAAGCATGCTGCATGAATTGTTAAACGTGGTATTGAGAACACGCCTTAACTTTGCTTCAAATTCAAGTTCATCCATCACAGATACACCTTCGCAAAGCCCAACCTGTCTGGCTTCACGAAACACCATCATGCAGCCATTGAACAGTGTCGATTCGAGCAATTCCCCGTTGCGTAAACCTGACAAGGCTGCAAGGGGATTGATTGACACATTGAGCAAGACTTTCTCCCAAATCATGGCCATAGCATTCTCTCGCCATTGTGGGTGGAGGCCAACTTCCTCAAATGTTCCAATGAGAGGAGCAGCACGGTCAAGAGATGGGCCTCCTGGTAAAGAACCCAATGAGACGCCCCCTCGACCTGCCCATACGATCGAACCGTTTGCTTCACGGAAAGCCCCATGCGTTGTGGTAGCTGCCAAAACACGGTCAGCCCCTGCGGCAGCCCGTAAGGTCTCCACGTGACCCAAACCGTTGGAGAGAGCGAAAATAACTCCATCCGGCTTGAGAAGGATTGATGCAATTGGTGCCAAAGAAATGACATCATGTGCTTTACACGCGAGTATGACCACGTCTGAAACACCATTGTATTGCGTTGGGATCTCAAAAGAATCCATGGTGAACATGAATCGATCCGAGGGCCAAACAACCTGAGATTGCCCTTCTAATTCCAAACCCTCTAGGACCATTTGGGCTCCAGATTCCGACCTTACATGCAAATGAAGTTCATGAGATGAATGGGCGAGTTGAGCTGCCATCAATCCTCCAATAGCTCCAACACCAAGAATTGAAATTCGCATGAGGTCACCTATTCGTAACTGGCCAAGTGCAACACAACTGTTCCAGATTCCAATGACATCCACATGGTTGAATACGGGGTCGTTGGGGGTTGTAATGAGAGAGATGTGTCACCTGGTGCTAACGGTTCTCCGTTCCAATCATGTGTCCAATCTGAACCGATGCCTCCTTGACGAGCAATTCGGAATGGAATGGATTCATTACTCGGATTGTGAATTGTAAGTTCGCCCATGGAAGATTCCAACAAAGTTCCGTTGAAGGCTACAGCCCATGTTGAAGTCCAAAACCGAGAGGTTGTGTTCATCCATTGGATCATCAATTCAGGGCCTTGTTCAACGCCCCAAGAAAGTCTTGGATACGGATTGAAAGCGTCATTGCACACACTCATGTTGATACCTTCTGTCATGAGCACAGTCAAATTCTGACCCTCTTCGATCAACGGCATTGACCCTGATGAGCGTAGAGCCGTATCCCAAATCCATTCACCCTCAATGGGGCGTGAAGGCGTACTGATTTCTCCATTGATCTTGCAACCATCTTCTGATTCAACTTGGAGAACACCTCCGGAATCAAGATGTGCGCCCCAACCATTCCACTCATCTGCAGTAATGTGCCATCCAGTGGATGGTACGACTGCCGATAACACTCTACGAGGAGGCTCCAATGGTTCAAACGAGGCATTGTTGAGTTGAAGTTGGTGCATGCTCGGTTGGAATACCAGAGGGTCAAGCCCGCGAAGACAAAAACGGTTGGGGACTTCATCGTAGGTGGTTTCCAATGCTGAAACCCCGTTAATCTGCACCAAAGATGTCTGTAAACCTGGAATTGATGAATCTCCCACACTAGCATTGAGTTGTTCATTCTCGATGAGAGTCCCCTCCAAATCAACACACCTCAACACGTGATCTCCTCCATCAATGTCATACCAATGGTCTCCAGCAATCACTTCCAAACCGGGACGTACAATATCCGAATGAAGTTCGTAACGGTCGTTCATTTCAATGATGAATGTTACATTTGATGCCAATGGTGCAGGGGAGGCATACCAAGAGAAATTCACCCAGAAAGTAGCCACCCTTCCCGGGAGCAGCTCGTCACCACACCCCTCACCATCAAGAGTGCGTGTGTCTTCACCATCGCAATCCCATTCAATTTCCCAATGGTGGTTTTGTTGTTCAAACACGACATCAATGGCATAGGGGAGTTTCAAGGACGATGGGTTGATGATTTTGATTTCATTGTGGCTCACCCATGAGCCGTTTTCTAATTGTGTGGCGTAATCGATTGAATCAATCTCAAAGGAAAGGTCTGCATCCCAATCATTGTCATTCATCACGGGTTGCTGACTGGGAAGGAATAACAAAAAGGCTACAAAAAGCAACATGCCCATGCGACGATGATCCTGCTCTTCAAGGGGTTGACTTTCGTCAAGAATGGTCGGAAGACGCATATCATTACCGAAAAAGAACAACAGAGGAAGTATTAGAGCGAGAACAAGGTACCACAAGGACAATCCATCAAAGACTCCAAAGATGTATGCAAAGGTCAAGACCGTCACCAAGAGAAGCATCTGTGTGCCTGAACTCCTCGCCTCCCGCAAACCCATTCGAGCAATTAACAATCGGCCTCCAGGGAAGGTTGGAATCGGAAGAAGCGAAATCCAAGCAAAGAGAAGCAGCATACCCCCTGCATGAACCCAAGGATGAGCCCAGGCCATACGAATGAGGGCGTCGTCATGAACAAATTCAGTGGCAAGGAATCCGAGTAATCCAGGTGCCATGGTAATCAACGGCATGGAAATTGATTCCAGATATTGAGGCGTGAGTGCCAAACCTCCAAACAACAGCGCTGTCCCAACGGTCATCAAAACAATAGGTACGCTCAGTGCAACATACCCAAGTGATGTACGATTTGGCCAAGGGCGGGCATCCATTCTTGGCATGGTTGGAATGAGTAAAATTCCGAATGGCCAGAATAACCAACTCGATGGGAAAATCCCCAGAGCGTAAAAAGCGATGGTTAGATCAGGCACCGGTAGAATATGTCCAGAACGAACGCCATATTTTCGTGCCATCCAACGCTGAATCATGGTGGCGAGGAGAAGTGTACAGAGGATTGGAAGGCTATACCCAATTATTGCATCCAACATACTGGAGGAGTCAAACCATCCCGATTCTGGACGTGAAGGACGCATCCAGACATCACCCGCTAAGGTCAGAGTCAGGAACGAAAGACCCCAAAACCAAAGATGATTAATCCCTCTTGGAAACTGTCGTTCAGGTCGTGGAAACACAGTAACGGTCCATGATTTTCCCGGAGAAAGTGTTGCCATCCAACCCAAGCGTTCCAAATGTGCATTGGCATCGACTAAATCATCGTGAAGAGCTCCTTCCTTGTGTTCATGCACCTCCCACGTAGGCCAACGACCGAGTGATTTCTCAGTCAATTGAAAGTATTCTGCCAATATTGACCCCAATAATTCGTGTTGATCCCAAGCCTTTGCCTCGTGGTCTAAAGGAGCAAGAGAATCGGTGGGGGCCAAGGATTCCTCTGACATGCACGACCCCCTCGGTTCTCGGTGTAGCCCATCCCCCATGAATCCCTCGTTCAACAGGAGGGGGGAAAAGGAATCACTTGTTCTTGAAACGCTTGAGACGGAAGGTCTCTTCTCGCTCCATCTCTTCCAAACGAAGTTGAATGAATACCTTGGCTTCCTCAAGTTCTGGAATGACCTTGAATTCAAGAGCGTTGACACGGCGTTTAGTTGCCTCGATTTCTGCCAAAAGACGCTTGAGTGTTGCTTCCATTTCCGAAGCGGTGACTATCTTTTCAATCAAGTTACTGAACGAATCACTCGCTTCATCAATGTAGGGCGATGACCCGATGAACCCAATACCTCGCTCTGCGAAGGTTGATTTGAGATTCGAACCACTCACACTTGGGACTACAACACCCATGATGTTTCGGCGTTCAACTTCCACTTCTGGGTGGGCTGAATTTGCAATCGCTGCGGCACGCACTGCCAAACCACCTTCAATGGCATTGGCCAGGTCGATTCGAGTTTTGGCGAGACGGTACGTGGCCGTTAGGTCTCGCTTTGCCTCAATCATTTCCGAAAGGAGTTGGCGGAATTCATGAAACAGCCCGTCACGCTTCATTTTCAAAAGTTTGTAACCATTTTTGGTTTGTTTGATACGCGCCTTCAACTTGATGAGTTCGCTGCGGGTTGGTTTGATATCCAGTGCCATAGCATTCCCCTCGTGTATCCGTTCGTGTTCGTATTCAAGCTCGATTATCTGGGTGGTACTTGTCAATCCATTTTTGGTCTAGACGCACAAGATACTTTGTGTCAATAGCAGACATGAGGGTCCAGCACAAATCGAGGGTCTCCTCGATGGAACGGTCTTCATCACGTGACTGACGAAGGAACTTGTCCTCAAAGACCCCTGAGAAGTCGAGCAATTGTTTGTCACGCTCGTTCAGTGCATCTTCACCGACAATGGCGACAAGTCCGCGAAGTTCACGACCCTGTGCGTAAGCAGCGTACATCTGGTCGGAAACAGACTTGTGATCCTCACGGGTAGTTTTCTCACCAATACAGGAACCCATCAATCGAGAGAGAGACGGCAACACGTTGATCGGCGGATAGATACCTTGTTGGTGCAATTCACGGGAAATAACAATCTGTCCTTCAGTAATGTATCCGGACAAATCAGGAATTGGGTGAGTGATATCGTCACCGGGCATGGTCAGAATTGGGAATTGAGTGATTGAACCCTTCTTATTCTTGATAATTCCTGCACGTTCGTAAAGCATAGCCAAATCGGTGTACATGTAACCTGGGTAACCACGGCGTCCTGGAACTTCTTCACGAGCTGCACCAATTTGACGAAGAGCATCGCAATAGTTGGTCATGTCTGTGTAAATCACGAGAACGTGGTAATCTTTCTCAAAGGCAAGGTATTCTGCAGCGGTGAGTGCAAGACGAGGGGTGATGATTCGCTCAACAGCCGGGTCGTCGGCAAGGTTAACGAACAATACAGCGTTCTCGAGAGCACCTGTTCGCTCCAAATCGGAACGGAAAAAGTTGTATTCTTCGGCAGTAATTCCCATTGCACAGAACACGACAATAAATTCTTCATCGGAGTCCTTGAGTTTTGCTTGACGAGCAATTTGCAGTGCAATGTCGTTGTGTGGGAGTCCAGATGCTGAGAAAATTGGCAACTTCTGTCCACGAACAAGACTGGTACAAAGATCGATTGCAGAGACACCAGTCTGAATGAAATCATTTGGGCTCTGTCGGCTGTATGGATTGATAGCAGCACCGATAATGTCTGCCTTTTCTTCAGCGACAATCTCTGGACCACCGTCACGGGGGCGTCCTGCTCCATCCAAAATACGACCAACAAGGTCAGTACTCACTGGGAGTTTGAAGACATCACCCATGAAGGTGACACCGGATTGACGGTCAATCTTTGCTGTTCCTTCAAACACTTGGACAATCACGAGATCGTCAGAAGTATCGAGAACTTGGCCATTCTTGATGGTGCCGTTGGAAAGGCGTAGGGTAACGATTTCACCAAAGGCAACAGGCTCTGTTTTGTTCAAAAAGACCAGAGGTCCTTTCACGTCAGTAATGGTTCGGTATTCTTTTCCAGTCATGTTAATCCTCTCCTCAATTATCCTCCACCGTATCGGCGATTTCATCCGTCATTTTCTTTACCATGTCGGCAATGATGTCAATGTAACCTTTCTCAAAACGACCTCGCATGAGGTCGGAGCGAGCTGGCACGTTGACAACATCGTTGAGAACGGCACCGCTAGCCATTGCAGACTTTGCTGCATCTTGGAACGACAAGATGGCCTTTGCCATTTGATACTGCAAGTGAATGTCACAGTAAGCGTCAACATCGTGGAACCCGTTCTGCTGAAGGAAGAATTCACGAATCATACGAGCGACTTCAAGGGTCAGTTGCTGGTCAGATGGCAATGCATCTGAACCCACAAGTTGAACGATTTCTTGAAGTTCAGATTCAATTTGAAGAAGACCGCTGATTTGCGTTCGAATCTCCGGGAAATCCTGAGCAATGTTATCACGGAACCATTGATCCAAACTTTGTGGGTACAGGGAGTAGGAATTCAACCAGTTGATCGCAGGGAAGTGACGTTGTCGTGCAAGTCCTGCATCAAGACCCCAGAACACCTTCACGATACGGAGTGTACCTTGAGAAACTGGCTCGGAAATATCTCCACCTGGAGGGGACACAGCACCGATAACGGTAACTGAGCCGTCATCTCCGTTAAGGGTCTCAACACGGCCAGCACGTTCGTAGAACTCTGCAATTCGAGAGGAAAGGTAAGCAGGGTATCCTTCTTCACCAGGCATTTCTTCAAGACGGGAGGAAATCTCACGCATTGCTTCAGCCCATCGTGAAGTGGAGTCTGCCATCAGAGCGACGTCATAGCCCATGTCTCGGAAATACTCTGCAATTGTAATTCCAGTGTAGACAGATGCTTCACGAGCAGCCACAGGCATGTTCGAAGTGTTCGCAATCATGACCGTTCGCTCCATGAGGGGCTTACCGGTGTTTGGATCAATCAAGTGAGGGAATTCGTCCAACACTTCAGTCATCTCGTTTCCACGCTCACCACAGCCGATGTACACAACGAGTTGGGCGTCGGAATACTTTGCGAGGGATTGTTGGGTAACTGTCTTTCCAGAACCAAACGGTCCAGGGATACCTGCAGCACCGCCCTTAGCGAGTGGGAACAAGAAATCCAGAATTCTCATACCAGTAATAAGAGGAGTTTCTGGAGCATACTTCTGCTGGAAAGGACGAGGTGTTCGAACAGGCCACTTCTGCATCATCTGCAATTCAGTTCCATCTTCCAATACACACACGGTTTGTGTGACATTAAAATCTCCAGATTCAATGGACTTCACAACGCCACCCTTGCCAGGAGGAATCATGATTTTGTGAATGATGGTTTCAGTCTCTTGAACGTGGCCAATCACTTGGCCGCTAGTAATGGTATCACCTTTGGCGACTTGGGGTTCGAATGTCCAAATCTTCTCGAGGTCAAATGCGTCTGCATCAACACCACGGGTGATGAAAACACCCATTTCTTCTTCCAAAGTTGGAAGAGGTCGCTGGATTCCATCGTAAATTTGTGTGAGCAAACCAGGCCCGAGTGAAACAGAGAGAGTTTCTTCTGTGTTCAAGACTGGTTCGCCGGGGCGAATGCCAGAGGTATCTTCGTACACTTGGATGACGGCTTTGTCTCCGTGCAATTCAATCACTTCGCCCATCAATCCTTCGTGCCCAACACGAACAACGTCGTACATCGCTGCGTTCATACCAGTGGCAGTCACGACCGGACCGGATATTCTGTAAATTACTCCTTCATTGCTCATTTTCTGTTCCTCCTATTTTGGGATTGGAATATCATTTCCAAAGATCGACTCCTATTGCCTTGCGGATGGTTTCCCGCAAGGTGGTGTCTTCCTCCGTACCGATACCAAGAACGGTTGGGGAGACGGACGACGAAAGCTGATCTCTCAGACGATCGGGCAGTGATGTAAGCATGACGGAGTCGACCACCATGATTCCAACACTTTTGTTGTTGAGAAGTGAACGAAGGGTGGCATGTAATGCCTCTTCACCTTCGGGGTTGTGCAAATCTGATAGACCTGCAAGCTGGAATCCCAGCGTGAATTCGGGGGAGCCAACAACTGCAATCTCCATGGCAATCACCTCAGATTACGTGTGCCTCCAACACGGCAGGACTGAGTCCTGCGAGACGACCACGGACGATGAATCGTAAGTCGTTAACTTCCTGAACTTTCATGGCCACATAGTGGATGATAGGGAGTGCGGATACTGGATGGAGGTAGCTCATCCGTTGCATCATAGCATTTTCTCTAATCTTCATCCATGTGATGACCGCATCGAGGCTTCGACTGTTTTCAGCCTCTTCTAGCACGGTTTCAAACCCAGCCATATCGAATCGGTCACCTGAACGAAGCAAGTCGATCATCGTATTTCGGCCACCGCTAGCAATTGATGAAAAAGTTCGCTTGGGAAGTAAGCGGCCGCCTGGAATCAAAAGAGGGACCAGTTGTTCATTGGTCAGACCAACGGCCGTAGCTTCCAAGATATTGACGATGTTACGATGGTCAATTTCGGCTGCAAAGAGGCGGGAGAGGAAACGTGCAGGAGCACCTTTCGTCGTTCGCATTGCATTTCGTGCAGAAGCGTAGTAATGGCGGTCGAGGGCGTCTTCATAATCAGCCAGAGTTCCATTTTCAGGAACACGGCTAAGGGCTGATCCGAAGGCTTTCCGACGCATCAATGCGGCGGCGGCCTGCAAATCATCCGATGATTCAACCACTTTGAGCCAGGGCGTGTTCACATCGTTCAATTCGGGAAGGATGGAATGTCCCACTTCATCGACGTCAATGCCGTTGTGCACTGCTCGCAAGACAGCCTTTGCATTCTGATATTCGAACCGAAGCGTGTAAATTTCAATGAGAGGTCGAATGGTTCGGTTACTCATCTTTAGAATGTCTTGAAGTTCAGCCTCAAGGTTATGAGTTAAGGCTGCTTCAACAAGATCTCCTCCAGTTAGTTTTCCAGCATACAAATCGATTTCAGTACGATATCCAATATCGCCAACTGCTACGGTCAATTGTTCAACGGATTGGTTGATTAATTGACGTAGACGAGCTCGGTCAGCCAATTTTTGCCGTCGCGACTTAGCGCGAGCAGCAACGTATGGTGTATTTCCGAGCATCATTGTATCACCTTCATTCAAACAGGGTTTGGTTTACTGCGGTCAATTGATGGGACCAAGCTTGGTCTAGTAAGACATCAAAGCGCATATCAAACGAGACTGAACCATCTTCTGCTTCGAGGATGAATCCTCCAAGACCGTCAACACCTTCGCCGACTTTTTGGTCACCTGCAGCCTTAGTAATGGCTGCTCGGTCAAGTTCGACTGGACGAATCACAAAGGATCCTTTGGCCAGTTTCTTTGAATTAGCCAGCAAAGTCTTCAGGACTGCATCCCTCCCATTCATGCCTGGGTCTGCAACATGATCTCGTGCAGAATCAAACGTGGTGTCGAGGACTTTTTTGCGGGCGACCAAGATGTCCTTTTGGTTGGACTGTCGGGCGCTTGCACCGAGCTCACGCTCGAGTTGTCCTGCTTCTTTCGAAGCTCGCTGCTCAGCCTGTTCACGGATTTCATTCGCTTTGGCTTCTGCCTCTGCGACGAGTTGTTTTGCTTCTGCCTTGGCTTTTTTAATCAGCGCCTTAGCTTCTGCTTCTGCCGATGCAGCAATGTCTTTGGCTAGTGTTTCTAATGTCATTCTTTCATCTCCTTCATCGTTCGTTCGATTGAGCCTTCGCCCAACGAAAACCGTTTTTCCTCAATTGCCGAGGAAAAGCGGAAGTGCACCTAGAATCACAATGGATTCTGGAAGAGCGGTGAAGATCAATGCAACACCGAACTTGCTTCCGTCTTCAGCGAGCATACCAACAGCAGCGCTGCCGATAGCGGCCTGGGAAAATCCAGCACCAATGGCAGCAAGGCCAAGGGCCAGACCAACACCAACGTCGCCGGTCATTCCGTCAGTTGCACCCGAATCTTCTTCCAATGCTGCAACACCTTGGGCGACCAAGGCAATGGTTAGCAGTACGATCAGTGTGCGTAGGCTTGTTTTTAGGGTATTCTTGTTCATATTTCTACCTCCTTTAATGTCCATGGGACTATGATTGCCCCTCCGAATGGAGGGTGCGGCCACCCAGCGGGGCAAAAACCCGGCCCGAGCCGTCGTAAAATTTGCCCATCCATTCCACAAAGTGGAGACGGGCAGCGTGAATACTTGGTGAAAGCAGGCCGAGTGCGAGTGCAAAGGCCTGAATGAAGAGGAAGAGGACGGCGCCTAGAATGATTTCGAGAATTCCTGCACCAGAGGCCGTCATGGTTTCCCAGCCCATGGTAATGGAGACTTCTGCGATTTTGACACCTGCAACTCCAACGCCCATAACACGGAGGTAGGAAAGCGTGTTTGCGAGAAGGCCGAACGTCTCAATGGGCCCCATGATGAGACCCCCTGCCCAGCCAAATTTCTCAAAGACAGCCAAACCAATGATGAGGCAAACGATGCCGACAAGAACCGCTAGGCCGGGTGTCGTAACTGCGAAGACCGGATGCACACCGGTCAAGAAACCGTAAACGTGGAGGAATCCAGCGGTTAGAATGATCATCCAACTGCCCTTCTCGAAGAAGGCTGCAACGATACCATGGGCCTTGGCGACATTGATGAAGCCAATAATGAATCCAACCATGAGGTGGAGGACACCCAAGTACACAGAGAGGAGGACGTAGTCTTGCAATGCACCACTGGCGCGATGGAAGGGGATGTAGGTGTGACTCATGCCTAGCGTGTTGGTGATAAACTCAGGAAGTTTGCCATCGGTCATGGCCTTCGTCCATTCGTAGAGGGGCGCAAGCGGCGACCAAGACTCATCCCACACAAAGCCGAACCCTTCGGCAAAGAGAAGGCCCCAAATGATGCACCAAACACCCATCCACTTGAGGATTGTAATGCCATTCTTTGCAACTGGGTCGGCTGCAAAGGGTTTGGTCCCAAGCCACATCCCAAGCATGAGGATGATCAATCCATAGCCAAAGTCCCCAAGAATTAATCCATAAATCATTGGGAAAGTGAACATGAGGAATGTAGTGGGGTCGAAGGAGCCGTAGGCAGGGCGCCCCACCAAATCCACCATGAGTTCAAAGGGTTGAGAGATGGTTCCGTTTTCAAGAGCGACGGGGGGCGTAGGTTCGTGGTGGTCGTCATCGTGATGATGGTGGTCGTCGACGAATGGGGCAACTTCAACGTGGGAAGCAATGTTCTTCAAAGCACCCTGAATCAGGACTTCCTTCGAAGTAGGGACCCATGCATCAAGCGCAAAGGCTTGATTTGAGACGGCGAGTTGAGTTGGGGCGGTGTAAATGGCATCTTCCCTGGAAAGGTGCTCGTGAATTGCTAAGAGATTGCGGCCGTGCACTTCACCCCATTTGCTAGAGCCTTCAACGGCTTCCTCAAGTTGGCCTGAAACAGCCGCACGCTCTTTGTTTAGAGTCTCCATTGCTTCCTTGGGGTGGCCAGTAAATGATGGGATTTGGACGGCTTTTCCGCCAAGTTCACCTAGCGCCATTTGGACTTCAGCTGCATCCGCCGGCATGCATGCGACTGCAACAACACCCGGGGCGGTCAGTAACTCAACCTTTGAGGTAAGACTACCAAACACAGAGTTTGCTTTGCTAGCACGGCTGGTTTCCGCGACATAAACTTCCACGTGCTCAGAGCTTTGGAGGAGTTCAAGGGGCATGTTGAGAGGAGTGAGTCGGCCGAGGAGGTGGATCTTTTCATCAAGGAGAGCAAGTTCTGCCTCGGCATCTCGTTGTGTGTCAAGGTATTGCAACCCCTCATCAAGTTGAGAGGGGAAATCGCCGCCTAGGAGGGACTTTATGCGCTTTATCGAGACTGGCCCATCTCCGTTCACTGGATTGAACGCTGAGACAGCAGCACGGACCTTTGCAAGCATGGAACTAACGGAGTTTGCCTCATCACTATCTGTGGCTGAGCCAACGCTGATGCCATCCTCGAAATTGGAGTATGTTTCAATGTGAACGCACCCCGCCGACACACAAGCCCGGAGGACATCTTCCATCCGATTAACAGGAGCAGCCACAGCCAAACGGGACATGGCAACTGTGTCAAACATAACGATCCCTCACTCAGACAATAATGCGTCGAGAACCAATTTGACTGCTTTGTCTTGGTTCTCACTGGAATCGTTTTCAATCTTTGCGACAACTTTGGCGCCATCCGATTTGACTTTGTCCGCCTCGGCTTGACCCTTGCCACGTGCTTCATCAAGAAGGGTTTGAGTGGTGGTCACGGAAGCATCTGCAGCCTCTTGAATTAAGTCTGATGATTTCTTGCGAGCATCAGCAATGATTTTTGAGGCTTCATCTTGAGCCTGACTCAGGCGCTTTTCAGCATCCTGCTCGGCTTTTTTGATGCTGCGCAAGACGTCGGCCATACCCATATCAAACACCACTCTGACTCGTTCAACGAAAGGGGGTTTATCACTCTAACGGGGTGCATCTCTTGCAAGAGATTCTGGCTTGCGCCCTCTGAAACGACTGGCCATACCCAATGGCCATAATAAACGACCTTGAACATCTTGAAAGCCAACAGCCTTCAACATCTTTCGATAGTATCCATTTGTACCATAATGGGTGTAACTCTTTGCAAGACCCTTCCATGGATGATTCTTTTCTTTGGTGATGATACGAGCCATTAATTGGACCACCGAATTCATCCAAAGATATCCGAAGAAACCATGCAGCCAGTTGGCTTTTCCTGCATCACAGATGATCAATTGCCCCCCCGGCTTGAGGACACGGAAAATTTCCTCTAAGCCTCGGGCTTTATCTTGAAAATCACGGAAGGAAAACAAGCAGAACACCATGTCAAATGAATCGTCAGGTAGTGGAATGGATTCCGCAATGGCCTCAACGTATTGAGCTGGAGGCTCGTTACGAGATGCGCGTGCGGCCTCAACACGTCGTTGAGCAGTAGCCAACATTTCAGGGGAGGGATCTAAGCAGGTCACATCGAGTCCAACGAGGTCCTCTGCAAATGAACCTGGCCCACATCCAACCTCAAGCACTTTCATGCCAGCCATAGCATGATTCCGCACATTTCTCCTCCATCGTTTGTCTTGTCCAAACGTCATCCAACGATTGACACGGTCGTAATTTGGGATGGTGGCCTCCAATTGAGCCTCCAAGACATGCCACTCTTTTTCGTCGATGCCGTCGGGGGCGAATCCTCCGGTGGCTGCACGCTTGCCCATGAACATGGCGAACCCCCGACTGTTTTGGAGGTGTCGTTTTGTTGCCAGAGGAATCCATCAAGCAATACGCTCAACAGTTTCAGGCGTGATTCCTTCATCTGGAGTGACCCGGAACACAAGGATTTTGAGATTCTCCGGTGCGTTTCTGAATTTTGAAACAATCATGGAATTTTCGAAATCTGTACCAATTGTTCGTACTTTAAACGAAAGAACCATGTCAGCAATTGACGACAATTCTTGTTTGATAGCAGGATCAAGTCCGTCGGTCGAAACTGAGATCAACAGTAACCCACGAACGAGTTGGGCATGGGCCTGAAGCATCCTGACCATGGAAAGTACACGGGCTGGGTCTTCACGTTGAAGAAAGAAATCTAAGTTGTCTAACACTGCTCGGAAATAGGGACCTAAGCCCATGATCTCATTGGTGACTTCTGTCAAATAATCCTGGTTGTTATCCTCAACAAATCGTGTCTGAGCCAAGCGTTGAATGTCGTCAAGTTGAAATCCTTCCAGACGGTAACGGCTGGCAAGAAGTTCTCGTTCGAGGACATTGGCATTGTATTCTTCCCCAATGGTACGGACATTGATGTCCAACGGCCAGTTGTATTTCTGAAAAATACGAGTAATTTCTTGCTTTCCTTCTTCAGTTGTGATGTAAAGTGTGTTGTCAGGTTCTTCAGCAGGTGATGTGAATTGTTTTGCAAATAATTCACTTCCTGAACCAGTTTCTGTAAAGGCGATCATGGTGAAGCCGCGAGGGACACCTCCTCGCATTTCATTGTCGAACTTTGGAACGCCAAAGGAGCCGACCTTGCCAAAGAATTCTTCATCTTCTGCATCGAATGTAATCTTACGCGCCATCATCATCACCTCAAAGAATTACGACTTGCCCTCGGTCGACAATATCGGTGCAGTATGTATCCAAATTCGAAAGCACCAGTGGTGGTGTTTGGTCTGGAACATTGAGAATCACAGAAAGTACCTCTCGTTGGCGGAAGGTGTTGATGAACGTGTGAAGGTACTCAGCCAACATTCGTTCATCGTTGTAGATTGAAAGGGCATTGACGCTGTCAAGGAACACAAAGTTTCGCGGGGTGTTCACCGTCCGAAGGGTGTAAAGTGTTCGCAACAAAATACTCTCGAGCATGATTGGGCTATCAACGAAGGTAACGTTCGGATACGGAACATCAGTCCCGCCCAAAATACCAGATGAAACCAAATCCAAGAATTGGATGTGGGACACGTCGATCCCTATGGCTTCAAAGGCCTGAATAATTTCTACGGCGCCACGGCTTGCAGAAATGTAAACGCCACCCATCTCGAACATCTGCATGAGCGGAATGATGGTGCTAGCGGTCACCATGAACGAATTGGCTGCTCCGACACGAACCTGAACAGCGCTGTTCAGAGATACTTGAGTCAATTGTTCTGCAATTCGTTGATCCAATTCAAACATGATTACTGCCCCCATCGACTCGATTTATCCGCCGAAGCACCCCATTTCAACATCGGCGTCAGCATGACGCCAAGGGGGGTGAGTTCAATGGCATGCTTGGCACGACTGTGTGAAGTTCCACGCATTTTTACAACCTGAAGGAAGCGAAGTAAATGGCCCATGCGTTCTGAATCTCCCATCACAATGATTCCGTCAGCAATGGCTTCTTCTACGCCAAAGGATGACCAGTGTGCGTTTTCGGTTGCAGAAGTGATTTCTGAGATCAAGATCGTGGTGCACCCCAGCGTTGCGAGTTTTTTCCCGAGCGTGAACAAAAAGTCTCGAATCAACTGCTCGGATTTGATTTTGTAACAAAGTGTGGTTACTGAATCGATGACCAAACGCGTCACACCAATGGTGTTCACGATGTCAACGATGGCCTTGATGAGGGCGTGCACGTCCTCTAGGTCAAACGAAGCTTTGTCGAGCCCAAGCCAAGAATACAGAACGTCCATGTCAAACACGTTGATGAGACCAGAATCGACCATGTTCATGTCAAAAAAGGCATACTGCCGGATGTTCTCAAGCAATTTTACCGAAGGTTCTGTTGCCGTAAAATGTGCACATGCTTCACCAGCCAATGCTCCACGAACCAGAAATTCCATCCCCAATGTGGTTTTCCCTGAACCGCATGTCCCCGCCGCAAGAACCGTGGAACCGTAAGGGATTCCTCCCCTGAGAATTTCGTCCAATCCGTGAATACCGGTAACGCACCGGTCTCTTGTGTATACGGTAGCAGGTTGCATGGGACCAAACTGATGGAACAAGCACAGGTTGATGAAGTGTCCGCCGAAATGTCGGTGAAATGAGAACCTTCTATGCCTTAATTTTCGCCGGGAGTTGGCACATCTGTGATACTCCATGAGCTTGTAGTAAAACGATCAATTCCACCCCACTGCAAAGATTGGCCCGTCACTAAAAAGAGCCCCGTATCACCGCCCCAAGAAGCGCGCATGACATCCCCTGGAGCCACTTCATCGAGTTGGGTGTACCGTAATCGTAGAACTCCACCTCCATCGCCAAGGCCGTCCACTGACCCGATGCCGAGGAAACCCTCTTGCCCGAGGTCAAGAACATGCGTTGCATTTCCGACCACTTGAGTTGTTGGATCTCCGCTCAGCAAGGAAACCGAATTGCCCGAAAGAACACCTGACTGGAAGAGATAATTCGTGGACCCATCTGAGGACGTATGGTTGAGGGACCAACCCCTAAGTGCGATGGCAAAGTTGTTTGGATTGTTGATTTCAATCCATTCTGGTCCACTTGAAGACGGGCGTGCCATGATTTCAGTCACTTGCAAAATGTTGTTTTTGCGCCCTCCATCATGGACTTCGAGCACCACCTGGAGAGCTTCACCCTCTTGGTAAAAGGTTCGATATGCGGTTGATGATGATGGAGCTGAACCACGGTTCGTACCTCCATTGAAGAGGACCTCCCCGAGCCGTTCGGAGGATGAACTCTCAATCACTATAATTGAGAGATGAAGGCTGAAATCTTCCGAGAGTCCCAAACCTTGTGACATTCCATGTTCCGTGACATTGTTGAGAGCCAAGATTTTGTCCATCGACAACCGGTATCCCTCCATCAGCCCAGGTTGGACCCTTCCATCGTTGAGCGACGCTGCATCATGCAGGTGCCACTCAGCTGTTGAATTGGCATAATCAAGAGAATCATCGGACAAAGGAACAAACCATCCTTCACTCGAAGTAAGGCGATCCAACCCCATTGCAGCAGCACGGTCCAGACGGTCAACTGCTGGGTCATTTGAGCCCATTTGCAATTGGGCGAGTGAAAGAAATGCCGTGAGAATCATCAAGAATAAAGTAAACGCTGAGAGAAATTCAATCACTGCAGTAAGCCCACGGTCGTCTCGTTGAAGAGAGGAAACGTTTGCAGGGCGCATGAGACTCCCACATTCCCCGTAATTCATGAGGTTGCCGCCATGACCACACGCAGTAAAATCATTTGAGAACCTCTTCATCATCGGCGTGACAAAGGAAGGGGGAAATCAGGGACATCTCCCGCCTCGGAAGCGATGAGTCTTTGAATCCCATCCGCAAGGAGGGGACGATGACACAGCGCAAGCCACGCGATTCACCCCATGCAAACAAGAGTTTGTTCCTTGTTTCCTTGATGCTGGCATCCATTATGGGTGCTTTGGTGTTGGCACCCTCTGCAAGTGCTGCCCTCAATCAATCATTGGGATTGAAAAATGGAGTTTCACCAGCTCCAAATTCGTGGCATTCTTCCTTTGACCCGATGTCGTTTACAGTGGAGGTCGAAAATTTAGCAACGAATCCTGCTGGTTTGAACCGTGGATTGGCCTGGTATGCCTGCGAGGGTAACGTGACGGCCAACATGTGCAAATCAAATTACGAAGAGAAGGGGGTCATCAACATTGGAAACATCAACGGCGGCACCTCATTGAATTATACCTCTGCATCGATTTGGACGCCTGGACAAAATTCAGAAGGCATCTTCACCATCGTCTTTGCATTTGATGAAATTGACCAAAGCGCTGCTGACGATGTGCTACGATACACCATTAACATCACCGTCCAATTCACTGATATCATTGTCAATCAGAATCACAACCCTCTTGAAAACATCAACAATCTTGCAACCTACGATGGCGAAGATGTACTCAATTCAAACACCGATTATGTATTCAACGCAAAGGGACAAGTCAGTTCATGTGGCAACTGCGGCTTGAATGCAATGTTCGGATGGCAATTGTGGACCCACGATGAGACCTCTTTGCTGAAAGAATCTTACATCAGTGTCACAAACCTACCTTCATGGGGCGGTTTTTCCGATTTCAACATCAATCTCCCTTCGATGAATTATACTCAAGAAGGCAGGTACATCCTAAAGTGGGGTGCGTTCAACACCACTGGCACAATCTATGCAGACATGAACGTGCAAAACAACCTCGCTCAAGTAGAAATTGTGCTTGACGACAGCCATGACATTGTTGTGTCTGACATCTATCCAAGCCACAACAATCTTGCCACCGAATATTATTATGGTACAGACCGAGTTCATAGCGTCATCACGAATAATGGAAATATATCCGTGGTCAACATGACGGTGTTATTTGAGGTATACAGCCCTCAATTTGACTTGGAGGTTGAAGAGTCCTGTGAGGTGCCCGTCCTCTGGCCAGGAGACTCAACCACCTGCGTGTACAACCTCACCACCACTGGAGCCAACCGTTTACTGCGCGTCCGGGCACCTTCCACATTCCTATCGAGTGACGATGTTCGCCCATCGGACAACGTTATGACAGTGACCACAACGGTTGAGGCAGGTACAATCAACCCCTACATCCAAGAACCAAATTTATTGAGCATCTATCAAACAAGTGATGACATTGAACTTGTGGCACGAGCAAGTCCCATCGCCTCCCAACCTCTCAATTTCACATGGCGTGAAGGATTCTTTGTCTGGGGCTACGGACAGGTTTTGAACCAAACAGGTAGCATGTTCGGCTTAGGGCACCATAACATCACGCTTGAGGCCAGAGACCCCTTTGGAACTATGGCCTATGCCTACATTGAGTTCGACGTACTCAATGCCGTGAACTTGACCATAGACCCCTACTTTGAAGGGGAGGCTGTGAGTGAACAAGAAGCCTACTTCCAATCTTCAATCCAATTGCCAATTCTTGGTCAGAACTATGCCATAGGAAGTGGGAAGTCACCGTTACAATTGATCTCGATTGAAATTCTCTCCACAGAAGATGATTCAAGTGATATTGGATTAAGAAGCATCTCATTGGACATGAACCTCAGCGCCATGCTTGCCTCAAATATAGATTTGGAGACGGTGGATTTGCGTCACCTCCCCTCGCTTGATAGCCAGAATTGGACAACCATACAAGCTCCAAACTTCTACCAAATTGACGAATTCGGCCACGCCCATTTGGATTTGGTTGAAAATGGGGTCATCCTGATTATCGGAACCCTTCCCGATGCCAACATCACAGCAGAAAACCTCGACTGGACTTTATTGGAGGGAGGACAAATTCAACTGGATTGGACCATTGTTGGAGATACCACCAACCCTTACAGCGGTGAATGGAAAATGTACAAACTCCAAGGAAACCAAGGAACGACCTACTTTCCTGATCCAAGCCAAGGAATCAACGAATTCATCTGGGGCGAATTAGTTCTCACCACGCATGTGGACAATCTTTCGTTGACAACCACCCAATGGACCGACCCCGAACCATTGGAAACTGGTATTTGTGCCTCTTACGCTCTCGCACCCACCAACCGCGAGGGGGAGCCAAACTTCCAGTTGGTGAACATCACCCGCGTTGGGGGTTCTGCTGCCTTGCTATGTGGAGATGCAATCCCTCCATCGTCTGTTGTGACCCAATTTAGCCACACATGGGAATTCACCAACAGCACTGATTGCTTCAATCGGTCGTTTGATTGGTCTATGTGTTACAACCTCAACATGTCATGGACCTGGCCTGACCATGAGCCGCAAGGTGATTTGACATGGAATTTATACCGTGTAGAGCAAGCGCCAAATGGCGTGGATTTGCGTTACATCACCCCGCTCGTCTCGGACATTTCATCAGCCCCTGGCGAGATTGGAACCTTCAATCAAAGTGGAATTGAAGTTGATGGAATTCGCCCCTACCGGACCTATTATTACATTCTCGCCCCGATTGATAGCGTCGGTAACGAACAAACGACTGCAACATACCCGTCTGGAAACGTCTTGCGTGTCTTGATCGAGGATGACTGGTGGAGTTACAACCAACACCTGATTCCAATCCCACCACCAGAACCAGAACCCCCACTTGGGATTCCATGGCTCCAAACCCTCAATGAGAACATGCAGGAGCCAGAATTCCAACTCGCAGGAGCCGTAATGCTCATCACCATCGTGCTCAATTTCATCCTGCTCCCTATCATTGTTCGGAAGCGAAAGCGATTGAAGCGGGTCTTGGACGCACGTCTTCGTAATTCACGAACAAAGTACTCTGACGAATTCGATGACTTCTTTGAGTGAAGAACAACGTGGCGCGGCAGGGGAGATTCGAACTCCCGAGGTGAGACACCACTGGATTAGCAATCCAGCGCAATGGCCAGGCTATGCGACTGCCGCCGCAATCCTGCGACCTGAGTTGCTCTCATGAACATGACGGTGGTGGAAGGTCATTGATGACGCCATCAAAATGCATCACAGCGGACCCAATGGCCCAAGCCATGCTGGTGGAAAGAGATTGATGACCACGAGGGCGAGGAACATCCAACCAAGATAATACAGGCTACGGAAAAACGAGCGGGCAGCCTGAGGCATCCTACCATTTTCATCCAGAGGTTCATTGGGGTCAATGGCCCAGACTGAACGGCTGTACCAGAAGGTAAGCCCTGTGGCCACAACAACCCATAGCAGAGGAAGTCCAGAGGCAGGCCAAAAGAGTGGAACAGACCCTAAAAAGAACAAGAGCAGGCAATAGATTTTCGATTGGAGGAGCGTATGCTCAGGCCCCTTTACCTCGTTCATCATAGGGATGTTGACTTTCCCATATTCACCAGAGCGATAAAGGGCAAGCGCCCAAAAATGAGGAGGTGTCCACAAGAAAATCAAGAAGAAGAGCATCCAAGGAATGGGCGAACCTAGATCCAATGGATTCATTCCAGTCAATGAGTCCCCGGCTGCTGCAGCCCAACCAATCAGAGGAGGAGTCGCCCCTGCAATACCACCAATGACAATGTTTTGCGGGGTTCTACGCTTCAGCCAGATTGAATACACAAAGACGTAGAAAAGAACTGAAAACATGGACCAAAAAGCTGCCTGCCAACTGATGAGAAGAAACATAGCGGAACCCAAAATGGCAATAGTTGATCCAAAGCACAGGGCAAACATGGGCGTTGCATGACCTTGTGGGACCGGGCGATTCATCGTCCGACGCATGTGAGGGTCAATGTCAGCATCGTACCACATATTGATGGCGTTTGAACCACCTGCAGAAAGCGTACCACCCACCACCGTAACAACAACTGCTACAGCGGTATCCATCCAAGTACGTTCCAAGGAAATGGCTCCATGACGGGCAAGGGAATCATGAATGAGGATGGCACATACGGCCGTGATTTGAAGGAGAACAATCACACGTAGTTTCATCAATCGAAGCATCACTTGACCCCAGCCAGGGTGGGGCTGGAGTTGCATGGATTCCGATTGTTGATTCATTCAGCTTCACCATCCGAATCGCTCTGATGAGAGGCGGCAAAACGCATGCTCAACACCAAAAACACAGCCGATAGGAAGGCTGCAACACCAATTACGAGGTGGAGTAGTGACAACCATTCTGGGAAATCTCCAATTTTGGCAAACACGATGTATGAACCCCCCACCATCACATTGAGGAGCCAAAGTCCTGCGACAACTTCACCGGTTCGAGTGAGGCTCATAGCACCTTCATCGCCCTCTGTGGTGGTTCGAAGTTTAGATAGACCCAGAATGAGCACCAACCCAACAAGCAGTGCCCCACTTCGGTGGATGAGTTGAATGAAAATACCTGGACCATCAAGCGAGGGTAAAATATTTCCTTGGCACTTTGGCCAACCTGTTGGAAAGCCGACGGAACAGCTCTGGTTGTACTGCCCCCCAGCAGAGGATGAGACCCAAGCCCCAAGAATAAGCAGTATTCCAACGGCTCCCATCATGGCTTGACTCCGTTTGGAATGTTGCTGGACAAAGGATTTGGGGGCATTCAAAAAGGTCCATTTTACACCTTCCTGTACACGCATGGCCATCCATTGCCAAAGTAGCATTGAGGCAAAGATACTGGCCAATGACAGATGCAGTGCCACGGTCCAATCCGCATTATCGTACCGAACCGTGATGTATCCTACACTGGCCTGAACAAGCAACAATGCTGCAGATGTTTGGGCCATGGTTGAGATACCGCTCCCCCATCTTGATCGGTTTTTCCAACTGATGACTGAATTAGCGATGATGGGAATGGCTATGATTCCGACCAAGAGACGGTGAAACCATTCGACGAAGATTTGGAAAATGGTATATCGATGATCTTCTCCTCGAGAATCCACTTGATCTGGGTTTGCGTCCCAAAAGGTAGCCTGCTCATCCTCGGAGACCACGAAGTGCCATTCACCGAAACATGTCGGCCATTCAGGGCATGATTCCCCAGCATCATTGATTCGGATACTACCTCCAACAACGATAATGAGCAAAGCCATGACCAAGAGGGCCAGTGGGAGAGCCGATGGGCGCTTCCACCAGCGTTGCTCCATGATAGGCTGTGAGAGCAGACCCCTTTTGAACAAATGCCTTCACCCCTATCCATGCATCGTGGAGCCCACGCCTGTGTTTGGCTTGTGTTGTTGACACTGATGTTGCCAACCCACACCGTATCTGGCGAGATTGATGATGCCTCGTTGTATCTTGGAGAACTCAAAGACGTTCATGTATTTTCAACGAGTTGCCTTGACAACCAAACCGACTGTGAATCAACCACTCCAGTCCATCTCCTCGAATATTTTAGTGCGGATTGGTGCGAACCATGCCGAAATGTTTCAGCGCTCGTTAACGACCTCCAAAGAAATGATACCGTTGTGCTACAACACCACCCCTCCCCTATGGATGAATCCTTTCTCGCTACTTCGGGAGAACGGTTTGATGATGAATACCGACTCTTATTTCTACCATCTTTGGTCATTGATGGAGCACACCTCCTCACCGGTTCACGCCAAGCCCTAGATGTCCAAGAATCACTCAACAACAGCACAACTCAGTGGGATGGATTGAATGAACTATCGTTCAATGGAACCACGCTGAACTGGAACACCTCTGCGCTTGGAGTCGTCACTGTGTGGCATACAACGCAAACACCTCATGCCACTGAAAACCGAACTCACCCCCATCTTGCTCGGACATCGTTCTCTGCAAATGCGAGCCAAGGAGAAATTAATCTGACGTTGCTGCAGAGTGAACCGGGATACTTGATCGTCATGCTTGAAAAACCTGGTTTGAGAGAACTCTCTTTTGCATCCCTCGCCCCAACTGGAGGCGTTGATGTCAACGACCCCTATCTGGGAGATGGAGAGGGGCTGAGTCAATTTTCACAACAAGAAATCGTGTTTGGGACAATGGTTGTGCTCATCGGATTGTGGATTCCAGCTTTCGTGATGCATCGGCGCCATGCCCCATCAAAACAACTCAAATCAACGCATAGTGAAAGCCTCGTCGAAGAAGAATGAATACCGTTTGAGTGGGGTAGGTTCAAAAAGAGGAGGTCTGTCGGCAAATTGCGAGTTCGCTCGCAGGTGCATGAAAATGGTCAAACCCGCCCGACTCCACACTCGCTTTGAACGTGCCAGAATTATCGGAGCCCGTGCCCTCCAAATCGGAATGGGCGCCCCGCTTTATGCAACCGAAGAAGTCTTGCGACAAGAATTCAAAGAAGAATTGATCTCCCTTTACGGCCTAGAAGAGGCCTCCGCTCGATTCGTTCTCGACCCTCTGAAGATTGCCTTGTACGAATACGAAAACCATCTCATCCCAATTGACATTGACCCACACTTGTGAATTCACTCATCGGTCACAAAGCCGTAATACCCAGCTTGCTCAATGGAAGGCAATGCATCTCGTTTGACTAAGAGGGTGCGGACCGCCCACAAATCCACAAAAATTCGATACTTCGTTGTGGCATCCAAGTAATCAACTCCACTCGACCCCCCCGTTCCCATTCTTCTACCAATCATCCGCTCAACCATTCGTGCATGATGGCTACGGAATAACAGCATGGCTTGCTCCAAATCCACAAAACTGTCAATCATTCGACGGGGCCAGGAAAGAAGTGGTAATTCACGGTACGATTCTATGAATAAGAGGCCTGCTCTTGCTCGGTTGATTGACCCCTCTTCGATTAGGAAAGATTCCGCACCGTTGATTCCAGATTCAATCCGAGGGCGGACGGTGGCTTCGTCACCATGCCCAATTTTCACCATGTGTTGAATCACTTCTTCGCCATGGGCGCGCATAGCGGTAAGATGGCCATCGATGTAGGATTTCACCACGGACTGATCGCCATCATCTTGCGGAGAGGACCCATGAATTGGAGTTCGACCCAGCCAAGTCATCAAGGCTTCTTGCAGAGATGGTAGGGCAGCGGTTTCTTCTAACTCAGCAAGAGCTTTGGCTGGAACTTTTCCCTCACCAGCCAATTTTTTCATGTGTGCGAGCGGGTCCATTCCACCCATTCGTTGTTCATTTTCCAAGCCAAGCAAGACTTCTAACTCTCGCATTTGCCATGACTCAAATCCAGATGAAGTTCCCAGACGGTCCCGGAATGCAAGGAAATCTTGAGGTGAGAGAGTTTCCATAACCTTCCATTGGTCGGCCAATAATCGGAAAATTTCCGAAACCCGTTCCAAATGATGGACAATACGGGGGATAGTTGCCTCTTCAAGCTTCGATTGGGTCAGGAGGTTTCGTGCTTCCTTCAATTCACGTAGAATTAATTTGAACCACAATTCAAAGGCTTGATGAACGATAATGAAATGCGTTTCATCGTTTGAGGGAGTGTGGGAATAACTTGGGGGCCCCTCTTGGAGGTCAAGGAGTGATTCAAGTTGCAAATATCCCCCATAGGTCATCCTGTGGTCCGGTGCTCTCGCTGCCATGGATGCTGGTGAGCAACGAACCACCATGAACCCTTCACATGTTTTTCATCCAATCGCCATAATTCGGCTGCATCCCCAAATACTCAAATTCGCAAATCAGTTGAGATTTTAACGGCTAGAAGAGCATAAGCCTCATAGAGCGAATACGAAACCCCTCGACATGGGCGTGGATTACGACACAGTACAATCGTGGCTCTCTGCCTACGACCCCAAGGAAATCACCATCGGTGTTGTGGCTTCCCATTCTTCGCTTCAAATTCTTCATGGAGCTCGTCAAGAAGGTTTCAAAACACTTGGAATCGCTGTAGGAGAGAACCGACGACGGTTTTACAAAGCCTTCCCTGGGGCTGACCCTGACGAGTGGTTAATGCTTGATGATTATCGGGAAATGCTCGATCATGCTGAATGGTTTCGAAGTAAAAATGTCATCATCGTCCCTCACGGCTCCCTTGTCGAATACCTCGGAGCCACCAATTTCAGAAACCTTGAGGTACCCACCTTTGGTAATCGTGATATCCTTCATTGGGAAAGTAGCAGAGCCTTGCAACGTGAGTGGTTGGAAAACGGTGGATGCACCATGCCAAAGGTCATCGAAGACCCACATAACATCGCTGGACCTGTGATTGTCAAATATGCAGGAGCAAAGGGTGGCCGGGGCTATTTCATTGCGAGAGATTACCGGGACTTCCGACGAAATGTCGACATTGAAGAGGAATTTACCATCCAAGAATACGTTCTAGGGTGCCGCTATTATCTCCACTTCTTCTTTGATCCTACAGCCGAAGATGGCTATCAAGTCCAAGGTCGAGGAGCCTACGCTGGGAAAAACCTCGGGCGCCTTGAATTATTGTCGATGGACCGCCGAGACGAAAGCAACGTTGACGAATTTTACAAACTCGGCTCGCTACGAGACCTTCGGGAAATGGACCTTGAGCCCTCGTTTGTCGTGACTGGTAACCAACCCGTTGTCATCCGCGAATCGTTACTGCCTCGTGCATTTGAGATGGCAGAAGGTACTGTTGCGGCCTCGTTCGAGCTCGAAGAGGGTTCACGAGGCATGTTGGGCCCATTCTGTCTTGAAACCATCGTGACGGACCAATTGGAATTCAAAGTCTTTGAAATCAGCGCACGTATTGTTGCAGGATCAAATCCTTTTGTTGGAGGATCTCCTTACTCGGATATTAACGAACCATTCATGTCCACTGGTCGTCGAATTGCACGTTCAATTCGCCATGCCTTAGAACGCAACTGTCTTCATGACATTACGTCCTGAGTCACTGGAGTTCATCTTCAAGAATCATCCGATGATTCAGTCTCTGATGGGTTCATTAATGAATCCAAATCAGGGGCTCCTGGCAAAATACCGTCATCATCGGCCTCATCTTGATCGTCTTCATTGGTTTCCATTATTGAAGAAAGCCCTGATTCTGCAGCCTCTAATTCTGCTTCCAATTGCTTCCTTCGCTCTTTTCGCTTTTTTAGGGAATCTAGTTCGAATTCAGCAACAAGCATGATTGGGTCGCCTGCTGAAAGTTCTCCGTTATATTCCATCAAATCACTGCCGGCGTTGACGATCACTTGGAACTTGGTTGGGTCCTTGCTTCGTCGCTTCTTGTGCTTCTTGTAATAGTGAACATAAACTTGGTATTTACCCGCTGGTGCCTTTCCTGTTTCCCAGAAAACGTTCTCAACTGGCTTACGAGTCTCTGCTCGGACGTTGGCATCCACGTCCAATTCTCCACCGCATGCAGATGTTTTGTTACCGCCGTGCACTCGCTCTCCAGATGGGCAGACCACGTGAATGTCCAAATCGTTGTAATTATTCCACATCAAAGAAACTTGAACATCTGAGGATTGAGCACCTTCACGTTCCAGACGAGCTCGAAGTTCAGACATGGCTCGTTCTGCAGCCGCACGTGATTCGAGGGCT
>JAKMEE010000045.1 GCA_022426155.1 Candidatus Poseidonia sp. | reverse complement strand
TCCTCCACCTACTAAGATGCTTCAATTCGGTGGGTTCCCTATCGCTAATGCGACCGTTTCCGAAGAAACAGGAAGTCCTATTCAGCCATCTGCGGATCTTAGGCATACATGCGCCTACCCGCAGCTTTTCGCAGCTTGTCACGACCTTCATCGGCACTCGAGCCGAGCGATCCCCCAGTTGGGTTGTAGCATCACATGTGTATGTTACCACACCATATGAGTAACCCTTCGGTATCTAATTCATGCCTATTCGGCTTCCGCAGAAAACCACCTCCTCGAGGGTGATTCTCCTCAGCCCTTCCCCCATCATGACGTGCATCACAGGGTGCTAAGCAACCACCCGACCTACCGCCCGTATAAGAAGAAATCGGTCCGGTTATGAGCCGGATATGGAGAACAGGCCTTCGGTTTTTGGCCCAAAATTGCGAACTGCGTCCGAGTGTTTCAGGAAGATTGCCCGAATTGAGCCAAATTTGACTGAATAACGGCATCCGCTCCCCCGCTCTTCAACATCTCAACCGCCTGCGAAAGTTGACCTAAATGGAACATCGCCACGGCTGCCGTATTGATGCCGACTGCAGACCCGGGAGTCCGTGAATTGTGAACGTTCATGATCCCAAGGGCTTTTTCAGAACGGCCACTTTCGACCAATGCATGAGCAAGATTAGTGAGAATAGTCCCCTCTTCAGGAGCGTTCTTCGCAGCTTCACGAAGAACCAAAATTGCGGATTCAAATTGCGTTGATGCCATGCTTTGTTGCTGAGAGTCTGGTGATTCATTGAGGTCAAGAGCCCGCTGGAGCAAAGAGATTCCGTAATTGTTGAACACCTGGGGATTGTTAGGCATTTTGGCAGCTAGAGTTTGAAATGAACGGGCTGCATCAACCCATGAAGAGGATTGAAGTGCACTAAATCCATCATTCATCACACTCATGAGTTCTGACTGTCCACCCAGTTCAATGGCAAGAGCTTGCGCAGGGTGAAGTCCTAATGACAAAGTAGCAGGGGGAGACGCCGCTGGACTTGCTTCCAATGGCGAATGGAATACTGCAACTGAAGAATCAGTGCTATGGTCATAGACCAGTACATCTTCTTCGAATGAACCATAATCCACTTGAACAACTTCTTCATCCATCCCATAAATTTCTTCGTAATCAGGGATTTCAGCATCGATCTTCCAATAATCGGGGACACTTTCCGTACCATCTGAATCAGGTTCAGCCAAGACTGGTTGAGATGCCACAACGACTGGTGCGGCTTCAAGACGTGGAGGAGAAACCGCTGAAATGGTTGCAATTGGATCGGGTACTTCAGCCACTATCGCAGCATCCAGGCGAACAGGTGTTGCCTTGGGCGCCTCAAAAACTTCAGGAGGGGACTGAGCGGCCACTACTGGAGTGGGCGCAGAAGCGACAGGCTCCGGAGGAGTAGCAGGAAGCGATACCACTGTTTTGACAGACGTTACCTCGGGCGCCTCAACAACTTCAGGAGGAGACTGGGCGGCCACTACTGGAATGGGCGCTGAAGCGACGGGTTCGGGAAGGGTAGCAGGAATTGATGCAATTGTTTCAACAGGAGTGACGGCGGGTGGAGATGGGGAGATTGGTTCCTCACCGATTGTTGCGTCAAATGGCACACCCTGGGCATAACTGCCAATTCCAAATGGTAAGCGTGACTCCACAACATTGGATTCTCCTTGGAAACCGAATGGGAGTGCACTTGATGAGGATTCAGCGGTTGGTTCTTCAGAAGGTTTGGGGGCTTCTATGCCCTCGAGTTCATACCATGCTTCTGCTGCATCGTCCAAACCTGGAACGTCCGTTGGCAGGTGACCATCCGATTCAAGTTCGGCGGACAAATCATTGCGCAATTGGCTTCCGCAAGCGGGGCATGAGTTGCCACGCAAAGAAAGCAAACCGCAGACTTGGCACTCAAACATTCATCTGCCTCATCCATGCCTTGAGCCGACAGGACTTGAAGTCAACGCCCGAATGAGTGTTCTCATTCCTGTTCGCCGCGCAACTTCTGAGCAGCGCCAGACATCACATCGGAAACCAGTTCTGACAAACCATCCATCTCATCATCAACGAGTGCTTCAGAAAACGATTTTCCTTTGCTTCGTCCACGTGCTAATTGACCGATGATACTGAGCAGCGTGACACCGATGAGGATTAATTTGACGTATGTTGCACTTCCATTTTGACCGACAACGAAAACCAACAGCATGTAGAGCGACACAATGAATGTCGTAATGATCATGATGGGGAATCCAGCTTTGAAAAATTCATTAAATGAAATTGGATATCCCGCATCCTCAGACATCCCTGCCGTAACGACGTTTGCACTTGCTCCAATGAGGGTTCCGTTCCCACCCAGACACGCTCCAAAAGCCAAAGCCCAGATGAGTGGAGTGAGAAGATAATCTCCAAGGTTGTGGGATATTTGGAGAACAATTGGAATCATTGTGGCCGTGTAAGGGATGTTGTCAATGAAGGCCGATGCTATGGCTGAAACCCAAAGTACGATGAGAATCGCTGCCGCAAGACGTACTGTCTGGCCGTCTCCTGTATCGCTACCAAAGAACTGGATGGCTCTTTCCACATATTCTCCGATAAAGGCGATAACGCCGATATATTGGAGTGAATGAACCAAAACAAAGAGGCCAGCAAAGAAAAGGAGAGTGGTCCATTCAACATGATGAAGTGGTTCTTCAATTTCATGTCTGTCCGTTGCTAGAAGCATGACGACTGCACCCACAAGGGCAATCCAAGAAACGGCGATGTGTGTGATTGGATGTAGGAAGAAGTTGAGGATGACAAGTGCAAGAATGAAACCTGCCACTTTGAGCATAGCTGGGTCCTTAATCCCGTATTTTGCTTCAAGTTCTGCGATGTCTCGAATGCGTGTGCCAGAGAATTCATCTCTGTAGAACCACTTGAGGAACATAAACGACGGTACAATGCACATCAGAATTCCTGGACCCATCTCGATGATAAAATCATTGAAAGATACGCCATATTGGGCGAGATCTGCATATTTCCCTCCTTCAGCTTCGGCGATTTTTGCTGATGAAAGACCTGAACCAATCATGATATTGGGGGGATCTCCGATCATCGTTGCAGCACCACCGATATTGGAAAACAACACTTCAGATATCAGCAAAGGAATGGGTTTGAGATCCAACACCTTAGCTAATTGTATGGTGACGGGAGTGAGTAATAACATCGTAGTTACATTGTCTAAAAAGGCCGAGAGAACTGCGGTAACAGAACACAAAATAACGACCAGAGTCCAGATTGAACCGCCACTTTTCTTGTAAGATAGAACTGCAAAGTATTCGAAAACCCCCGTATTCGAGAGAATACCAACCATGACCATCATACCGAGAAGAAGACCAATTGTTTCCCAATCGATCATGGTTGTAACTTCGGCAAGGGTAAATGTGTCCTCAATGGCATAATAGTTCAAGGCCAAAACTGCCAAGAGACCGCCAAGAGCAGCAGCCAATGTGCGATGAACCCACTCAAAGATGATCAAGGCATAAACGCCAAAGAGAATGGCCAAACCAACCCAAATGGCCTGAGATTCTAATCCTTCTTTGATGTGGATATCCAAACCAACACTGCTGCCACCGCCTGCTTGAGTTATGCCTGACAAGAGCATGAAACCTACAAAAATTAAGAGGGCAAAAGAGATTTGGCGACTTCGGTTATTAAAGATGTGAGAATTCAAGCAGTTAGCCTCCTTCATATAATGCCAATTGGATTCACTCTTTGACCCTTTGTGTGTCGAACAATTAACTCCGCCACAATACTCCAATATTTCCACGTTGTAAAACCAACACAGATTGGGTTTCTGAAGAAAGGAAGCCCCATAACTCAGAACGTTGCCCACGCTCAAAGAGGCCTTTATTCGCCTTAATTTTCACGATATTACGAGAACGAAGTTGATTATTGATCTCGCCGAGTACAGTTGGTGTAATGCCCGATTTCCCAATACGAACACTCGGTTTTAATTCTCTTGATTTGGCTTCCACAAGGATGTGGTTTGGAATCTTACTCATTGATATCTCCTCCATTCTCAGGTTGAGTTCGATGATGCTTTGGACCCCCACCGACTCGACGTATTGAGTGACAAACAAGGCAGGTCATAACCGCTTGGCCCGCATGTACACGAACTCGCACCCGCCCTGGCAGGCTGTGAGCACTCCAACATTTACGGCAAAGGAGTGATTTTGCATCTCGAGGGAGACCGAGTCGATGCCGTCGGGAAGTTTTGGCCAAATGAACAGCTGCTGAATCCACAACAGCCATGGGGTGTTGATTCGGTTGACGCAGGATATTGATGAGTTGCTGTTGGGCATTTTCTCCTGATGCCTGACGGTTTTTCCGTGAAGATCGTGCTTTACGTCGTCGGGACATGATTGAACCTCATTCCAATAATTTCAGTAAATCGGATGATATCTCATCGATGTCTCTGTCTCCGTCCACACGGTGAAAGAGACCTCTTGATTCGTACCACTTAGCGAGTGGCGTGGTTTGCTCGTGATATGCCGCAAGTCGATTCTGGACTGTTTCAGCGTTGTCATCCACCCGCCGTTTTTCAACGAATTGACCACATGCACATCCAGTTGTAGGCACAGGATTGAATGTGTCATGATATACTGCACCACATGCCCCACAGGAAGAACGACCACAGATTCTGTCAACAATTCGTTCATCTGGAACTTCAATGGCAAGAACATGGGTGATTTCGGTTAATTCACTCAATGCTTCTGCTTGAGGAATCGTTCGAGGGAAGCCATCGAACATCACTCCTTCCGCAGCATCAGGTTGTTGAATTCTCTCACGAATAAGTCCAAGAATCACCTCATCAGGGACCAAAGCACCTCGATCCATGTAGGACTTTGCATCCAAACCAATGGGAGTTCCCTCTTTTACAGCAGCCCTTAGCATGTCGCCAGTCGAAACCTGGGGCAGGCCTGTTTGCTCCATAATTCGATGTGCTTGCGTGCCTTTTCCTGCACCAGGAGGTCCAAAGAGAACGATGCTGCCCATGCTTACGGCACGACATCATGCCTTTCAAGATTCACTTGGCCTCATCCCTGACGTTCAAGCCATTGATGACCGTAATGCACCCACTGTTCCATGGTCCAACCATTTGGAAGGCCCGATGGCGGGATTGGAGGCCCTTGAGGTTGAACCGGGGCTTGAGGCGTTGGTGATGGCGCAGGTTGTGGCAATGGTTGCGGTGCTGGTTGCGGAATCACAGGAAGCAGTTTACTAACGGGGGGCATCCCTGCAGGGGGTAAGCCGAGAGGGGGCAATTTTTTGCCACCACCACCGGCCATTGGCATACCAGGGGGCAATCCTTGAGGGACTGATGCTGGGACCGCGGGGAGGTCCATCGATTGCAGAATGGCTTGAGCGATTTCTTCTTGGCTCACTTCACCACTCGTTAAATCATCAACAGCACTGCTAATATCAAGAACTTCCTCTCTTCGAGTCCCAAGGTGATCAGGATTTGTATGAGCGTCAGGCGCTACTAATTCTAACCCGTCATCTTGGAGTTGTCCGCTTTGTTTCATACGCCTGCCAACCACAACCAATCCGAGCAAAAGAATGACACCCAAAGGTGCGCTAACATAGATTGGTAAAGCGCTGAGCAAACCTGAATTGCCAGTCGCACTCTGAACACTCACATCGATTTGGAGAGTTGCAATGGTATCTTCACCAACTGTGAAATTAAGATTCATGGAACCAATTAATTTTGAAACTTCTTCATTCGGTGTAATCGTCACTTGAATCGTAACATTATCACCAATTGCCAACGAATCAATGGCTGAAGGACTGATATCGATAACCCAATCATTCCGAAGTTCGTCTTGACGGTCCAAGATGACTCCTCCGATATCGCCGCTGATTGGCACATTCCCGTCATTTCGTACGACAAATTCCTGAACTCCAGAACCGTCCCGATCAACTCCTTGCAGCGGCCGAATAGATGAATCAGCAGCAGTGATATTGACGAAAGGTGAATCCAAAACAGCCACTGTGATCATAGTTGAAGCTTCCGTCTCCCGCCCCTCGTTAGTCCCTAGGACAGACACGAGAAGTTCGAAAGCATTTGATGTAGAGAGTGCTTGGGGTGGAGGAATCAATCCCAACCGGACGACCTTTTCCTCTCGAGGCTTTACAAATGTCACGGGGTTTGCGAATCCAATAGACCAACCATCTGGCACTAAACCGTGTGTCCAGTTGAGCATTAGGTCAGTATTTCCTGCATTTCTTACGACGAATTCCCCGTATGAATATCTGTCAGAAATCGATGAGGAAATTAACGAATTTTCAGGTGCTGTAAGTTCCACCATTAATTCATCCCGCACGATGAGGTCTGTGATGTTGGACCTGAAATCTTGAGCATTACGTTCGGTTCGAATTGTGAAGGTATTGGCGTCACCCTCCGCTGCAGTGATAGGGACTCCAAAGATCAATTCGACCACTGCAATATCTCCAGGTTCAAGATTCAGAGCAACGGTTCTGCTATCTTGTTGTTCGTCATGTGAAATAACAATGGCCCAAAGAGCGTTGGCTGGTTGCACTCGTACATCCAATTGGATGGCGATATTTCCTGTGTTTTCAACACTTAAATTCATGTGGAATTGTTCCCCACTATCTACGGAATAGTCTGATGCTAAGGCGGATGGACCAACCCGTCCAATATCATCTTCCAAATGGACGTCAAAGGATTCCTGCGCCAGTACCGTAATCGAAACAATTTCTGTGAAATTCATTGAAGGATCCGTCGATGAGGTGACGTAACAAGTCACTTCATCCACATCGCCAGCCTCTGGGACACCGTTTGCGACAGGTGGCACAATGATTCGGACTGCCATCGGCAAATACTCCTGAATATTCAGTGGTTCAAAGTCGAGCTGTGATGAGTTCGAACCACCCAGCATCAGCTGCCATCGTTGGGATGAAAAACATTCCACGCTGTATTGAGCAGGAGCATTTCCTGTATTTTTCACCGAGATTGAAAAGAAACTCGAGTCCCCCGGTTCTGCTGTGAGGCCGCTGGTTCCTGCAGCCACAACGCTTACCTGATCAAGTTGGTTTACCACGACGGTAATACGTTGTGTGTGTTCGACTGTGGGTGTAAATTCATACCGTGCTGTAACATCCACAACGTAAGTTCCTGCCCGAACATACCTCGGGCTATCAGGGTCTGTCGTCAGATCTGCGTCGATGTCTTCAAGACGAAGATTGATGCTCTTATTTGCGGATGAAGTCCCTTGGGCTGTCAATTCAAACTTTGTAGCGGCATCGAAGGTTCGAGTCCACGTATCTTGGCTAGGCAATAAAAAGTCAGGTCGGTCCGGTGAAGGGATTTGTACCATCGTAGAAGACAGAGTAACAGATTGGTTTCCTGTCCCCTCGTGGAGGATTCCAAGAGGTATGTCAATCCCAGAATCGTTTCGAACATCCAGATTCATGTTCGCTGCTGCTTCACGTGCTTCAGCAGTTTCGGGGAATGTTCCCGCCCCATCACTGACCACGACACGGAGACCCAGGGCTTTAACTTCTACATCGAGTTCCAGAATATTGTTGTCAGTTCCACTCACAGCATCGTTCATTTCAACGACCTGATTATTCACATCAATCGAGAGTTTGAGTTGATGAACACCTGTCTGGGAGAACTGATGATAAATGATGTAAGAATCAATTTGTCCTGGTGAGATTGCTGGACGGGTTGCGGTTGCGAGGACTTGTTGAGTGGTCAAGTCCTCCAGCACAATGTCGAAGCCCTCGCTTGTCTTTGTGCCTTGATTGACCCATGCCAAACGGATTGAGATAACATCGTCCTTGAGCGGGCTGGCCGATGATGTGAGAATGCTACCGTCAAACACCGTCAAATCGGCACGTGGATTGGGTGTTGCAACTGCTGCCATCACCAAACCAAAGTCCTGTGTTGAGCCCCCGCGGTGGACGACTTTCAGAATCCAATCACCTGTTGTAGCCGTCATTGAACCAGCAGGGATGTGAATCCGTTCAACGTTGTTAACATCGTCTGCCACTCCTCCTAAAGTGGATGCTCCAGATGCAAATTGATTGCCGAGCCATTCATTACCCGATGGATCAATGAGGATTAAATCGAGATTGTTCACCAAACGTGCTTGGCTTTGTGGAGCGTTGGCACTTCCAGCCTCGTCCGTCCAGGCAAGAGTGATATCAACACCATGAGAGGGGTCCATCGAAAAAGAGTACAACAGGCCGAAACCAGGTTCAAGAGGAGTGTTGTCATCAAAGAATGTATCCAGTGCAATGCCTCCATCAGTTGGCATGACTGTCCGTTCAAGGTTCACTTGCCCCCACCCCTCATCTGCATTCGGGATGTCGGGTGTGCCAAGGTCTGTTGCCCCGTTGATAACGGCCGCTTTAACCAAGGAACTTGATGGCGAGGAGAGGCCGACTTGCTCACGAATGAATTCACGTGTGAGTGCGGTAACCCCAGAGGCAATAGCAGTGGCTTGAGAGGTCCCAGACAAGGACATGTAATACGAATTACCACTTGCGTGAGTTCCAGATGCACATGAAGGACCAGCGGGGAATTTGGCTTCCTCTGCAAGTCCAGAACAAATTCCAACACCGGGGGCGACGACATCCGGTTTAATTCGTCCATCCAGCGATGGCCCTTGTGCTGAGAAATTTGCAACTGCCCCTTCCGCTGGAGAGCCTCCAGCTCCCGTTGTTGAAGCACCTACGCCCAGAACGTTCTTGGCAGTAGCCGGTGAGGTGACCTGAGATGCACCCTGGCCACCACGGTCACCAACTGAAAACACAGGCGTTAAAGCCAGTCGATCATGGACAAAGAGGTCAACAGAACGAGCATCTGCCGTATATTGGCCATAGTTGCCATTGAGGCCCCAAGCATTCACGGAAATACGAGCTGTCATTTGTTCAGCATCACGAAGCATATCATAGATGGAGCCGATTCTACCAAAAACACCCGTCGGGTCATGCTCTAGAGCATACATGACCAACGTCGACCCAGGAGCCACACCTCTTGCAGATGCATCACCGGAACCGTTGCCCAGAACTGAGATGGCGATGTGAGTCCCATGGCCAGAATTGGAATCTGCGGGCGAGGGATCTAGACCATATTGAGTGTATGTAGCAGCGACTCGGCCGAAGAGATCGGGATGGTTATTGTCAAGTCCAGTGTCGGCTACTGCGATCATTTCGCCTGTGCCGTCAAGCGTAAAGGAGGCATTGTTGTTGACGGATTGAACACCTGCGATTGAATATGCCAGAGCATTATGAACACGGAGTTGAACCGTAGCTTCCGTCCACATGACTCGCCCGTCATGAGCTAAATTTTCAAGCAATGCACCTGATTCGGATGAAGGGTTCATCGTTTGACAGAGCCAAGCATCACACCAAGCTTCTTTGGCCCCATAGCGAACCAAATCAGTGGCCAAATCAGCGTAGCCCCCAATTTCCAAATCGGGGGTTGGAATCAATGTATAACTGTCAACAGACTGGCTCATAAGTTGAGGTGAAACACGCCAACCTGGTTGTTGGTGCCCAACCCACCTTACACGATCATCGTCGCTTAGCAGATCAAACGTGCTCATAGGAGGATTTGGAAGACGAACGAGCCATGCTTCATCGTAAAGAAAGTCCAAGGGCATCAAATTGTATTCTTTTACAATGGAATCGAAGACCACACCATCGTTTTGGTGCAGTTGAACGATGGCCATTCCACTCGACATGGCATCATTGACCCTCGAGTATGAGTTCGTTGTCTCTGGGCCAAGCGATTGGATTGGGTCAAAACTTCCAGCTGCCAAATGAATCATTCCAGATGCAGGAGCAAGTTCAACTTCAACCATACTCGCACTTGGCATTGAATGCCATTGGGAGGAAGCAAAGGCCAAACGTTCACTTTCTGACATTCCTGAGAAATCAACTTCCTTGAAGGTCTCTTCCATGATTGATTGCTGCTCTCCATCTTGTGGAGTGAACAGCGCCGATAACGGCGTCAACAACAACAAAAAAAGAACGAACGCAAAACCTAGACGCGAGCGCATGATTGAACCAAAAGCAAGGGGCTTTTGAATACGACTCACAACTGAGCATGTATTATTCAAGCAAAGTACATCAAATTCCGTTGTAAATTGCGATGGCAGCATCGGTTTTCGCAACCGAGACACGCCAGTCATCTTCCGTGCCCATGAGGGCACGAATTGCATCGACATTTTCCGGAATTACATCGGACTCCTGATGAATTGCTTGGAAATAATATAATGTATTTCCAGAAAGCTTCACTCCGTCCTCCCAAACGAAAATTTCGTGGAGGTCACCCCACTTTCGACCGATATCACGAGCATACTCCATCACTTCTGCGGTTGTTGTGATTCCGGTTTCGCCCCCGTTCATGATGATGATACGAGGATTGTTCGACCAAAGTTCCAGTACTCGTTCAGTGGTGAGGCCATGGCCTTCGGGAAGGGTTGCTACGATAGAGTGACAATGCATTAGCGTCGTTGGAACAGCAACGGCCATTGAATTGATGTCAATTTGTGGTTTGACAGTCATCACATCAGGACCATGGTGAGAGGGCACTTTCAACACCGGTTTGATGGCGTTAATGGGACCTTTTGCAGAATCGCCAGGATCTGCAGCCCGACGAATCATGGTGCATTCAACAGAGAGTGATCCACAGTGTTCGTAAAGGGGAACAAGTGTACGTGACAATCCAGTAGTATTGCATGATACCACACGTGTCCCAGAACCGTTGAGGTTTTCTTGATGGTTGGCTGATGAAGTGTATGACATTCCAGCCATTGCATGCTTTTCACCTCCCTGGAAGATGTATTTCACACCAGCATTGACGTAGGCTTCTTTGTTCGCAGCTCCGACTTTACCTGGTGAACAATCCACCACAATGTCCGCCACTTTGAGTAAATCGCTCAGACCGCCATGACATTCGTATCCCGCTGGTGCAAAAGCATCAATTTTGGTAGCATCATCATAGGTGCAATACAAAGGATAGCCTTTACGAACAGCCAAATCACAACCAAAGGATGGACGAGTTTTGGTCACGCCGATGATGACCATGTCATCTTGGGCGTCAACGGCGTCAGCCACTCGCTTTCCGATTGTTCCATATCCGTTGATGGCGACCTTGATGCTCATGACCCTCTCCATGCCTTCCTCGAAACGGACGCCAATAAACACTTCTTCACACATCGGAGGGGTTCTAGCCCACCATGGCCATGAAAGAATACGCTCTTTGTAAGGCCCTGATACGGGAGGATATTTGAGCGGGAGCCACGACCCTTGACTCATGGCGGATGTTTCGGAGGTGGTCCAACGCTCCATGAGCATTAACGAAAAGCTTGGCCCAAGACTTCAAGCAGCCGCCGAACAAAACGCTATTCTTCGAATCGGCTGGACGAATGCTGGCGACCCCGTGCCAAAGAACGGAGAGTTGGGATTGTGCCCTGCATTGCCAGATGGGGCACGTATTCGAGCACTTGGTATCCTTGGATCATGGGTCGGAGCATTTGGCAAGGGTGGATCATTTACTATTCAGGGAGACGCTGGCTCATTTCTTGGGGCAGCGAATCAAGGAACCAACCTCGTTTGCGAACGTATGGCAGGCCACAATACTGGATTCAGGATGCAATCTGGGACCATCACAGTATTGGATGGAACGGGAAATGATACTGGAGCACAGATGGATGGAGGCACCATCATCGTGCGTGGCGCTACTGGTCAACGAACTGGCGGAGGCATGCGCGGCGGCCTCATCGTTGTTCATGGAGACGTAGGTGCTGACCCAGGAGCAGGCATGACTGGGGGACGAATCATCATCAACGGACGTTGCCCCTCCCCGCCGCCCAATGTGATGCTTCGCCCTTTGAAACCCGCAGAGGTCAAAGAAATCAACAAATTGTTGGATGATGAAAGTCTTCACATCCCTTCGGATGCAGTTTGCCTTCAATCACAGGAACAACTCGCTGTCGAATCCATGGGACAAATGGTCTCTGCTGGAGATCTCACTCAAATTGGACTTGTTGGAGATAAGTTACCCTCATTGCCCCCATATTCAACCATTGATACTGTGGCTTTGCTCGGAACAAGTGAGGAAGTTCAATCGTTGGCCTTGCCACTTCCACTCCTTGCCTATCTACCATCTGGTGAATCAATGGACGGAAGTTCCGTAGATGATGAGGCATGCCATGGAGTTCTCCACCGCCACCCAATCCTCACATCATCAGCCCCTCGGGCAGTGGATGTATTCCTCATTGACGAGGAGAACATCATTGATGTTGAAAATGCGTTGGGGCAATGTGGTGGTTTCGCCATTGATTTTGATGCCCTTCCTGAGATGAATCCAGAGGAACTTGATGGATTACTGGTGGCATTAAAATCCTTAGCAAAAACGAACTCACCAGTTCTCTTTGTCCAAGGAATTCATCGAATCCAAACTCTTCATTCCCGAGCAGCCCTCCACAATGCGGATGTGGCCTTCGCACGTATCGAAGATGGTTCTGGTCTTTCAGAAGCATCAGCATTGCCCATGACCGGACGCTCCGCAAAGGCTCACATTCACTCTTCGACCATACAAACAGGATTCCTACTTGGCTTTGCCGCGAGTGGACATGATCTAGCAGTGTTGGTTGCCTCAGGGATTGATTTGGTAGCATGTGAAGCCCCAATGAATGATCCAGCAGATATTGCCTACTGGCTCCACTCAACTCAAGAGGAATTGAGTCAACACTTACGACGCATTGGAATTGAGAGCATTGACAAACTCGAGCGCAAACACTTGAGAGCTCTCGACCATGAAACTGCAGCAATCAGTGGACTGAGACTTGCGGGATATGACCGACCTCTGCCCCATTGGTTTGCCCGCTAGGTGATGAAAGATGCCAACCATCTCAGTCCCACAATCTCTCCTCGCTCAACTATTAGGGCGCCATGGCATCGTGCATGATGTAGAGCGATTAGGCGATGAATTACCGTTGTTGGGAACTGATATCGACTTGTGTGACGCAACCAATCTTGACATTGAAATCTTCCCCGACAGGCCAGACCTCCTCAGCGGTGAAACCCTCGCATACGCCATTCGACCATTCTTGCATGGCAGAGTTGCTGAACCAAACATGATAACAACCGAAAGTGGAATCTCGATGTCCATTGATACAAGTTTGGAAACCGTCCGCCCAATCGTCAAGGCCGCAGTGGTCCGGGGCGTTGAGACTGGGGGTAATAATGAGGAAATTGATGCCTTCATCAAATGCCTCATGGACCATCAAGAAAAACTCCATTTCGCACTTGGAAGAGGACGTAGGCGTGCCTCAATTGGTGTTCACGATCTTCAAGCAATTCATCCGCCATTCCGTGTCATAACCGCATCTGGAACGACTTCGTTCAGGCCACTTGGTGAAGAGCAACCCATGACCGTGAAAGAAATTCTTGAGCAACACCCAAAAGGAATTGATTATGCACACCTTTTGGAAGGGATGGACACGTACCCATTGATTCTTGATGCCAACAATGCAGTCATCTCATTCCCTCCCATCATCAACGGAAATCATACAACCGTGACCGCTGAAACTCGGGACTTTTTCGTGGAAGTCACAGGTTGGGATGAGCGTGCTTGTGAAGCATCGCTCATGTTGGTCTGTCTCCAACTACAAGAGCGTGGAGGTTCTGTTCAATCTGTTGTGATTTCCAACGGCGATGATAAAACAATTGTCACGCCAGTGGGGGAGGCAAAGCAACACCTCGTACCCGAAGAACTCGTTGAGAAATTGCTCGGACGCACGTTTACTGATGAAGAATTACAACATGCAATCAATCGAATGGGTGGACGGTTTCATGGTCGAATTACACCAACATCAGAGGAAGAAGATGCCAAACGCATGGCACGACCCTCTCCTGGTAATCAATGGCTGCAATTTGATATGCCCCGGTGGAGGTTTGACCTACTGCACCCAGTCGATTTGGTTGAAGAAATTGCCATCGGCCATGGATATGAAGACCTCGGGGAAGATCGTCCGCGTGCTCAACTCACTGCAAAACCTCGGCCCGACCACAACATCCGTAGACGGTTGATGGAGTCCATGCAAGGCATGGGCTTCATGCAAATTCAATCACTGACACTCTCCAATGAAACGGATCAATTTACCAACATGCGATGGAAACCATCTCATGAGGTCACGATGATCACCAATCCCATCACCGTGGACCACACCATGCTGAGACAATTCTTGTTACCTGGGTTGATTCGATTACTCGCAAGCAACAAACATCACGACCTACCGCAGGGTGTCTATGAGTTGGGAACAGTTGTGCGAGATCACACTAACTGTGACCGCCTAGCATTCCTCATGGCTGAACGTGGCGGCGGATTTGCTGCCGTTCGCGGAAGAATACAAGCATTATGCAACGATCTAGGAGTCAATAACTGGCGAGCTGAACCTTTGGAGGCGAACGATGGCCCTTGGTTAGCAGGTCGAGCGGCTAAATTGTTGATTGGTGACACTTGGGTCGGTTGTTTTGGCGAAATCGACCCTGCCATAGCCATGCAGTATGAATTACGTGTGCCATTGAATGGGGCTGAATTTGATTTAGGTGCCTTGCGCTCCGTCGTCAATGACCCTGTTTGAGGTGAGTTCGTGTGCGGTCGTTTTTCCTTAACACGCCCAATGGTTGACATTTCCCTTGGACTGGAAAGTGAACCTCTCTCGGAATTGACTCCGTTTGAGCCCTCATGGAATGTTGCACCACAACAATGGGTTCCAGTCATCACATCTACAGGCGTCCATGGCGAATCAAATGTTCCCCGGCACATGCGACTCATGCGTTGGGGGTTTCGTCCTTCTTGGGGAAAACCTTCCAATCGAGAGCCAATTAATGCACGATTTGAAACGGTCACTGAAAAGCCCATGTTCAAACAGGCATACGCTCGACGAAGAGGTATTGTCCCTGCTGACGGTTGGTATGAATGGATGACTACACCTCAGGGAAAAACTCCCTGGTATCATTACCGGATGGATGGTTCGCCTTGTTATCTTGCTGTGGTGTGGGAAACATGGCGTGACGACGAACATCATTTGGAAAGTTTCGTAATGTTGACGACCCAGGCAAACGAGGATTGCAAAGACGTTCATCACCGCATGCCAGTGATTTTACAACCCAATGAAATCAAAGATTGGCTGTGCGGAGAAGGCACACCTTCTGCCACCGAGGTGGGTCTGATCGACCGCCACCCTGTCTCGAAAAAAGTCAACAATGCCACTCATGATGGTCCAGAGTTGATACGGGCAATTCCGACCTTGCTAGATCATGAATAGGGCACATAGGTCCCATCACCTTGCTTGACATGCGGTGTGGCCTCAAAACTACCATCGCTGAGTTTCTTGTAATGGTAGCCATCGGTATGATGCACCCATTCTGGTTTTTCTGAGGGATTCACTTTAACGCCATTGGGGGCAGAGGACTTTTGTTCAAGCTGTTGAGTTGGGGAAGTGACACCGTCGTAAAGGACGGATTGGTCACTTGCAGCCTCTACGGTTGAAGAACCATCTCCGAAAAGTGCGAGAGCATCTTTGTAAGCTTCAGCGTCAACCCCTTGCTTGGTTTCACGAGCATTTGGGTCTTCGCCTTTCTTGTAGACAATCGTTGCAGGAGGCTCTTCATCCAAAACCGCTACTTCTGTCTTCTTCTTGAACGGCCAAATGGGTGCCATGTTGGTCCCAATGCTAATGTCTTCATGAAACCTACGAATTAGAAACACAAGAGATGAGAGCCATTGAAAGGGTGAATGTCGTGGCGTTGGCCATGGGCAGCAGAGCATTGGTCGCCTTGCTGCTACTGCATCTATTAATCCCGGCAGTCCATGGGGCAGATGCAACTCAAAGTCGTGAAGGTGACATCGTCAGCATTACGGCACAAGAACAGGTGATTGTTCACCGAAATGAGACGGTTAGCGCCTATATCACAGTTCACAATATTGTTGATGTGAATCAAGAATTCACCATCACCGTGGTAAACATGCCTTCCCCGTTGAGCAGCGTTGCTTTACCGTTGAGCGAAACCTTGGTTCCAAACCATCTCCGCCAACTCGTCTTTGGGATTCGAGCTGATCAGGGCGCCTCCTATCAAACGATTCAGGTTCAATTTGCAATCAGCACGGACTACGACACTGATTTTTCTGCATCTGTTTGGATGAATGTCACCATAGCACCCTATTCCAATTTATCATTCGGTGTTGAAGGAATAAGTTCACTTGTCGTGGACCAAAAAGTTCGCTCTTCGGTGGCAGTCAATATCAGCAATAACGCATCGTTCGAAGACATTGTGAGTTTTGACCTCTATTCATCTTCAGGATGGAATTGGGGATGGAACATGAATGACGTAACTGATGGAAGGTCTCACCTCACCCTGCAGCCAGATAGTTTAGCCTACGTCTATCTCTGGGTTGACATCCCTGCCATAGAAAATGGAGCACCATTGGAGGGAACGGGTCCACGATTTACCCTGACGGCGATTTCAGGACTTGATGAAGCCACCGTTGCTTGGTCGTTCGACCTATTGATGAATGAATTCAGAAACATGTCCATCGATGAAGTGGAAACAGAAACAACACTTGCTCCAGGGGAAGATGGGCGGCTCTCGGTTACAGTGAGAAATACCGGAAACATAGCGAATCGGGTGAATCTGACTTTGTTGGGATTGGACGAAAATGGTGTTCCACTTGAGGGCATGAACCCCAGTGACCGTTTCAATTCAAGCGGGTGGACTGTTGCTTTATTCGGGGGATTAGAGGAAATTCCACTCCAACCTAATGAATCTCGTACGATTGAAATAGGGATTCAAGCACCATTGGAATTCTCTGGAGAGTACTACATCGAGTTGATTGCATTTCCAAATGGAGCTCAAGAGCGAACAAAAACCACACAAGTTCAAGCATCAATCATTCGTGAAAAATCCGCAGAACTCACTTATTTTGAAGAAGGATGCAGAGAAATTCTTCCCGGAAGTTCATGTTCAGCAACATTGACTGTAGAAAATACAGGAAACTCATACAACACCTATTCGTTACGGGTTGCTGATGCAGCCGATCATCTGAATGTTACCGTTCCCAATCAAGTCATACTGATTCAAAATACGGAAAGTAAAACATTTGACCTTGTTGAAATCTTTGCCGATTTAGATGCATTAGCCTTCCAACAAGGTGATGTTGAAATTGAGGTATTGGATGATACATTTGGAGTGGTTGGGGCGGTTACAGTGTACACAAGTGTAGCACCAATCATCAACTGGAGTTTCATCAATGTAGTCGAAGAAATTGATTCAAAAGGACGCTTATCCATCGCAATGGACGTGAGAAACGATGGAAATGCTGTGGATGGTTTATTGGTTCAATTGCAATCAAGCCATGCAACTCCAATGGGTTTCATCCCACCATTCATTGCAGAAGTTGAGGAAGGGGTGGAATTTCCACGTTCCTTTGAGGTGAGCGACATTCCCCTTGGTTACAATTTCACTATCCGGGCATGGATTGATTTGCCACAAGACCAAACCACCAACGGGACCGTTTATGTGAATACCTCCATTCGCTCACAGTTTGCACCTGACAAAGCATTTGTTCATACCGCAGAGGGCGACTACCTCGGCAAATCCTGGCAACCAGAAGAACAAGTGGATGAAGCCTTGGATTGGAGTGGAATGGCAGCGACAACATGGGCCTACACCAAAGCTTGGTCGGGTGTCATATTCGCAATTCTTTTCGCTGGATTGGTCATTTACAAAGCAGTCACCGATCGGCAAAGACGTATGGACGAGTCACAAATCTTACCCTATCAAGAGCGTGAAGAAGTCGGTGATTGGATGGAAAAATTCAATTCAAATCACGAAGAGGTTGCCCCCGTGATTCAGAAGGAGGCACAACCCATTCCAAAAGACGCATTTGAAACTATTTTCAAATCACGTGCTGGTGATAGCACCCCTGCCGCTGAACCAGTGGACCCTCGATTGCGAGATGCTGCGACGGTTGTTCTTGAAACCCGTTCTACTGAAGCAGCCCTCCAGAAAGCAGATGATTTGCTTAGCAGTATCCAAACCGAAGGCATTGCACAGCCACACCCATCAAATCTGTCCTTGAAGTCCCTTGACGAAGATGTCTCAAGAACGGTGCGAAATGATCCGCAGGCCATCCTTCCATCCCAACCTTCAGAACATGTTCAAACATCTTCTGTCCCCCTACCCGAATCAACAGCCCCAATAATAGAGGATGACTTAGATTTTTGAGGCCACTCCATGTACACAGTCGGCGTTGATGAAGCTGGACGAGGCCCTGTTTTGGGGCCCTTGGTCGTCACGGCATGTGCCATCCCGAAGAAAGATTTGGGCATGCTCAAAGATGCAGGGGTCAAAGACAGTAAGGATTTGTCCAAAAAGAAACGTCAAGAGATTTTGTCATGGTACCATGAACAAAGTGAAACTCGTGGCTGGAAACATTCTGTGATTGTATGTACGCCTGAACGTATCGACCTTTCTCTTCAGAGTACTGGCTTAAATTGGTTAGAAGTTGAGGCTTTTGCAGAAGCACTATCCGGACTAGAATTGGAACAACATCATGACATCATCAACGATGCATGCGATGTCAAACCAGAACGATTCACGGAGAGAATCCGTGCAAAATTGCAACAACCCCAACTTGAAATTTCAACCATGTCGAGTTTTCACAAAGCAGATGAAAACTACCCAATTGTAGGTATGGCAAGCATCCTGGCTAAAGAAACACGAGACAACTTGATCGATGCAATGGCTCAACGTATTGGACAACCTTTGGGCTCTGGATACCCAAGCGACCCTGCAACTGTCAATGCATTGCAGTGGCTGATTACTGATGATGGAATCGATTTTGATGTCCGGTGGGGTTGGGCTACAAGCATCCGCTATTGGAATGCACACTGCAGAGGAGACATACCTCTTCGTGGGGCCTCACATTCATTTCAGAAAACCCTCTTTGATTGAGGAGAGGGATGCAAGCATTTCATCAAGTGCTGGTGGTAGGAGCCCATGAGTGACATGACTTGGGAACCCGATGAGACCACACGGAATTTGATTCGACATGTGGCACTTCAAAATTCTCTTGAATACGAAGGCAAGGGAGCCATTGGTTCCGTCATCGGCCGAATCATGGGCATGCGTGCTGATTTACGGGCGCATGGAAAAGCAGTGACGGGTTTGGTCGCTCAAGAAGTCCAAGCAGCGAACAAACTCGCCGAGACTGGAGGACTTGATTCAATTCGATCTGTGCTCGAAAAAGAAGCCCCACATCTTTTGGAGAAACGTGAAACAAAAGAGCGTCGAGAAGGGTTGCCTGAACTCAACAATGCAACGAAGGGGAAAGTGGTCCTGCGCTTCGCCCCCAACCCCAATGGCCCACTTTCCTTTGGCCATGCACGCGGCTTGGTGATTAACAGTACATTCCGAGCAATGTATGATGGTGAATTTATTCTTCGCTTTGATGACACTGATACCAAAGTCAAACCACCGATGCTCGAAGCCTATGCGCAAATACAGGAAGAAACAGAATGGCTCACTGGAAGAAAACCAGATCGAGTGATCATTGCCTCTGACCGAATGGATGTCTATTACCAACGGGCCCGTGAAATGTTGAGTCAAGAGTTTGGCTACGTATGTCAATGTCCAGCTGAAGTGTTCAAAGAACATCGTGTTACGAAAACCGAATGTCCTTGCAGAAACCGTTCAACTCAATCAAATATTGAACTCTGGGAAGCTATGTTAGACGGACAGTTCCAACCCGGTGATGTTGTTGTCCGAGTAAAAACCGATATGACTTTGAAAAATCCAGCTCTTCGGGATTGGCCGGCTTTACGCCTTCAAGATACGACCTCACACCCACATCCACGCCAAAATATTGGCTCGAAATACGTGGTTTGGCCTCTCCTTGATTTCCAATCTGCTGTTGAAGATCAGGCACAAGGAGTCACGCACATCATTCGTGGAAAGGACCTTATGGATTCAACTCGGAAGCAAACATTGCTCTACCAACATTTTGGCTGGACCTATCCCGAAACAATGTACTGGGGACGAGTTAAAGTTCACGAATGGGGTGGTTTCTCTACTTCGCAAATGAGAAAGGACATTGAAACTGGAACTTATGGTGGGTGGGACGACCCTCGTTTACCAACCCTTGGTGCATTACGAGAACGTGGCATTACCTCAGAGGCCTTGCGTGGATTCTGGCTAGAATTGGGAATTACCCAAAAGGACATCTCCGTCCCATTGGCAACATTATACGCCCACAATACGAAATCAGTAGATGACACAGCACCACGTTTGTCATTCCTACGAAATTCAAACGTGTTTGAACTCCAGGGTGAAGACATACCAGGGAATCTTGAACTTGCAACCCACCCCAATCATCCATCCATGGGTACCAGAACTTGGAACCTGGAAACTGGTACGATTCTTCTGGAAGAGTCTGACTGCCATCAAAATAAAGTTCGCCTCAAAGAATTTGCAGACATCGCCTTGCATGGTGGAATTGCAAGATTCCAAGGATTGCAGAGAAGTGACAAGCGACCAATTGTCCATTGGCTTCCAGATGGATGTGGCGGACCTGCCACGTTGATCGAAACTGCAAATGGAGTCATCCACCGCACCGACGGATATCTTGAGCATCATGAACATCCAATAGGTACTATTGTCCAATTGGAACGGATTGGCTATGCCAAAATCTTGGATGACAAAACCCTCATTGTGTGTCATGAAGCCAAATCTGAAGGTGCTTGAAAGTAAGATAGATAGGGACGGGGACCTGTAGGTTCACTATGGGCAAAACCGTATCCAGCCTCAAACTTGATGATGAACACATGACTGTGGGCTTAGATGACTCCCTACAGGAGGGGGCAAAGCGACTCCTCACAGTCGCTGGTGGAATCCTTGTTGTCCTTGACGATGATAATCATGTCAAAGGAGTTCTTGGTCACCGACAAATGCTCAAGGCCCTCAGCGATGGAGCAGACAGTTGTTCCGCAAAATGTCATGAATTTATGGAAATGGATTTCATGACCGTAACACTTGAAGAATCTCTGAAGAATGTTCTTGATTCAATCAAACAACGCAATCCTCAAGCAGTTGTAGCTGTAGATGATAATAAAGAATTCATCGGTTATTTCTCACCCTCAGATTATGCCCATGCGGTAGAAGTGGTTTCAAACCTCAAAGATCTGAAACTTTGAATCAAGCGACGAGTTTGATGATTCTTTGGCATCCCTCACAGGCAAAGCGGTGAGGGCGTTCATTGGTGACAACTGGGTTCATCACCTGGCAGGCTGGACAAGGGATGGTGGGATGTTGGCTTCGAGCACTTCCACCACGGGGTTGTGTACGAGGGCTCGCCAGTGCAGTCACCCACCAAATGACCGACATCCCGATGATCACTACACCGACAAATGGAGCAGGATAGCCAAATAATTGTATCAGGGCTACCACCGGCAGGAAAATCATTTCCATGTAGAAATACGTTCTCTTGCGTTCTCGAGTCAAACGCATGGCGATGACAAAGGCTGCAAGACATGCAATGACTGAAATAACTGAGAGAGGCATTGGGGAGTCAATGACTGAAGTTGTTGGTACGGTCGCAAGGGAGAATGATTCACCTTGATCAATACCCTCTCCACGCAAGACAATTTGGTCACCCCATGGAAATCTCATGATGGTCATGTCCAATTCTTCAGTTTCCTGAAGTGCCGAATAACTGAACGCTGAAAATGAGGTAGAAGTTGCTTTGAGGTCTAACGAATATTCACTCCACAATTCTACGGGTTGGACAACAATAAAATTACGAAGTAGGTCAATTCTTTCCCCATTGGAAACTTGTTCAATCGTCGTGAATTTTAATGTCACAGGATGATTCACAACATCTGAATTCCCATTGAGATCCAATTCGATCTCGGGGGAGGTCGTGAAATCTCTGAAGTTACCAAGGAGTTCACCTGAATCAAGGCCCATTCCAGAGGACAAATAAAGAGGAGCCAAGTCAATCATTTGTCGTTGAAATTCATCAATTTCAACTTCTTCAATGGACCGGCTTACTCGGTCGTCATCGGAGACTCCACCTGCTGCAAACGCACGGATTGGAGCAGAAAGGGCTGGGGTTTCATCTCCAATGTGGTCCAACCCCCAACGCATCCAAAAGGCCATTTCATTGTCGACTGTGATGATGGTGGATTTCTTCAATTCAAGTTTCCCATTGGTTGGAGAAAGTTCCATCTCAATACGAACATCAAGTGAACTTCCATCACCGTTGGTGCGGAGAGGTTCATCGGGAGGGTAGTAAGTTCCCGTTCCACCCGTGGAATCAAATGTTTCAATTTCAAACGAGGTTGAACCTGTGAGGGCAGGTTTCGATGCTTGGAATTTCAACTCAACCCCAACCTCTATCGTTTCAACACCTCCTTGTGCATCGGTCCATGTCCAAGTAACTCGAACCGTGTCTCCAGAAGCAGTCTCAATCGGATCTCCACCTACATCTTGACCGTTGACTTTGAGTCCGATACTATCGGAAAGAGCGAGTGTTGACATCCCCCATGGTGAGTCAAGTGTGACAGATACGTAAACTTCTGACCCTTCAACTTCGGGCTCAAGAATCATAATGTCAAGGAGAGGAAGTGTTGCTTGAAGGGAGGAATCATCTTCTTCACTGCCCCAAAGGAATTCTAATTTCGCGTCCCCTGCAGGAACACTGAACACAACTCCTTGTGCTTCCAATTCCAATTCCACTTTGTTCGAACCTGAGATGGAAAAAGATTCCACCTCGATATCGAAGACCATCGTTCCCGAACCTTGTGCAAGGAAGGAGGAGGAGGCATCGGTTTGGGCGCTGAAACTCTTTGAACCCACCAGGACAGTTGCGGTGGCATTTACCTGTGCGCCAGCTGCATTCGAAACGGTATACTCCATTGAAAACGTCCAAGTTGAAGCTGGAACATCACCAGCCCATGTATCGGCAAGAACCCATCGACCAATCAACTCCTGTGAGGTGAATGAGTTTTCAACCACAGTGGATTGTGAATCATCACCCAATTCTTTGGCAAAAGGTGTCAATTTTTTGTTGCTATCACTCCCGATCAGATACAAATCCACTTCAGATGCATCACAACAAACCAGGACCTCATCCGAATCAGCCGCGGCAGCAGGATGAGAAACCAGAGGCAACATCAACGTCCCAAGAAGGACAACGAGCATGAAAAAGGGAACACGCATAGGAGACTCAACCCTGCGAACGATTATCGGCACATAACTTGAACTCTCAATTTGTGCCCTGAGAGGCTCAAATTGCCTTCTCAAGCAAAGCCCCAAGTTCCTTTTCAAACAAAGTGACGATTGCTTCTCCAACTTCGCCCTGTAATTCATCAGGGAGCAGGCGCAATCCAAGCCGTGTGGCGGCACGAGTGGCCTTCAATTCAGCATAGATATTCCGTGCCTTGGAATGGAAATAATAGGCTACTGCCTCCTTGATTTCAGCTTTCAAATCAGGGTCATCATCGACTTTGGCTCGAATGTGAGCCTTCAATTCATCCTTAACTAAGTCACGAAATGCCTCAATCACCAAATCTTCGGTTGACATCAATTCTTGAATTTGATTCTGGATGCTTCCTGTAAGCAAACGTTCAATGGCCATACAACGGGGAGAGTGGCGAAGGGTTTCAACCCGTCGCTTCTGAATTCATCATTAAACGACCGGATTGAAGCCACTGATCGAGAAGTTTTGCAGCGTGCATTTTGGCCTCATCATGAGTTCCTGGCCACACTTGTTGCACTAAAAATACCTGACTTGCCAAATCCATGGACTCATCCCCGTTCAACATCCGTTTCCAGACCAATTCTTCCAAACGTGGCGTCGATAAAGAGGCATGAGTCAAGCAAGGAAGAATCAGTTCACTCAAGGCGGTGGTTCGTTGCTCAAGGTCCATTTTTGGCCATGCTTTCCTCAATTTACCGCATTGTCGTTCAGACAATCCTGGAATCATACCGGTAGCAGTTAGAGGAACTTCAGTAAGTGGAACGACCCGAATCGTGCCTTCGTCTCGCAAGTGAACCCGCAAAGAAGTGTGAATCGGGTCGAAACTCGTGTCCAAGGCTCCACGCAACCAGAGTCCCAACGATGCAAAGGGACGAAGTGAACGAACTCTACGTCCATTTGGCGCCATGCTGGAGGCCAGAGCAGTGGCCTGAAGGACACAGTCAACAGCACCGAGATGTTGACGGTTTTTCGAGCCCATTTGGACTCGAGTTGAGAGTGGAACTAATTTGATGATCTCCTCTTGATCAAGGTCGGAGAGCGCCCATGTTTCCTCTTCTGGCAAGAAATACACGGCCAGGCCTTTTGTTGGCAAAGAGAAGGCAACGGTTTCATCCCGTGGGCGGTGGGACTTGGCAGGGAAAAAGCGACGAGTGTATTTGATTCCTGAATCCAGACAGGCTGCTTCAAGTTGCCCAATCGCCAGAAGCCCCTCAAGACTAGCCGGGGCGTGTAAATGCAGGATAGAAGCAGACTGCAAGCGTTTCGACAATGCCTGAAAATAATCTGACAGGTCCGCAAAAAACGGAGCACTGAGTAGGTCATGCATGGTTATCCCGTCCAAGTTAGACGGCGACCCCTCAAGAAGTTGCCTTTGATGGAAGGTGTCACTCGACCATCAAACGAAGTTCTTCACGCTTGTAGCGCCAATCTGCTGGAAGGCGCTTTTCATCTTTGTAATAATTAGCAAGACGGCGGATTTTAGCCTCGGTAATTTCCAAGGCCCGCTTGTTGTGAATGTCTTTGTGGTTGCCAGCGCCCAAATGGTTGATGATCGCCACTGCTTGGCGCATCAGATTCATCATATCCTCGGGGTAGGCGCCTGCCATGTCATTGTCTCGAAGAACTTGGCCGATGCGCATGCCGAGTATCAAACGGACGTCTGGAACGGCGTGTTGGTCACGAAGAATCGTACCGATTTGTGCAGTTGAATTACCAGATCGTGCAAGGTCCAAAATGAGGGATGTAATCCCTGCTTTGTCCTTGTTCGACCAAGCTGGAGCCTCGCTAACGTGAGGACGGTCTGAGCCACTCTTTCCTTTTCGGGACTTGTACATACGTGCCATTTAGCATCACCAAGCGACCTTGCGACTTATCCCCCCTTCTTAATGACTCCGCACACTTAAGGCGGCTCCATACAGCGTTCACTTGCTTATTTTCGCCTTTGATGGGACTTCGCCAAACTGCCCGGTGTGCCGTTCCACTCCCAAGCAGGGGCAGAAGCACGTGCTAAACCGAGGACTTGTTCGCCCTGCATCACCAAGAGATCGTCTCCCTGGCGTATGTCTGCGTCGTATGATTTGACGAGGTGGGAAAATACATCGCCTTTCCAGACGACATCATCATGAAGAGAAATCATTGGCAAGGAACGATGTTGGCCTAACAAATCAATGGAAGCTCTCGAGAAAGAAAACCCATTACGGTCTATTGACCAAACTGCCATCTGTTCACCGTTGGCCTCAAGGCGCCAACGAGGTAATTTTCCGCGAACCTTGATTTCATTCAGCCAAGCATCGTTGCGATGTTGTTTTCTAGCAATGCTCATGTAATGCTGCTTGAGACGATTGGAATTCTTTTGATGACGTAATTCAAAAGTTGCTACCGCATCTTTCACGGCCTGAGTTAATTCACCTAGTGCATCATGGTCACCTGCAGATCGACCCTTGCGTGTATCAACCACATCCACTTTGAGGAAGGAGAGGTCCATGTCAGTATGATTGATGATACGTTGGTAACCTTGTTTTGCAACATGTTCGATTAACATCCGTTTGACTCGAGCCAATTCCTCCATGGTCCAATCACCGGTCACTGGGACATCATAGTGAGATGCTGGCCAGACATCTTCAAGGTCTCTGGGAACCAATCCAAGGGGGGATGTCATCATGACCTCATGGCAGGCAGTCCCTCCAATAGCCCGCAAAAATCGGCCGTGAGATTTTGAAAGCCTGTATGGTTTTCGAGCTGAACAGGGCAGGAGAATCATGACATCTCGAACTGGCTCTGGGGCCTCGTAATCTTCAATCATAAAGCGTTCCCAATCAATCACCAATGGATCAAGAAATGAAGTAGAACTGTAACTGGGGAAGGAGCGTGTTTGGTGAACGTGCGATGTCAAGAGTCCCTTCAAGTTAGCACACACTGCGTCATGATATCGAAGATGCTCAACCAATCTCGGACTCGAAAGTGATTGTCGTTCCGCAAGCGTTCGCAAGGAATCATGTTCTATGGCTGCATGAAGTTCATCCAGAGCTAATCTCCAATGTCTGTGCTGAGACTCCATTTCAGAGGATTCATGCGCAAGTGGGAACCGTGGGCCTTGCATGGTGAGCAATGCACCGGCAGCACATGCTTCATGGCTTCTCCCAGTGTCAAAGAGGTCCACACCCATCCACGCTAGGACTCCAATATTGTCTGGGCCTGCAAGTCCTGGCGCCCACAAAAGAGCACCGGGGAATCGTTGTTTGAGAACGATAAGAGCATCAACTAATTTTTTGGGCTGCCCTGCGAGTTGGACCGCATCGGTTAGTACGACAATTTCAGGACGAAGGTTGGTATCCATTAACTCAGGATCATGATTCATTCGTTGCCAGGAAACTGGTAAAAGGGCTGAGGTACCTTGGCGTTCACCTGCATTCGCTTCCTCAAGGGATGGAGGAAGGACATGGCCTAAGTTAACTGAATAATTCGGAGAGAGTTCATCAAAATTTGGTGGAGAGAGAGGAAGACGAGCTTCGAGCGTTAATTCGGCTGGCAAATCATCAGATTTGACGGCTAGAAATGGAGCGATGTTGGGAGAAATCTCAAGATCCTGCGGCATGGCTACCAAACACGGTGTGCGAGCAGCAGGGGCTTTTCGGTCACCAAGGCCCCAAATACGAGCAAAACGGTGACGGTGCAAAACTGTGCGTGCCAAATCGCCCGTCATGGTGTGCCGTGTCACCTTCGCTTCTTCAAGGGTTTGAACAACTTTGAGGGGTTGATTTGAAAGACAACACCCCTACCGTAGTCCATGGGAGGTATCAACCAGCGTGGACTGGCCTTCTTTCTTATCGTCTTGCTTTCAATGACCTTGCCTGTCACTGCCCAAAGCAATGCTTCGAACGAGGCGCTTGTCGATGGCCGGATTGTTCAGATATCTCTCGACAATACAGCACCTTATCAGAACGATATTTCTGTCCAGGCTGGCACCTATGTGTCTCTAACCGTGGCCTGTGACAGTTGCTCTGTCACCTTGCAATCTGATACCGGGAGTCTCTCAAATGGTTTACGAATCATGCATTTCACTGAGAATGACACATCCCTCAACATGTCCATTTCATCTGAAACTGCTCAAGATGCTGCCTACTTCCTACGAACCAACATCTCTGATAATTTCCCAACATTGCGCCCGAGTCCATCAACTCAAGTCACCTACACCACTACAGCAGCCTGCACGCTTGCAGCAGATTGCATGGATGTTTTGCGAGGTTCTTTGGCCTCGTACCCTCCTACCGAACTCGTTGAAAGCGCCATTCATAGTGGTGTCATAGAATCAGAACATGATGAATTTATTGCCATTGAAATGACTGAAGGACAGACCCTTGAATGGCAATGGCTTGATCTCCATAAGGCCACCAGTGTCGAGATGTATTTCCAGAATCAAGAAAGTGAGATTCTCCTGAATGGAAGCCTATCTGGCGAACAAGGATACACTGAATTAACAACATACATATCCGGTCAAGAATCAACACTTTCTGAGCCACTTGCACAGTGGTGGGTGGCACCAACTGATGGACGGATAGTGGCTCGTATTTCGAGTGAAATAAGCCCAACGGTTTGGTCGGCCATGCTCATGACCTACGATGCCCAACCTAGCACTTCACTCATTGGCAAAGATTTGCTCTATGGGACGACATTATTGGGTCACAGCGCCACAATCTCACCGTTTGATTGGAACGACACGAGGTCCATGGACCTTCATTCTCGTCTCGGCAGTGTCACTTTGCGAGTGGACCAATTATTGAACGGCAATTGGATTGAGGGTGAATTACGGACCCTTGAAAAGGGTGAATCAATACGCGTCTTCCCCTATCCAGAAATTGTAGGTGGTCGGCTGGTGGTGAGTGATTCACCTGCATTCTCAGTCGAATTTTTAATGCATGAATTCACAGATGCTGGAAGCGGGATTGAGGCCCCATCCTCTCGCTTGATGGACCTGAATCAATCGAATGCCTCATGGCCATTGGCATCCATTAATTCATCAACACGAGGAGAGTTAACCCTCGCCGTTCATGACACCTCTGATACCTACCGCATTTCCGTCCCTGGTTGGGAAGACTCAGTTCATTTTATTCAGTTTGAAATTATCGGGAATGTCAGCAACCTCGAAGCCGTCCTATGGGACATTGATCAAACCACATCTGAACCATTGTCAACAGCACCTTCCGTTCTGACATCTGATGGAATACGTGTCAGTGGTCAAGTTGGCCGAGGCACACATTTTCTTCAAATCCGCCTGATCAATTCGAGTATGGGGACCCAACACCTCTGGGGAGAGAACGTTCCCCCATTGGAATACACGATTAATCCTGCTTACCAACTCATTGACGAAGGAGATGAACCGTGGTTCCCGCCGAGTGATGAGGCCGTCAAGTGGGGTGAAATTGCGAGATGGTTCCTTGGAGGATTGTTTTTGTTACCGGTTGCATTTGTGCTCATTAGCGCCCGAAGAAACCGAAATTATGGACTTGAACTCTTGGCCATGAAAGAGCGTTTAGCTTGGTATAAAGAGCGATTAGACTCAGGTGAACTTAACGTTCATGCAACACAACGAGATTTGGTACGTGCCCTCCATGCCGTAGCCCAATTGGAATGGGAAGACGGTGTAAGTGCATGGGGCACACCTGCATTAAAGCACCGAACTGAAGGATTAGATCTAGCCGTATGGCATCTTGACTCACGGATGGCGAAAACACCTTCTGCATGGCCATTGGTGATTGGTTTACATGTCATTGAGGGTGATTGGGACCTTGCAGCATTGAGGTTTGATGCGCCTGAAGGACAACCTTTGACCGTGACTCATGTTGAACCTCGATTCCTTTTCCAAGGCGAAGAGGTGTTTTTAGATACCCTCAAGAAAGGTCACCGCACTTTCCTCACTGTAGAGCTATCCGGTGATAATTCCATCGTTGACATCGAACTTAACGGCCGGATGGATACACAACCTTTTGCGGCGAAAATACCTATGAGCCTGAGCCGTTCCGAAGAAGAATAACATCACCGTTGGCGACGCTCATTCGCATCTTTCAAGATGCTCTTTTCGACGTCAGAAGGTGAAAGTTCTTCACGAAGTTGAGACAATGTTTTCTTGACTGATTTCGGTATTTTGCGAGGCATATGTAATTTGATGAGAACGACAACATCTCCTCGACCACCGCTTCGTTGACGAGGTAAACCACGCTTTTTGATTTCGATAGTATCTCCTGAATTCGACATGGGGGGGACCTTGATGGTCATTGAATCACCGTCAAGGTGATTCAATTCGACACTGGTACCAAGCACCATGTCAGAGTATCCCAATGGCAGAGACATGATCAAGTCAGAACCACTTCGTTCGAACCAAGGGTGCTCTTCAATCTCAAGTTCAACAAAGAGGTCTCCTGGCTGTCCTTGTCCGTGCGGTGCTGGCTCACCCTTTCCTCTCATTCGTAATCGTGTTCCAGATTCTGCACCGAGTGGAACTGTGAAACGCAGGGTGTTGCTCTTCATTTCCTGACCTTTCCCTTTACAAGGTTTACAGGGCTCTTTACTGATCTGGCCACGACCAGAACAAGCATTGCATGGCTGTACACCCTCCTGAATAAAGGGACCAACCTGTTGACGAACACGAACTTGTCCTTGTCCAGAGCATGTCTCACAGTTGATGGTTGCGCCATCTTTTGCACCACTTCCGTCGCAAGATTGGCACGGTTCTGGTAAATCTATGACCACTTCCTCTTCGGCTTGGGTGAGAACTGCAGCCAATTCGATGGAATGGCGAAGCAGGATGTCACTACCCCGGCGTTCCCTTCGGCGTGAACGTCCTCCGCCGAAGATATTGGAGAAAAAATCCCCACCAAGAATATCTTCGAAATTGATATTGAATCCACCCGAACCAAACCCTCCAAACGGATTTCCTTGAGGGCCATCGTGTCCAAATCGGTCATACTGAGATCGTTTTTCAGAATCCGAAAGCACTGCATAGGCCTCTTGGAGTTCCTTGAACCGATTTTCAGCATCGTCTTCTGTACTACGGTCAGGATGGTATTTCCTAGCCAGACGACGGAAGGCATTCTTCAGATCCTTCTCACCTGCTTGGCGGTCAACACCGAGAACCTCGTAGTAATCTCGCTTCTTCGACATCCAGTTCCCCCTATTGAAGCACGACATCACGCCCCATTTCAACCTCACGGAGACGACCAATCAAAGGTCAAGTCCACAATTTGAACAATAGCGTTCATTGAGGGCAGCCGTTTTACTACAGCCAGGGCATGATTGGACACCAGTTTGCGCCGGCACTGGTTGAGATGTGACAGTGCCGAGCATCGCCATAGACTCCAAGGATTCTGATGGCACAATGGGGGATTTTTCGACATTTTTGACATTGGATTGTGACACTTCTTCGCCCGATGTTGTGATCGCTGTTTGAACCCCCCCGGTATCACTATAACTGATCAATTCATCACCAAGCGACTCAGTTTTCCGAGAAGTTTGCAACGGAGCCACGGGACGTTGAGCAATAACCGGAGATGATTCGGAAGCAGCTTGCAGACGAGATAAGCGATCTGCTTCACGTTTTGAGCGAGCATCACGGCCAAAGATTGACGCAACGAAATCAATGAAGCGGTCCATTGGATTAGGGCGACGTGTTGCCCCCAATGTTTTGTTTGGACCCACCTCATCCAGAACATCTTTGCCTGAAAGTCGTGCATTTGCTTTCATCACATGCGCTGCTTCACTCAGCATTTTGACATCGACTCGCTCCTCACCATCGAGTTCCATTTCTGGCCCTTCAGGACTAATTTCCCCGATTGAACGAACCAAACCTGCCTTTGTCACGCTGTCCATGGTGGGGTCCAATTGCGCATTGGTGTCCCAGACACCTCGTTCCTCTGCTTCGTAGACATGCTTGATTTTCTTCATGGCTTTTGCCCGAATGTATTCATGATCTTTCACCACACGTGATTTACGAAATAGAACGAACCCGAGAATGAAGGCAATGGCATACCATCCATACATGAGACGTGGCTCCACCTCAAACATGGCTTGCAGAGGAGGAAGAGAAACATGACACACACCCATAATGAGCAAAGGGAGGAGTGCTACTCCTCGCGAGGTCATCGTACGTGGTCGTTCCATAGCGCTCAAACTCTTTGACCATCGGTTCTCTCAAGTATCTATGGGAGATTTGCTCATTCAAGAACGGTCATTAGCGGCCCGTGGTTTGCGAACCAATCCACCGATGAGTCCCAATGAAAACCCTGTGTGAAGCATGGCTAAACACAGAGGAAGGCCAACCATCAGTGAAGGGCGACGTTGGCGAAAGGCCTGAACCAATCCAGTGAGGCAAAGTGTGGAAAGATAGGCAGCACCTGGTAGCCACCATTCACTCGACCCACTCGCAACTAAAGTTCCAGTAAGCGCAATTCCCAACAACGGCAGAAATTCTGCAAAATTCCTTCTTTTCGGATGTTTCATGAGGACTTTTGTTCTCCAAAACCCATACCTGAAACTCATTCGCCACCACTGCTTCAATGTCGTTCGTTTTGCCATAAATACTTCAGGACTTGGATCTCGCCGCAATGAATACCCTGCCTTGATGAGCCTCATTGACAGTTCACTATCTTGACTGGACAGGAAGGCTTCATCCCATCCACCAACCGATTCAATGGCTGAACGCCGATGCATCACAAATGCCGGTATTTGAGTTAGGCCGGGTTTTGTAAACCGACTAAATTGGCCCCCTCGGTGTCCAAGGGGAGAAGAAATGGCGGATTCAATCCAAGATTCAGTGCGTATGAGTTCATGGGTTGCAGCATGAACACGAACACCGACTCCTGCGAGTTTTGTTCCATCAGTGGCTTCAGCTTGTTTCCAAGCATTCAAGCGATCCTCAAAGTGGGTTGGAGAAACCGTAGCATGGCCAATCATTTCCACCATAAATTCGACTGAACTCGGTAATTCATTTAATGCTAAATTCCGAGCATGAGCCACGCTACGACCTGGATTATTCATCACGACAACCTTCGGCGTGGTCGCTGGGTCAACTCCAGAAACAACACGTTCAATGACATTGAGGGTTCCATCTGTCGAACCCCCATCGAGAATCAAAACCATATGATCGCCATGAGGGATCGTTTGGTCAAGCAAGGATCGAAGACAAGATTCAATGAAATTCTCTTCGTTGAAGACAGGAAGAACCGTAGCGATACTGGGTCCAATCTCCATGCCCATGTAGGTTGGGAGTCGGCGGAGAATTTCACCCTTCGCCAAAGAAAGGCCATGGAAAGGCACCTTCATGAAGTCCAGAGCCCTGCCCGTATCATGCAAGGTTCCCGCATCCGCCTCACTGGGATTGGAGAGGGTCTTGAGAGCACCCTCCAAACAACCCTAGGAGGAGGAGATTCTCCTCTCTTGGTTCTCCAAGCATTGAATACCATATTTCCAGAATTAAACAGATCAACGCTTGACCCTGAGCCCATCTTTGGTAAAGCAATTGAAACACAATGGGAATTCGAAAAAGTCTCACTTGAGTCCTTTCTTCAACTCTTACATGAACAGCGAATTCTTGATACCGCCTTGGATGCAATGAGTCGGGGCCTTGATGGAGAACGAACGATGTTCCATCTTTCACGTCAAGCAGCAATGGCAGGAAAAATTGCATTCCCAATTCCTGGAGAGCAGCCACTGGGAGGTGTCTTTGAGATTCATCTCTCTGGCAACGGACTCATTGAATGGTTGGAGGCTGCGACATGGCACAGTGGTCGGACGCAAGTCCCTCGCTCAATTGATGATGAACGGGCTATGCAGGACGATGGCGAAGCCTCAACTTGGCATTGACCATAAACGAGCAAGATATGCTGCCATTTCTCCGTCACGTCCTGTCCAATCCAATTCTGAGGCATCGCTAGGCAGGCACCACATGATGTGTTCGTGGATCTCATGGTCAATTTTGAGACCTTCAAGTTCAGTATCACAGTGAACCAAATGAACACGGTAGACGGTTGATTCATGTTCATGCTCCCAAGTTCCAATCAATCGCCTGGCATTCACTATGATGCTCAGTTCTTCCATCAATTCTCGTTCAATAGCGGCATTCCAACTCTCATGCGGCTCACATTTCCCTCCAGGAAATTCCCATCCAGTTCGTTGGGAAGATGTGGCACGGCGAGCTAAAAGTACCGAACCGTCATCTCTCATGATGCACGCAGCCACCACATCAACGACATCTCGTTGTACATCGTCCAATAAAACATTCAAGGAATGCAAGACAAAATTCTTGGATTCATCAAATGAAAGAGTGGTTTCGTGCGGGAGGTGAATGAAGAGACAGGGTGGAGGCAAGGATTCTGTATGGTTCGAATCAACGAGTGCCTTGAGGGTATGAAAATATGTCTCATTACAAATGTAGGTCCCAGCATCGATGGAGAGTTCCCACGGCGTGGGAAATGAATTCAGACTCCATGATGTTAGGTCAATCCATGGCCCACGGTGACCGTTCCCATCTAGCATACCCTGCATGATATGGCGACCGCTGTTGTCCGGGATCCTCATAGCCAGTTGATCTTGTGCACGACGTTCAATTCTTGGTACATCGCACTTTTCGCATAACCCAAGATGGACAATACAGTCCCAGGAATGACCAATTTCAATTCGTTTTCTCGTTGATTGTGAACCGACTTCATCGACAGAAAGAATTGCTGATTCAATCTGGACTGTATAGTTTGGAACCCCTGTTTTCCCAATAAATTCATGAATACCTGACAAAGCAAACGCTACATCTTGGCTGATATTGGTGGAATGGCCTCCAAATGGAACATATCCTGTGAGTAAGACCTTCAAGGGTTCCATGGAGATGGGTAAGTGGCCTAGTTTTTCATCCATCCGCTTGGAATTTAGCGTCACATTCACAAACAAGCAAGGGTAGCCAAGGCTTGAGGGTGCTCATGGAAGAAGAATTGGTAGTCCAATTTTCTCCAGAAGCCCATGTCGATCGTGTCGGCTTCCAACCTCTCCGACTCGTAAAGGAGATTTGGAGAGAAATCACCTTCGGAGTTGGCACATGGGGGGCTCTTCGCCCTCTCATTGCAGCACTACTTGCTGCCGTCCCGTTCCTCTTCCTTGGACAACATTTCAATCGTAACCATCGTCGTGCAACCGACTGGACATTGTTGCAAATACCCCTTGCGTTTACCATCGTCCTATGGATTGGTCTTTGGTTTTGGTCAATCATTGACGCGTGGAAAGAGGCCACCTCATTAGTGGCTAACCGTTGATTATCTCCACAATTGATCGGTTACTTTGATTGACCCATCCGCCATTCCTGCTAAATCAGCGAGGTCGTATTCGTCAAATTCATTCGGGAGTGAGCCAGAAATAAAGTTGGCTAAATCCGTGGACTCAATGGCCCAATACATCACGGATTCATCGTTATTCGAGTGACCTTCATTGTTCTCATCTTCGTGTTCAAATTCCGATTCGTACACTAAATTCACCAAACCAAGAAGATGCCCTATCTCGTGAACCATCACACTGTTTTCAACATCCTCTGCAGAGATGCGTATGCCAAAGGGTGCGCCAGCATTTTCAATTGAATCTCCGAACATTGCGACACTTGACGCATCAACTGCCACCCCAAGGACGGAATCATCCTCATAGGTACCCGAGGGGAATATGATTTGCCAGCGGAGTGTTGAATCAGTTGTTGCAGATGCATCCTTGGTCAGGCGAGATTTTTCTCGAACATCATCAGCTGACCAAGTCCCTTCATGATTAAACTCAACCTCATCGAGTTCGATACTGATACCGCCTGGCTTATCACAGACACTTTCCAAACGCTCCACGATCATATCGAGGCTACTGCTTTGTGGAGCATAATCAGCCTCATGGTCAATTTCAATAACCATTGACTGGTAGGTATCTGATTGCAAACACGCTAATGTTAGTCCTCCAGGGGTTCCATAGCGTTCGGGCAATACCTCATCGAGGGCGTCTCCGAAACATCCTGCCAGCGAACTTGAAACAAGAACGATTGTCAGAAGAAGGGTGATGCTCGTGTTCCCCTTCATGTCATTGCCTACCCGCTGGTCTTTTTCAACCTCATGTTCACCAGTCTTCTGGAACCTCAAGAGGAGAGAACAATTGCCCTGGCCCAGTTGCTGATGCTAATTGGGTTCGTGCGAGATGCTCCCAGGAACGGAGGGCAAGCAGCCCTTCAATCAAAGATGCTTCAATCTCAATCAGCGTCACACGTATCAATGTCTCAAGGATATCCATCCTTTGAGCATCAATGATGTTCAACACTTTTTCGAGAGAAAAACTTGCCTCTGTATCGCTGCCATCCATATCAAGGGGCCAAGGTTGTGAAACCTTGATTGGTACGGAGGTACCTTGCTCATCCAAGTGTTGATTGAGTGATTTCATCAAACCTGAAATGTGCTTTTGTAACACTAATGAAACCTCAACCAATGGCATGCTGAGTTGGTTGATGAGATTGACCATGCGCTCTTGAAGTGTCACAAGACCGTCAATGCTGGGCGTTGATTCATCACTCAAACGATCAACTCACTTTGTCAGTGCATCAATGAATTGCCATCCGTAAGAATTCCATTGTTCTGTTGTCCATCCCTCTGGTAAGCCCGTTGGTGGGATCGGTGGCGGGGCCGACCGATCAAGGCCAGGAGGTGCGGGAGTCGTTTGGGGTGCGGGAG
>JAKMEE010000007.1 GCA_022426155.1 Candidatus Poseidonia sp. | reverse complement strand
ACCCTTGTACATAGGTTTCGTACTCACGAGAGTTCACAGTGGGCCATATTCGCCCCTAGTGCTGACTTCCCACTTCACCTTACATCCGTAGTTCGTTCCACTTATCTTGGAGCCTCAAAAGTCGGTTCTTCAAGAGATAAATGAAAACTGGAATGAGCGGGATGGACAGCACAATTGGAAAGGCAATGACAAATACATAGAATGAGAGCAATATTGCATATTTGGGATGAATGAATTGGCCCTCTAATAGGTGAAGAATAAGTACGAGAAGAACAAATAAAATGAACTCGACAAGAAGCGATACCACATATATTTTGGATGCGTTAATTGATTTCGTCATCATTCCATCAATGGCAACAAAAAGAGGGAGTTCATCGGACGGTGGGGCATCGTTTCCCCACTCGAACTCCTGATGACAATGTGGGCAATCAAAGAGGCCTTGGGCGTCATCATCCAGTTCAATGTGCCCGTCGCAATGAGGGCATTGGATTCGCACCACACTAACCCTAATCGTTTGGCTGTGTTAAGTTTTGACCCGAAGATTCAGATCAAGAAACCCAGTAAGTTGGGGTTCGGAGGCAGGTGAGTTTCACTCGACTTTTGAGACGCCGGTTGCGTTGGGCCCTTTGGGGCCTTCACCGACTTCAAATTCAACGGTATCACCTTCGGTGATGTCTCCGGTCACTTCCGAGATGTGGACAAAGAGATCTTTGCCACCCTCAATTTCGATAAATCCGAAGCCTTTCGTTGAGTTAAACCACTTGACTGTTCCTTGCGCCATAAGCAGACTTCCATGCTTCAACTACTTAGTTTAGAGGGAGAATTAGATGACAAGGAACCCATCAGTAAGGGAAGATGATTGCACCGTCTTCCAAACGAATGCATCAATTCTTGGTCGACTCATCTTGATGAGGGTCGTCACTTGTTGAACTCCCTTGAAACACAAACTTGCATTGAGGGCATTTTGCCGCTCCCTTGTGACTGACAGGAATACGAATACTAATATCACAGGTTGGGCATCTTTGAATGATTGAATCGCTGGCCTCTTGCTTGGGCCGATTCTCGTTCCAGGTTTGGAATTCAGACCATGGGCGAACCATGATGATGACCCCCACGATCATGCTCCAGAATGTCCATCTTAAGATCTCCAACATGCCACTCAGGACGTCGCTGCTCAATTCAGAAGTGCTGGAATTACTCAGCCCCTCCAAAATCAGGACAAACACCAACAGAATTGAGCCTAACACAATGGTTCCAATCCAAAGAAACCCTGAGACTGAAACAATCCCCCAAGCCAATCCAATTTCATTGTTGATTTTCTCTTGTTGTTTTGAATCGGTAATAGAATAGATCGTTAAACTCCCTTCGTGATGTGGCTTTACAGGACCCGGGCTGTCACGCTTCCCAATCGTATCAGCCAGTAGTAAGACACCGCCAACCATGAACGGACCCGAACAGAAGGTCGACAGAACTTGTGTGCCTCTTTCCCAGCATCCATCAAATTCAGGAGTTGGTGTGATGCAAAGCGCATTTCGAATGTAGAACCCGAGAATCAATGAAAATCCAATGAGCCCTGCCGCCAAATAGTAGCGATTCTTAGGCTCCATAAGACTCATTCATCAATCTGTAAATTAAGGCTTGTGCCGTGATAATATCCATTGGGGACGGTTATGAGGTTTTGTCCTTAACTCAGCATGGGAAGATGTTTGACTGAAGGAGCAATACCCAAATCCTCTGGGAAGAACATGGTTGCTTCAGGAACTGGTATGGGCGAAATTTCTCGGCCCACCAAAGCCACTCTGCTGGGTCGAGAATCTGAGAGAACTTCGCGTTCGGTAAGTGGTGCGATTATGTTGGAGAATTCCATGATATCGTCGTGACTGGGCATGTTTTCCACCGAGAGATTTTCTCGGCTGTGTCCCACGAAGACATATCCCTTATTTTCAATAAAATCAGGGTCCGCCCGGTTGTCAAGAGCGGCGAATTGTCGAATGTGTTCTTCAGACATATTGATGCCTTTCATCAACGTGTGCCGAGCAACGATCCGGGTGTCAAGGGACGGCAATAGATCGATGGTTTTCTCGAATTGATCCCATGCACCACTGTTCCATTTAGGGCGACATACATCGTCGAAGACTTGTTTGTTAGGAGCATCAACAGAGACATAAAGTTGGGTGGGCAATGTGTCCAACTTTTCTAAAACCCTTGGAAGGGTTCCGTTGGTGACCAGCATGGTGGTCATACCGTGCTTGTGACACAAATCCATGTACTCTCCAAGACGAGTGTAGAGTGTCGGCTCTCCGTTGAGAGAAATGGCTACATGCTTTGGGTTTTGGGCGTCCAACCATTTTTCACGGGGTACTTTTGGATTGCCACCGAAACCTGAGAGGAGGCGACGTTGTGCCCGGACAGATTCGTAAAGCAAGTCAAGCGGGTCTTGGTCAGTGAGTTCAAGCGTGTCCATGTGAGGTTCACGCCAGCAATAGGTACAGGCGAGGTTACACTGGTCAACCACTGGGGACATTTGCATGCAATTATGGCTCTCAACTCCGTAGAATTTACCCTTGTAGCATTGGCGATCACGCAAGAGAGATTCCTTTGTCCAGTGACATGTTTTGACCCCTCCATGCTCACCTACGATGTGATAGCGTTGCTTCTGCAATTTGGCTTTCAATTGAGGGTCCATGCCTGCCATGCGGTTCACTCCTGAGGCCTGGTTCCACTGTTGAGCGAGGCTCGGCTGGGAATGGCTCGGGTAAACAAGGGCAGACTGCAAGGAATATCAAGGGCTCGCACAAAGCGCCCAGCGATTCAGGCGGCGAAGACTACTTCAATCATCGATTGAGGATTGGCAAGAAGGCGTTGGCAGCCTTCTCACAAGCATTAGCCACATCGTCAAGTCGTTGTAGGACACGATACATGTGCATGGCTGCGAGTGGAGCATCATCACCGTTGGTGAACACATAGGTCGCTGCTTTAGCTTCGACTATGTCCGCCTCATGCTCCATGAGATTGACATCCTTGATGTGTTGAGCCAGCAGGTCTCGAGCTGCCTTGGTTTCTCCACTGATGGTGAAGTCTCGCAAGGCCATGACCGTGTCTTCGTACTTTCCAACCGTCGCAGCAACCGCTTGCGCCATTGCCTTCAGATTGTCCTTTGCCTCTTTGTCATCATAGAGTGGACGGAAGTCCAATTGTTCTGCTACGTTTTGGGCATAATCAGCAATGCGATCTTGACGAGTCACCATGTAGAGGAAGTCGTTCAAACTGACTTGAATACCAAAGCGTTGGTCTTCGGAGACCATCTTACGTAGTTCTGCTTTGAGGTTGTCTGCTTTCAATTCAGCTTCTATGGTGGCCTTGATGGCTTCTGATGGGTCTTTGCCTTCACAGGAGGCATTGACGGCATCCAACATGTGATTTACTGTCACTTCAACGGCTTCTGCATGCTTGTGGAACATGTCGTAAGGCGTGACTGAAAGACGATCCCCTGATGCATCGGAAAGAGCGTCTTCGATGTGGACTTCTCCTTTGCTGCGCCAAATAGCATATCCTACTGCGATGAATGAGATTGGGAGCAAGACAATCATGTTCAGCACGTCGCCACCTGAGGCGACAAATAGGACGATGGCCCCGAAGGCTGCGACGGGTACACTCGCCACCCACGAGGCTGCAATTTTTCCAAAGACTCGGAAGTCAACGGCTTTTGCACCGCCTGCAAGGCCGACACCGACCACGGCACCCACGAGCGTGTGTGTGGTCGAGACAGGAACTGCCAGGAACGGCATGGAAAAGATCAGGATAGTGGTGGCTGCGCCAAATTCAGCAGCAAAACCACGAGTTGGCGTGATGTCAGTGATTTTCTTTCCGATGGTTTCCATGACTCTCCAACCCCAGGTCATCACACCGATGGCGATTCCGGCAGAACCGAGCAAAATCAGCCAAAGTGGGATGTCGGCTTTTTGAGCCAATTCACCGGTATCGCTGCTGAGAACTTGCCAAACGGCTGCCATTGGCCCGATGGCATTTGAACGGTCGTTGGCACCGTGTGCAAAGGCAACATAAGCTGCGGTGATGATTTGCAACCAAACGAAGATACGTTCAACACCTCTGAATCCTCGAACTTCTTCTTCTATGTCCACTCTGCGGAGAACCAAGTAGAGTGCAAGACTCGCAATGGCACCAATGGCGGCTGCAAGGAAGATGGAATTGATTGGAATCCAGGCATTGTCAGCCCACGGATTGAATACACCGTCTTCTTTGACGGGTAACCAATCGTATTTGTCCTCAATCCATTCCAAGCGCTCCGCACGGGCAATGAATCCCTTGAGCGCCTTGAATTGAAGTGCAAGCCCCAAGACAAAGAATGTTGGGAAAGCCAAGATGGGGGCGAGCCACAAAGACCGCTTGACTGGGTCGTCGTTTTCCAGAATCAATTTCTTGATAATGATGAATGAAAAGAACCCGATCAATCCACCCATGAGCGGGCTGGCAACCCAAGACATGACGACTTGTTGCACCTTCTCCCAATTGATTAAAGCCGTCTCATATTTGACTTCAAGAATGAGCCCAACTCCAAGAATTCCTCCAATGATAGAATGCGTGGTTGAGACGGGGAGACCCATTCGTGTGGCGATGGTGAGCCAAGTTGCTGCGGCCATCATAGCGGCAATGAAACCAAAGGCAATGTCCTGAGAAAACTTAGCGTCAACATAGGAGGCATCCCAATCGACATCCAAGATACCTTTTCTGACGGTATCCGTCACCGCGTCTCCTGCAAAGAACGCCCCACAAAATTCGAAGACAGCGGCAATGACCACCGCTTGTTTGAGTGTCAGGGCACGGGAACCAACGGACGTTCCCATTGCATTTGCTACATCGTTTGCTCCAATGTTCCACGCCATGTAGGCACAAACAATCAACGCCAAGCCAATCAGTACCACAGTTACAGGTTCCATGGCACTTCCATAGAATCCGAGCACTTATACTAAATTATGTATAATCTATATAGTAGTATTGAGGCCGAAGGGACATGGGCCTTGGACCTGGCAACCATGAAGTTCGTAAGTTACAATTGACGGGCGGGAGCACGTTCACCGTGAGTCTCCCAAAGCCATGGGTGGTCAAAAACAACCTCCTCCCTCGTGATTCTATTCGCGTGGATTGGCGTCCAAGTGGTGCGCTTCGAATCACACCATTAAACGTCGAAGACCACACCATGAGTCAAGCGAGATTCAATCACGAGACCTTGCCCCAAAACAGCCTTCATGACCACCTGATGGGAGCATATATCTCGGGAGCGGACCTCATTGTCGTGGATTTCTCGCCCGCTCATAAACAGAAGTTACAAGCAGAGGTTCGCCATTTTTTACGTTCAACACGAGGATTTGAGATCATTGATGAAACCGAGAAGAACATTGCCCTCAAATGCCTTTTCAAAGCAGGAGATATGCCATTGCATGCGAGTCTCAATCGCATGTATCTCCAACTCACCTCATTGATTCGAGACATCTCAAGTTTGTTTGAGGGAGGGGATATCGACTTCATTGCTGACGCTCATGAACGTGAGGCTGAAGTCGACGCTTTGCTTTATCTCATTGAGCGACAGGCCCGCATCCTTCTCGATTCCCACCTGGTGGCAACTCGACTGAAATTGAGTCGGGTACAAGGCCTCGAATACGCAAATCTCGCACGAGCCCTTGAGCGGATGATGGACCATGCTTACAAAATTTCAGCCTTAATTCTTGAAGATCCAGACATCCTCACCCACCTCGTCGGCATGGGGCCTGTTGGACAACTGCCAGAATGGCAGAGTGCGCTCAAGGAGTTGATGATCAACATTCGAACACGTGATTCAGAACGTATTGAATTAGCTCGCGGGGACCTGAAAACATTGCAACAAACATTGTTGGAATATGAGCACAACCTCATGCAGCAACATCGCCAGAACAAATGGATGACGTCAAGTATTCGGATGTCCGAAAGTGTTCGAAGACTGTGCGCATACTCTCGCGATTTTGGTGAAGTTTTGCTCAATATGATGATATCGGCCGAAATGACCAGAACTCGTGAAGAAGTGTGAATGAATACACCAAGTTTATTTTCAACACCTTCGTGTTGGCAATTTTACCTCTGATTGATATAGGTTCGCCGCCTAGATTTAGATTGAAAGAAGAACACCTTTCAGTGATGGAATATGGATAGAGAATTAGAAACCTACGTTGAATCGACAATGAACAGCCAAACTTACCGCAACGGTATCTTTGTGAGAGTGACAATCCTCGACCGGCTTCGTAGCATGTTCAGCATGAAGTGAAGCCAGTCTTTACATGTGACCGTTGGCTCAATGGATTATGAACCAACGATGGATTCCTCATCTTCTTGGTTTGTTAACACCTTTGTCAGCTCTGGTCGGGCTTTGGTTAGGCGGCCTGTGGATGGGCCTAACGGCCTTTCTTTTGTTAGGCATCTATCCGTTGCTTGATGTGTTGTCTGGTCAGAGTTCGAGCACCGAACCTCTCCAAGAAGGCAAAGCGCACGATCTATTGGTCCATCTCCATGCGTTACTTGTACCCGTTGTTGTCATTGCCCTTCTAGGGCGAGTCTCTCTTGATGGATTCACTTCGATGACGATCCTTGGTGTGATTTCCACTGGCTTGAGCTGCGGGGCTTCTGGAATTGTCTCAGCCCACGAACTTGGACACCGGCGTCTCCGTTCACCGAGTTGGTGGCTCGCCCGGCTAAGTTTGCTCTCGGTGTTATATCTACATTTTACAACAGAACACAACCATACTCATCATCGACATTGGGCCCGTGACAAAGACCCGACTTCCTCTCCCTGGGGCCGAAACATGTTCACCCACTTTGTTATCACCGTGCCGCGGCAAATCGCAGGGGCTTACAGGGCTCGGCCTGTGGACACACGTCGGTCGTTCCTGATTGAAGCGATACTCCTCGGTGCATTGGCATGGAGTTCAGTTGACTTTCTATTCGCTTTCCTCGGACAGGCTTTTGTGGCTATATTTCTGCTCGAATTTGTCAATTATTTGCAGCACCATGGTTTACGACGTGGACAAGATGAACGTGGACAAGCCCACCATGCATGGGAGTCACGGCATCGTTGGTCAAGGTGGACTCTTCTCGAACTCCCCCTGCATCCTTCACATCATCTCAAATCGAGTACACCTTACCAACGATTGGATGTTCATGACGACGCCCCACAACTGCCCTATGGATACTATGTGATGTTCTGGTTGGCGCTGGTGCCACCCTTCTTCTCAAGGAAATTGAAATCTCAAATCCAATAGAATCTGTAGGTTAAACTCTGTCAGGAATTTTCCCCAAATTCCCAGAAGGTGGCTGGTTCTCCATCATCTTCCGAGGCAGAATTAACAAGACTTCTTTTCGACTCCTCGGGTGCCTGAGTGTGGGTTTCATCGGCCAACTGAGGACTCAATGCCATATTGGGTTCATTGAAGAGAGTTGTTGTGGCACTGGCATCCTCGCCGGACTCCACCTTGAAGAAAGGATTCGCCTTTCCAGTGAGACCATAATATATTCCAGCAATTCCAAGAGTCTGTACGAATAAACCTGCGAGAAGGAACGGTAAAGTGAAGGCAATCATGAAGAACATCTCGGGACTCAACTCGAAGCCAATGTCCGATAATATCAGGAAGGGGACGGATGTGAAAGGGAGGCCGAAAAAGAACATAAAAATCCCCATGACCAAGGATGTGCCTTGTTCGCCAGAACTAGTGGGCGGATTTTCAATCATGAACCGTGGAATTGCTTCCAGCAAATGAACCCTTTTGTTTCCGCTTTGACATGAGTGATTCAAAATGAATTAAGACGCCGAGTTCCGATGATGTGACCTCAACATGAGGCAATGATCACAATTGAAGTCGTCGGATTCATTTTTGAACGATAATTCCTGTAGCAGCACAGATTTACAATCGGCGAGGAAGGCCCAACAAAGACATTTATACTGGAGGCAAGACCGCCGGTCTGAAGTGAGGCTATGCCCCTGAATCGATTTCTCAATCTTCCTCAAGAAGACAGGGAACGCGTGCTGCATATAGCCAAAAGCCAATTTGCTGCACATGGCTATGACAACACCTCGCTCAATCTTTTACTCAAGGAGATCGAACTTTCCAAAGGACAGTTTTACTATTGGTTTGAAGATAAGGCCGACCTTTTCTTTACGGTGATGCAAGAGGGTTTAGATGCGCTTCAAGTTCGATTGGAAGAACATGGCCTGCCGAAATCTAAGTCTGAATATTGGGCGCACATACATGAATCCCGTCTCATCGCAGAAGGATTTTGGGAGAAAAACGGGTTTTTAGAAATTGGAAAGATGATCTCTCAACAAATTCCAGCAAATCATCCAATTTTCCCGCGGTTGCTCGAATGCGGCTTGCCGTTGCAAAACCATTTCCGGGTCGGTCTTGAAATGGGTCAAGAATGGGGCATTGTTCGCACAGACCTCTCCGTAGAGGTTCTTCTTCATTTGACCGAGGATGTGAGTGATGCCTTTTACAAACCCATGGTTCATTCTTACACTTCAGGTTTGCCACCTTCCGATGAGACGTTAGCGCTTCACGATTTACTTGGACGGACACTGCTCCTAATTTTACAACCTCTCAGCGAGGGAGAATAGAACGATATACAAAACGGACATTGATATATCAAATTTAGGAAAATGAACACATCAGAGGGAGAACACATGCTCGAAGTTACAAATCTCACGAAGGCCTTCGGGTCTGGCTCAAACAAATTGCATGTCCTCAAGGGCGTGGATATGAACATTAAACAAGGGGAAATGGTTGCTCTTATGGGACCCTCTGGCTCTGGCAAATCGACCCTCCTAAACATCATCGGCGGTTTACTCGCAGCCGATGGCGGTTCAATCTCATTGGGCCAACGTAAGTATGGGCTCAAAGGTCCGTCAAATGTCGTTGATGTTCGTAGGGAATTGGTTGGCTGGATTTTCCAAGATTTTCATCTGCTGGACAATTTGACGGCTGTTGACAATGTCGCTATGGCTCTCGAACTCTCAGGGATGCCTTCAGCCCAAGCCGAGGAAGCAGCGGAGGTCGCTCTTGAAAAGGTCGGCCTTGGGGACCGAATGCACTTCATACCCGACCAACTTTCAGGCGGTCAGCAACAGCGTGTTGCCATCGCTCGAGCCATTGCTGGCAACCGCCCTGTGTTGCTAGCTGACGAACCTACGGGTAACCTTGACATCGCCAGCGGTAAAGAAGTGATGGCTCTGTTCAAGGAACTCTGTCACGATGAAATCAACCCCATTTCCATCCTGATGGTAACTCACGACCCTGATTTGGCTTCTAGTGCCGATCGCATGCTCTTGCTCAATGACGGACAAACCGAAGCCTCGGACATCCGTTCTGCCTGGGGACTGGATGACGACAACGGGAGTGAAGAGGAATGAGCGAAGATCAAGACGTTTTGACAGACAACGACTTTTCCTTGAATCGCTCCCGTCTCGGTCGTCTCAGGCATAGCATTGTGGAATTACCCAGTCGTCTCCGCTTAGCGGGACAAGGTGCATGGAGAGGGAAAGAACGTGGATTAGCTGTCATCGCTGGTGTCTTCCTTGCCTCATTGGTCATTACCACCGTGCTGGCCTACGGCGTAGGGTTGTCACAACTTTTCTTTGAAGAATCTCTCAAATCCGAACCCATTGACGCTAAAATCGAATACGCCCGAACACCGATTGAAAACGCCAGTGGGTGGTCCAATAACACCGATACAATGGTGGAAGTGTGTGATGAACTGCTCGATGAATTTTCGCAATTCAATGATTGTACCCTCGTTCTTGGGAGGCAAGGGATTCACAGCGCAGGACTGTTCAACATCGAATTTGTTGTTGCACAGCCACTTGAAATGCGGGCAATCACCGACGATGCCAACCCTTACTGGTCCAATGTGACATTTGACTATCCCGAGGCTGCAGAAGCTGGCCCACCAATTTCTGACCAGCGGGCCATTCGTTTCTACGGAGAAGAGGCATTCGACGGTGAATTGGCTGACAGATACAAATCAAGTATCATTGCTGGTTCTGGAGAATGGCCAACACCCGAGAACATGACTGAAAACCGTGGCATCATCCTACCATCGACCATCGCTAGCGAAGCACAAGCCAATGTGGGAGACGTTCTCGACACACTGACATTTGCTTATGTTGTTGACGAATCCACCATCCTTGAAGGCACGGTGACTGAAGACAATTGTGCAGGTGAAATCACGCCCGAGAACAATGAAATGATGTATTGCCGAATGTGGATGACGGTGGAAAACCTCACTGTTATGGGCATTTACGAGCCATGGGATTTCGGCAACCCAACGCTTCCATTCAATCCCATTTTCTCAACATGGGAAGTCCTGACTGAATCACAACGAGGTGTCTTGATGGACAATGACCACATGTACCTCGGATTGACCATCGACCGTGGTCAACTTCCCACGACCTCCACGGCTGATGCTGCTGAATGGTTGGAATCTCTGGGCACGCAAGTACAAGACGGATCTTACACCGACGAAGAAGTCGAACTTTACTACACTGACATCATCAGCGGCACCATTCTCTTCCTGAACATCTTCCTCGGCTTGATTCAAATTTTCGATTACATCATCATGATTCCCATCGTGTTCCTTTCAATTTCTGTGCTCATCTACGGCCTTGTGCTTTCCCTTGAGCAACGGCGGCGAGAAGTGAGCATCCATCGAGTCATCGGTGCGAACGGTCAAAGTTTGCAGGGGATGGTGTTGCTGGAACTCTTCGTGATGTCATCAGTGGCCTGGCTGGCAGGATATTTGTTGGCCATGTTTGCTGTTCCGATTGTCTTATCGGCGGTTGGGTTCATGGAATTCCGGACTGGGGACTTTGACGTCAATCCAACACTTTCGGTCGGCAGTACCATCTTTACTGCTGTGACCACCCTCGGATTAGCCCTGATTTTCGGACGAAGCCGAGCCCGCCAGTTCATCGAGCTGGAAATTGAAGAGGGTGTCCGAAAAACCACTCAGGCAAGTGAGCCCAAGCGGTGGCTCCATTGGTTGGCGTTCCTATTTGGTATGCTTGCGGTAGCAGACACGTGGCTCGAAGCCAACGGAAGTGAGAATGGAATCGTGTCTAATTTCTTCATCGAAGGCCTCATCAACATCTTCGGTCCCTTTGCATTGTGGATTGGTGGAGCCCTTCTGTTGGGACGTATTGGTGCTCGTGGGCCGCAAATCATGCAGGTCATCTTTGGAAAAACCCCGCTCCTGAAGGACGTCAAGCGTGGGCTAAAGGGTTCAGGTTCAGCCGAATCTGTGAACCGATTGGCGGTGATCATGTTGCTCACCCTGTCCATTGTCACACTTGCGGCTGTTCAAGGCTATACTGGGACGCTCGTTGACGAAAAAACCGTCGACGCGACGGTCGGCTCCGACCTGAAAATCACGATGGAACAACCCATCAGCGAGACAGCCCTGCTCTCATTGGTAAGTGAATTCACCAATAATGACGTGACACCAGTAGCCACCAGCATACCAGAATTTGGATTAGCCGACAATAATGGTGGGGATACACTCCAAGCCTATGTCTTGCTGGACGGCAACGGCGATGTCTTACGCTGGAGCGAACAAGCCCTACCTGGAACCGATATATCGGCTGCAATCGCGGCCTACTCGGCAGGTGGCTTTACCGCTGGCCCTGATGCTGCTTATGCGCTGGACCTTGCGGGGTCTGATCGTGGAGGTGAAGAAAAGGAACTCGACGATGTACTCCTCAAGAAGAACGACTCAAGTGGGAAATCAGCCAACATCGTCTTTGTTTGGGAAAAGACAGAAGTCAATACCACCCGAGGTGGATTTGGTGCAGGCGGTAACCTTTCTGCGGAAGAGATCATTGAAACCTATGCGCTTTCTATGTCCCGCGATTGGTCGAGACTTCAAATTACCAATCAAGATTTGAGTGCTCGAAACATCAGCCTCGCTGACTTTTCGAACAGCAACTTTTCGGGAATGGACTTCTCGTACACAAATCTTAGTCAATCACTCTTGTATGAAACTGATCTCACGGGGGCCGACCTGACTGGAGCGAACCTCACCAACGCCGTAATTGCCAGCCTAACTGGTCAAGGGAGCCTTGAAAATACCATCTTGGTGGATGCAAACCTCAAAGGCGCTTGGGGAACGAATTTCGGCCGATTGGATCTCTCATTGGCCGTGCTGAGCAACACCACATGTCCCGATGGAACAAACTCTGATGATACGGCTTGCGAGAGCGGTTATTCGGAGGGTGCTACCCCACTCATGGGCGAATTTTTGTTGGCTAACTCTGCCCTCCGCTTTGATGTGACACCCTTCACTCACGAAATGCACTATCTGGGAGTCCACGAATACATCCCTGGTGTGAATTCCGCAACCGCATCGAATGCCCTAATCCTCGGGGAATCTTCGTGGCGCGACTTCATCGGCGATGAAGAAGCCAACAATTACACATCTACGATATGGGTTGTTGATGTGAGTGGCGTGGAAGATGAGGAGCTCGAAGCCTTGGGCTCAACCATCTCTGCTGATGCACGAGTTTCAAGCGTCCAGGATTGGGCGAGTGCCCACAAGGAGGTGGAACGCAATGGCGGATTAATTTTCGGAACGCCTGGTTTGCTTTCGCTTCAGTTTGTCGTGGCCAGCGTCGCAGCTGTAGCTTCGAGTTTCGTGTTCCTGTCGCTTGTTCTAAGCCAGCGCCAAAAGGAACTTGCTGTACTGCAAGCCATTGGTGCATCACCGACTCAAATCATTCGATTGGTGTTGTTTGAGATCCTCTCTATCGTGATGGTTTCAATGGCGTTGGGTATTTTGCTCGGAGTGGGACTCGCCTTGTCATTCAACGGATTCTTTGATGTCTTTGGCTTCATCTTCCAAATCTTCGGTGGCTCTACGACCACCATTCAACGGACGCTCGTGTATCCGTGGGCACAAATAATTCTGGTGTCCTTGGCGGTGTTTGCTGCGGTGGTTGTGGCGCTTCTTGTGACGACACGTCGTGCGCTCAAGGCAGACTTAGCCAGCGTACTGAAGGGGGAGTGAAAATGAGTAATATAATTCTGCATGCTGATGGACTGTACCACGTTTATGAATCGAAAGCCGAAGACGGTAACGTTGTGGCTCTGAGAGGTTTGCATATTAACATGAAAGCAGGTGAGGCTGTGGCTGTTGTTGGCCCGTCTGGCTCTGGAAAATCAACGCTCATGAAGTGCCTGGGTGGCCTCATGAAACCAAGTGCTGGCTCGGTTACATTGTCTGGAAAAAACATGACGCGTTTAACCGGACCAGAACTTGTGACATTGCGACAAAAAACAGTGGCATTTATTTTCCAAGAAGGAAATCTTCTCCCCGATTTGAATGCACGCGACAATGTCGCTCAGCCCCTTCGACATCAAGGCGTCTCCTCGAAAAAGGCTCTATCTATGGCTGATGCTATGTTGACCCGCTTGGGAATGGCCCACCGGATTCAAGCCCTTCCTGCCATGCTCAGTGGCGGAGAGCAACAACGCGTGGCCATTGCACGCGCCCTCATTACCAACCCTCGACTGATTTTGGCCGATGAACCAACGGGCGCTCTTGACCCTGTGACCAGCCGAGAGGTGCTTGCCTTGTTCAAAGACCTGCACATCAACGACGGAGTTTCTTTCCTCATCGTGACACACTCGAAGGAAGTCGCTGCTTTTGCGAACCGTTCACTCGAACTCCGAGACGGGCGCTTTGTCGCCGAACACGGCGAAGGCGTGGACGTGGAGAACTTGAGCCAAGACCGTGAATTGATCATTGATGAAACAGGAACTGTAACCTTGCCACCCGACCTTCTGGTTCGTTTGGGCGGCGCAGGACGCTATACCGTTGGCAACGTCGCCAGTGGCTACCTCTCGCTTCAGGGCGAGGCTGTGGAGGCCATGGGTGAAATGCAACTTGCAACGGCTTGTCCTGCATGCAAGCATGACTATGGAGGAAGTGATGACCAACTGTGTCCTTCGTGTGGTTCAAGTAGACCGATGGTCGAGGTCAAAGCATGAAGCAATGGATCGCATTGGTCGGCTACCTCGAAGGATTTTCATTCCTCATTTTGATGGGCTACGCCATGCCAATGAAATACATCGCAGGCGACCCGAGTGCAGTATCCCTGTTTGGTTCCATTCACGGAGGATTGTTCGTGGCTTTCATTGCCATGTTGCTCTATGGTGTCGGTAAGCATTGGACCTCTACAGCTCTGATTCATGGCTTTGTCGCGGCGGTATTCCCGGCAGGCCCCTTCTTGTTTGAGGGCATGTTGAGTTCGGGTGAATACGACCTTGTTGAGGAAGGCTAAATTCAACTTCAAGCAGATTTGACGCCTTCGGGCCAAAGCACCAAGATCAAGGTCTTCCCTCGAGTTTTGGGCGTGTGGGTTGTTTCTCGGTCCATCCAAACGATGGAGCCTGTTGGATAAGTACCATCTTCGTCCCATACTTCACCTTCAAGCACAAGGTAGCATTCACCACCAGGGTGGCTATGGGGCATGAAAGCATCAACGGTCACTTCGGAGTCCGCTTCGTAGAGCACAAGTGAGGTCTTGTCCTCCCGCTTGAGCTTGCCAAGGCGAACGCCCGTGCCGAAATCCTTCCATGAAACATTGGCTTCGAGCCAATCTTTGTCAATGTTGAAGCCCAGCCAATCTGCCATGTCGTGAGTGAAGACCATGATGTGGCGAGAGGGCGGTGTGACATGAGCACTTCGGTCT
>JAKMEE010000019.1 GCA_022426155.1 Candidatus Poseidonia sp. | reverse complement strand
CCGTTAATCACATGATGTACAAGGGTTTCCGTTAAGTCCCGTGTGGCTGGGGCCAAATCATGGAGCAACAATCGACAGGGGAGGTCCTGCCCTCTTCCCAACGTATCACCCACCTCGATACGGTTCGTGGCGTGGCCGTTATGGGCATTCTCATCATGAACGCTATCTCCTTCTTTTTCGTAGGTGTGGCTTACTTTGACATCTCCAGCCCGGAAAACAAAACGATACTGGATTGGTTGGTTGGTGGGTTTGGCGAAGTGTTTGCTGACCAGAAATTCATGGCTCTTTTTTCAATTCTTTTCGGCGCAAGTGTGCTTCTCTTCTGTGAACGTGCTGCAGCCAAGGGCCATTCGCCTGTAAGGCTCAGCTTGTGGCGAAATTTCCTTCTTCTCCTCATGGGGTTGTTCCATGAATCGATATGGGAGGGCGACATTCTCTTTGTCTACGCCTGTTGTGCGCCCGTGTTGTTACTTTGTAGAAAACTCCCACCAACCCTGCTCATTTCGGTTGGTACTCTGTTGTACCTCTCACCGATCATCGTCAGTGGATTGGCCGTCTCCGTCGTTGACCCAGCCGCTTTCCTCGAAGTCTGGGGGAGTTTGTCCATCAAGAACCCATCATCCGATGTTGATTTGGTGTTACTTGGGTTGATGTACGACGTGTTTGCTCGGGCCATGGGCATGATGTTCATCGGCATGGGCTTGTACGCCAACGGGATGTTAATTCACGCCAATGCAAGCGACGCATTGTTCAAGCGCAGCCTGTGTCTTGTCGCCCTTGGCGCCCTTCTTTCAGGCGTTGGATTGGCATGGACCGCCACGCAAAACTTCTCACCCACAGCCATCGTTCAGGGGAACTTTGCCAACACAGTGGGCACGGTCCCCCTGGCTTTGGGCTACCTTGGCTTGTTGATGTGGTGGAATGAAAAGACAAGCGGGGTACTCATCAACCGGATTCGAGCCCTTGGGAAGACCGCGCTGACAAATTACATCGGTCAAACCGTTGTCTGCGTTGTGCTCGCTTCACTGCTTCCCAATGAATGGTTGAGTCGCACCACGGTGTTTTTGCTCATCATCGTCATTTGGTGGGCACAGTTGTACCTCGCTGAAAAGTGGCTCAAGCGGTACCGATTTGGACCGTTGGAATACCTGTGGAGATGCGCAACATACCGTCGCTTGGCGGCCTTTGTGAACAAAGAACGCACCTGAAGGGTTCGCAGTGAACCGCATTCGTGCACAACAACGAATTGGAATGAACAGAATGTGATTGAATACATGGGCTCCCCTTGTGCTTGTATGCGAGCATGTCGGTACCCATGCGACCTTATCTGAATCATAGGGTTAGCAAAGGGATGCTTCACTAATCATAAATCATTTAATGAAATACTGCTGATTATGACTTCATAGATAGGTCTGTCATTATTGCCTGTTGCTACTTCACTGATATCAGTGATAGAATCAAGACCACTGGTTACATACCCGAAGACAGTATGAACTCCGTTTAAGTGACTAGGACTACTATCACTCGGCACTATGAAAAATTGACTTCCTCCCGTATTAGGCGATGAAGTCTTGGCCATAGAAAGAGCACCTGGGGCGTGGTCCAGACCATTATTAGCTTCATCAGGTAAAGTCCAACTATTCATATTACAACTATCTGAACTTGATACCGCAATACCATTGCAGTAACCGTACCAGTCCGCTGCATATCCACCTGTTCCAGTTCCAGATTCAAAATCACCTCCTTGAATCATGAAATTATCAATTATTCGATGGAATATTGCCGAATCATAATTACCGTTTTCTATGTGTGTCAAGAAACTATCTACATGATTTGGCGCATCGACAGAATATAACTCGATTACGACGCTAACATTTGTTCTATTAACTTCATCCATCCCATTTGGAACATATGATATTTCCATAGTGATATTTACATTATCTAAAATAGCATTATCCTGCATGGTATTATTTTGATCAAAAAAGTAGTTAGGTTGAGATACACTATGGACACGATAAATAATCGACCATTCATGGAGGGTTTGTTCTGAATCACTAGGTGTGTAAAGACAATTGAGGTCTGTAGTTAGATCTATGCATAAGGAGTAGTTTCCGCCATAAATTGGCGAATATTCACCCACTATATATCCTTCATCAGATGCAATAACTGCTCCTCTAGTAGTGTAATAATTTTCTCCATTTGAATGGTATTGGGTTATGATTTGTGCGATTTTAATCTCAATCCATTGATCATCTGAAAGAGAAATACTCCATTGATTTTGACCGTCCCCTCTATCATTAATCCACTCAGATTCTTGCATTTCATCTATGAAATCTTGAATTATTTCCATATCAATTTCATCATTTCCTCCTCCATCAGGATCTCCGCCAGTACAACCAGCTAAAGTTGAGGTCATCATTATCAAAATCATCATTGGTGCTATGATACGCATAGATTGTCTACTAACGTAGAGTATTATGAATCTAAGTACGGATTAAACGATTAATGAGCAAATCAAAGGGTTTTTGCTTGAGCCCATTAGTTTGTTGAGAGCGAACTTATCGGCTATCTATGGGCCCTTTCAATGCCTACCCTTCCGATTACCCTTGAGCGTAAGGGACCCCCATTAGTCCAGTATCGAAAAAAGTA
>JAKMEE010000011.1 GCA_022426155.1 Candidatus Poseidonia sp. | reverse complement strand
GCTCATCAATAAGTTCCACAAGCCCGAGAACAGCCCCCAATGGGTTCCCAACGGGGTTCCAAAGTCTGAGAGTTAGTATTACCTCTCAGACCCCCATGTGTAGTGTGCAACACACAATAACGGGGTTTGCCCGAAGGGTGAATCTTGTCTGTTTAGAGGAGCGCAGCGACGGATGAACGCAGCAAGTTCATGCCAGCTCCCCCAACGAAGTGGTGAGTGGCACAAAGAGGTATTGGCACACACACAGGGGCCAAAAGGGGTTTGCAAAGGGGATATTGGAATGGACCCTTGCCACCTTTAAGGTGAGATACTTCTAGCAAGTATCATGGCGGCTAAGCGAAGCAAGAAGACGACAAAGAAGACCAAGCCAAAGGCGAAACGGTCTGTAATTCCAGCGAACAGGTATCTCCGATATGTTCTCCCGAACAATGTCGCTGATGTCAATAACACCTACTATGTTGACCTCGCCAATGATTTGAGTGCAATCAATCGCAGATTGATGAGGGCTGGTAAAATGTACCATGTCAAGAAAATCACAGTCATGTCGGCAGAGACTCTTGGTGGTATTGGCTGGACTGATGATTCGGAAGCGTCCTTCGCTGACTTTCATCAGAAGAACGCTGGACTCATGCGTGTGTCAATCTGTCCCGATTCGTGGACGAGTCGTGGCGCATGGCGAAGAGGTCGAGCTCTTCATCGCAAGATGGAGAAGAAAGTCCTTCAGGGAGTCTCGGGCTCTGTTCAAGGTTCATGGGCTGATTTCAAGGTTTATCTGAATCAAGGCCACAAGCAAGGCGTTATTGCCGTTCCAAAAGATTTGGATGACAACAACCTCAGTCTCGGGGAATGGATTTATTCCAAATATGTTTCATCCGATGACGCAGGCGTGAATGATGAATTCACTGCTCACCTTCTCGGTGGTCATGATAATGGAACAGGAGGTTCAACCTACGATTCCATTGGACTCATCAAATCCTTTGCTTTGAGTCGTGCTACAGTTTCGACAGATGACCCTTCACTCTTCGGTGCTATGGATGACGACCCTCTCGTGAATCTGTTTGATTCATCAGACCAAACTCAGGAGGTCCTTGAGAACCTTCGTGCTCACAATGATGACCCTCCGTATGATTCCACAGCCTATGTCGGTGGAACCTCTAACCTACCTGCTCCTCAAGTCGTCGGTATGACTACTCTTGGTTCAGGTGGAATTGGGACGATTGGCGGCTTCGCTGCCATGTGTGGATTGCTTCGCATTGACACTCGTTCATCAACTGACTTTGACAACTTTGAGGTTGTGATTGAATTGGCCGCTGGAGATTACCGTGGAATCAAAGCCACTTCAATCTGAGGAGGAAATTACGACTGGGAGTGAAACGACCGATCGGAATTTCATTCCCAAGTTTCCTCTATGGTTGCTACTCGTCGCATCCATGCTTTGTATGTCTCAGGACTGGACACCTGAACAGTTCGGTACTGTTCTTCAAATCGCCAGTTTGACAATATGACAACCTTGGTGAATTTGGCCATCCTGTCCGCATAGCGAGCAGGTAAGAGCAACGGATGTCCGTCAATCCAATTGAGCATGTCTCGGCATGTGTATTGGCTTCGGAATTCCTCGAACACGATTGTGCCTTCTCCATCGTACTTGTCAAATGGATGCTTTCCATTAGTACAGCGGTACACATCTGTGTTCACTCTGCCATCTTCGTGGTATAGCACGGAACGGGTCTTTCCTGACCCAGTAGGCCCAGCGAGATAGGTCACTTCGACATCTCTCCAGCGTCGGCATTCTCCCCACTCGTATTCAACTCGGTAGCGGTCAATTGCTGACTGGCAACGGATAGCGATAGAGGGCCATTTCCTGACAATGTCTCGGTTGTTGAATCCACCTTCAATCATCTCAAGGATTGAGTCCCAAGCATCAGGTTCACCCTCTTCTTTTGGTTCATCTCCCCATGACCAAACGAGTGTGCCCTGTTTCTTGCCTTCATTCATTTCCATGATGTAATTCCAGTTCTCAAAATCTGTTCCCATGGTTTTCTCAACATGGTATCGGTTTGAACCGAGGAACTTCTTGAGTGCTGTCAATGTCTTGGCATTTTTCAGGTGAACGAACCCTTGCAAATGTGGAGTTCCCTTCTTCCCTTCTTCAAGGGCAAACCACCCACGCTTCATGTGAGCGTCTGGGATGGTGCTCAAGTGCGCCATCTCGTCATGGGTGGGGTTGTTCAAGGTCAGGCAGTATCTTCGGACTCGTTGGGCCATGTGTTAGCCCATTCCGAATTTACTTATCAACCCAGCACCTCACATCTATCTTGGTTGGGCGTGTTCCGTCCGAGGTAACGAGGATGCCGAAGGCACTTTAGCGGTGAGGGAATGGACGCATTGAGGAGCCGTGCTCATCAATAAGTTCCACAAGCCCGAGAACAGCCCCCAATGGGTTCCCAACGGGGTTCCAAAGTCTGAGAGTTAGTATTACCTCTCAGACCCCCATGTGTAGTGTGCAACACACAATAACGGGGTT
>JAKMEE010000027.1 GCA_022426155.1 Candidatus Poseidonia sp. | reverse complement strand
GGTCATGAACACTGTATCCTCTACGTTGGAGATCTTTCGGAGGGAGCCCCCCTCGTTCGAATCCATTCCGAGTGTCTGACCGGTGACGCGTTCGGCTCGTTGAAGTGTGATTGTGGTCCACAACTCCAGGCCTCTATGAAGGCGGTACAATCCGCCGGACAAGGTGCCATTGTTTACATGCGCCAGGAAGGGAGAGGCATTGGACTCTATTCGAAGATGCAAGCCTATGCACTACAAGATCAAGGCTACGACACCCTCGATGCTAACCTCGCTCTTGGTTTACCAGCTGACGCCCGCAAGTATGACTTTGCGGCAGAGATGTTGTACTCGATGGGAGTCACTTCTGTTGAACTCATTACAAACAACCCCGACAAACGCGAGCAGTTGATGCAACACGGTATTGAAATCGTTAATCGAATACCCATCATTGTAGGTCACTGCTCACAGAACCGTTCATACCTGAGGACCAAAGCCTCTCGAATGGGCCACATTCTTCCGGTCTGAGGAATTGAGATGAAAGTAAATTTAGTAGGGCAACAAGTTCCCGCATTCCAACTCGACACAGACACAGGTGAAGTCTTTGATAGCACCTCGCTCAACGGTACGTGGAGGGTGATTTTCTTCTATTCTCGCCATAATTCTCCGACATGTAAGCGGGGATGTTTGACCTTCAAGCAACAACATGACTTGTTCGAATCAGCAGGATGTTCAATTGTAGGTATTGGCCCGGGTACCATTGAAGAACAAGCCTCATTCAAGAAGGCCTTGGGCGATCTACCATTCCCACTGCTCGCCGACCCTGGACGTGAAGTGGGTGAGAAATTCAACGTCCCGATGCATCTTGGCCAATTCCCAGCCAAATCATCCTTCCTTGTATCACCCGATAACACCATCCGTTATGTCTACGATTGGCTTTTCCGACCTCGCCGACACGTGGCAAAAATATTGGCCGAAATTTCGACCGTTCAGGGGGAATAAGAAATGTGGAAAGAATTGTTGCTCGAAGCAGGCTTGAATGAACGGGAGGTCAACTCGATCATGATTCTTGGTTCTCGTCCGCGAATGAAAGCATCCGAACTGGCCAAGGAACTGAGCACAACTCGATTGGATGCTTACAACAGTCTATCCCGTCTCCAAGAGATGGGCATCGTAACTGCTACAGCTGACCGGCCAATGCTCTTTTCAAGTCTCAGAGTGAACGAAGCCATGGAGCACATCATTCAATCAAGAAAACAACAACTTGAGCGGTTGATTGGTGGTTTTGAGGACCTTTCTAAGGGAATTTCTGAAACATCTGAATCCTATGAAAAACAAAGACGCAGCATCGATGACCCCCGTTTCGCTGTCCTCAAAGAACGAACTCACATTTACAACAGGCTCCAAAAAATGGCCAATGAATCTGAAGAGCGCCTAATTCTCTTACTCGGGCAATTTGGAATTCTTCACCTTTGTAGAAACCCAGAAACTCTCGCCGCTGTGAATACAGCAGCAGTCAGAGGCGTTGTGGTTCAAATTATCACGCACCTGGACGGTCGAACACTTCGTTTCTTTGACCAAATCGATAACAGTATCGAAGTGCGCCACTCCGATGAATTAGATTCACTGGGCTTTGTCCAAGATCAATCTGAAGTAATTCAATACCTCAACATCGAAGATAACCCTGTAGGGCGAGGCAAGGAAGATGCAGCATTAATCATTGAATCTGGTCCATTTTCTCAAGCACACCTGCACCTCATCGACGCTATCTGGGAAGGGGCCGTACCTCTCGCAACCGCTCGGGCCCGATTTACTGAAAATCAAATCAATGACCCGCTCCGTTTGACCATCGGTGAAGGTTCGTTTTTGAAGAATGTCTCCGTTGCTCTTGGTTTTGATGGAGAGTTGCCTGAAGAAGACACTCCATTTGACCCCGATGCCTTCTTTGCTGCAGGAAATGAAGTCAATGAAGCCCGCTCGAGGCTCACGGAGGGAAAACTCTCCAACCTCAAAGTGTTGGGAATTGACATCGGTCGAATGTTGCGTCAAATCGGTAATCGTGTCGGTCAAGAAATTGCTTTTTCACTCCGCTCAATTGAGAACGATATCGAATTCTTGGATGAAATGATGGATTGGTGGGAACATGCCGGTTTGGGCATGTTGACCTACGACGTCGACCCAAACTTCCACGTGGTTGTTGGACTCAATCACCCGCCTGTCGATGATCCAGACGCCCTGCCGATGTGGGAAATGGATGATGGAATCATTGAGGGTGCGTTGTCAAACCGATTTGCGAAGAATGCCAACATCGTGATTCAGCGAACTGAAGGCACGGGTGAAGCCGATAATCTTTGGAATTACATCATCCATCGAAACGAACCTCAAATGATAGAACTTGAAGATTGATACGAGGTATCGAAGATGAAATTGGTGACATTTCTACGGTTTTTTCGCCAACTTCGGGGAAAGAAACCCGTGAATATTGAGGCCATCCAATCCATGGGTTTACTCGCTGTGAAATTGGGGCAAATCTTTGCCTTAAGACCCGATTTGATTGAGCCAGAACGATGCATTGAGCTACAACGTCTGTACAGTCGAGGGGCCACCATTCCAAAAGAAGATTCACAACGGCTCTTGAATAAATTTGCTCCAGAGGGATTTATGTCAAATTTTCATCACATCGAACCTCAACCTTTCGCCGCTGCCAGTATCGGGCAAATCCACAGAGCAGAACTGAAGGATGGAACAAAGGTCGTTGTCAAAATAATCAAATCTGAATTTGAAGCCTCATTTCGCAGAGATGTACGACGTATGAAGCGTTGGATTCGACTCGGCCTGTTCTTCAACCCAAGACTTCGCAAAGTTGGCAACCCCATCGGCTTACTCGCCCACATTGAAGATTATACCCTACGTGAATTGAACCTGCTCAATGAAATCAAAGGACGAAAGGACCTCCTCCTCAAGGCTGATGAAATAGAAGAACACTTCCCGATGTCAAAACTCAAATTCCCGAAAATGTGGGAAGAGTTGTCCAATCGTCAGATCTTGGTAATGGAAGAAATTCAACACCCCACCTTAGAAGAGCACCTCGAAAAAGGTTCTATGACTTGGAACGACATGCTCGAATTATTCAGGATTCACGGAGCGTTTATGTTTGGAATTGGAACATTCCACGGAGATTTACATCCAGGAAATGCGATGATGGACGACGATGGAAATTTCACTTTCATTGACACAGGAGCCATCTGTAATGCCCCAATACATGTCCGGAATGCCCTGTTTGGATTCTTCTATTTTCTCGCCAAAGGAGAATTACGTCATGCCTTTGATGCCATGCTTACGATGGCAGCTGTCCAACCTACAGGGAAAACCTTGCAAACATACTATGATTCAATGACAGAACTCTACGATGGATTCGTAGGCACCTCTGTCAGCGAGGTTTCACTCACTGAGCAAATGATGAAGACCGTCAAAGCAGCGGTGCTTGCAGGATGTGCATTTGGTGAGGAGGCGTTTCCAATCATTCGTTCGCTAATGTACATGGATGGCATGGTGTTGAAGGGTTACCCTGATGTGGATCTCATCAGTTCAATGGGACCTTATCTCGATGAATTCTCGGTTTTGATTGATCCATACACCATCATTTCAACCTCCAACTGAGGGCCGACTTTCTCCTCTCGTAATTGAAAAAACCTAATGGGAATAAACCCCCCTTTATATCCTGATGACACTCCGGAAATATTATGCAAAGTAGCACTCAACCAAAAGTGGCCATTATCGGAGCAGGACCTGGCGGTCTTGCGTCCGCTCTCTTGTTGGCGAAATCAGGAGTTGACGTTACTGTGTTTGAGCGTAGTGAACGTGTCGGAGGACGAAACAAAGTGTTCGACCGTGATGGCTTCAAGTTTGATCTCGGGCCAACATTTTTCCATTACCCTGAAGTGATTGAGGACATTTTCAAAGCCATTGGTATGGATGCGCATGAAGAACTCAAATTGAAGAGATTGGACATGAATTATCGACTCATCTTCGGACAGGGGGGCCAACTTGATTGCACAAGCAATTTGAAAGAAATGACAGAACGTATTCGAGAACTTTCCGGCGACAAGAACGCCACAGCCTTCCAGCGGTATGTTACTGATAACCGAAAGAAACTCGACAAATCAAAGGCCTGCCTGCAAGAACCTTGGTACGGACCTACCGATCTTCTCTCACGACGCGCATTGCGAGTTGCAGGTGTTCTCCGACCACAGCGAACAGTCGCTGGAGATTTGATGAAAATGTTCGATGATGACCGTTTGATGCTGGCCATGTCCTTTCAAACAAAATATCTCGGGATGTCACCGTTTAACTGCCCAAGCCTCTTCACCATGTTGGCATTCCTTGAGTATGAGTATGGAATTTTCCACCCGCTTGGTGGCCTTGGTAGCGTCAGCGAACGCATGTCTGAAATCGCCAAAGATTTGGGAGTCACATTCCGAATGGGAGAAGCTGTTGAAAGCGTGATAATGGATGGTAAAACCATCAAGGGAGTGACCACTTCAAACGGGGACTTCCTAGCTGATAAAGTGGTCATGAATGCGGATTTCGCTAACGGTATGACTTCGCTCTTCCCCGACAAGGTCCGAAAGAAATGGAGTAACAAGAAATTGGATAAGAAGAAATATTCTTGCTCCACCTTTATGCTCTATCTTGGTGTTGACAAACAATATGCCGATTTACCCCACCACCAAATTTATGCATCCTCGAATTATATTGAAAACCTTGAGGACATCGAAAAACATCACACACTCACCTATGATGACCCATCGGTCTACGTTCAAAATGCATGCGTTACTGACCCGCAATTAGCTCCAGATGGATGTTCTACCGTATACGCACTCGTTCCAGTATCCCACATCCACGAAAACATCGACTGGTCAAAGGAGAAAGATACCTATCGAGACCGCATTTTGGACCAAATTGAGACCAAACTCGGTTTTGAAGGACTGCGTGATCACATTGTGACAGAGCTCGTCATCACACCCGAAGATTGGGGCGACCACTGTTATCGTGGCGCCGTCTTTAATTTGGCTCATGGTCTTGACCAAATGCTGTGGCGTCGTCCGAAAAACCAATTTGACGAAATCAACAACCTCTACCTTGTCGGTGGAGGAACCCACCCTGGCAGCGGCCTTCCGGTCATTTACGAATCTGCTCGGATCAGCAGCAAACTTCTCTTGGACAGTCTAGGAATCATCCCAGATTGGAACGGTGTCGACACCTGGTTTGAAAGCCGTAAACGATCAAAGAACGGCCGCATAGCGCTCAAACAACAACCCGTTGAAGCCAAAAATATCCACTCCACATCCGCTTGAGGCATCCCCATGAAACTGTTAGATGTTGATAATGCGTATGCATTTTGTGAATCCGCCTGTCGAACTTCATCAACCACATTCTATTCCTCTTTCTCAGCATTGCAAATCAACAAACGACGGGCGGTTCACGCAGTCTATGCATTGTGTCGTTGGGTTGATGACATCGTCGATGGAGATGAAGAACCATCCATCATTGAAACACGCAGTTTGCGTGAGGCGACACGTGAACGACAACTCATTCTTGATACGCTCCACCCTGAATTATCTCCAACACTTCCCGAAGAAGAACATCGCCACAGGTTGATGGCACTTGTCGATATTCGCCTCAAATTGACCGCCGCATTTGAACAACGTATCACCGCAGATGAGCATCCAATCTTCATCGCTTTGCAAGATGTCTTTGCACGATACAATATCAAACTCACCGATTTTGAAACGGTTCTGGAGGGCATGGAAGATGACCTCTATCCAGTTGAGAATGCATCATGGGATGAATTACGATCATATTGCTACAAGGTGGCTTCTGCCGTTGGTTTGATTCTCATTGAAATCTATGGTTATGAAGACCGTTCTGCACGCCTCCACGCCATTGATCTCGGGATTCAGATGCAACTCATCAACGTCTTACGTGATATCAACGAGGACATGGAACGCGGACGTATTTATCTCCCCCTTGACATCCTCCATTCGCATAACTTGAACATTGAAGATCTCCGCAATCCAGAGATTGCTAAATCCATTGCGTGGAAGAGCTTCATTTCCGAATATGTGGCCATGATCAAACGACATCAGGAATCTGCTAACCATCTCTTTGGCTATCTCGATGTTCGCGCCCGCGTTCAACCTGAAATCATGGCTGATGCCTATTCATCAATCTTGAATGAAATCGTTCGCCGGTCGGGCGATGTCTTCACCCAGCCTGTTCGTTTGTCGTCATGGCGCAAACTTCTGCTTGGCCTTCGACTCAATCTGCGCAAGGCCAGAGCTAAACTACGACTTTGACGTCAAATCCAAACGTCATTTTCCGACGTCAAATCGTTGGTCACTTCACCGGTATTAACGACGCCGCGAGGCTCCACTAACATCACATGACATGTTTCATGCGCGAATGGTTTATGCATCATTCCTTTTGGCACAACGTGCATTTCTCCAGCATTTAATTTGAGTGTTCCAGATTCAAATTCGATGTACATCGATCCTTCAATGACAATGAAAACTTCATCGGTGTCATCATGTTGATGCCAAATGAATTCACCCTCAACCTTCACCAGTTTGAATTGGTAATCGTTCATTTCTGCAATGACTTTTGGAGACCATAGATCTGTAAATTGACTGAATTTATCTGTCAATGAAATCGGTGACATGCTCCGAACAGAAGGTGGACCTACTTTTGCCTATGGTGAAAGATTTCGCTTCACTTCTATTTGACATCATACCCTCTGAGGGGTGGCGTATAAGGTCGGAGGACAGGGGTAGTTGAGATTTTTATAGACCTAAATCCCTGCGTTATTGTTTAATTGATCTCCTGCTTGATGGTTGTCAACAAAGATAGCACCATTCAGGTTGAAAGGGAAAATGATTTGATTTTTACGACCATATTCTTTCCAAATGATGGTGGAGTATAGACATCACTACCCCATTGTATCTTTGGTGAGAATTCTCCTACCAATCCAAAACCCTACCGCATTGACGGCAATGTCTGACAGTTTGTTGTCAAGAGGTTCAACTGCAAACCAAGCCCAGGCTGCATCGTCAATGAGCCATTCAAACACTTCCCAACCAACCGATAAGGCCCAAAACAATCCCCAACTCAGTCGGGTGTATCGGCCAGCAATGAACCAAATGAAAAAATGAGAAATTGACCAACTGTTTAGCAAGGCCATACCATCACACCGTGACAGTTGAAGGCCCACCTGCTGAAATCTCAGGCAACAAACGCAACTCACCGTAAAGGGCTGGACCAATAGTGTAAGTTCCAACGATGCCTGCTTCACCCATCACGTTGTGAGCCAAAGCAATCCAAGGTCGACCTTCATCGTCAATTTCAACATCGATGAAATCACCAAATCCTCCGCAACGAACGTTCCCACAATCATCAGTGTCGTCCAGCGCATCGGATGGATCATTGACCGCAACAGTAGTGATCAGCGGTTGGTCTGCAAAGGCGTCAGTCATGATGGACATGTAGCCTGACCAGCCACCCATATCGTCCCCTTCTCCGATATAACCAACAACAACGCGACCTTCTTCACCTGCGAAAATTGTTGGAAAACCTGTTTCATTCACGCCGGGGGGCGCCATCATCATGGGCTCTGACCATGTGTCTCCTTGGTCACGAGAGTATGCCATCCAGGGCATTTGGTCAATGCTGATCCACGAAGCAAAGAGGTTGCCTGCTTCGTCCGCTGCTACAGCCACTTCGTGACTGTGCCAACCCTCTTGCATTGGGACGGTCGTGGTGATGGTGTGTTCCGTCCACGAATAGCCTCCATCGACGCTGCGGTAAACTGCGGGACCGTCACATGAAGGATTGCCTCGGTAGATGGCACCATCGTTTGAGCCTGCAAGATGACCGTGCAATCCTGAGCATTGGGCGACTCCAGTAGGATAACCTGGACGTTGAATGTCCCATGTGTGGGCTCCATCAAGCGACCGAGAACATTGAGGTCCTAGTGCTGAACTTCCTGTGTTGATGCAAAAGACGTAGATGGTTTCGTACAGTCCGATTCCACCAACATCGGGCATGGATGCAATAGATTGGTGGTCTTGTGGACTGTAATACCCCTCTGCAGAGAATGGAATGGACCATGTTTTCCCATCATCGTCAGAATATTCAACGAACATGGCCGTGAGTGCATGCATGTCAAATTTCACGATGCGATCGGTCCATTTGTCAACGTAGATGTATGGATCGTTTGATGAAGGGACTTGACCCAAATCATCACTCGGGAACACGGGATTGAACGGCCCCATGTTGGTCCAGGTTTGTCCTTGGTCAAGAGAAGTAAAGACCATCGTTCCTCGCCCAGCACCTCCGAACGATGAGAAGTGGACTCCACCTGTTGAGGTGACTCCAATCGTCGGTTCAAAGGTGGTATCACCGATTCCGAAATAGGTGCCTGTCGCAGGATAAGGGGTGGAATTCCCCGTAAGGTTCTCATAGCCAATCGAGGCATTTGAAGCGTTGATAGCCCCTGGATAATGATAGAAGGTTGTGCTTGAAAATAATCCATCAAGCGGAGTTTGTTCAGTTTCAACCGGAACTGACTCATCCTCACCAAAACAACCTGAAAGAGACATTGTCGCCATCAGCAACGAGAGCAGAACAGCCTTGAAGCGCATGATTGGCCGACCGTAGAGGAGGATAATGACCTTCCGCCTGAGTCTTGTCCTCAAACCAATGCTGAGAGTTCTCCAGAATCAAGGTACAAACTTGGCCCCATTTCAAGATAATACACGCCACCTGTTTTGGTTCGTGAATCCGCTGGAGTTGGCGACTCCATTGTGGCACAAGTTCCCGTACAACCGTCAGCAAAGGCGACATAGACACGGCCATCACGATCGATATGGAGGTCGTTAAAATCGAGAAGGTTTCTGTTCGAACCGCCTTGGTCGCTACGGCAATCGCCACTGTTCAAGCACATTGCGCCGATTTGCACAGGGTCGTCTGTAACTCGATGGGTGTGGAAAACTGGATTTTCATCAAGGGCATTCAAACTGTAGGTAATGTACAGGTGGTAATGGACACCGTTAGGTGCATAATGCCCGTTTCCAGTCCAATTATTTCCATCGATATCGGTAGTAGCAAGGAGGGAAGAATTTTCACTTCCTAAGTAGGTGATTGCAATCCGTCCTGGGTCTCCAGCATCAATTTGCGGGAAGGTGGTCGAGATCACTTCAATGGGACTAATTCGAAGACTATCCTGCTCCCATGAATCTCCTGAATCTGTACTTCGGGACATGTAAATGCCTTGATCTCCACCCGTCCAAACATGGTATGCGTTTGATTCGGTATCGGTAGCAACCTCTGAATTTTTCCGAGGATTTGGCGTATTAGCATCTACTCCCATTTCCCTCGTATCCCAACTCAATCCATTATCCTTGGAGAAAATGATCGTTGGCGTAGCAACCCTTGGAGTCACATAAACGGTCCCGTCTGGAGCGGTGGTAATCGCCCCATGCAATCCTCCATTCGAGGTTGCAAGTCCGAAAATTTGGCCGCCGATAGGGAACGTAATTCCTCCATCATAACTCGTGAAACAAAATATTCCTGCCAACTTATTGTAACAAAAGTAGACAGCCTCTGAGTACAATGGGCTCAGTTGACCTAAACCTCCATATCCAGAATCGGTCCATGGGCCAGAGCCCAGTTTTATGTGGTCATTGAGGGGCGTTGGGCCGCTATCATATGGATTACCCAACCATGATTCACCATCGTTGTCGGACCAACCAATCCATGTGTGCGAAAGTCCCATCATGTGGATGTTGAAGACCCGGTCTGTCACTGGATCCACCCACCCGTAGGGGTCACTGGTGAATGGTGCTTGTGTTATGTCAGCAGTATTTTCCCATGTGAGGCCACCGTCACAGGAACGCATGGGTTTCTCCATGGCAATGAAAAACATGCAGCCACTTGAGGTGATGCCGATGCTCGGCTCCGGGCCATCTTCCGCAACATCGCTGAAGAAAAAGGACATGTCCAGAGGTGTGACTTCGATTGACATTCCTGAACCGTTGGTCACAAAGACACGAGAAGACTTCATGGGTTCTGATTCTGACTCGGGCTCCGGTTCAGTTTCCCCAAAACATCCTGCAAGAGAAAATGTGGCCATGAGCAGCGAGAGCAGAATTGCCTTGAAGCGCATGTTTGTCCGACTGAAGAGGGGGATAATGACCTTCCGCTTTCAGGATTTGAGAAAATAGCTCAATATTCATCCACAACTTGCTGATAGATGGCCTCGTAGGCTTCTGCATTATGTTCGTAAGTGTAATGGTCCAACACTCTAGCCCGCCCTCGTTCTGCTTGAGCAGAACGGCCTACAGGGTCATCGAGTGAGGCGATGACACTTCGTGCTAAATCTTCATGGTCGCCGCACGTGAACAAGCCCCCAACGGTTTCATCAATCATCTCGGTAAGAGGGGGTTGGTCAACCGTGACCACTGGTGTACCACTTGCGAGGGCTTCCAATGGGATGAGTCCTTGTCCCTCGTAATAAGAGGGATAAATCACCAAATCTGCAGAACGGAAATGAAGGGCAAGGTGCTCGAAACTCATTCCGGGAAGAATGGTAACTGCGTGTCCAACCCCCAATTTCTTGGCTTGCCGGAGCAGGGTCTTACGCATGTGCCCCCGTCCAATGACCACCAAGCGTGCTTGAGGATGCGCTTTGAGAATGGAGGGCATGGCCCGTAACAAGGTTCGATGTCCCTTTCTCGCCACCAAACGCCCAACAGCAAGGAGAAGCGGAGTCTGAGTATCTGCGAGCCCGGTTAGAGCAGCTTCATCTGCAGCCCCATATTTCGTTCGAATCGTTTCGTAGGCGAGATGTTCCTCTTCATTGTCATGGTTTGTTGGACGAAATACATGGTGATCAACACCGTACAGCACCGTTTCACAATGCCAGTCCTCGGGAGGTTGATACCAGCGCTCAAATTCTTGCTTTGTGGAGGTTGAAATCGCAACCGACACACTCGAACCTTCGATGCCTGCTTGCTCATATTTGGCGTACCATTTAGCAGTGAGTAGAATGGCGAGATCGTTGGGATTCTTCCATGTCGCAGCCTCGTTATGTTTGGCTGCTAATTTCATGCCTTCTCGTTCGCCAATCCAACTTCCATTCAGAGCTGAAACGACGGGTGCAATGTGCTCTTCGACCCAAGCATACTCCTTGACCGTCCAACTGACTAGGGGCAACAATGTGTGAACAACATCAACGGTTTTGGCTTGATTCAATCGCCTTAATGCGGTGAGTGCATGCTTCCCATACGAGCGTGTGAAAGCCATTGGAGCTTTCAGCCAAGGCACATGAAGCACATTGACGCCAGGTTGTTGAGGCGTGCGCTGAGAGTGGGTTCGTGTGATTATGGTGACCTCATGCCCCCTTGCAGCTAGATGCCCTGCGAGATGGAACACCACCGAGCCAATACCACCCCAACGAGGTGGATACTCGCCCGATACCATGGCGATGTGCATGCTCTTGACGGGGAAGAAGGCACATTTGAATGTCGTTACCGATGAGGGCCCCAGAGCCGTGCTTCCATGCAAACCTTTCAAATCCATGCCATGACTCGTGAAGTCATGGCCGATGTCCTTCCTGTCTCCGTCACTGTGTTGTTACCGACTCGAAATGAGGAGGAAGCCCTCGGTCCAACCATTGATGCTATTCCTCGGGATTGGTGCCAAGACCTTGAAATTATGATTGTTGATGGAAATTCAAGCGACCGCACACGTGAAATCGCTTTGGAAAAGGGAATTCGTGTGCATCTTGAAGACCGGAAAGGATACGGCAGAGCCTACCGAACGGGTTTTGACGTTGCCACAAACGATATCATTGTCACAATGGATGCTGACTGCACCTATCCAGCTGAACTTGTACCTGATTTGGTGAAACGTCTAATCGATGATGACTTGGATTTCATCACTTGCGATCGCCTCTCCCTCGCAGAAGATGGTTCAATGTCGGGCCTCCATGGATTTGGAAATTGGGTTCTCTCATTCACCGCCCGTGTTTTATTTGGTTACGGAATCAAAGACTCACAATCAGGGATGTGGGTGTTCAAGAAGTCAATGCTTGAAAATGAACGCCTACGCCCAACCAACGACGGTATGCCACTCAGTGAAGAAATGAAAATCATCACACGAAAGTTCCTTGGAAAGAAAAAGGCAGTTGAAATCTCTGTCCCATATCGACCTCGTGTCGGAGATGCAGAAATACACACTTGGGGCGATGGTTGGAAGAATTTGAAGTTCCTTTTTGCACGACGATTTGGTCTGAACAAAACACGCACGCCATGGGGCGGTCGGGACAGCAACCCTGATTCATTGAATGGGGATCTTCCAGAACAAAGCAAGTGAATTCACAATTGGTCCAATTCCTCTTGGACTTCATTGGTTCCATCCATGATGTTTTGTTCCAATTCTGGCACATCCACCTTATCTGCATCTTTCACAGCCTGAGCAGGGGCCCTAAATGCGTCCCAAGACGTGATGAGATCCAGGTCAGCCATCGCCCGGCGACGGCGAGCGATCAGGAAGAGGACGAGGGCTGCACCACCCATGGTGGCAACAACGGAAGCAGTAAAAATCAGAATCCGTTGATCAGATTCTGCTTCTTCGACCACCAAACTACGTGATACTAAGTCGATGTTGGCATCATCACCAACACCGTCACGAGCGATGATTTTCAAACTCGGGCGCCCAACGGATTCCGGCCTCCAATCAAGAACGCCTTCCCACACTCCATCACCGTTCTTGTCGGAAAGATTCACTTCCCATTGTTGAATGTTCAATGTAAGATTGGCTCGAACGTCTTGAGTTGTGCCATCAGCATCGATTAAGCGTATGGATATTGCTAATTCATGAAGTTCATTTTCGTTAAATGTTGTTGCACTTAATGTCAGTGATTCACGGTCAAGTTCTGGCAAACTGGACTGGAGGGTGATGTTGACATGTTCCTCAACCCATTCACCTCGCGAATCCTCAATGTACAAAGAGAGGTGGTACTCCCCTGGAGCCCAATTCGCAAACTCGTCCATTGAGCGTGTGGATATCACTTCGGGGAAGCTCAAGTCATCGGACCAGCGGCGCCATTGTCGCACGACCAAGTCATTGTCAGCATCGTAGGATGCCTCTTCGAGGGACACGATTTCACCGGGAGCCAAGGATTGGCGATTCGTCGGTGAAACGAGGCGAATGACTGGAGCTGATTCTTCAATGGTGAGAATAAAGAATTCATCTCGACTCAAACCGGTTTCGTCTTCCAAGGTCACGGTGAATAGATGTTCTCCAGCTGTTAGATTCAATGAGTGGATGGTGGCAGGATCTACATCGGTCAACAGGGGTTCTGTTTCAAGTGAGGAACGGAGAGTTAATGTGAATGTGTCTCCATCAAAATCCACACTCTCTGTTGCGTCGAAGAGGACGGTGTTGGAAGATGGATGAGTTGACCCGTCAATGGGACTCACAAGGCCCAAAATCGGTGCAGAGGCATCCACGGTGACCGTCACCGAGGTGGTGACAAGTTCGTTGATTCCATCGTCCAAGGAGAGAGTGATTTCGTGGATGCCGGCGCTGAGGCGCTGGTCGAAGGTGAGCCAATCTTCGCCTTCAGGTGTCAAACGTCCATCGAGATCGCTGGTCCATGTTACCACCAAAAATTCTGAGCCTGTGGACGGTGTGAAGTCCACACAATGCCAAACACCCTCTTGAGGAAAGGTGTCACATGCAGCATCGTAATCGCCCGAACCGTTGGCTGAAAAGGCAATGATCTCCGAAGAATCGTAAATGAGCGCGCCGGGGGTCTCAATCACAGCCTTGGGTGGAGAATTGACAACGGTGAGCAGCATGGAAGTTGTTTTGCTCTGATTGGCATGTTCTGCTCGATTGTCCGTGACTTCCATTGTAATCGTGTGGACGCCTCGGGAGAGGTAGCCATCCCAGACTGAAGCAAGTGGCAAGAGGGGATCGGAAGATTCGGTTCCTTGATGCAACACACCGTCCAACGAGGAGGTGTAAGTGATGGAGAGGGCGTCGCCTTCTGGATCAACTGTTGAAGACCCGTCGAATGTTACCATTGCTTCGCTAAAATTACTCTCTCTGTTCACGGTAAAGGTCGGTTCAGGGATTTCGTTGTAGAGAATGACCGGGACGCTGTATGTGGCGTTGTTGCCTACCGCGTCCCAGGCTTGCACCGTGAGGGTAAAGGACGCCGGAGGATCATCGTCGAAGTGGTCAAAGGTGTAGGACAAGGTTTCAGGACAAACCCATGCGTTGCTCCAGCCGGGGCCCTGACGGTTGTATCCGCTGAACGTGATGATACAAGCAAAGTCGTCGCCTTCGGGGTCGTAGGTTCCAGTGGTGTTGATGGTGACGGTGCCCGTTTGGGGCATGATGAGTTCACTCCAGGGATTGAGTGAGGGCTCGAACTCCACGACGAGAACAGGCGCTTGGTTCACCAATTCAATGGTTCGAACCTCGGATACACAATGACCTGCATCATCACAGATCTCAAGTGTGATTGCATGAATGCCGTCACTTAGAATGCAGGCATAGGTATCATTCCCGTTTGCAGTAAAGGCAAATCCTTGAGCAGGGCCATTCGGGAACTGCCATGTCCCTGTACAAGAAGATAAGATATCACCATCAATGTTACTGGACCAAGAAAAGGTCAAGGCATCATCGTCCAAGTCCCATGAGTCAGAAGCATTGAATGCGACCTCTCCTTGAGAGGGGTACACTGCTTCATGCAAGGGCGAAGCCCACATGAGGAAGGGGGGTTGGTTGTCCAATTCCAATAAACAATTCACAAATCGATCCTGATCTAAGGTAGCAGTGGATGTATTGGACACACTGTCATAACCACATTGAATCGTCACAGTATTGTAACTTGAGGCCCCACTTGAGGTCCATCGTTGCCCAATAAAGTCAGGAAGAAAAACGTAACCTAAATCGTTGGTCGACTCTTGTACAGAGGGTTCAATATCGCTGAAACTGGTGTTGACATTTGCGTTTGGGATGCCATTTGAATTGTTATTGACCACCCAAATGGTTAGGTCCCAAGCAACATCGATGGTGGCTGAACCGATGATGGAGGCAAGGGTGAGGTCAACGCCGTTGGGCTGATGTAAATGGAGGCTTGATAGTGAATCGAGTTCAATAACTCGGTCCCCTGTTTCATCGGTGAAACCTGACCAATTTACTTGGCTGTTGTCAAGACGAAGACTTCCCGTGCAACTCGCATCAACTGTGTTTCCATGACCGCCCAGAGAAGGGTGATTTTGTAAGGTCAAACAATCGGTTCCTGTCAAGGTTGAATTGCTAAGGCTTGATGGGAAGTTTCCATTGTTTTCCCCATCCCAATCCAATCCAGAATGGTTACCTAACATCGTTAAGCCATCGACATTGCCCGCCATGCGTTTAAACAGCACAGCAGGGATGTTTGGCGATTCTGAAGTTATGTTTGCCCCAAGAAGGTGCATTCGACCTTGTGACCCACCAGGCCAGGGATTGGAATTGTCGACTTCGAGAGGTGATGTTGCAGGATTATTATCAAACAAAGTGATGTCTTCCAACCACAAATCGACAGAATCCACAGCAAGAATACCTGCCCCGGTTGAGCCTGACACGATGCAGGAGCGACAACGAACATCTCCCGATGCGGATTCGATGTCATTGGATTGTTCGTAATACAGACCTGCTTGATGGGATGCTTCAGTGTTGACTAGAGGGTCCCCGCCATTACCCTCAGCACTCAAATTCTCAAAGGTCACGTACCGGGCATCGAGTACATGCGCTCCTGACTGCCCGTTATCATTGAGTTCCATGCCATTGATGACAACGGTTGCACGGTTTAGATACAAGCCCTGCCCGGTGTTGTTGTGCAAATGCCAGTCAGTTCCTTGCATGGCTCCACCTGAAGTTGAGGAGATTCCTGGGCCCACCGAACCACTGACTTCGAGTTCCTCAAAAATTGGTGCGAAATAGGACGAGCGCACAGCAATTCCTGCCTCGTGTGGTCCTTGACCAGGATCTCCCGAATCACGAACGGTGAGGTTGCGGAATGTAGTGGTGCTATCGACGTAGTAAAGGCGTACCCCCACTGTGGTTGAATCTTCAATGAGGGTGTTGTCAAACCATGCACCGGTTGCATTGACCTCAAGGGCTGCAAAGCCGATATTGGCGGTTTTCGCACCGCTTGTACCTGTGCCCTTGATGGTAAGGTTGGTGAAATCTGCGGTTTCATAATTTGTGTAATTGGTATGATTATTCTTGTCAACATACACGCCACGGTACATTGAATTTGTAACCGTTGCATCGCGCACAACTGCATGGGTATAGCCGCCGTCGTCGATGTGGCGAATGATAATGCCAGTGTCTGAACGGTCAACGGTGATGTCGGTGAGCAAGGGTTGACTGTCCTCAACCCAAATCCCCGCCGCTATGGCCCAAGTTGAGCCAGTAACATTGTCGACCGTAATCCCTTGAATCAAACCACCTGAGCCGCCCCAAATGTTCACCGCACGCGTCAAAATATCCGTGAAGACGGAACGTTGGATGATCGGAGTGGACCCTGCTCCAATGGAGAGGCCAATACCGTATCGCCAATCCCCTTGAAAGGGGAGGTTTCGACCAGCTTGGTCGATGTAAAGATCATTGATTCGAGGGGATGCATTACTGAAAATATCAACGCCAACTCTGTCTGGGTTGACGACGGTGAGATTTTCAATCACCGGATTCGAACCATAGATGGTCACCCCGTAGATGGCGTCTTCAATGGTGAGGTTTTGAATTAGTGAACCCCTGCCGAACGAGGATGAGTTGAATTGTATGCCTTCATGATCTGAAGTTCCACTGGCCGTGAACGTGACCGGGCAGGCTTTCGTTCCTAGAACGGTCAAGCGGCCGTCAACAATGATGCGGGTGCCACCTGACATCTCAACGGAGGTACAGGCCTGAATGATTAATTCGTCTGCGATTCCAACCGTGTAGGTTGAACTGAGTGTTTGTGTACCTGACCAAGTGATTTGTGAACGTGCACCGACGGTCTGCGTCTCATCTTCCCCTTCAAACAGAAGAGTTTCTTCTGGGGGGATTATGTGCATCATGGCCGGTGCTAAAAATAAGAACACCGAAAGAAAAACACTCCATGTTGATGGCGCACCCCCCCTCATGAATTCCAACATCGTGCAAATGCTCTTGAAAGGTTCGTTGAATTGTTTCGCAAAGGCAAGCCCGTCATGGGAAGTCATAAAACCCGACTTTCAGTCAACCGTTCATGCCTGATGCCTTCATTTTGTTCAAAACCGAACCCACCTTTGAACGAAATGTCTACCTCACGCTCACTGAACACAGTGATGTCAAAGAAGTCCATGCATTGTATGGTGAATACGATTTATTGGTTCGGATTTCTTCTTCAGATTCGAAAACCCTTTCTGAATTGGTGATGAGCACCTTTCGTCAAATCAAGGGAGTAAAGGAAACGCAAACGATGATTGCGGTCAACGGTTGAGGGATGCACATGGCGATTGGATTTGTATTGATTACCACCCTCCCAGGACAAGAAAGCATGGTGCGCGAGGCCCTGAGTAACATCGAATTGGTCACTGACCACTGGATGCTATTTGGTGAATATGACCTCATTGCTCGGGTTCAAGCGGATGAAGAATACGCCTTGACCCAGTGCATTGTTGAAAACATTCGCGGCCTACAAGGCATCCGAGAAACAAAAACGTTGATCGGTGCTGAACTCTGATTCACAGCAAGCGATGCATCCGCATGACCAGTGAACGTGCTGCATCATGACAGCCTGCCGACCGGAAATAACGGGCAGATTCTCGAAGGGCCATCAAGGCTTGACTGGGTTCAAGTTTTGAACGCAAGTACCACCATCGGCCTGCGTATCGGTGTCGGTGCAAACCAACGGTTACCAGATCATCGGGTTGAGTGAGAAGTTTGAATCGCTGACGGGCCATGTCATCGTTCTTCGAAACAAGCCATTCAGTGACCGAGAGTTGAACCATGGACCGATGGAATGAGGAAGGTTGGGCCTCGATCACTCGTTCAACAAGACTCATGAGAGATTCAATTTCAGATACGGTGGAAGAATGCAGAGCATCTTTCAGGAGTAATTGTTGGACAAAAGGGTCGTTGTCATGGCTGATATTAATCAGAGCATCCCTCAATTCCGCCGCACGTTGAGCGTCACCCTCATGCAGAGCAAGGGCGTGTTGAATCATGGTCATGCTAACCGTCATGGGGGCGCGAGCGACAGGGTCACTCGGCAACGTAAGTCGGCGAAGAAGACGAGTGATTTCGTCTGCCATATCGGTAGGTTCGTCATCAAATAGGTTGTCATCAAGCCGCTGAATTGCAGCCCGCAATAAGAGGCGAGCACCTTCGTCGTGTTCCACTGTTTCCAGAGTTTCATTCAACAATCGCTCCGATTCTGCCTCTTTGCCTTGAGCCAAAGCCAGTCGATAGCTCAATTCTTGATGGTAAGCCTTCGAAGAAATGGATTCCAAATGGTGAGTGACTTGGTCGTATTCTTGCCGTTCCAAGGCGACATTCGCCGCCCAAAAGTGGAGAGTTTCATCTTCAGGCTTCGCTTTGACAGCACGGTCCAAAATTACAGCGACGGCCCCATCGTGAGAGGGAGTGAGTTGCTCAATAGCTCGTTCAATTTCAGGCCTCGAGGCCTCCTCATCAAGGGCCAACTGATGATAGAGGCTAAGCACTTGAGCGGTGCTTGTCGGTTCTGAACCATTCCAATGTTCCAAAGCGGCTCGATGCAATTTCTCCAATTCATGGGGCGCCAACATTGTACGACGAACGTTACGAATCAAATGCTGAACTTCCAATTTCACACCACCACCCGTCCATCGAAGTAGAGCCCGTTCATCGAGGGGGGCAATCGTGTCTTGTTGAGGGGCGACTGCGCCATTAATTGGATGGGGTAAGAGAACCAACTGATCCAATGAATCATGAAGTTCTTCCTTCAACAAACCGAGGATGGTTTCTTTGACATAATTTTGAACATCCTTTCCTGCCTCAGGCAGTGGATCACCTTCTTGATGCAGCAACAATGCCATTGGGTGACCTCCCAATGCTTTGGCAATTGAACGACGTTGAGATGCTTCCGTTTCATCTCCCAAGAGTTGGGCCGCGTCGGAAAAATCCAGAGGTCCAAGTCGATGGACGCTGGCCTCAACTGAAAACGGCAAGGGGTTTCTTCCAACCAAGAGAACATTGGCCCATTGCAACGGACGGAGATGATCAACCAAAGCCAAACAACTGGCTTGGTGACGCGGTGGCAAAAGGTGCAGATCGTCCAGGACAAAGAGATGCTGAGTGTTTGATGGTTGAAGGAGGGCACACAAGGCATCCAGATCATGTGGAACAGAGGAAGCGGAGGGGTACCATTGTTCCACAATCGAACGTGCATCACTGAGTTCATTCAACGAAGCAACATGTATCGCCCAATCTCGCTGCATCAAGCGTCCACTCAGTGCTTTGCTGACCGTGGTTTTACCTATCCCAGAGAGGCCCTCAAGCACCACACACTCAGAGGATACAAGCAAGTTCTCAATCGCCAACACATCCTCGTCTCGTCCAACGATGTCCAATGAAGAAGATTCTTCTGGTATGGATTCCGATGTGGCTGGTTTGGATTCGATTGGATGTTCGTGTAACCAGCCCCTTCCTGCTTCGGTTATATGGTACACCTGCCTACGCCGAGAACCACCTCCAATGACATGAGCCAAGCGCATCTGAATGAAGCCGTGTTTTTCGAGAACTCCGAGGGGGTGATTCAATCCAGAGCGCACAACGCTCATCGCTTCAGCCAGGCCTGGCAAAGAGACTTCACGCGGAACATCCCAAGCCGATTCAAGCGATTCGGGAAAGGTCCCGAGGTGCCGGAGTAATCTTTCTTGGGAAGCGGTGAACATTACGGTGACCAAACCTACCTCAGCCACCTCCTTCATGAAACATGCCCCCTCATGTCCCAATGAGTTGGAACCGAAGGGGTTGCCTTTTGAGGCACCACCATGAACGGTGTTTCATGCCCGTCGACCTCAAATCGGCTGACCTTCCTAAAGCGGCGGGCGTCTATCTGTTCAAAACCAAACAAGGCAGGGTTCTTTACGTCGGAAAAGCTACCCGGCTGAATGAGCGGATTCGTTCGTATTTTGCATCCAACCCTGACCGCATGATGATTCCGGAATTGGTGGAAAAGGCGGATGAAATTGAATGCATCATTACTCAGACACCTCAAGCCGCTTTGATCCTAGAAAGACAACTGATACGGGAGCACATGCCGAGGTACAATTCCATGCTGAAAGATGGGAAATCCTTCCCTTACCTCGTGTTGACCAAACATGAATTTCCAAGAATCATGTACACCCGCCACCCCCCGAAAACGAGTCGGCAATGGGGGCCATTCCCGAATGCTGGTGCTGCAAAACAAGTCATGCAATTACTTCGAAGACAATTCGGAATTCGAGACTGCAAGGAATTGCTTCCTCAGGGTTGCCTTTCCATGCACATTGGATTGTGCGCAGGTCCATGCATTGATGGCACGGGATACGAAGATCGAGTTAACACAGTCCACCGTATTCTTGACGGTGATGCTACACCTTTGCTTGAAGAACTGGTTGAACAAATGGAATCGGCCTCTTCACAACAACAATTCGAAGAAGCCGCCCAACACCGCGACATGATTCGTGCAGTGCGGGCAACGACCAGTCAGCATGTTGTATCCAGCAAGGTATATCGCGATTGTGATGCCATTGGCTTGGCTCACGAAGGTGACCTTGCGGCCATCGTCGTGCTGCATGCTGATGAGGGGATGGTAAAGGGTCAGGAATCATGGCCTGTGGTGTACCGCGGTGATGTTGGAGAAACAGTCTCCATGTTCATCTCAGAACATTATGCCCATCGACGACCACCTCGGCTATTGCTGAGCCCCGTCCCGATCTTTGACGGATTGCAAACATGGCTCAACGAACGAAGGGGGGCCAATGTCGAAATCCGCACACCAAAGCGCGGTGATTTAGAGAATCTTGCAACCCTCGCCCGCCAGAATGCGGACATTCAAGTGAGAAGGTTGGCGACCAAAACCAGTGGCTCACTCGAACAGCGCGCTGCTGAGGAAGGGGCAGAACTCCTCGGTATGACATCACTGAATCACGTCGTGTGTTTTGACATGGCCCAATTGCTTGGAGATGAGCGGGTTGGCGCCAGTGTGGTATTTCGTAAAGGCCGACCAGCCAAAGAAGAGTACAGAAAATATGTCGTCAAAGGAGACGCCATCGATGACTTGCGAATGATGAAAGAAGTCGTTGTTCGCTGGGCTAAACGACAGGAGGAATGGCCCGACTTGCTCCTCATTGACGGAGGTGAAACTCACCTTTCGACCATCACGAAGGCTCTTGAAGAACACGGGTGGGCGGGACGTTTCCCTCTCGCAGCGCTTGCAAAGCGCGAAGAAACAGTGCATCGAGAAGGGCAAGAACCCCTCATCTTGGATCGGAAAGGCAGAGTTCTTGTCCATGCAAGGGATGAAGCGCACCGCTTTGTCAACACCTTCCATCGGAAACGGCGAAGTCGTAAACGACTTTCTGACCCCCTTGAAGGCGTCGATGGCCTCGGTGCCAAAAAACTCCAAACCCTGCTGCGCCATTTCGGAGGTAGAAAAGGCGTGGAACATGCTACGGTTGATGAATTGCTTACCGTTCCAGGCATTGGCCCATCCTTGGGTCAACGAATTTACAATTCATTGCACTGAGACTCAATAATCCTCGATTTCAGCCATTTCTTCAATGCTTTCGCCCCGCCGTAATCCGGGGCTTGAGAAACCTGCCAAATCTGCAAATTCATGATCGCCCATTTGTGCTTTGTTAATGGCGGCTTGCTGACTCTTACCACGGTCTTTCTTTCGCTTCTTCTTCTTGATGCGACGACGCACAAACAAGACAAGCAACAACAGGACAATGGTTGGATAGACCCAGAATTGCATCAAGAAAAACATAGCACTGATGTGCAACCGGTAGGTGATGGTTTCTTGGAACTCACCTGGAGGAACAAGATATGTGATGGTTTGACGTCCATCATCTTCGGACAAAGTGGCACGTCCAGATGAGGAACTGAAATCAACGAGAGTGATTCCTTTGGGGAGGGTGAAAGAAATGGGACCTGTATAACTCAAATCAAAATCTTCTTCCATCTCAGGGTCAATAACTGGCGTTGTGAACGATTGTGGATTATCTTCTTTTGCTGGATAAGAGATACCGTCAAGTCCAATATAGGAGTTTGCAAGGCCGTCACCTAATGCTTGTGTTGTCATCTTCATGGGTTCATAAAACACCGAAGTGAATGCGCTCGTGACAACGCTGATACTCATACCGCTTGGGTCTTCGTTTTGCAATTTCTCAAAGTCCGCCTCAATACCGATTTTGAACGTCACTTCTGGAATCGTGACTTTGAGAGTGATCGGTGTTTCATCGCTCACAACCCCATCTGGGGCTTCGATTCCCGAAATTTCTGTCTCGATGATGAACTTGGAGAGGTCCATTGTTTCGATGTTTTCACTCTCTTCTAATTCTGTTCCAACTTGATGGAGGAGTCCCGTCACGGTTTCACCGGCCAATACCGTGAAATCTTTCAAGCCTTGACGAGTAGCCAACAATTCTTTCTCTCCATCACACAATGCGATATCAAGGTCATCGTTATCGCCACAGAAATTCATTTGCCCAGAACTCAACGGCTCCTCCATACGACTAGAGAGGTCGATAATCAACCGAACCAAATCGGAAGGAATGGCCTCCATGGAGACTTTGGTGGCCCCGTTTGGCAAATATTCGGTTGGTATGCCAATACGATAGATGCTAAATTCAGCATCAAGCGACATGGTCACACTCACCGATTGAGTCCATTCATTGATGTTGAACTTCTCCCAATCCAATTGAACATCGCTCGAGACACAACTGCTTTGATTGGAGAAGCAGATTACGTCAGGACTTGCATCGGTGCAATTGTCGGTTTCAATGCAAATGGCATGTCGCCAATCATAGGGTCTGACCCCTTGGAATGAGATGTCGGTTTCTTGGGTTCCTTCGATGGTTTTCTCAAGAACGATTTTCGAAGTGTTATCCTTAGTGTTAATCCAAGTAGGAAGCAAGATTTCGACGGTCATTTCGGAAGGGGGTAAATTGGGTGGAATGATGGCATCAAGGTAGCTTGTGGATAGAACCGTTTCCAAAGAAATTCCTGAATTCATTAATCGTTTCAAATCGTCTTCTTGAACTCCTGTGAGGAAATCATCAATCATTTCATTGCTATTGTATTCTTTGAGAATATCGACCAAACTCATGCTGAAGGGTTGGCTGGTTGTTTGGAGGTACACGGGAAATGAAGCATCCATCGCATTTGTTCCTTCGAGACAATAATGTAAAACCTGGCCTGCGGAAACCGGTTCGGTGCAACCAATAGAGTGAGTATAGTTTAGGCCGCCTGGTTCAGAGAAGATACCTGTTCCGTCTGTTTCACTGACCCAAGTCATGTCACTCATAGAAATTTCACCAACGCCTGCAACCGTTGAGCCGAGTCCTTCAACAATTTCGGCGATTGGGAATTCATTAGTGAATTGGGTGAGGTCAACAATCCCGTTATGGTAAGCAAGCCGAATTCCATCCGATGTGATGACGGGAATGCTGGCGGCAGAGGATACTTCGAACATATTTATGCCCCAGTCTGAGAGGGTTGCATCGTCCAAGTAATACAGGGCTGCAGCAAAGTCAACGGTAGCTGCTGTATCATCTCTCAAGTCCAGAACCATGGTGATATCTAGGGCCTTACTACCATCTTCAATCCACACCGTGGGTGTTGTTGAAGAGTTGCGATGTCCCATCTCCATGTCAACGGGTTGAACGATGGAGCCGTCCACTTCAGCCGCAGATAGATGGTCCAACCCCCATTCTCCTGCCCAGTAACTTGGAGGGCCTGAGCGAGCGGCTAAAGTCCCATTATCATCCACGGAAAGAACCGTTGAATAACTTGGGGGATTGATGATGAAGTTGGCCTTGTGCCCGGGCTGGGCGGTCAATTCAAACCCTGTGTTGATCTCAGCACCCATGCCGAGAAGCCCGCGATATGTACGCTCCAAATCCAAATCTGGAGTCTCTGCCAAATTGAAACTCCCTGCTGCAAGTTCAACTGAAGCCTGTGAAGTGAAACAGAGAGGAGGTTCGAAGACGTTGTCTTGTTCCGCTCCTTCGGCCAAGGCATCATTTGTAGAATCGGTGGAACACTCCGTGGGTACGCCTTCATTGGTGTAGGACGTGATGTAATCGGTGGAAATACTCGTGACGGTACCGAAGCCTGATGAGAGGGCGTCTTCGATTGCGTTGTTGACTTCCGTCTTCAATTTCTGACCAACAGTTGGAGAATTCGTTCCCCCGGTCGGCAAATCAAATGATTCACGAATCAAATCTGCTGGAGCACCGTCGTTTGCGTCAAGGCCATCGGTGGATTCCAATGTATCGCCTATCGTCGTCCCTGAACCCATACCAAGAGAGTCTCGGTCAAATTCACGAATGGCCCAGGTCAATTCCAAATTGATGGAAGTCGTATCCACCAAATCAAACACATACAATCCTTCGACCCAATCCTGATGATTTGGTGTCATGTCTTCTCCATGGTCGTATTCGTCACAAGTCCCCCCTGTTGCAGTACAGGATTGCATTCCAGCTGCACTCGCAAGAGGAGCCCAAACTTGGAGACAAAACATTCCAACGAGCAAAAGAGGCAATGTTGGGAAATGTCGTTCAGATTCGCCGAATGAGGCCCACATGGTTGCCGCTATGAACGGGAACTTGAAAGGAGTTCCCCTTGTCCACCCCTTATGGAAGGGCATGAATTGAGTCATACCTTTCTCTCAGTTCCTCGCTCGTTAGGGGAGAGTGCACACCAAATATTGGATGCAGCGGGGCGATTGCATGCCGACATCCTACCCGTGGAACTTGACAAAGGAAGAATTGGTTTTCCCATGAACGACCAAGGCGAACAAAATCAACAATTTCTAATACATCTCAAGGAACAACTTGGTGAATCCTTTGAATTGATTCAATGTGTTCCGACCTTTCAATTTCCAAATGATCCTCATCAACGCTTGGCTCAAGCAGTGACAACATGGCTTGGTGATGATGCCTCTTTGGCTACACTTCAACTTCCAACGAAATGGGAACGTTTGGGTGATTTGGTGCTTTTTCCTCACGGAAGTTTCTCCGACGAATCATGGCAAAAAGTGAGGATTACTGACTCCATCGACGAGTTGTGGCGGGGAATTGCTCAAGCCCTCAAGGTGTCATCCATCGGACTGCAAGCACCCATCGCCAAAAATACGCTCCGCACTCCACAAATAGAAATGTTGAGAGGTTCATCGGACGTTGAATTTCTCGACCATGGAATCCGCTATGGTTTTGATGCCTCACGGGTCATGTTTTCTTCCGGTAACATCACTGAACGAAGACGAATCGCTGGACTCGAGATGAATGAGGAAATCGTGATTGATGCCTATGCTGGAATCGGGTATTACACCTTCCCAATGTTGATTCATGCTGGAGCAAAACACGTTCATGCTTGTGAATTGAACCCAAGTTCCATTGAAGGATTGAAATGGGGCATCAATGCCAACGGCCTAGAATCTCGAGTCACAGTGCATGAAGGCGATAATTCCACCACCATGCCAACACTTCGTGGACAAGCGGATCGGTGTCATTTAGGACTTCTTCCATCGAGCGAATTGGCTTGGGGAGATGCACTGTTATGTCTTAAATCATCGGGAGGGTGGTTGCACATTCACATGAATGTTGAAGAAGAAAAAATTGGGGCATGGATGACCAAAACCCTAACGGAATTACAATCTATATGCGATAAAAATAAGCTTCATTTCACCGTGGAAGGGGGTCATCTTGAACGCGTCAAATGGTATGCTCCTCACGTTCGTCATGTCGTCTTTGATGTTCGATGCAAACCCATTTGAATTCATTCAACCGAGCGGTCGGTCATCGACGAGTTCAGCGTCCAGTATCTTGGCTTCTTCTTGCATCAGAAGCGGTGGCTCGATACGGGCCTGCCAAGCAACAAAGCCTCCAAGCAAAATTGCAATTGCCACGAGATTGATTGAGTTTCCAGCGATGGCCTGGAACAATGATTGAGACTCGAGTTCTTCGGTTGAAGCGGGTGTTGTATCATCGGCGGGATTACGAATGGTGCCATCTGGGTCTGCTACACCGATCATTTGCATGGAGTTGATTTTGGCTTCATAAACTGGCCTTCCAGCAGCAGAGGCTGGATTTTCAAGGAGTTCACAACCGAGTGGAGCATCGTTTGTTGGCGTGCATGCGATGGCTCGGATGTGCGACATTCCATCTCGAACAATCCCGAAGGTAGCATAGCCCTCATCATCCCTGTTTTCGGGGTCCAAATTATGAGCTTCGGTTTCTGCAATGTACCATTGAGCATCTGCGGAGTCAGGGTCTTGACCTCGAGCCATCCCTAATGCTCCATCAACGTGTGAGAGATTCTCATTGAGTTCAAGCGGTATGGTTTCTCCTGTTCCTCCGCTCCCGCAAGTTAGGCTCGTGGCTGGATAGGCGCCGACGGTCTTGCATGTAGGGTCACCCGATTGCGTTACGAAATCGTTGATTACTCTGTGAAAGAAAATGCCGTCGTAAAGTCCGCTTTCAACGTGTTCAATCATGTTCGCTGTGGTGATTGGAGCCCATTCTTCAAACAATTCAATGATAATCTCACCCTCGGTTTGACTTGAAAGGTGTCCCTCTTGGTACGAAACACGAAGTTCAATCACTGCGTTTCCGGTATAGGATTCCATCATCGGCGAGTCTTCAGTTTCGGGGCGATCTTCCCAAAGCAAAGGGTCCAGACCGTTACTGCGCCATGCTGGCTCAGTGGTATCTTGACCTGCCGTGAGGGGTACGGCCACCAATACCAACATCACCGCCACCAAGATACGGGCGGAAGATGTTGTGGCATGCATGTTCAGCGCAGCACAGCCTCCCCCTTGAATCGTGCGGAACATCGCAGTTGGGACCACTAAGCAAAAAAAGGCAGCACCGCTTCCTCCAAATATGACTGAGACCGAAATCAACACTACATTTCTCTCCTATGCCCGAGCAATGACCGTTTCTGTGGTGCTCTTGACGCTGGGCCAAGCCTCTACAGGACTCTCAAGTGCTTATGGATACGAGACTGGCCCAAGTCACGCTTGGAGCGCTCAACTCGGGTTGATCGCCTGCCTTGGCGTGGTGGTCTTTGTGATGATGTCTAAAACAGATAATTCGAAGTTGAAGGGCATGAGTTTCGGCCTTCTTGTCGCCTGGTTGATCCAATATGGCATGGGTGAAATGTTTGAAAACATGACATGGATTTCATTGATTCACGGAATCATCGCCATGGGAATATTGCTTCATGGGATGGCTCTTGTACGGGCTTTTTCTGAAGAGAAGCCCACTACCTCGGTTTGAAGTTGACATCATCAGAACTTCTTTCTTGCCCTTTGGCAACGAATCAATCGCTCTGGACTGAACCTTTGAGAATTTTGAGATGGGCGACCAACGGGGAAAGTAAGCGCCCACATGTCAACCCATGTTCACTGAGTTTGTAATTCACCTTCACCGGTGGACCGTCTGTGACCAAGCGAAGCACCAAGCCTTCATCGGCCAAGAAACGTAATTTATCCGAGAGAGTTCGACTAGAGATGCCAGTCAACATGGTTTTCATTTCATTGAATCTTCGTGGACCTGTGATGTAAAGTGTTGCGAGAATTTCAATGGTCCAGCGTGATGCGAAAACGTGCAATGCTTCGACGGCTGCTTCCACTTCCCACGCAGCATTGAAGGGCCCTTGCCCAGATGTTTCTGCGAGAGTAGAGCGAATCGTCTTCCCATGCTGAAGCGTTGATTCAATACTTTTTTGGATGGATGCAAAAGCATCAGATTCAATCTTCATTGCTGGTTCTGGCATGCATTCTCAGCACGGCCTGCGGGTTCACATACTTGATTTCTTTTCCACACCTCATACCATGAATAACACCGTTCTTTGTCACTGGAAGGTGCTTCTTTGAAGAAGTGCGGCGTGTTGCCAAGACCATGGGTCAAGCCGGAGATGATGCGCTCCGACGCGTCCTTTTGGTTCGCGGAGGAGCGCTTTCTCCTCACTCAGGACTCGGTGGGGCGTTTCATGACCTCAAGACATCGCTTGAATCTGGAAAGATTCAGGGGTGGGAGTCTGCAGGGTGCGAAGAATACCATCTTCCTAAGGGCAGTTCTGGATTGAAGCGGTTATGGATGCGCTGGTTCCAACATCCGCGCAAAGTTGCCCGGGCCATAGGAACACTCCATAGCGCCAAGAAAGTTGACCTGGTTCACGTCGCAGACCAAGAACAAGCGCATTTGATTCCAAAACGTTCACCCGTTCCAGTTATTGTCTATGTACACGACTTCTTCCATCTTCTTCCTTCAGTCATGAACCTCAATGGAGAACGAATTGAAGTTGGTGAGCAACGTCCAGGGATGATTCGCAAACGGGATCTCAAGCGATTGATGAAGGGATTGAGAAGAGCAGATGGATTTGTTTGTAACACCAAAGCCACTGAAGCATTGTGTCGTCAACACTTTCCCAAGATGCCTCTATTGAGAGTAGCCTATGGATTGGATGTGACACAATATGCGCCCCCTTCAATCCTACCCAAACCTCCTACTTCGCTCCAAGAACATGCATGTCATCTCTTGGTAGTTGGTAGCCATGACCCTCGAAAACGATTGAAGTTCATCATCCAAATCATTGCCTCGTTACCCGAAAAACAACGACAAGAGATTCAGGTGCACCATGTCGGCGGGGATGAATGCCCCTACGGAGGACCAAATGCTAGTGAAATGGCAGCGGCATCAAACATCACGTGGCACAATGTTGGTTCAGAAGTCCCTGATGATGAATTGAATCTTTACCGTTGGCACACCGAAGTATTGCTCTTCGCTTCTGCTGCTGAAGGTTTTGGATATCCTCCCGTTGAGTCAATGGCAGCGGGTCAGCCCGCCCTCGCATCGAACCTTCCGGCGCACAATGAATTGATGCCCGAGGGCACATGTTTGGAAGCGGAAGATGAGTCTGCTTGGAGGGAAGCAATCCTGAACGTGCACGCTGCATGGGCAAGCCGAGAGGGCGCACAGAGACACCCTGATGCAGCCTTGATGGAACACGTGAACTTCTTGTCTCCTGAACGCTTTCACAGCGGTATGCAAGAGGCATGGACCCTTCATGCGTCAAAGTGAACCCGCCGCATGCTTCATGAGCGGTGTTTGATTCCGACACACCATGCAACCCATTCAACGAGTCGCAGTGGTCGGAGCCGGAAACATGGGCTCCGGGATCGCTCAAAAGAGCGCCCAAGAAGAATTTGATGTCCAAATGGTGGACCGTGAAGCCCAATGGGTCGAACGTGGACAATCCATCATTGCCAACTTTTTGGAAGAAGCCGTTGAGCGCCGTATCTTTTCGCCTGCGCAAGTTGATGCTATTCAAGGACGAATCACTGGTGTCATCGGCGTGGAAGAAACCGCAGCTGATACCGACCTCGTGATTGAAGCAGTGTTCGAAGATTTTGATGTTAAAACAGCCGTGTTCAAAACACTGGACGAAGCGTGTGATAGCAACACAATTCTCGCATCAAACACGTCTTCGTTGTCCGTCAATGCGCTGGCAGAAGCAACGGGACGACCCGATCGTTTTGTCGGCCTCCATTTCTTCTACCACCCCGCAAAGAACCGCCTTGTCGAAGTTATTCCTGCTCAAGCATCAAGCCAAGAAACCGTCAACAAAGTGGTTCAATACTGCAAAATGTTAGGCAAGGTCGTCATCGTTTGTGCAGACCGCCCCGGGTTTGTTGTTAACCGGTTTTTCGTCCCCTGGCTCAATGAAGCCTGCCTTCTGCTCGAAGAGGGTGTAGCATCTGCCGCTCAAATTGATGCTATCGCCTGTAAAGCCTTCCAAATTGGCTTGGGTCCATTTGGTTTGATGAACCTCACCGGTCCTCCAATCGCACTGCATTCCACCGATTATTTGGCCGAGCAACTCAACACCCCCCGCTACACAGGGGCGGCAAACCTTCGCACTCTGGTGGCAGGCAACGATCAATGGGAGATTTCCGATGAATCGTCCTATGATGAGGCACAATACACCGAGGTTTCAGAGCGACTTCTCGGTGTTGTTTTCGGCGTCGCCGCACAAATCGTGGACGAGAAGATTTGCAGCATGGAAGACGTGGACCGTGGAGCTAAGGTTGGATTACGATGGGCTCGTGGACCGTTTGAATTAATGAACAGAATCGGAGTCGGTGAGGCCCACCGAATGGCTCAATCTTTTGCTCAAACTGCAGGAGAAGGATGGGTTGTTCCCACCTTTTTCACGCAACAAGGTTCCAACTCCTGGACTTTCTCCTACGTAGATACCAACGTTCAGAACGGAACCGCCACCATTACCATCAATCGACCTGAAGCCATGAACGCTCTGAATGTCGTTGTAGTGGAACAATTGACCGAAGCTGTCGAAGCCGCCAACAACCGCACCGATGTTCATACCGTGGTACTTGACGGGGCTGGGAAAGCCTTCGTCGCTGGCGCTGACGTGAAGTTCTTCGTTGACAAAATTCGAGCCGATGCAATCCCTGACATCTATGAATTCACTGCTGATGGCCACCGTTTGTTAGACCTCCTAGAGCAATCTCCGAAAACCACCATTGCCCTCACCACAGGATTAGCACTCGGTGGAGGATTGGAATTGGCCTTGGCCTGTGATTACCGAATTGGGACTCGTCGAACACAATTCCGATTCCCTGAAACCTCTATCGGCATCTATCCCGGACTTGGAGGGTCACAACGACCTGCTCGGATTTGTGGCATCCCAATTGCACGATGGGCGGTTCTGGCTGGTAATTTCATGGATGCAAACACTGCGGCTCAACTCGGTTTGGTCACGCACTTGGTCGATGTCGCTGGAGTGGATGCCTGTATCTCGGAATTGGGAATTCAAGGTAAACCCGAAAACAAGTACCCAGGTAAACCTGCTCAAGCAGACTCTCCCGTGGCAACTTTTGCAAATCAATTCTACAGTGATGAGAACATGGGTGCGCTCATGAACGGTGATTGTCCCGAGGGCTTTGATGCTGGAGAAAAGATCGTGGCTCGTCAACTCAAGAGCCTCTCTTTCACAGCGCCGATTGCACGTCGAATGGCGAGCGAGTTGATCGACGCTACCATGACCACTGAATTGGGTGAAGGATTGCAAATGGAACTGGACGGACTTCACACCATCTTCTCAACCAAGGACGCTTTAGAAGGACTTTCTGCCCTCATTGAGAACCGTCGCCCAACCTACACCGACCAGTAAATTCACTGCCAGGCGTTTTGCATCCCTTTGAGGGCTTCAAGCAGACTTGCAATGTCAACGGTTTCATTGCTTTCTTGTCCCATCTGCAAACGGTTACGCACCGCTTCAACTGTGGCTTCATCGGGTATTTCCCCCGTGATTTCTTCAATCACTTCGGCGACGGAACGACCTCGACCCATGGCCAATGCCAAGACTGCTTTGATGTATTCATCTTCATCCTCTGGTTGTCGAACCGTCATGCTTTCACCTCGATCTTGATGTTGTTGTTGTCATACCACACATCCCAATCCACTGGCTCTTCTTCTGTCCATTGGGCAAGAGGGCCTTGGTCGTTGATGAACGGCCCCTCCATCTCAGAATAACTGCTATTGGTACTAAATTTTGGACCTGGCTCACCCAATACGATGGCCTTCTCCAAAATGGTGGCTCCAAGAGAGAGACTGTTCTTGTCGGTGACACTCCAGTAGGATGCAAAACGAGGATGTGTATGCACCCACACCTTGAACGGGCTACGTCCTCCAATAGGCGGTTGAAGTGTCACCTGTCCTGCAGTCCCCCAATCGATGAAAACCTTGTCGTCAGCATCGATGAGAACGGATGTTTCAACTCCTGCAAGAACTGAAAGAATGTAGACGCCATCCCATCGGGCTTCTTCGGCGCATGCTTTCTGAACCAAGAGCAATGAGGCATCGTCAACTTGGCCTTGCGCTGCGGCTAAACAAGCTGCTGTCCAGACGTCAACATCAAATGCAAGTGATTCCATTTCGGGTAAGCCAATCATGCACTCACCTCAGGAAAGTTCAAGGCTCCGTAAGTGAGACTGCCCATGGATTGTGTTGGACTTGGAAGTCCTCGAAGAAGTTGGAAGACCCATTGGGCTCCATGAGCTGCAGCAACTGCAAACCCAAATTCAAGGTTACCTGAATCCAGAGCACCCTCAACTTGGCAACTCTTCGGTTCATGGTCGGGAGTCATGCTGCTCACCAGCAACGGATTGGATTGAGAGGTCATGACCAACCAACCATCGCCTGAACAACGCAAATCTGCCCAAGGGAATTTGGTTTCATGCACAAGACGACGAGGCTCTGGCCTATCGACGCACACCACAATGGCATCGTAGCCTTGCAATTGCTCGGCTTGACGCATGTTTTGTGCAATACCCAGGACTTCAATACCATTCTCAGGTGCATGGTATCGCTCTGCTAAAACATCCACTTTGTGCAGGCCGATATCGGCCTCAACAAAGCGTTGATGTCCCAAATTTGAGGCTTCAACGGTGTCTCCGTCCATCAAGGTCATCTGGACTGAACCTCCAACCCGGCGCAAGGCGGGTATCAAGTTGTCAATCATGCTTGTGCCGATACCACCAGTACCAACAATGAGTAGCTTTTTCATCGGCTTCTTTTCAATCATCACAAGAGTCAACATCTAACAGTATTTGAACTCAAGATTCCAACATACACTGAAGTGCTTCCAATTGAACGGGGAGTGTGAAATATTTCTCAACATATTCGCGCCCTTTTTCGGACCATTGCGCACGAATGGTTGGGTTTTGAGCCTCTTCGTATGCTTCATGCCAAGCCGAAAGATCGTCCCGCGCAAGAAGGCGGCCAGACATCACTGGACTCATGGTGTGGTGAAATCCACCTTCATCGACCATAAGGGCTGGAACACCCACCGCCATCGCCTCGATAGGAGTCAAACCAAACGGTTCTCCATAGGCATGACTCACCATGGCTACAGCTTCTCTCACCAATCCTACGAGTGCCACTTGGGACAGGCGTGGCATGCAGACGACCTCCACCCCCAACCGTTTGCCTTCGGCCATCAAGGTGGCTTGATCACTGCTGGAACCTCCGCCAACATGGACCAGGCCCAAATCGGTTGATGCAAGAGAATGAAGTGTGGCCCATGTACCTTTGACATGTGAGATTTTGCCGATTGTGACGACGTATTTTGAAGGACGAGGGGGGAGCGAGGACAGCGCTGCAGGTTCTTCGGAACTAGCATTCATGGGCCACTTTTCTGCGTCGATGACGTGCATCAAATGTGTGGCTTCTAACGGACGACCCTCAGCATCACGATCGGGCGGTTGGCCGTTGGTTTTCGTTGGGTCCGATGCCAACCCGTAAACGGCATTCAACCGTTCTTGAATCCACATGGAATTGCCAGAAATTGAGGAATGAGGCCGTTCAAGCAAGGCCTTGACAAATCTCTGATCTCGCTTTCGTTGGCGAGAAAATAGAGCGCTTGTAAGCCAGAGTGGTCGCTTTGGCGTCCCATCCAGACGACGATGTAAGACATCCTCATACAACCATCTGGGAGGTTCGAGACAATGATAGTGAACAGGGAGACCTGTAGGTATGAAAGGAAGTAGTTCCAACGTTCCCTTGCACACCGATAGATGAACAGCGTCGTAAGATTTCCATGGAATTGATACTTCTTTCCAAATCTTTTGAGTAAGGCGGCTGGTCTTTGCAGTAACCTCTGCGAACGCTCCCGTTGGCCATGATATGGGCGTGTTGGGTTGATGTATTGAAACTGAAGCAGACCCTAATAATTCCCTGGCATCGGATGGAAGGTCAAGAGTTGCTAATCCAACCTCCCAACCCTTGGAAGCCGCCTGAATCAATTGCAGCAATTCCCGTTCCGCACCTCCGAGGGAGGCAAAAGAACCTCGGACGATGAGTACACGCAAGGGGGAACCCTCTGCCCGCCCTGTATCATCCATGAACACCACAAGCAGCAACTCCCCTTGAAGTCCACCCATCTGTGGCCCCTTGAGGTCGGAATTTCGTTCCTTCACGGACGCGACCGATTCAAAAAGGGAAGACACCACGGAGACTCATGAGCGGAAAGGTTGCCATGATTACTGGCGTGACGGGCCAAGACGGTTCCTACTTGGCTGAATTGCTCCTCGAAAAGGGCTACACAGTGCACGGCCTGGTTCGGAGAGTTTCACAACCTACGTCTGGTCGAAGCCTCATCAATCACCTGATGTCCAATGAACAATTTCATCTTTTGAACGGTGACCTCGCCGACCAAAATTCGATTGACAACGCTGTTGCTCAAACCCAACCGGATGAATTTTACAACCTCGGCGCCATGTCCTTCGTCCCCGAATCTTGGCGTTCTCCAATGATGACCGCTGATATCACTGGGTTAGGCGCTCTACGTTGCCTTGAAGCCATTCGAAAGCACGCACCGAACTGTCGATTCTATCAAGCAGGTTCATCTGAACAATACGGGAAGGTGCGCGATGTTCCTCAAACTGAAGACACTCCCTTCCATCCACGCTCACCCTATGGATGTGCCAAGGTGTTCGCCTTTGAGATCACTCGCAATTACCGAGAATCCTATGACATGTTTGCTTGCACGGGCATTCTCTTCAATCACGAAAGTCCTCGACGTGGCCTTGAATTCGTCACTCGAAAGGTGACCATGACCGCTGCTCGAATTGCCAAAGGTTTCGATGAATGTCTGTGGATTGGGAACGTTGACGCCAAGCGAGATTGGGGCTTTGCAGGCGATTATGTGGAAATGCAATGGCGCATGCTACAGCAGGAAACACCTGGCGACTTTGTGGTCGCCACGGGACGAACTCACAGCGTTCGGGATATGATTACCCTGGCCTTTTCCCATGTCGGAATGAATTTGACATGGTCTGGAGAGGATGTTGACACCATCGCCACGGATCAACATGGAGCGGTACGAGTTCGTACCAATCCGAAATTCTTCCGTCCAGCGGAAGTAGATTTGCTCATTGGCGACCCTGCATTAGCAAAGAAAGAGCTTGATTGGGTGCCTCATACCTCGTTTGAAGAACTCGTTCAAATGATGGTTGACGCAGACATGACCATTGTCCAAGAAGCGATTGATGGTGGCTACACTCCACCGACCCCGCCCGAGTGAGCGGAGGTCAAAGCGTGAGTGAAGTATTCCCAATTCTCTACTCCTTTCGACGCTGCCCCTACGCCATGCGAGCACGCATGGGGATGGTTCGTCAAGATTACAATGTCGAACACCGAGAAGTGGTACTTCGTGACCGCCCGCCTCAAATGATGAAAATCTCACCTAAGGGGACCGTGCCCGTACTGCTGCTCCAGGACGGTACCGTCATTGAGGAGAGTCTCGAGATTATGCAGCACATTCTCTCTTGGACACCGAATGAAGAAGAATCACATTGGATTGAACGAAACGATGGAGAATTCAAAGTGCATCTTGATCGATACAAGTATCCCAACCGATACGATAACGTGGACCATCTTGTTCATCGCACTGCTGCTTCTGCCTATCTCATGGATTTGAATCAACGCCTCTCTGAAGGTCCAGCCTTCGCTTCGGCATTGGATGATGCATTGTTTCCATTCGTTCGGCAATTTGCAAATCATGACCGAGCTTGGTTTGATGCTCAGCCGTGGGAGGATGTCCACCAGTGGCTCACGGTGCATTTGGAAAGCGAGGTATTCAAGCGTTGTATGAAGAAGTACAAGCAATGGGTTGAGGGGGATGACATGGTTGTGTTTCCACCAATTGACGAACCATGAATTTCTTTCTGAAGATTCTCAGCCTAGACCCACGAATCTTGCTAAGCAATCCTAATGTTTTCTTGAGAATATAACTAATGCTCCAAAGATGGTGGCTAAAGTCAGCGTACTAGAAGCCCATGGAATAAACGAGGAACCATCTTCTTTAACACTGATACATTTTCTAAATGTTTGACCTCTGTGGTCATCAATTCCAATCGTGTATTCAACACATGGTTCAGTTCCTTCTACAAAATCAAAAGATACAGTGGCATCAAATGTTCCATCTTCTGAAGTCACTAATTCAGGTCCATTGTCAATAATCATGGGGTAATCATCTTCGCCATTATCGAAAACTTTCCAACTAACATTATACTCTTGGCCGGGCCTTAAATCTATGAAATTGAAGTCTGCAGAGATTTCGTCTCCATCACTCGCTTTCACATCTACACTGTCGCTCCAGTCAGTAGATTCTTCCACCCAATCCCAATCATACCAAATTAGATTTGCATCCCAATTCCAATCCAATAATGTATCATTTGAATCAGAAATTGATACATTAACGGCATGTACTTGGATGATATTAGAGATATTTACATTGAAATAATGAGTGTTGTTTTCTCTTACATCATCAGTTACAGTAATGTTGAAACTACCTGTTTCAATCAATTCTGCTGAAGCGTAATGTTTCCAATCAACTGTATAATTCTCACCAACATCAAGATTGATGAAAGCAACTCTTGTTACTGCATAAGGATCTAGGCCAAAAATCAGAGAACTGTAATCAGAAAATGGACCGCGCTCTAGAGATACAGAACCATTGGGAGTCATCCAGTAAGTGGATGCTCCATTGGGAATATCGCCTTTTCTTGTTTCATCATCTGGAATTGAATTTAGGATTATGCCATCATCATATAGCGAATCTGATGGCGGATTTAAACTCAACAAAAAAATCAATACAATTGTGAAAGCTAAAATTTTCGGCTTGTTATTCTTGGACACATGTTGCTATTTATTGTCCACATATTTATGACTTCAGATTCTCATCTCGCTGTTGGGACTAAACCCTCACCTTTCAACTGGGAGTGGGGTCGCAGGCGTCCAATGTTATTGCACAGGTTTCTGAACGCCATCTAGTATTAGTCCAGCATACTGCTTTTGGATGGTAACTACGTCATTGATAGGCGCTGTTTTGTTCAGTATCCAACGCCCATAATTCAAAACCAGTATCGAATTCACCCCATCCATCTGCAGCGAAGAAGTAGATTGTATCACCGACTAACATAGACATGCCTACTCCAGGATCGCTGCCCCCCTCAGGATTGATATCAGTCACTTGCCAAGTCAAAGAGTTAGAAGTATCATGCGCCCATAATTCATATCCATCAATTCCATCAGTAGCGCTGAAGTAGATTGTGTCGCCAACTACTATTTCTTTACTATACGAGCCAGGATCGCTGTGCCCCTCAGGATTGATATCAGTCACTTGCCACGTCAAGGAATTAGAAGTATCATGTGCCCATAGTTCTCTACTGTCAGCACCCCACGCATTGAAGTAGATTGTATCACCGACTAACATAGACATGCCTGATCCAGGGGTGCTGCCCCCATTAGGGCGGATATCAGCCACTTGCCAAGTTGAGGAGTTGGAGGTATCATGTGCCCACAGTTCGTCGCCTGTGATTCCGTCATCAGCGGTGAAGTATATTGTGTCGCCGACTAATATTTCCATACCTAGCATGCCAGGGTTGCTGTCCCCATCAGGATTGATATCAGCCACTTGCCAGGCCGAGGAATTAGAGGTATCATACGCCCACAGTTCAAAACCATCGGTGAGGTTAGCAGCGCTGTAGTAGATTGTGTCGCCGACTAATATTTCCATGGTCCAACCTGTAGCAAGGGTATCTGCTGCCATCCAGGTTGAGGAGTTGGAGGTATCATGCGCCCACAGTGTGGTGGACATGATAATTCCGTCAAATGCATCGAAGTAGATTGTATCGTCGATTAGCATCAATAAGTATCTTCCAGGTTGACCAGACAATTCTCCATTGTTGATATCTGCTACTTGCCAAGTTGAGGAGTTTGTGGTATCATGTGCCCACAGTTCTCTGCCAGTGATTCCGTCATCGGCACTAAAATAGATTGTATCGCCGACTAATATTGTGGAACCCGCTCCAGCATTTTGTCCATTTGAAACAGCCCCAGGGTTGCTGGAAAGGCCGGTGCAAATTATATCACCATCATCAGAGTAACAATCCTCTTCAAGATTGATATCTGCTACTTGCCAAGTTGAGGAATTGGAGGTATCATGCGCCCACAGTTCTGTGCCTGTGATTCCGTCATCGTCACTAAAATAGATTGTATCGCCGACTAAGATACTCATGTATTCTCCAGGATAGCTGACATTGCCATTAGCGATATCTGCCACTTGCCAGGCCGAAGAATTAGAGATGTTATACGCCCACAGATCTGTGCCAGGAGTACATTCTCCGCTATTGAAGTAGATTGTATCGCCAACTAGGATATTCATGTGTTGTCCAGGCTGGACTCCAGCACCCGGCTCCGGCCCTCTACAAAAATCAGTAAGCTGTGAGACTCCAAATCCGTTTTTGCTACAATGGGTGGTAGTAGTGTCTATTTCACCAGATTCAAGAATACCATTTTGAGAAATCCCTCCACCATCACCATTGTCAAGACCGTAATGAATCACGATACCGCCGACTGTGCATTCCATTAATGCAACAGGTTCTGAAATACTTGTCAGCATAGAATTAGGTGAATTTTCAATTCCATCTACGCCGTCAGCACCATCGGTGCCGTTTACTCCGTCAGCACCCTCGGTAGCGTCTAGAATGACCCACGCAAAGCCCATTCAAACAACAATTGCATTCGTATGGGTATTCAGATATACCCTTGCGAATCTCCATTTTCGGTTGTTGAATAGAATATTAATTAAGCAAAGAGAAAC
>JAKMEE010000024.1 GCA_022426155.1 Candidatus Poseidonia sp. | reverse complement strand
ATCATAAACTTTAAATATTATAAAAATTATTTACTTTATTCTACTAAGGGAATGATACTATGAGAGGGGTTCGATAATGCATACCTGCAGGTTTTGTCGTCTGCCAACATCTGGTAGCCTTTGCCATAGGTGTCGCCAGAAGAGGGAATCGAGCTGTCGCAACTGTGGAAGGTGGCTGACCGGAGCGACTAGGTCGCCCCACGATCACAGGTTGTGTTCGGATTGCTATGGAGATGATTGAATGATACCAAACAGAGATGAAGATAGAAGAAATAGAAAAAGAAGATGGATGAGACATATTGAGATGAGTTGGGGTGAAATTCTGACTATTTGTGAGGAGGAGTTTGGTGAAGACAACTTGGTCATGGTTGAGAAAGTGGAGAGGACAATTCCGAATTGGAACCATTCCCCCTTTTCTATCTGGGTTGTAATTGTCTTGAATGATTTTCCTCATCCGATATTATTCGAAGTAAATCATCCAAGATTCAAAATAAGGGAAAGTGAGAAAGAAGAATAATGCGGCAATACACTTAGATATAGGCTCAGAGTGAGTGGGCCCTTTGCAAAATATATTTATATTATTGAGAATATGGTGCGCTGAACATACATGGTGCACAACGATTCAAACGACCTTCTTGCCGAAAGGAAAGATGATGAAAAAAGGAGAACAGAACAGAAACATGAAGAGGAAGACTGTTTTAGAAATGAGTTGGCCAAAAAGAATGGGAATTGGAAAAACTGTTTAAGCCCGAATGGAACACCCGCAACTCATATTCTGGGACCCAATCCCTCTATTGATTGGAACCCACCGAATAATTCTACCCCTTATGTAGTGATACATGCTGATGAATTTGTAGTGAACGGAGGCAATCATAACAATTTACTAGACACTATTTGGCTTTATGAAAGAAAATATGGAGGTGCACCAGCAATATACTGGATTTTAGGTAAGAAAAGTGCAATGAGTACGCTAAGAGTAATTACTTCAACTGGGCGAAAGGGAGTGGCACTCTCAGGTTTCATTCGAGGTGTAAATACCTTCCGTTTGGAGCCGGTAACTGTTATTGCGATAAGAGATAAAAACCCACAAAGGCATAGATATGTCTGACCTTATCTTTGAACATTAAACGGTTTATCCGAATACCCATTGCTCAGGAGTTGGAAAATCAAAGGGCTCGCAGTGAGTCTTGTCAGACACTACCCCTCGATTACCCGTAATCGGAACGAGCCCCCATGCGATTGGTTGAAAGAAAAGGTACCCCTTATCACAGAGTTAGATGATAGATTTCCGCATCATTATGGGCAATGCCACCCAATCATTTATTTTCACATTGGTAGCACACATCACATGAGCAATCAACATGTATCAGCTACTGGAGTTTCGGTTATTGGATTAGGAGCCATGGGTTCTGGCATCGCTCGCACCCTCATCGAAGGAGGCTGCACGGTATCCGTCTGGAATCGAAGCCGTGCCAAGGTTGATGCCCTAGTCGCGAGGGGAGCAATCGGCTGCAATGAACCGGGCGATGCACTGAATGCTAATACTCATGTGATTGTGTGTGTGTCTGACTACGCAGTATGGCAGCGCATAATCCAAGAGAACGGTCTAGCAAGCCACTTCGAAGATACCTGCATCATTCAGATGACGACGGGTACAATCGATGATGTGCAGACCCATGCCTCACTCATCCATGACAACGGTGGTCGTCTTATTGAGGGAGCCGTCATGTGCTACCCCCGTAACCTCGGAACGGAAGATGCAGCACTCTTATTGTCCGGTTCACCCGATGTGCTGGACGAGTGTTCTCCAATCTTGAGTGCTCTGGATGCAAATTGGACTAGTCTGGGAGAAGATATCAACCAGCCCTCGATTCTGAGTCGGTCATTGATGTCAGGGCTCACAGGAGCCTTGATGGGTCTGGTCAACGGTGCAGCTATTTGCCGGGCCGGTGGGGTGCCTCTGGACGTATTCATGAAATTCAACGAGGGTACTAATACCATCCTTCTCTCTGAGCAGAGGCGCCTTATAGAGGCGATTCGCGATGGATGCACCAAGGAGAACGAGGCCTCAATCAAGGCCTGGCGAGAGGGAAACCAGGCACTGAACTCTGTTGCAGCCTCGTTGGGAACTGACCTCACGCTGCAGAATGCAATCCAAGCGGTATTCCATGAAGGAGGGGAAAGAGGGCTCGACGAGCACGACCTCTCGGCCTTGGTTGATGTGTTTGATCCCGGCCATTGACGGCTTCATAGCGTATATGGGTTAGCAGTCGACCCTTTCAGAGGCTACGCTTTACTTCTTCCAATCTTCAAGAGAGATATTGTTTTCTTCGGTGAATACACGTTCGCCCAGACTTCCACCATAGCGTGGTAATCCTTCCATAGAATTTCTTGGCACACAATCTTCTATGTTTCCCATATCTTGATCAGTTAGTGTGTAAGAGAGAGAAACTGCCTTAGAATTTTCTTCCATATGTTTAGTGTTACCCGTACCTGGAATTGGTACAACACCAGCGCCTTTGAGGGCATCTCTCCCCTTTTTGTGGACCCAAGCAAGGCTGAGTGTGCTGAGAGGAACTCCCTTCTGCTTAGCTAACTCTTCAAGTGACGAAGCAAGTTCACGCTCACCATCTTTGACAGCATATCCGACACCCCCCATCTTTCTGAAATCCATTCGTCCCATTGTTTCTGTATTGAGAGATGTGTCGGCTAACAGGCCACGGCCGATAGGAGCGTAGGCAACTATACCAATGCCAAG
>JAKMEE010000010.1 GCA_022426155.1 Candidatus Poseidonia sp. | reverse complement strand
GAGAAAGGGGGCCAGGCACATGCAATACGAAGGTCGCCTAATTGTATCACCCGGCAACCTTTGCGATCAATTTCTAAAAAACAGTCGCTGCGGTGTCGGTTTTCTTCGACCAAATCACTCAGGTCTTCCTGCAATGTTTCCAACCTGATGGTGTCCCAGGGGGTTTCTTCCTCTAAATCTAATAATTTGAGTTGACCGATTTGACCGCGTTTGACTCTTGGTAAACAGTCTGCTTTGAGAAATACAGTATGGACGTCGTCCATCAGAAGAGATTCGAGATGCTCTGGTAATGTCGGGTGGTCTCCGTGCGTTGCCATGGTACTCGTTGAGTGGCGCGCGGCTGCAGCCTTTCACCCTTCGCCTTCGATTTGGGAGTTGGCCATGAATCATTCGGGTTGAATCATAAATCCAGTGAGCCAAAACGAGCCGATGAAAGCCAAGGAAAGAACGTAAGCTCCGACGGTGGGAAACTCCCAGACTGCCACGGTGACTTGAGCGAAAACGACAATGCTGAGGGCAACTCCAAATTTTGCAAGCACGCCGCTGCTATCAAGGTTCAGAGCGGCCGTGGTTGTTTCACGCTCGGAGAGGCCCCAGATCATAGCAGTGAGCACTGAGAGGCCGCAAAGCATCAACATCCCATCCATCAAATCATTACGAAGGTACCACGTTCCAAGTGCAGCAACCAAACTGGCAGCAAACATGCGTTGAACGGTGGTCATTGAGAGGCCCATGGCAATGGCGAAGTGAACTTGATTCTTCAATTCTCGCAAAGCCTCAGTCTGTATCGGCGCTGTTTGGAAGCACGGGCTATAACTCATGTCGCCATGCCGCTAAACAGCGTACATGCTCAAGATTTCTAGCCCATTGCTCGGGGGATTGTTTGAGGCACGAAAGGAAGGTTTTCCATTCGTTGAAGAGGGGTGTTGTGGAAATCAAGGTTTTGCGTATTCGTTGTGTGGATTGATTTTGAATTATTATTGACTGATAATTGTCCAGGTGACCTTCCATCGACTGATTGGAAGACCGTATCATGAAAGATTTTTGTTCCGAAGACGCACCCCACGCAACATCGATGAGGGCTACAGAACTATTTGGAAATGTCAACTCAACGATAGCTTGTTCGGGGGACATTCTGATGGTTTTTGTGTCTGCCTCTCGTACGTCTTGTTCGAATAGGAAGCCCGCCAAATCGATCCCGTGGAGGCCCAATTCATCGATGGCGAGGCGGTTCTTTGGAGCGGGCCTGGTGATGTGTCGAGTGTAATGAAAGTGAAGAGGACCTCCCCACTCTGGATGTTGAAGTTCATTGTGAACTGTTGTAATGCCAGGATGGTGCCGCAATAAATATCCAATCATCACTCGTGAGTCATTGGTTGATTCATTAAGGAACTTGAGGGTCGTTTCACATGATTCACTCATCGGTTTTTCAATCAGGCACGGAATGGATTGCGCTAGCAGTTCGTGAGCCACTGAAAGATGTGTGTTAGCCGGAGTGACGATGGCTGCAGCGTCCAAACGCTCCTGACCCAACATATCGTGTGTTGAAAGATAGGTTGCATCGACGCCTTGTGGGAGATTTGCTATTCGCTCGGGACTGGTATCGCAAACGCATATACGCGATATGAGGCCAATTTCCTTGAGATCGAGTAGGGTGGTGAGGTGGACGCGCCCCCAACGACCATGCCCTACTAGTCCAATGTTCCAACCCAAGATCAACGCCTCATTCATACCGTGGTGGTTTGAGTGGTTGGCCGTCCAAATCGGATGTGGCCAATTCAAAGGAGGTGGGTGGGGCTGTGAGGTCTCTCACATTCAAGGCGTTGGCTCGATTAAACCCCATTTGTTCAAACACTTCTGGCGAAAAGGAGAATCCCTCCCGCCCAACATAGGTTGCCCGCGGCACCCGTGTTGTGATTCTTGCATAACCCTTGAACCAGAGGGCTAACGCTGTAATGGCATCTTGGCTGGTAGGGCTTTTCAGAGGCCACATGCTGAAGGGGGGGGTGAGAAGAGATGAGGGGATGAGGGGTGTGCCTTCACGCGATTCTCTGGTTCGTTTCATCATGGGGCGAATCAACCTCCAACGGATACGTCTGTGGGCCCGGTGGGCGTAGGAGACACTTTCCAAATATTTCTTCTCAAACGCGTAGAGTGTGGGTTTGATGTCGTCCCACACTGTTTTTTCCATCCCATACCCCCAAAAGTGGCGGTTTGTGGCAACCAGTTGGTTGAGTTGCTGCTTCTGTAGGTCGGCTGAATGGTCGTTGATGTTGAAAGCCATCACCGTCCCAATATCATTGTATGCTCTCGCCCAATCCATGGCCTTGAGAACCGTCTCCACATAACTTGGGGCCAAGACCATGTCGTCCTCAAAAAGTAAGACGCGGTCATATCCTTCTTGATCAAAAAGAGTTCGGCGGGCGTCGATTAAATGCCTCCCAATGCCCCAGTTTTCCGTTCTAGCCACCAGTGTTGGTTGAACAAACGAAGAGGCTTCAACCCGAGCAATTAATTCTTCTTGGTTGGCATTGGGCCCTCCATCAAGGTAGACATGAAGGTCGCAATCATGAGCGATTTTATTGGCTTCAAGGCTGGAAAGCGTTTGGTCGAAATAGTCCACCCGATTGAACCCAATCAGAAGAATTGCTGTTTTCATGGAATCGCCCCGGGCCGCTACGCGCCCTGTTGGGGTGTGTGGATACTGGTTTTTGAGGTCACTCATGAATCTCGTTGAGGCTCTTCCCCGGCTCCATCGGCATCTTCGGTGCTGCTGGATGACGAGGAGGTTGTTTCGGATTCCATTCCCTCATCGAGCCTGTCCTGAGATGGGTGATCGATGGCCACTCTAGCACTTTCTTCCAACGTGGTAAGATTGGTTGCTGTCACGCCCGCAGAGGAAAGCGCATAGACGAAATCGCCCATGAAAATTGAGCGGCGAATGCTATGTTCGCCCCACCAATATTGTTGTTCGCCGCGGTCGTAGAGGTCGGAGTGATCAACCGCGCCGTGCACGGTCAAATTCCCATTGGATTCATTGACATTCACAAGAATGAGTTTCGATACATATTGGTAATTCCAATGGTATTCGCCATTGATGGTGTAGGAGTTGTAACGATACGTCGATAGGGGGATGGCCAGCATCTCTTTGGGAGCCCAATATTGGAAGGCTTTCGACTCATAGGTGGCTTCTGACCACGACCATTGCCATCCTTGAGATTCTGGATTGGTGACTGGGGAAAGGCGTAGGGCCCTATCAAGGGTCGGCGTGGTTGGATCGCTGACATCGAAAAGTGAGATTTGGGTCCCTGACCAATCAAGGCCTGTTCCATCTTCATTCGCAGGAGCAAGTCCTATGGTGAGCAAATGATCTCTTGAAAGCGGGTGGATGTAGGTTGAGACGCCGGGAACCTTGAGTTCACCGAGGATGGTTGGGTCGGTTTCATTTGATACATCAATGACCCAGAGGGGGTCGATTTGCTCAAAGGTCACGATGTAGGCGCGATCGCCATCAAATCGGACGCTCCAAATTCGCTCCCCTGGCGCAATTCCATCAACGCGGCCGAGTTCCTCCAAGGTGAGTGCCCCTGTTTCAAAGTCCATTGAACGGCCCATTGTAACCAGCTGTGACGACATCGGTTCTGGGTCTTCCATCCACCATCGAGCCCATTGTCCAGTTGTGGTTGCGACACGGAGAACGCCTTCGTATTCTGAGAGAGCGAATTGGTTGAGAACCGTTCCATTCACACGACCTGATCCTGTGTAGAGTGTTTCACCGGGCTCACTGATGTCAAATGTGTGGAGGTTGGTCATTTCTTCCAATCCGTCATTGCCCCAAAACCACCACCAGTCGAAGGCGCTTTCCGCGAGAACTAAGACGTCTTGGGAGGCGTAAACTTGGGGGTGGTTGCCAATAACGTGATCCACTTCATAACTGAATTCATCGCTCAAAAGATTCAATGAAAAAATACTCGAAACCCCGCGACTGTAGCCGTCTTCAGGAGCTGCAAAGTTTTCACAGTCTTCGTCATCCATGAAATGGGTGGTTACAACCCCATTTTTCATCTCATACACTGCGGGCAACAAGTCAATCAAAGCCATCTCATCGAGAGCTTGTTGATTTCCCAAGATGGTTTCATAGGCCACCTTTTCACGTATCTCAAGGCGTAGAGGATCTTCATAATCCAAATTCCAATAACCGGTTGGGAGATCAAGCCAGGATTGGACTCCTGGCAATTCCATCCATGCGTGAGTCACGGCACGCACAGTTCCATCGACCTCTCGGGCTGTATTGTACCACCCTTCGATGTAGAGTTCTCGCTGAATTTCTGGGGCCGACCTATTGCTAATGTCATACACCGTGAATTTGGTGAGGCTTGAGGTTGACCAGGTGCCATATTCTCCGTCCCACCCCATTGCATCAACGATTGGGTTACTACGAGATATTGCCCAGGGGCTCACTGTGGAGAGGACCATGAGTTGATCATCGTTCAACATCATCGCTTGAGGCGTTCCTTCAATGGTCGTGTTTGATTCCCACGTAAGTTCCCCGAAGTTTGGAGTCCCAAATATTCGTAGATATTGCCCCTCAAGGAAATAGATGTGATATCCGTCTGTCTTGACGAAATCCGCTTCATCAACTCCACTTTCTTGATTATTCGTCCCTGAGAAATCTTCGCCTTCAACACGGCGGGGTGTTTCAGTCGGAGCTGAATTTCCAGCGGCGCTATCCTCGGCCATCATAATCTCTTCATCACCCTCAAGCCACATGCCACCGCCGTAGTAATAGATTTCATCTACTGCTTGCAAGATCTGAATGCGATACTCTTCGAAAATGGACTGTTTCAAGGCGTCTTCAAGGTCTTGGCAGTCGGCAAAGGCTTGCAATTGAGGGGAGGCGATACTTCGTGAGGGTACCGTCGACCAATCGTCGGGAAGTTCAATGTCGGGGACCTCAACTTCTGGAGTTACGGCGCTTAAGCACCCCGAAGCAAAAAA
>JAKMEE010000016.1 GCA_022426155.1 Candidatus Poseidonia sp. | reverse complement strand
CACAACGATGCATACTTCGGCCTCGGTGGAACCATGGACACAGACGCACGAGCTGAATACATGTCGCAAGACCTTTTGATGCTAGAAATAGATTCCAACGTTCAACCTGGGGGAGCTGTCAATGCTTCGCCAACCCATGCCGCCCATCCTCCAATGGAGATTCAAGGGGGATTCAATTAATCCGACGGCCATGAAAACCTCGACTATCCAACGGGCAGTGGGGTCTGGTACTACCGCAATCGCTCAACACATGAGTGGGCGGAATGGAAATAATAACTTTTTCACTTGCCGATTGTTGAATCAAACTGTCCACGTCGGATTTTGTCTTCATACCATGGGACCCAGATGGTTCAACCATTGATTTAGTCAAATGTTACGGTAATCTCGCAAACATCTGTCTATTCAATTTGCCAATCTAATGGATTCGAATGGTTTTGAATTTTAATCCTGAGCGGAGGTTGTGCGGTACGTCTTTCCAACAATCGTAATTTTGGTGACACGGTCCGTTGCGATACACCTGTATTGTCCCCTTTCCACATCAAGCACCGTTTTGAGGTGGTAGTCGGCCGGGTCATAGGACATGCCAGTACCGGTGGTGCGAGGTGTACCCTCACCCCCCTCCTCTTGCATCAAAGCTCCTTCTTGTGCATTCATGTTGCGCAGTTCCCCGTTACGCATTTCAAATTGGATGCTAAAAATGACGTTTGGATGTTGATTCAACAAGTCCATGATTGTTAACTCAGGAAGAAAATCACGCCCTGATGTTGAAGGGCGTCCAGCAACATAGGCCTCGCGACGAGTATGAGGTGGGAGTGATGCCCTCTGTTCGGCGGTGAGTATTTTATGCATCGTTCTCGGGACTGCCAAGGGATTGAAATCAGGAACACCCAGAAGCATAAGCATGCTGGCAATCATATCCGTATGCAATGGACGAGGTTGATGCTGCAATGTGCGAACGCAGGCATTTGAACGATTGAGAAGTATAGGAAGGTGATTGGTGGGGAAACGGGATTTCATTCCTAGATCCATCAGAGCACCCTCAAGTGGGAATATTTCGACCAGTTGTCGATTGATAGTTTGTTGGAGTGAAATGCTTGAGCCTTCTTTAGACCGGGTCCAAATCGTTGATTCAAGGATGGTTTCACACCAACGTAAAGCCCGCTGCACGGCCTTCATCTTTTTTGAATCAACTTGAGATACTGTTGTTAACATTCCAAAAGGAGTTTCATGATTCATACTTCACTCATGCGTTCAACATCTAATAAACAATGAATCATATCAGCCTCAAGAAAAGTATTTTTGCTTTCAACTCTCTAAAAACAACGTCCAAGTTGAACATTTCACAAACTTCTTTGGATTCTGTTGAAAATGGACCAGCCACTCAGTACGACGTTTTTCCAAGAAAAATATTTTTCCTAAATTTAAAACTCTGAAAACAATGCTTCTCAAAATTAAAGATAGGGGAGAGTTTTTTCAAAAAGTACTTTTTCGCAACGAGGTACAAACACCGTCAAAGTGTAGTTTCGCTTTGAAGTTCAGAGGGCCATAAGAAATGAAGTCGGAGTTTGCGGACAACTAGATACACAAGACCTGTTGAGATGATGCTTACGGCAATGGGTCCTGGGCCCCACAACCAGGCATCAAACCAACCATCGAAAATGTATGGGATTGGATAAAATGGTTCGAGGCCGTATGCCCCGGTGTGCGAGGGAATATCGGCCAGTATGTGTGATGCATAGGCTATGGTTGCCAATTTCATGCCTCGGCTTCGCTTCCACAGGGGGATGAAGATAATGGCCCAAAATAAGAGGCTGTGTGAGAGCAACCAAATGTGATAGGTCCAATGGTTGAGGATTTCGGGGAATTCGATGAAATCACTGCCACCCGCAAATGGAATGGTGCGTCCAGCTATCCAGCCAAGATAAGGATGAACTAGAATGACATTCGTAATATCCGGGAGCATTCCAAAAGAGAGTCCAATCACGTGACGATGTTTGATATCTTTTGGAGCCATCTCGCCGAGGGTGAGTCCAATCAGCGCGTGAGTGACAGTATCCACCGCTTTCCCCTACCAGTTTACTGAAGATGAGTTATATTTCCACTGATGATTTCATTCCTCTTCGGAGTTTGTCAAAGCAGTACGCAACTCCTCAAGATCAATACGATGATCTTCGTTGGTATCAAGCGTTTGAATGATGGTGGAGATTTGTGCTGGTGATAGGAGGTCGCCAACCAAGTTGGACAGGCCTTTGTGCAATTCAGGGCCATTGATGCGACCGTCTTGGTCTGAATCCATTTGGTCAAAGACATCCTCGGGGCTCAAACCTTTGTCGTTCATTGCATTCATAATTTTCTCGATTGAATCAGCCATGGACCATTCGTCGTTGCTCATGGTTGGCTCATTGCCGCTGGGATGAAAACGGTTTCCCTGTACAAATTTGCTCTATCGGGGCACGGAACTAAAAAGGCAACAATTAGAAAGTCCTTGAGTATGGGCGGTTTATGCATGCTAATCTCAGAACATTTGGCTTCGTTGCGATTTTCTTATTTGCATCTTTTCTTCCTTTGGTTCAACATCATGAATCCCTCGAACTCCTTGAAGAATCGAGTCCGAAAACAGAAGTTGGACAGCAAACCTTTACCACATTTAGCAGTGGTTTGACATCGACAACGGGGCAAATCGGCGATGTTGTACAAGATTCGATAGAACTTCAACACGGTTCTAGCGTTAACCAAGGTGACGTCAACCTCTCCCTCATTGGTGATGAGGTTTTCACCGTGAATACCCATTCGGTCGCTGCTGGAACCTTGACGGGAACCCTAGACGAAACGGTAAGCGATGGACAATCCATCCAGTTGATGACGAGTAGTTCAGGACCATCCCAAGCAGGTACAAATTCCTCTCAATTATTCAATAGTGTAAGTTGGAGCGGTGTTCACGCTTACAATACACTCGAATTACGCTGTGGGATTGTCTCATGCGGACAAATTATTGCGACAGGAGATTTAACACTGTATGTCAATCATCTCGTAGTGGATTCTGGGGCCACCATTCTCGCTGATGATTTAGTCACGGGCGGGACCGGTGTTGGGACGAGCACAACCACGCCAAGTAATGGACGCAATGACGGCGGTGGTGGCGGTGGCCACGGAGGTGCCGGCGGCGACGGAGGTGGAACCAACGGAGGCTCAGGAGGCTCCACCTACGGGAACGGAACCGAGCGAGGCAGCCAAGGAGGCGGGGTCTCCAGCAGTTACCACTCGAGTGTTTCCGGGGGACTGGGTGGCGGATATATTCGCATTTACGCAGATACCGTGACCGTGAATGGGTCCATCGAAGCAAATGGGGGCGATGGTGATTCAGGAAGCCAGGCCACTCAAGGAACTGGTCCTGGGGGCTCGGGCGGCGGTGGCGGCTCAGGCGGTACAATCATGATTCAAGCAAATTCGATCAATGTCGGGGCCTTTGGTGTGATTTCTGCTAATGGCGGAGACGGTGGCGATGGAGCTGATGGAGCACAAAACGGTGTTGGATTCGGAATGTATGATGGTGGAGATGGCGGAGGCGGAGGCGGCGGAGGACGCATTGTCCTCCAAACTCAGAACGGCAGTTTGACCAATGCTGGAACCGTCCAAGCCACAGGAGGAAATGGTGGTTCTAAGGGGCTCAAATACGGAACAGGTATCGATGGCATTGACGGTTCAAGTGGAGCAACAGGCTCTGTTGTGACCTCCACGTGGACGGGATACCTGTCAACTGGGAATAATACCTCAGACCATGGCACATTCCTGACGGTCCCTCTCCACAGCCAATCTGGACAGGCATCAACAGGTGTCGTCACACATAGCTCACAGATTCCAATCAATGCTTCGTTAACCATGCGTTATCGATGGACAATTGGTGGTGACAATACCTCATGGGATCATTGGAGTGAATGGGAGAACGGTTCTCTCAGTAACCAAGTACTTCCTCGCCATACATGGCTTCAATTTGAATACACATTCAATCGGACAGACATTCAATCACCAACACTTAGTGCAGTCAATATTGAAACATCGCAGTGGTCTGTCCTTCAAGATGTACATCTCACCTACGATGGTTCCGATACCGACGTACAATTCCAAAATATGGAACTCGGTTTTACCCAATCAGTGAATGATACGAGCAACACCACAAGGCACGGTTTATCCTTTGAGATTCCCTCTGAGGCCATCGTTGACAATCATGTTTCTCTCTGGATGGGATGGGAGGACCTTTCTGGGTCTTCCTCTCAACCATCTTCATTTGTCGAAGCCCACATCGGAACAACCCAATTAAATTCCTCACTCCTCCCCTGGCAAGAAGAAGGTCACGTTGTACAGCTCAACGCTTCCGTATTACAGAGTTTGATTGAATCATCACAGACTTGGGTTGATGGTCAAGGGTTGGAATGGGTCACCCTCGACGTTGAGGTGGTGATGCAAGGGGACGCTGCGATGGAGTTTGATTATTTGTGGTTGCCATATTGGTTCCAAACAACGGTGAATCTCAGCTCGGTCATCAACAACATGATCCTTTCAGAATGCAATTCCTATTACGAATCCACCAATGGGGTTTGTTTGGGTGCAGACGGTTCGCACCCCCTCGCGCTCTCTGGCACAACCTCACCTAGTACAGCCCCTGCTTTTTCCTATATTTTGGATGAACCATACTTTGAGTGGTTGGACGCCTATGCCCCTGTTCTTTCAAAGATCGAACATCGTCAAGGCGTCGAATTGGAGCCAGATTTGCGGGTGAATGAAAGCTTCAGTCTTGTCGTGTATGATCTTGCAGGTGAATCTGACCTTATGGTTGAATATCTCGGTTCGGATTGGACGGAATCAGATGGCTTTGATAACGCTCAAACCCTCACCTACAATGGGGCTCTGCAAGGATATTACCTCTATCTTTCAACATCTGGTCTTGAGGCTCAATTGATTCATGAATTGGTCTATACATTCCGTGTCATGGACGCGAATATGAATGAGGTCTTGCCTCGTCCTACATACAATCTCACCGTTTACCCGATCGCTCCAGAAATTTCTTCTTTTGAGATTCGTGGTGGTGCTGAAACAACCCTTCTTTCCGGTCCAACAAATCAGGGTACCTGGGATGTTGACGGAGCAGAATTGACCTTTTTAGTTGATGAATCTCATAAGAGAATGGATCTTGATGTTGTGGTCGTTCTCAGTCATCCTGACATGCAGGACGTGGTACTTCCAGCGCTTTGGTCTCCAGATGATATTCTTTACACAGTCAATTGGAACCCAACCAGATCTGATATGGGTGTTTGGAGTGTTGAAATATCGGCGGTTGAATTCATCGGGTTGATGGGTTCTGATGAGGATGGATGGTTGGAAGGTGCCGATGGTTCACTCTCGTTGGTCGATGCGTTTGGGCCTGAAATACATTCAGTTGAGTTCCTACCTGCTCTTGACCCAGGCGAGCCTCAAGTCCTCACTGTTTCATGGAACACATCTGCGGGAGAGAAGGTTTCTGGGACGCTATCTTTGAATTCCCCAAGCATCCAATTGGGGTCCAAGACAGTTCTCCCCACTCAAAGTGGTTCAGCCGCAGCAACCTTTGATACATCCGATTTGGAACCAGGGACTTACACCTTGTTGATTCAACTCCAAGACGATCAAGAGAATTTGGCAGTTCATGAAATTTCCAACTCGTATACCTTTGAAGTCCTCTCTCCATGGGTGACTTCATTCATGACGGCCACTGTTGACAATATCACTGGTTATGCTCTATCCGGAGAGGTCACTACACGCTCAGGGACAGCGTTGGTCACCGTTAACAACGAGCAGGGAACCTACTTGGAACAATTCACCGTCCAAGATGGCCTCATTGTTTTGAACGATTCATTGTTGGATGTTTTGACTTCAAACATGCGCCTGAATGTCAGTATATGTGATTCCACCAATCTTCAAGAATGCCAAAATGGGTCAAATCTCCTCAATTTCTCCACTGCCTTTTCTGTTGATGTTGATTCATTGTGCTTTGAAGAAGATGTGAACAGTACGTATTCGCAAAAGATTGAACTCGTTAATTGCCGTGTCATGAATCTTGGCGTTTTGCCTGTTTCGGTAATGTACTCATTTCAAAGCAATGACTCACTTCTAGTCGAGAATGTAACACTCGCACCAGGAGAGGTTTCGAACATCGTCATTGAACTTTTGAATACCAGTGTGGATTTCAACACAACATTGGCCTGGGATCTTGTAGGGGTCAATGCAAACGGTGAGTCCTTTGACTTGCAATCTGGTGATGTTTCCGTGATCCGCCTTCTTCCGAGTCTCGTGGATGATGAGGAAGCCACTCCTCAAAGCGATGACGCTAGTTCATCCACACCAATGATCGTTGGAAGTCTCTTTTTCCTCATCCTTGCCGGTATTGGAGCCTTCCTCTTCCAAAGAAATAACGATGAAGATGAGGTGAACCATTCTGATACGATGGTCAAGGAAGAACTCTCGCAACAGGACCATGAATTGATGCAAGGGGATTTTAATGAACAAGTGCCAGTAGAGTCGATTGAATCTACGGGGCATCCTGCACCAGAGACACCCCCAACATCAACGGATGAAAATGGATATGACTGGTGCAACCACGGCGGTGAAAATTATTACCGCTTAAGTGAAACTGGCGGCGAATGGTTCCCCTATCAAGGCTGAGTCCTCATTCCTTGACAAGCACAGGTTCATGTTGGAGGGCATCCAGCGACCAACATGGGTGAGTTTGTTCATGAGTGGGGCTCTCCATTTCTCGACCAAACTCCGGGAGATGTCGAAGTAGGGGGAACTCCTCGTCGCGTACCTGGTGCTTGTTGGTCGCGAACAATTCCTGCTTCAGTACCTCTGCCCTCGATGAAACTCTGGTCTGTTGATACGGCCAATCAAATTGGTATTGAACTCAAAGACCCGATGATATGGGGTGGTCAGCAACAACTTCCTGGTATGGATTGTTTCGCTCAACGCTATGGTGGTCATCAATTCGGAAATTGGGCGGGGCAGCTTGGGGACGGGCGCGCTATTACTCTTGGGCAACGAACGGTCAAATCCGGCTGGGTCGAATTACAACTCAAAGGCAGTGGAATCACCCCGTATTCACGAAGAGGTGATGGTAAAGCAGTTCTCCGGTCATCCGTTCGGGAATTTCTGTGTAGTGAAGCAATGCATCACCTCGGCGTACCAACTTCGCGTGCGCTTTCACTCGTCGAGACGGGTGAGCATGTGATGCGAGACATTCTCTACAATGGCCAACCAGCCCCAGAGCCGGGGGCGATTATTTGTCGAGTAGCACCAAGTTTTCTTCGCTTTGGTACGTATCAAATCCATGTCGCTGACGGTCAAGCAGAAGCCTTAGCAGCTTTGGTTGAACATACTTTGCAGACGCATTTCCCAACTCATCACATGAATGACGATGACGGATTGATCGCTTGGTTCAGAGAACTTGCTTCAACAACGGCCAACATGGTGGCTCAGTGGATGCGAGTCGGATTCGTCCACGGCGTCATGAATACCGACAATATGTCAGTTCATGGCATCACCATTGATTACGGTCCTTATGGATGGCTGGAAAACTTCGATCGAACCTGGACGCCCAATACCACCGATGCATCCACACGAAGGTATCGCTACAGTCAGCAACCCGCTATCGCTGGATGGAACCTTGCACGCTTCCTCGAATCAATGGTTCCTCTGATGAAGTCGCCAGAACGACTGCAAAGCGTCTTGGAGCACTATTCTATAGAATTCACGCGACTACATACTTCAAGTTGGATGTCGAAACTTGGCCTCAAAAATTGGACTGATTCGGATGGAGAATTATTGGAAGAATTGCAGAACTTGCTCGAAGAAGTTGAAACCGATATGACCATCTTTTTCAGAGAATTATCTCACCTCACAGCACCAGATATTACCGCTTTGAAGGCTGCATTTTATGACCCAAACCAGATTCCATTTGGCTGGAAATCTTGGCTTGAGAGATGGTGGGAGAGATGCGATTCAACACCGGACCGTGATGCGATGTTGCAAGCAAATCCAAAGTATGTTTTGCGAAATTGGATGGCGCAAATGGCTATTGAGAAAGCCGAAAAGGGTGATTATTCGTTATGTGAGGAACTCCATCAGTTGCTCAAACATCCCTATGATGAGCAACCGGGGCATGAAACTGCATGGTATGCCAAACGCCCTGAATGGGCGAGAGATAAGGTGGGTTGCTCAATGCTCTCATGTTCAAGTTAGCGAACAATCAATCCAAGTAATTATATTACTTAGGAGCCTAAAGTCTCCATGGATGATGAGGGAGCGATTGATACTCTTCCTGCTGCACCACGCCTTCCACCACTTGGAGGATGGCCTCGTGCAATTTCATTACGTGTTTTGGCTCTCTTAATTGCAGGCATCGCACTTTACAGAACTCGAGAAGGCCTTGGGGCGGTGGTTGTACTCTTCATTCTTGTAGTGCCGTTTGAACGCTTATTCCCTCGTCATGACCATCAACGATTTCGTAGGCCTCATCTTGATTTGGATGTAGGTTATGCATTCGCATCACCCTTGCTTCAATCAGTGGGGCTCTTTGCAGCCATCATCATTGGAGTTCTCAGTTTCACATGGATCCCTGGATTGTTGCTTCGCCCCTACATTCAAGCAATCCCTGATCCATATCTCCTTTTTGTGGGCGTGGCCCTCTTCGACCTTGCAGGATATTGGACGCATCGTTGGTATCATGAAGTTCCTCAATTATGGCGATTTCATGCCGTCCATCACTCGCCCGAGCACATGGATTGGATCAGCGGATTTCGAGCCCATCCCTTTGATGGTACGTTGATCGCCCCGGCTTTCTTCTTTCTCATTGCAGCAGGATTTACTGCTGAAACTGCAGGTCTCATAGCTATCGTGCAGGTCGTTCTCGGACTGTTTCTTCATGCGAATGTTAACTTGCGCTTACGCCCTCTCTCTCGTATTATCATGACTCCAGAGTTCCACCATTGGCACCATTCAAGTGAAGAAGAAGCGATCTGGTGTAATTATTCCACCTTCTTGCCGCTATGGGACATCCTCTTTGGTACCTATTACATGCCCAAGGGAAAACGACCAACGACGTATGGTGTGGATGAACTCATGCCTATGACCATGGTTGAACAATTACGTTACCCTCTGGTTGGTATGGGCAATCCGTGGCGTTTCGTGCGCCACCCTTGGCGCTCATTCAAGGGAATGTTACGAGGACTCAAGGTCATTTTAGGAATGATGAAGCGGTCGATGTTCAGACCGAGAAAGGAACCTTTTGAGCGTGCTGTCATTCGAGTTCAGCAACCTCAACTTCAATCAGAGGAACACCAAGTTCTATGACGGATGGAGACGAGGGCCATTTGGAGCCGTGTTTTGATTGTCTTTCCGAGTTTGTATCGCTTGCCATGGAATCCGAGTCTACCCTTACATGGGCTTCATGGTTGGGCAACAATACCAGTGCCAAGACTGCCAAGAAGTCATGATTATTCCCGTTGAATTTGAAACAAATAAGGATTACATCACTTACCTCAAGGCAGAATCTCCTCAACATCCGAATCTTCAGGTGTACGAGGAAGAGTGACTTCGAAACACTCAATTCCGACATCTTGCGATTTGACACTTTGTCGTAGGCAAGACACCAAACGGTCAAAAAGTACCCATTGGACGCAGGGGTATGGCTGTGGACATCGCAAACCCCACCGAGGAACATCTAATGCTTCGAGAAATGGTCCGAGAATGGACCAAAGAGCATGTTGAACCACAAGCACTTGAATTTGACCGTGATGAGAAATTCAATGTGGATTTATTGCGTTCAATGGGCGAACTGGGATTGCTCGGCATTAGTGCCCAAGAAGACTACGGGGGAGCCGCCCTTGATGCAGTTGCTTGCACCATGATTCACGAAGAATTATCGGCATCAGATCCAGGGTTCGCACTTGCTTATCTGGCCCATTCCATGCTATTTGTCAATAACTTGGCCTACAATGGCAACGAAGAACAAAAGGAAAGAATATTGCCAAAAGTTTGCTCAGGAGAATGGATTGGCGCCATGGCCATGTCTGAACCTGACGCAGGAACAGATGTTTTGGGACTTTCCACAACCGCTATCGAACAAGCCGATGGTTCATGGTTGCTAAATGGAAGAAAAATGTGGATTACCAACGGGTGTCTTGACGAACTAGGAACTCCCGCAGATGTTGTTTGGGTCTATGCACGTACAGGTGCCGATGAGAAAGGTCGGGTTCAGATGTCCACATTTTTGGTTGAAGCTGGAATGGTAGGTTATTCGGTCGGTCAGAAAATTTACGACAAAACCGGGATGCGTGCATCCAATACTGCAGAATTAGTGTTCGACGATTGCATCGTCCCTGCTGCCAATCTTGTTGGCGGAGTTGGAGAATCCCTCATCCACATGATGGGTAACCTCGAATTGGAGCGATTGACATTAGCTGGTATGGCACTTGGTATTGCACGCCGCTCACTTGAGGAAATGAACCGATATGCGGCTGAGCGTACAGCCTTTGGTTCCCAGATTCGTGACTTCGGACAGATTCAACGCCACATTGGTGAAGGTTGGGCAAAATATCGGGCCATGCGAGCCTACGTTTATGATACTGCGAATCATTTGACCATTGGAAAAGCAGGTCAACGATTGGATTCGGACGGTGTTAAATTATTCGCCACCACGGCTGCTAAAGAGATCGCTGATTCCGCCATGCAAGTCATGGGTGGATACGGGTATGTTGGGGAATACAACGTGGAACGTTTGTGGCGTGATGCAAAACTCCTCGAAATTGGTGGAGGTACCTTGGAGTCGCATCAAAAGAACATCACACGAGACCTGTTGAAAAACAGCGATGCCATCACTCGATGAG
>JAKMEE010000014.1 GCA_022426155.1 Candidatus Poseidonia sp. | reverse complement strand
GCCCTATGCACCCTTAGGACTTGAAATTCAACATCGCCTCGGACATCTCGGCGAGGAACTCACGCGCCCTATTTGGTCCCCAAGTCGTTTGGAGGCTTGGTTGAAATGCCCACGAATGGCATGGGCGAAGCAGTATCTTGGAGCGGATGCTGAACAGGGAGATACGCCTGAAGACATTGATTTGAGAATGCGAGGCATCTTGTTGCATGAAGTGGAAGGCGCCCTGCTCGCAGCCCATGGGCTCTCCGTGGGGGGCGAAGAACTCCAACACGGTGAGGCATTGCATGCTGGCCCCGTCGGTTCTCCAGAGGCAGGTTGGCACGCCATCTTGGCCCATTTGGTTGAACATGCACCCTGGTTGGGCAAACACCACGCCGTCTCAGTCCACCGAACCCGAGATTTGTTGAATATGACCTCCGAGGATTGGCGGGCGTTCCAAGAAGAAGATGTTGAACCGGAAATTGCAGGTCGATTGGGTCGTCTTCTTCTTGCCGATTTAGAATTGCATCATGCTGCTCCAATTGCTTGTGAATGGCGATCAGTCGCATCTGGTGAACGAGCAGTTACCATTGATGCAACGAATGAAGAGGGGGAATCAGCTCCATTTTCGTTGTCGGGTTGGGCAGATCGAGTGGACGTGGTTATTCTTCCAGAAACTGTTCAGAAGCACCTTGAAGAACGAGGATTGATTGATGGAAATACAACTCATACAACCCCGTATCCAATGGATGGGAGTTCCCGGGCAGCTCAACGATTTGTCATCATTCGTGACCTGAAATCAGTACGCGGCCCCACCGCCCAGACAGCAGGACTTCGGCACATGGGATGTTTGTTTCAGGACCTTCAACTTGCCTTGTATGCGAGAGCCTGGGAATTAACTCATCCTAACGACCGTGTGGTTGGTGTTGGGGCGACGGAGATCGGTGAATTTACCCAACATTATGTGGAACTTGACACAGATGTATCTGAGCCACTAAAGGACCTTGAATTTGGAACACAAACCCACCATCTCATCCATCATTTCCCTTCCATCGAGGATGAGGCACTTTCACGCAGTTCATTCCGAACATGGATGCAAGAGCGGCTGAAGGTTGCTCGACGAGCCATTACCGCCGCCCAGAGCGGACATGTCAACCCAACCCCCAGTTCTGCATGCGGCTATTGTCCAATACGAACATCATGTTCAGTATCTTCTTATGATGGGAGGGGATTCTGATGATTGATTTCAACAACAGTCAGTGCTTGGGTCTTGATCTTGACAAACACATCGCCCTCGATGCTGGTGCAGGGACTGGAAAAACGACGGTCATGGCAGAACGTTACGTTCAGCATTTGTTGGCCATTGAACAGCGAGCCACGCATGTGACGCCACCAGGGCCGAGAGTACCCCTCACGGGCTATGGTTCCCTTCGAGCCCCGAAACGAGAACGAACCGATGTTGAAGCATGGCAAGGGCTTCTCCCTTCTGAAGTGGTTGCGATATCTTTCACGCGTAAAGCGGCTGCTGAACTCAAAGCCCGCATCAGGCAACGCTTGGCATTGTGCAGGGCCACTCCTCACACACACACCGATCGCGAAGGAATGTATGACCCACGATTACGGAGCGATGCTGATGTTGAAATGCTTCTCTCTGGACTTGATGAAGCCCCAATCTCAACCATTGATGCCTTCCTTCACCGTCTGGTTCAGCCCTACATTGATTCAGTCGCTCTATATCCTTCCAATGAACAATTACCAGAAGACAAGAAACCATTGATGCTCCGCGATACCATGCATGCCATTTGGCGCATACGGACCACCGATGATGCTCATGAAGCGGGCGTGTTAAATCATCACACGACCTTCATCCAAGCACGAAACCGGCTGACTGTTCGCCTCGGCGGACAAGAACTTGCAGAAACGGTTGTGGGGGGATTGATGGACGCCTCGTTATTCGTCGAACAATCTCACCGATCCATGATTCAACGTGCTCAAGATGCAGGGTTGGATTGGAACGGTCGAGGGCCAGCACCAGTCCAACTTATTCTCGATATGATCGTTGAACCGGTGCAGGACCGTTTACCCCTCTTCGTTTCAAACCTTCATGATTCACTCACCCAATGGGTTGACACCTTTTTGCTGCACCCAGGGCTGTTCATTGACCCTACATGGGCCACAGAACAACTCACCCGTTTTCATCACCTCATACGTCTTTCTCGCGAACCTTGCCCAACCCACCCCATTGAACAATTGCGGTGGATTTGGAAATTGATGATGGGTATAAGCAGCTGGTCATCTCTCAAGGGAGGAACAGAATCCTATTTCCCGAGAGGCAACCTTCCAAATTCAGACGGGTGGCCAGCAGGGTTGCTGGTCAAATCCAAGGTCAAAGGCCCTTCAGGGTTTGATGTCGCAGCCCATTTCGCTCTCGCAAGTGTGCATCGGGATTCTATTTCCGATTCCCTCAAAACGGATGACGGTCGTCTCATTGCCTTGCTGGCTAAGGCCATGTTTACGCTACAGCCAGGTGATGGCTATGACGGCATGCCACTCGATTCAAGCATGCGTCGCCAAGGGCTGATTGAACCAATTCCCCAACATGTTGATGGTGGCCAGTATTACATCACCGCCGATTTGCAAATGCAAGTCCTCAGTGACCTCATCGTTGTTCATCAAGGAGCCCAGCAAATTCTCGCACGAAGAAAATCCTTGGAAGGGATGCATGACTTTGACGATTTACAACGATTTGCTGCAGACCTACTTCTGGCACGTTGTCCTGATGTCTGCCGTCACCGCTATCCTTCAGATGTGATCGATGCGCTTGACGGACTTGGTGATGAACCTTGGAGTGATGCTCACATTTCTCGGGCACTAACAATGCTTAACGATGAGCCAGCATTGCAACAAGACCTTCATCGCCGCATCAGCGTATTGAGTGAATTACGAAGACAATTCCGAGCCTTCATCATTGATGAATACCAGGATACAAACCCTGCACATTTCCGATTGCTTGCTCGCCTTTGGGGTCGCCGAGCACATCGAAGTGACGACCCACAGCGACCTTTGGGCGATTGGGACCCAACCGTTTGCATCGTGGGTGACATGAAGCAGAGCATCTACCGGTTCCGCCAGGCCGAAGTTTCTGTGATGCGAAGGGCAGTGGCTTCTATTCGAGAGATCAATCAGATTGAGGTGGGCGATACTCGCCTCAACCATCTCCGTGAAGATGACCATGGTCGCGACCCTCGCCCAGTTGGGGCGGGCGGGGAACATGGTTCATACTCCAACGAACACGATGGCGAAATTTCAGCACCTCACACCTTTGTACCGCTTGGAGCAGAAGACGGCGAGGAAACAATTACCATCACAGGTGAGCGATTGCAGCGAAGACGTGAGGGTCATATTGACCTCACATCCAACCATCGTACACGTCATGATTTGATGGAAACAATGAACGATATTTTTGATGAAGTTTTCGATGAACGTTATCATGAATTACCGGGCGATTGGCACGCTGAACCTCAACGATTACGTCCCGCTCGACAAACCGATCAAGGTGGTTTGTTGGAATGGTTGCTGCCCATTCAAGGCGAGTTGGAACCCGTTTCACTCGATTTGGACGTCCCGATCAATCCTTTTCAAGACCCAAACACATCACCTGTGCATCTCGAACATGAACTGATTGCTGCAAGACTAGATGCGCTGTTCCAGCACAGCGCTACGCAAGTATGGAACTCGGAAGAAGGACAGTGGCATTCGGTGGAAGAGACGGGTTCACCTGTACGTCCAGAAGATGTCATGATTCTCATCAATTCGCGAACACATCTTCCCGACTTGCTCACCCGTTTACGGGCTCGGAACATCCCTGTAATGGCAGACCGACAGGGATTGCTGTTGATGCAGCCCACCGTTCAACCACTCATGGCCATGCTGGGGGTCTTGGCTCAATCAACCAATTCAACCGCTGGCATTGAATTGGCTCGTTCTCCTGTGGTTGGAATGACGGAAACTCAGGTTCATGCTACCTTCCATGATACAGATGGCGGCCAATCAATGCTGACTCTCTTGCGCAATCATGCTCCAAGTGAGGGTGTAGCAGCACTGTTAGGCCATCTTGAGCAACTGGCATCTTGGGGGGCGATTTACGATGTGTTCGATGCGATGCTCGACCACTCGGACCTGTTGATTGCTTATCCCGAGGATTCTCATCGCCAACATGCAGAATCTTGGTGCGCTATGGTTCAATCCATTGGCGTTGAAGTTGGACATGATGTCGCGGCAATTCATCATCGAATGATGGAATTACGCAGTTTGGAGAAAGATGGTCCGAAAGCCATCACAAAGATTGGGAGTGAAGCAGTTCAAATCATGACCATTCACGGCGCCAAAGGCCTCCAGGCGCCCGTTGTCATTGCAGCAGGGCTGTTCAACGCTGGAAAATCTGATGCTTCAAATTCAGTAAAAGATAACGTGTTGGTCACACCTCAAGTCGTCGCAGGTCGTATCCAACCTTGGTTGGGTCAAGACCGGCCAATGGATGGTTTGTGGTCCTTCGCAAGTCAGATGAACAAAGCCCAGGATAAAGCCGAATTACGCCGCAAATTCTACGTGGCCCTCACTCGGGTCAAAGACCGGTTGATCGTAACAGGTAGCCCTGGAAACACGTCAACCTTTGACGCAGAAAGTGGGGCGCTTTCAGTCAAACTTCAACCCGATCCCCGGAGTATGGGACGTATGCTTGTCGAAGGAATTCGTCGCGCCTCTTGGCGTGCTGGAGACGTCACCTCTCCATGGCTCAGCCAAGACGATTTGACAATGGAAGAATTGCCACCCTTTGTTCCAGCAAAAACAGAGCAGCCTCTGAATCCACATCAGCTCTTGGAAAACGGTCAACTCGGGGAGGAAGGACTTTCCGGACTTCGATTGTATCACCACCCTGATTGTTTCCACCAGGAGACTCCCCCCTCGCCTCAACAGCGGTTGCGAATGATGCAGCAGGACCTTTTGGCAGAACCATCGGGTCAACCCGAGGCACCACATAATCCGCTTCGTCTTTCAGAGAATCTTTCAGGTGCAGCACATCACCTCGACGCAACCCATGAATGCAAGAGAAAATATTGGCTCGAACATGCAAAAGGTTGGCCAACTGAACCATTCAACCTTGTACCATCAACTCCCGATGATGAATCAATGAAGACCTGGCCAACTCCAACGACGTTCGGATTGATGATGCATCGCGTCCTTGAGATTGGATTGAGAAACCCTCGCAATCAACAAGATTCAACCCCCCCACTCTCTCGAGATTGGCAACATGAAAATGAAGGGATATTGGCTCAGTCTGGTACAGTTACTCAGGTCTTGAGTGAATTTGGCGTTGAAGAAGGTGAGCATCCAATGTATGATGCTTGGGCTGAACGACTTCATCAGTTAAGCGAATTAATCGATCGTGGATTGCTGGGTCAATGGGTGGCAGGGGAGCACCGTCACGGATACTCAGTTGAGGCAGTTCGTACCGAATTACCCTTCTCTTACACTCACGCGATTGACCTCGTTGACCACGTACGTCACGGGTTCACGCCCCGAGGCCCTCTGCCAAAAGCCATCATTGAACGTGTTTTCATGAAGTTTAATGGAAGGGCTGATTTGGTTTTGGCCCTTGCTGATGACGATGGGCAAGGATACTTGCAAGTTGTTGATCTAAAGACACGAGGGTGCCTCCACCCGTTCAACTCAACCTCTCCCGACCATGGGCATACCCTCCAAAAGAATCCACCAGAACTCACGGACCCCTCTCACCAAAGTGACGAAGAACAAGCCATTCTTCACGCCCATCGACTCCAATTGACGCTGTATTCAATGGTGTTGGAGGCGATTGAGGCTAACAAACCTGACCATGAGCAACGAATTGTTCTCCCGCCTGCTCTTCTTCTTGGAGCAAATGGAAGAATGTTGAACCTTGGAAGCGACGATTTCAAGGATGCTAAGGATGACTTGAACGCTGACCTTGAGTGGCGAGCTTTGTTGCATGTTGCACAGGAAGGGGCCGACGAACCTCCACGGCTTCCTGCGGCTTCGGCATTGTGTCAAACATGTCCCTTTTACATGGGCGACGTACGACGGTGCGCTCCAGCAGGTGAACCTCTCGGATTTATTCCTGAGTGAAGGGTTTGTGAGCGAGAAGGACCAGAGTTCCCTCCCAGTCTTCCTTTTCCCCGACTTGAAAGTGTTGTATTTTAGTGAAGCCAGCATGGGCCAATCCCTGCTTCCATTCCTCGATGGACTGTGTACTCATGTGCACATTGAGGGATTCGGGCCAATCGTGACTTGATGGGTTTTCAAGGTAGTGATCCATTCCAAGAACAGCCCAACCACCGGGGTTGAGCCACTCGGAATACATGGTTTGGAGGAAAGCCATTGGTTCATGTAAGTAGTAGAGACATTCCATGCTATGGATGAGGTCGACGGCGTTTTGTGGACTCCAATCAGGTAGTTGTCCCAGGCTGTATTCTCCATCAGGGTCAAGAGATTTTGCTTTTGCAATCATCGGTGCCGCCCCATCAATACCGCTGGCCGATATGCACCTTTCCATTGCTTGAAGTCGACGAACAACCCACCCATTCCCACATCCGATGTCAATAGCGGTGAACGAGTGTTCGACCTTCTGTAAAACGAGTTCCAACATGGCTTCGACGCTTTGTGAATGTCCACGCTCCATCCCTTCATCCCTTCCACTTTCAGCCCATTCGCCAAAAACATCGACCGCTGCCCGTTGATTCATGATGCTGTGGATTCCTACCCCGTCCATGAAGATGACCCTGACGAAAGGAAGATGTTTCTCCGCCGCTTGGACGATGCATGCTGGATGCCACAACCACGCTCCAAGATGTCCTCTATCCCTTGATTGAACCCTATGATAGTGGACGACTTGAGGTCTCTGAAATCCACACTATCGCATGGGAGAAATCTGGAAATTCTGAAGGCGTACCTGTGATTGTTATACATGGTGGCCCGGGAGGTGGCGGGCAACCATCCTATCGTCAATACTTCAATCCTGAAGTGTATAACATCATTCAATTCGATCAACGTGGCTGTGGCTCATCCACACCCCACGCCGAACTCCGAGAGAACACAACTCAAGCCCTTGTTGGCGATATCGAGGCACTCCGTACGCATTTCAATGTTGAGCAATGGCATGTTTTTGGCGGCTCGTGGGGGTCGACTCTTTCTTTGGTGTACGCCCAAGAGTATCCTGAGCGAGTTCTCAGTTTGATGCTCCGAGGCATTTTCATGTGTAGAAAAAGCGAACTTCGATGGTTTTACCAAGACGGAGCTAGCCACATTTTCCCAGATGCTTTCGAACCCTACCGCGAACACATCCCTGTTGCAGAACAAGAAGACCTGATCGGTGCGTATTACCGTCGACTCACCAGTGATGATGCGGATGTCCGACGGGCTGCCGCCAAGGAGTGGACTCGATGGGAAATGGCAACCAGCCGATTATTCCCAGATCCATCCTATCTTGAAAAGGCAGAAGACCTTGATTTCGCGGTGGCATTTGCACGAATCGAATGCCATTATTTCATCAATGCTATTTTCTTGGAAGAGGCTCATATCTTGAACAATACCGACCGCATCCAATCAATTCCAACCGCCATCGTTCAAGGGCGCTATGATGTAGTTTGCCCTGCGCGCAGTGCTTGGGAACTCCACCAGGCTATGCCATCAAGCCGCCTGATCATTGTTCCTGACGCTGGCCACTCCATGGGCGAAGTGAGCATCGCTCGAGAATTGGTTGGCATCACCGATGCCGCTTGTCAATGAAGCATTCTCTGAAGCGGCATGACAGAGCGCTTTCAAGCGTCGGCTTGATAGGGAGGAGGGGACTCGGGGAGTATGGAGGCTTCCCTCCGGGTGAGAAGATGACTGAAGGAACCATCACGCCAGAAGTTCAAATCAAAGAGTTGCAAGAAGCCCTTTCAACCGAAACAGACCGTTTGCAAAAATTGTTCGCTGCGTATGAAACGCAAGAGAAGGATTTGGTGGATGCACGTGCAGAAATTGAAGTCCTTGAGAAGGAAATCATCGACCGAGAAATCGAAAAAGAGTCATTGGAATCCATCATCGCCGAGAAGGACGTACGCGTCCGTGAATTGGAAATGAAAGCCACCAAGGCTGGCAAGAGAGTCGAACATCTTGAACCTGAATTGGACAAGATGGAAGAAAAATACTCTCGTGAGAAAGATCGCCTTGGAAAGGTGTTCGGCATCGCAGAAGAATTGGACAACGATCTTCGTTTGGCCGTTACAGAAATGAAGGCTAGAGATGATTGGTATGTGGCTCATATGCAAATCTTCGAAGACCTGAACAAAGCCATCAAGGAACGTTATGAGATGATTGAGCGTGCTGTTGAGACCGAGCGTAAATCTCAACACATGTCTCGCGCTTTCACTGACCGAATGGACGAACTCGTTGAAGCACGCACACAAGAAGCGAGTGAAGAGGAAGAAGAGGCAACCAAGCTTGACGAAGCTACGGCATCCGTTGAGGTTGTTGAAGCTGAAGAAGTTGCCGAGGAAGCCGCCGAGGAGGTTGCCGAGGAAGCAGCCGAGGAAGTTGCTGAGGAAGCCGCTGAAGAATCCGAATCCGAAGAAGCCCCAGCAGAAGATTGGGGCGACGAATCAGACCCATGGTCTGACCAGTAGGTGATTCAATGTCCGGGTTGGCCCACGGTGGCCACGGCCCAGTTCTTACCATGAGCGTGATGGGTGTCAGTGCCCTGATTGTGGGGTCTCTTGTCAGTCCTGTTGCTGGTTTGGTGCCCATGTTTGGTATCCTCTGTCTGATGAGTGCAGCCTTTCTGGCGAATTTTTGGCGGGACCCAGATCGTCCGATCCCTTCCAGCCTAGGCCTTCTTGTTTCACCAGCAGACGGCCATGTGATGTTCGTCCAAAGGGAACGAGCCATCGCTCGGCGCCCATCTCGAATTGAGTTTGAGAAGACAGAACTTCAAGCTGAACCATCTTCAGGTGATTGGCACCCCGCCCCCCTTGAAGACCCCCTTTCATTTGAGACCGAACAGCGCTTTGAACCAGTTCCAGTAGGCGATGAACAATCAACGGATGTTATTCGAGTGGCGATCTTCATGTCGCCTCTCGATGTTCACGTTAACCGGGCGCCAGCTGCAGGGGTGATTGAACGAATGGAGTTGAGAACTGGTAAAGGGCTACGCAGAGGCCCCCATCGGTTTGCATTCAAGAAAGAGAGCCAGTACAATGAACGGGTGCGAACCGTGTTCCAACTTGATGATGGGTGCCGAATCGAGATGATGCAAATCGCTGGATTCCTGGCTCGCACTGTGGTACCTTACTTGCCAGAAGGTGCCCAAGTACGTCGAGGTCAAAGGGTTGGGATGATTCGACTTGGTTCACGGGTCGATGTCCGCGCCCCCGCGCAACAATACAGCACACAATTGGTCTCTGCAGAGGAAAACCATCCGTCGTATCCAAAAGGAATGTTTGTTCAAGCAGGTACAACGGTGTTGTTCCACCCTTTGAGTTCGGAGGAAGAAGCATGAGTCTGATGAAACGAAGCATTCCAGCCATTTTGATCATTCTGATCTCCAGCGCACCTTTGGTGTATTACCAACTTGGAAGTTTGGTGTACGAACAAGCCGCTGCAACCAATCCCGATTGCTCAGGTCATTCAAAATACAACACCCCCGACAAATTTTCATCCCACCTCTGGGATGAAAAACTGGAAGAGGGGTTGTACCATGAAAACGACACAATTGCAAAAGATGAAACATCAATGTCTCACTATTGGTTCAATGAATGGAAGAATGTGACTATTGACGTACCCGATGAGCCGATTACTCTGTCAGCATGGGTGATGGAGGCGAATGAATCACGCCCATGGGTCATTTTTGCTCATGGCATACGTTCGTGCAAGGCCAATCATGAAGTTCTCTTACCAGCCGCTATGCTCCATCAAGCGGACTTCAATGTCGTGCTGTTTGACATGCGTGATCATGGAGAAAGTTCTGTTGAAGATGGATTAGTCTCTGCAGGGCAACGAGAATACCGAGACGTTCTCGCCGTTTGGCAATGGATTCAAACATCGCATGACGTACCCCCCCAATCCATCGGTGCAGTGGGAATTTCACTTGGCGCTGGAGCCGTTGCCATCGCTTTTGATCAGGAGCCAGACCTCCAGGCAATATTCCTAGATTCATCATTTTCTTCCATGGACCTCATCATTCAGGAAGAACTTGAATTCGGAGGATTCCCTCTCTTTCTCAAAGACGCGAGCATCTTCGCTGGGAAATTACAATCAGGAGATAATCTCGTCAAACACGAACCACTTTCGGCAGGGGTTAACATTGGCAACCGTTCGATGTTTATCACCCAGTCAAACGATGATGTACGGATAAAAATTCACCATGGCAAAAGCCTTTGTGGTGCGGCAACTTCTAATGTTGAAAACGACGGTTATGTCGAGTGCTGGTTCGAAAACTCCTCCATTGCACATGATGATAGCGGTCAAGCAGGTGTTCTTTCGCACATCACTTTGATGCTGACCCAACCCGATTTGTACGAGGAAAAATTAGTTGGTTTCTTCGAACAATCTTTGTCCAACTCTTCATCGGTGGATTGAAACCCCACGCGATGACCGCAACATGAGGCAGCCCCATGAATGGACCACCCCCTGTCAATTTGTTGGGCAAAGGTGGCAAAGGTCTCCGGATTCATGATTTGGTCAAAGCACCAGCAAATACACCATGGGCTAAAGCACGGCAGCAATCTTGGGATGCGTCTGAACCCGCTACGGTTTATGCAACGCCAGAAGTGTTGCCCGATGGAACGCCCTGTAGCGCAGTTACGGTAATCCTACGAACCAAGGGATGCCATTGGTGGTGGTCGTCCGGTTGTACCTTCTGTGGCTATTTCAACGATACACGTGATGATGTCACCAACGACGATCTGCACGCTCAATGGGAGGCAGCTAAGACGAAATTTGATGGATTCGAAGGCCACGACATGATCAAAGTTTACACCTCAGGTAGTTTGCTAGAAGACCGTGAAATCCCCGTTGAATTCCAAGAAACAGTTCTTCGTGACTGCCATGAATTGGGCAAAGAATTGATTGTGGAAAGCCGATGTGAACAATTAACTGAAGAAAAGTTGAGTTGGGCTGTGACCATCAACCCATCGTTTTCAGTAGCCATTGGATTGGAAGCCTACGACGATGAAGTTCTTCGCTTTCACGTCAACAAAGGTTTCACCACATCCTCTTGGGATCGTGCAGTCACCAATTTGCAGAAATTCAATCTTCGCGTGAAAACCTACCTCATGTTCAAACCACCGTTCATGAGTGAATCCGATGCCTTGACTCATAGTGTACGCTGGATTGCAGCTGTTGCGGAACGCTCCGATGAAATATCGGTCAATCCGATGAACATCCAAAGAGGCACGGTGATCGACCGATTGCATCGTCATAACGAATATCGCCCCCCCTGGCTCTGGTCACTCGTTGAAATGATTCGACTCGCTCACCCTTCAATCCATCCTGAAGGAGGTCTCAACGGTGAGGCTGACCAGGTGTCACGTTTGATAGTTCATCCAACAGCAGGAGGGAAAGTCCGTGGTTCTCATAATTGCGGTCAATGCGACGGAGAAGTTGTTGCAGCCATCGAACGTTATGCAGTTTCTGGAAGTTTGAATGAATTTGATGGACTTTCATGTTCTTGCCAGCGAACTTGGGAAACCGAACTGACTCTTGAACGTCAACTCCCCCTGCCATTGGGAATTTCAAAGCCCCGACGCGGACCCGTGCTTAACGCACTTCGCTCTCCATAAATTGGGCCTATAGCCGCATATTTTCGTCAAACGGGATGGTGAATGTTTATCACCGCCCGTCAAGTGGGCGGAATGACCCCTATGGGGTCATGTAAAGGTGAGACCCGTGTCAAACTCCACATCGCTGCCAGATACCACGGTTGGAACAGGTGAACCAACCTCAAGCCGCATTGTCCTCACTCTCATTTTTGTGGGTCTCATGGGCCTTTATTCACTCTTTTCAAATGTCTTCGGCTGGGACAACCTTCCGCTCTTGGGTGAAGTCGTGCCTCTCATTGGAAATCTCGGTGGGAGCGGCATTTGGTATTACTTGATTGGATTCCTTGTTGGAGTCGGGGCCATCGTGGCCACACTTGTGGGCGAGGTGCTCGCAGAATAATGGAGGTGTGATGCATGGAAACAGTCTTCATTTCAACAACTATTTTGGTAGCAACCCTCTTTTTCCTATCCCAATCACTCGCACGAGGTGTCGGTGAAATGGGAGCGGCCCTGAAGCAAATCGGTTTGTTCATATTGCGAAAAAACCCACCCGGCCTTGTCGATCTCTTTGATGACAAAAATGGAAGTGGCTCTCGCACATGGATGAACTTCGGTATGCTTTGGTTTGTCTTTGCAAGCGTGCTCGGGTTCCTTGCAGCTTGGCATTCTTACGACCCTACTGCATTGGACTCTTTAGCCAGCATTGGTTGGTCGTACGATGATGGCTCATCCCTCCGTGATGCCACTCAGCACCTTCTCGGTGTTGCCTTGCTCTATGGATTGGTGGGAGGCGCCATGCTTGCTGCAGCTCGAAATGGTAACGGACGATTGGCTAGTGAAGCGAACGCTTCCATGATGGCTCTCTTACTTTCTGTTATGGTTGTAACAAGCTATGTGCTCCCTGTCATCCTTGGATTCCTTGGTATTGATACCGAAGCAACCGGCATATCCCGCTTCCTACTCAGCTTGGAAACTCTTGCCATTGGCTTCATCTTGATTCCAGTGCTCATCAACGTCTTGATTACCATCGCTGGTCGAGGCGATGAGGAACTTTCAACCAGTTCCTGGTTCTTGGTGATGGCATTAACATCGAACATCATTGCGATGTTTTTCCTGTTCTTTGGCGAATTGTCCTCATCAACTCAAACGGTGTGGTTGGGCGAGCGAGTTTCAACTGGATGGGTTCCACTCGCACTGATGTTTGCCGTGGGCTATTACGTGATTCCAATGGTTTCCAACCAACCCATTTGGTCTGGATCAATGCGAACGGCGAGCATGGTCCTGTTGTTCATGACCATCCCTCCATTCTTCATGACCGATGCATCGGCCAGTAACTTCCTGACCAACGTTGGAGCAATCTTGTTGACGCTGGCCCTCATACCTCTCTTCGCAGCCTCTGTTAACATCATCATGACAGCCAGTTCAGGACTCAGTTCAGTGGTGAAGAACCCGGGTGCAACCGCTGCTTTGTTCGCCTTTGTCTTACTTCCTTTCTTTGCCATTGGTGGTTACTTCACTTCAATGGACGCCTTCGTTGGAACTGGAGAACTTGGCGCTATGGCTCATTCAATCGACATGGGCATGCAATTCACCGTTGGTGGCTTATTGATTCTCGCAGCATCCTTCACAAACTATCCTTTGGCAGTGAACAAGAAGCTCGCTACCCCATCAACCGCTAATATGGCTATGTGGTTGGTGCTTGTTGGTGGTGTTTCCTCAACTCTCACTTTTGTGACAGGGGATTTCACAAACAATGCTGTTGCTGCCTCAGGTGTTGAAGACGCTGTTGCACAATCCGGCGGCTTCTTCCTGACTGGAGCCGCTATGTTCTACTTGCTCGGTATCGGTGCAATCTTCGCCACGCTTGTCATCATTCGAACAGGAATTTCTGTGGGTACTCGTGTCGAAGCAGACCAAGTATCCGACGTGGCAACCTACACCATGGTCGAGGGCTCTTCAACAACCATTCGGCAACTCCTGGGTAGGGGTGTTGGAGTCGACACAACCCTTGTTGTAGGTTCTGGTGAAGAAGCAAAGGGGGGCCACACGGTTCTGATGACCCCCACCGAAGCCATGATTCAATTTGTTCAATACTTGACCGATAGTGGTCAAAGTGTCTTCCAAGTCTTTGCCTCAATGGACCTTGACGCCTCAGGTAAGGTGGACGCAAAAGAATTCTTGGCTGCCATGAAGGCCTCCAACGTCCCGTTCTTGACCATCGAAAACGCCTCTGATTTGTTGGCAAGCATGGATCTTGATGGAGATGGAGAATTGAACCTCCCAGAAATTGACATCGCTATTGCACAGATTCGTCGCAGCCATGGCATCACACCCTCTTCATCCGAAGAGGAGTGACATTTCGTCTTGGTCGTGAATGAATTGCGAATTGGGTTGGTTGGAAAACCAAACGTGGGGAAATCCACATTTTTCAGTGCAGCAACTCAAGCCCAAGTCGACATTGCCAATTATCCGTTTTGCACCATTGACCCCAATGTCGGTGTTGCCTTCGTTGAAGCAAGGCTCTCTTGCCCTTGCAAACAGTTACGCGAACGATTGGAGCAAGATGGTCGATTGGAAGAAACACAAGTTGAGGATCCCAGAAAGGGAAGTCTTTGCCAGCCCCGTACGGGGTCTTGCATTGCTCATCGCCGCTTTGTTCCTGTGGCCTTGGTCGATGTAGCTGGACTGGTTCCTGGAGCAAGTGAAGGAAGAGGTCGGGGTAATGCCTTTCTTTCTGATTTGGCCAACAGCGACGCACTGATCCAAGTGGTCGATGCCGCGGGCTCCACTGATCTGGAAGGTCAATTCCTTGGTGGGGCTTCAAATTCAGAACAAGCCATTGCCTCATTGCATGAAGAGATTACATTTCTCCATGAGGAATTGGACGCTTGGATTGCTGGTATTCTCAACGAGGGATGGTCTCGTGGTGTTCGGCGTGTCCAGGCTGAAGGCGACAAAGGTCTTGCCTCGTTTATTCATGAACGATTGAGTGGACTGGGTGCTACGGCCTCATCCGTCAATCAAGCCCTGCATGAATTCCAACAAAGTACGACAGTCTCAGTCCAACCTTGGGAATGGGATGCCTCAGTTCTTCGCCACCTCGCTCAAGTTCTCCGCCAATCTTTGTTCCCCATCGCTTACGCAGCCAATAAGTTCGATATAGCGCCCCCAGGTGTCCTCTCTTCGTTCCAAGATATTGCATTGGAGCCATGCATGGCGGACATGGAATTAGCGCTTCGACGCGCCACCTCTGCAGGTATGATCGATTATCAACCAGGCGATACAAGTTTCGCACTGCTCAACGATGCATCATTGAGCGAGCCTCAGGAGAAAGCTCTCAATCACATGATGAAGAAAATCATGGATGCTGGCGGTACAGGGGTGGCCCGTTTGCTTGACCGCGTATTGTTTGATCAATTGGAACGTATCGTTGTTTACCCCGTGCAAGATGAGACTCACTGGGTCGATGGAGAGGGGAAGGTCCTTCCAGATGCATTTGTCGTTCCATCTTCCATACAAGCCAAAGCATTAGCCTACCATGTTCACACCGATTTGGGTGATGGATTCATCCGAGGCGTGGATGGAAAAACACGCCGAGTTGTCGGGGCTGAACACGAGTTAAGCGACGGAGACGTCCTCAAAATTCACGCTAAATCGTGAGTTCAATGTCCTTTGGGGCGGTCGTATGCAGGGCTGAGACGTGCCATGTCTCCTGAAAACCGTCCGCCACGGTAAATGAAAACCACTGGTGCGAGGAGGGTGAGGAGAACGAGAAGGCCGAGGAAAAACAGGCCCCATGGCTCCACATCGGAAAGTGTGAACAGCCACAAACCCCACAAGAATGGAATGTAAAGGAAGATGCTGTATCGGCGAGCCACAGCTGAGAACCGAGCGTTAGCGAGTTCTTTGGTGAAATGAACGGGAACGTCTTCTTTCGACACCAAACCTTGTTCAACACCGCATCGAACACAGACTTGGGTTTTGGGTCCATTGCCGTGGATAAAATGTTCACGGGGGTAGGTGCTTCCACAGTGTCGGCAGGTCGGCATAGGGGTCCCTCAACTCTGCGACATGAGCGTGATTCTTCAACCATCCGATGGAATCTTCAGAAATTGGTGGATGAGGGCTTCTCCACTTGAGGAGCCAACGGACTCTGGGTGGTATTGGAATCCATGAATAGGGAAAGTTGGATGTGCAAGCCCCATAATCAACCCAGAGTGACATTCTGTTGCCGTTATCTCCATCGTTTTGTTTATGCTGGGATTCATTGCTACCAATGAATTATACCGTGTCAGTGACAAAGGATTTTCCATGCCGTTGTACAATCCTCTTCCATTGTGTTCAATCTGGCACGGGACGCCGTGAACAGGGCCCTGCGGTGACGGCAAGACCTCCATGCCGTCGGCTAAGGCAAGGGCTTGATGCCCCAAACAAATGCCCAAGACGGGTATTTTGAGTTGCCCAGCTATCGCATGATGTGCACATGCCATTGTTAACGGAGCATCAGAAGGCGTTCCAGGTCCAGGGCCGAGTATCAAATGAGATGGTTGGAGAGCATCAAGGAAATCAAACAACGCAACAGGGTCGGCCAACCGGTCTGCCTCTTGTGTTCGGCCCTGAACCATTGTGACATGATACCCAGATTCTGCTACGACGTTCGCGATGTTGTATGAGAAGGAATCTAAATTGTCAATGAAGAGAACACCACAGTCGCTGCCTTGTTTTTGTCGCTCAGCCAAACTGAGGATATTGCCCGATGAGGTTGACATTTTCGTGCTTGTTCGATGTTCAATCGGATGAATCCCCAGTGGTCCTTTCGCAAGAGGCAAAGTCTCTGGTTGCATCCAACCCGATGCGACCCTGAGTGCCGCTCCCTTCCAGGTCGCCTCAGCGACCTCCCGTTCTGCATTTGAGGCGATGGTAATGCCCCCGCCAGCACCAATACTTCCAGTCCATACCGAACCAGATCGATGTGCTTCAAGCGTCCGGATGAGGATGTTCCAAGAGCCCTCGCCCGTATGAACATCCACCCAGCCCAACGACCCCGTCCAGAATGAACGAGGTCGTTGTTCTAATTCGTCAATCACTGCACAGACCATGGTTCGTGGACATCCTGTGATTGAACCGCCCGGGAAGAGGGCGTTCAGGGCTTGAATTCCGTCTTTGCCTTCTTGAAAGACACCGGTGATATGACTCACAAGATGTTGTACATTGGCATAACTTTCAACATCAAATCGGTCTACAGAGACACTTCCGACTTCCGAAACCGCTGAGATATCATTACGCATGAGGTCGACAAGCATCCGATGTTCAGCCCGCTCCTTCTCATCACCGAGCATGTTTTGCCGATGTTCAGCAGCTTCAGTCTCAGTCATTCCTTGGGTGCAGGTTCCTTTGATGGGTGATGTTCGTAGTGTTTTTTGGTTGCATTGAAGCAGAGATTCTGGGGAACTGCAGACCAATGCAAACCCGATGTCCTGCGCTTCAATATACGCGGAGTAGGGGGCGGGGTTGTCCACGCATAGACGAGTAAATATCTCGTAAGGGTGGTCAATGTTCCCACTCCAATGATTCCCAATATTAACCTGATAAACTTGCCCTTGAATGATACCTTCCCGAACTCGTTCAATGTTCTTCATGTGAGTTTCTTTGGTATGATCTGTATGTTCTTCGTATGTATTGGGATGTTTGATTGGTTGTGCTACGGAAGGTTCAGTCATGGCCAATGTAGCCTGCTTGGTCCATTCGTCGGTACCAAAAACTGACCAGTTGCCGTTGCTTGTTTCCTGAATCACTCCCCGTTCAACGTACCAAAGAACAGCCAAGAGCGCTCCTTCTTCTGGAGGGTGTTGTAATCGAAGGGGTTGGGTCCACTGAACCAGATCATACGCAAGTGCCCCCGACCAAAACGGCCGCTTTGGCATTTCATCCATGACGGGATTTGAGAATTCATCCGTTCCACTCAACGGCTGGAGTTTAGACATCAAATCAGTCAAATTCTTTGCCAGAAGTGTGACTTTGTGATACCAACAGCCATGTTTCCATTCTTCCACCTCCCCCCGCAGGATGCTGTTTGATTCGTTGAGATAGAGCTCGCCATTGAGCGGTGAATGTTGCTGAGCAGCAGGCATTTCATCTCGAGAAGGTTGACGCACAGTGACTCTCAAACGTGGAGGGGCTGCGATGAGCGACCAGCGTGCCAAGTGCGATGCGGGCCCTCCTGAATGGAGGATGACCGCATCGGATGACCCATGTCGGAACGCAGCAGAGCCAAGCAAATCTCGTGAGAGAAGCGAGGCTTGAATATCAGCCAGAGTCACCGTCATCCTATGGCCTCAACGCCGTCCAGACGCCGTCATCTGTAAAGTGTTGGTCAAGGATTGATTGACAGGCGCTGGAGAGAAGTTCCGATTCTCCAAGCGGTTCATCATCGAGTGATTCAATTCGACACACCCCCAATCCAGATCCAACCACTACCAATTCATGGCACCTTGCGACAAGACGTTCGTTCAACTTTCCTCGTAAAACTGGAAAACCCCGGCCTGGGAGCGCCGATTCGAGCATCATAGCAGTGATGCCATCAACTCCCCCTTGGGAATGTGCAGCCATCCAAACCGTTCCATCTTCATCCAAAAGAATCGGCGTCCCACGGTCAGCATCGATGATGCTGTGCTCATGGACGAGGAGAGCAACATCGGCTCCAACCTTGATGGCATCATCATGTGCTTCGAGATACGGATTCCAATCGCCATGCTTGCACCCAGTGGTTCGTTGGTTCCAACGAGGGGCAAGAACGCTGATGGCGTCAAGACGTTCATTTCGGATGGAGCAAGAACGGAGGGACCATGTCCACTCAGATGTTGAAGGGGTATAGGCCAGTCGAAGGAGCCTCCAAGGGTGTTCGTCCGGTTCAAGATCAGGTATCTGGGGGCTCTCATCTGGCACTTTCATGCGCAACCGTTCTCCATGTTGACGTAATCGTTCATGGTGGGCTGACCAGTCTGCTACCTGGCCCGCAGCATTGACCAACATGGTGGTAAACACTTCACTGCGAGGGCCATCTTCACCCATGTTTCTCACGCTCACAAGAGGTCGTCAAGGAACGATGTATCGATTTGAGGTGATTTTGGTGGTGCTTCATCCAACAAGTCTCCCAACACATTGGTTTGAACCTGAGGTTGTAAAACAGGTTGAGAGGGTTGGTAAGCTGGACGAGCATAATCTGAAGATTGGATTTGATTGGCAGCCGCGTAAATATCGTTGGATTGTTGCTGTGTAATACCAGTTGCAGGAGCGGGAGGTGGCGCAGCAGGAGGGGCGGGTGGAGCATCTCCCCAATTTTGGTCCTGGATGCCCCACGTTGCTTCTTGCAATTCCCATGACTTGTTTTTCCGTGAATTCGTGCCTCGGGTTCGAACAATCAAAATCACTAGAAGCATGGCCACAATAAATAGGCCAGCAACCAGCATATTAGGGGTCGTGAGGAAGGATTCCAAGGAAATCCCGCCGTCATCTCCTGCATCAGGTTCGGCGGTAATTTGACCGGTCAATGCCGGAAGTTCTACTGGTTCAACGGTCTTCTTGTTGACAAAATTGTCAAATGGACTGACAGCGATGTACCAGTTGGATTCATTGGACAGGTCCCCGAAGAGGGTTGTCGTGATGAGGAAGGAATTCGATGCCTTTACTTCACCAACCATGGTTGCATCATCGGTGTCTGAGAAATCCTCGTTGGAAATATAAATCTGATATCCTTTCACTTGAGCATCAAGAGAGTGATCCCACTCCACGAAGATGCTGGTTTCATCGCTCCAAGCTGTTCTGATGTTTCGAATATCAGGCAAATAACTACCTGGGTCGGTGACTCCGTTATCTTCGGATTGGCCCTTGACGGAAACGAGGTCAAATTCAATGGCATTTCCAGAGGAGTCACGAACCACAACAGCCGCCCATATATCCTGTCCTGCAATGACCGGTGTGTCGCCAGAAACGAGGTCGATCATCAAAGGTAATTCTGGGTTTCTTGAAAGAATCGCAATCGGGGCGGGTGGGCCATTACCAGCGGTCGTCACATCGGTAAATTCGTAAGTGGCAGCATAGACTTCGTACGTCTTCACATCGGGTGCATCTGATAGGCTGAAATTTAGCAACAGTGCTGAGCCATCATCTAGAGGGCGGTCAACCAAGGAGAGGTCATCAAGTCGATTTGGAGGTGTCACATCGTTAAGATTGTCAATGGGTAAAACCGTGGCTTGAGTGAGTTCAGTTAGGTGAACATTACCTTTGATGTCGTGAACTGTAACGGTCACGAAGAGTTCAATATCAGGCTGAATTAATCCAGGGAGTGCATCGAGAAGTGAAGTTCCATCCGAAGGGGTGTATAGTGCGGTTGAGATTGTCAATTCTATCGGATTTGTTTCTTCATCAATCCATTGTTTGTCAAAGGTGAAACACCCGCACTTGTCAGGATTCGTTCCGAAACTTGCGTAGGCCACAGAGAGGTCGCTCACAGGTTGATCCGCCACCCACACAGTGTAGGATGCAAAGTCAACTGCCCCGGACGGGGCCCAGACCACATCAATAGCGGTTCCATCGTCGTCGGGATGGTCGAAGGCCAAGAGGTTCGTGATGCGTTCTGGGGCTGTTCCAGAACCGATGATGTTCTGGAATGGCGTTGCCGAAACGAGCAGAACTTCGTCTGTATTCCCGTTCAACCAAACATCGTAGGCGACGACGCCGATGGTGTAGGTCTGTCCGTCAATGAGAGGCACGCCGTCCAATGATGAAATGATGGTTTGGTTATCATCACACGAATTAACGATAACGGCTTGCGAGAATCCATCGACGCTGCCAATTATACCATCGTCATTTGAATCGCCTCCTTGCTCCATGAATACGGTGTAAAACGCACAATCTTCTGCGGAACTTGCATTCCATGAAACACTGATACGTCCGCCTTCATCATCGGGTATGTCAGCAGCCTGAGTTCCTTCAATCGGGTCTGGGGCCTCATTGTCATTGAGTTCTCCAGTGGGGACAACAGGTCCTACTACGGTAACATCGCTCAGGTTTTCCTGTCCTGCATCGTCCACACATGTGAAACCGATCCAAACTGGGACTCCAGGGGTCAAAGAGAGTGTTGACAAATTACCTTCATTGGGTAAAACTGATGTTTCCAATTCCATTCCAAAGACATCCGTGAACGGTGTGTTGGACACATAGAGATTGGTGTGGGCGAGGTCAAGCGCCGTGCATCGTGCCCATTCGAGCTCAATATCACCGTCATCACCGTTACTTCCCATCGCACTCGCTGTTGCCCAAAGTGGGGCCATTGGTACTTCATCTGAAGGACTTGCTGGACCTACAGGCATGGAAATTTCCCCCCATCTTCCATCGTTGTATTCAACAACGACGACAGCGTAGTAATCCGTTCCGTCGACGAGCGGTTGCCCGTTAGCGGATTCAATTTCACTGGATAAACGACTGTGCAATGAAATCGTCTTGTCAGGTGAACGTGTCATCAAATCAAGTTCGGTGGGCATACCATCCCAGGCTCCTTCGTTCGCAAAGATGAGATAGCGTGCAAAATCTTCGTCGTGAACAAGGGACCATGAAGCGGTGAGTGCGCTACCGCCGTCATCGGGACGATCGATCAATTCTTCGAGAACGACCGGCGTATCATTTCGAATATAATCGTAGGTCAAACGGACTTCCATCGAGCCGTTTGAGGGCGAATACAAGCGAAGTTGCACATGGCGTGTATTGTTGTAGAGTTGTCCATTATCAACGGCGAGTTGAAGAGTTGACATTAATGCTGTATCGTTGCTGATGTCAAGGGTTGCATCGTACTTCAATGAGACGCCTTGCGCCCAAATAGCAGCACCAGCAACGCTGGAAGTGAAGACCAAGGGGACGTTTTGGAATCGTAGACCGTGAACCCCGATTGCACCAATCTCGCTGTCCAAAGCGTATGGGAACGTTGGGTCTACTAACTGAATGTTGACGTTTGGATGGGTCATGTCGGTGATGTCAAGTGGTCCACTTGTTCCTAGGCCACGAACGCTCAGTGGACTGGCTCTTCGCATCGAAAAGTCATCCACGGGCGTGAATTGCCCGTTTCGCCACCAACCCTGAAGGCCGTGATCGGAAATCGTCCACATGTGGTCGTCAGATAACACCCCACCAATGATGTCCCTGTTTTGTTGATATGTCAGCCATGTATGTCCAGCGCTTCGAGCCTCAACGAGCAAGGCAGTATTTGGGGCCAGGGCCAAGACCTCATCCCCATCGCTCATCATTCCAATGATCGGGTATTGTGAGGCTTGGAACCTCACACCGTCTTCGAATTCACCGTTTGATGCATTCCAGTGAGTCAATGGGCCAAGGTCGGTAGCCATGTGCACTCCCCACCAGTCGCTGGTAAGGGCCGTAACAGTGTTGGATGGAAGTTGGTCGAATCGATGCGTGGATGTCACCGATAACGTAGAGGCATCGATGACCGATACGCCGGGCCGGTCTGCTCCTGCACCATCGTGACTTGCGTAAAGTGCGGTGTTTCCGTTCGCGTCCACAACGGTGGTCAATCCCCAAACAGAAGTTCCCATCATACCGTCAGAGGTGTCCAGGGTTGTGATCGTGCTAGTGGCAACATCCCATGCTACCAATCCAACGGGTGTTGCAAGCATCAATGTTGAGCCAACGATGGCGATGTCTTCGACAATGTTGCTGGGTAATCCGTCGTTGGTGGTGATAGAATCCATCCAATCATTGCTGGTGTAGTTCCATCGTCCAAGGCCTCCGTTGGTAGCGATGTACATCACGGTGGATGTCGCGGCAAAACCGTTGACGTTGTTTGAGGGCAGCCCTGCCACCAATCGTCCATTCGTGAATTGTTGTGTGTTCATGTCGAAGGTTTGGATTCCAGGAGATGATCCACCATCTCCGGCCAGACCGATTACGAGGTCGTTATTGTACACCATCATTTCATCGAAGTTGTCGTGCAGTGCTCCACTTTGGCTCGATAGCGTAGCGGAGACGGTATTGAGTTGGTATAATCCAGTTGGGTTGGTAGCCATGTAGAGTGTCGTTCCTTGAAGTGACATGGAACGCACCGATGAACCGGCAGTGAGTGTCCATCCAAATTGCCAATCAACTTCGCCATTAGGGAGGAATTCTCCTTGGAGTAATCCAGCTCCTGTGCTTAATCCAAAGCCTGTGCCTGTTGGAACGCCTTCGGTAGCAACCCAAAGATGGGTGCTGTTTCCAGTCATTGAAGTGACTTGTCCACTGACGATGCCAGGGAGGTCAACAACGGTTTGCCGTCCAAGAGATGAAATGGTCGAGACATGGCTGTAACCCGACGAGCCACCCGCTTGGCCGATCATCCATCCAACGCTACTCCCAAGCCATTGGAATGAGGTGACGGAAGAACCGCTTCCCTGAATGTTGGCCTGCGTTGTAGTCGCTCCACTTGAGGTGTAAGTGCTGTATCCTCCACCGATCACATTGCTTCCAGAGCCTCCTTGACCATGCCCTGCAATGAGTTGCCCATTTGCGTAGGCTAAACCGTCGTACCAGATTCGGTCACTTGGCACGTTGTGACTGCGTGTTGTGAGGCTGGTAAGGTATGAATTGGAAGCATAACTGTATTTTGTAATGGGTTGATTATCGTTATAATAGCCGATGTAGAGTGTGTCGGACGTGTCACAAACGAGGGATGCAGGGGCCGTTCCATCCAACGAACTCGATGTAAAGCCGGTCACGACAGTTTGATTTTGGAGGTCGATTCTTGCCACACCACCGTTGTTATTGTACATGGCTACGTGAAGATAACCACCGCACATATCCATGGAAATGGGGTATCCGTCAGGAATGCTTGTGTAGGAATCGGCTGCATAGGATTGCCAACTTCCACTTGAATCAAGATGCGAAATGATGCCTTCGGAGAAACCCCCCCAGCCAGTGAAATCAGCACCACCGACAACGAGATCGTTGCCATCGGTCCACAATTCATAGAATCGGTCGCCGGCATTGTTGGGGAGTCCGTTACCCGCTGTCCATGGAGTCAACCACAGATTCGTACTTTCGTCGTAGCGTAAAACGCCGTCTTCGGAAGCAAAGAGTACCTTTCCATCGAACTCCACGATGCCACGGATGGGGAGGCCAAGGTTCTCCCAGGAATTGATCAAAGCCCCTGTATTGTTGTAGAGGTCGAGTCGTAATTCCCCCCAAGAAACCCACATATTTCCTGTTGAGGTTTGATGAGATGTCACGCGGTCGATCTGTCCAGTTGGTAGGATATTGGTTCCATACGAGCCGTTACTCGTATTGAACATTGCAATGCCTCCAGACCCATCAGCATTCCACCACTGACCTGATGCAACGCTTACCATGAGGGTATTTCCTACCATTCCCATGCCGTAAATATCGCCGCCGTTTTCTCCAACTTGGGCCCCGATATCCAAATCACCAGGGTTGGTGAGGTTGGCTACATCAATTCGGCCGACTTCATCATTGGCCGTCTTTGAGTGGTAATACATAATGTTGTTATGAATCATCATTTGGTAAGGGTCGCCGTTACCATTGTACAGGCTGCTTGTTTTCTCAATGTCGTAGACTTCAGCTCCAGTGGTGATGTTGATTAATTGAAATCCATCACCGCCTCCCACCCAAATGTAGTTGTTACGAATGTCCGCTACCAAACCAGTAACACCATCATTGCCACCGTCGAGAACACCGTTGTCCTCGGTCCAAGGCGTCAACCACTCTTCAGAAGTGAGGTTGTAACGCAGCACACCCATGCCGTCTAAGCCGACGTAGGCGATGTCTCCAATAATTTCGAGAGCAGCGTTTCCGGTCTGTGTTCCTTCTCCCCAGTTTGTGCTATGTTGGAAATTTGATTTTGTGATGATACCGACTCCTTGATTGGTTCCACCGTAGACGTTGTTGGTGTCGACACCTACCGAGTAAACGGCCCAATCCGGCATCCCGTCCTGCACGTTTTGACAGTCGATGATCCCTAAAGTTGCGATGTTGTACTTGCAAACGCCGATGTTTGTAGCGGCATACAAATCTCCTCCACCGGTGCTTGCTTCCGCAACGAAATCAAAGAATGAATTTGGACGGGTGTCCCAAGATGACCCCTGGCCAAACGTTGTCATTTGACTGCCATCCCATTTTCGAGCCCCCTGTGAAGTACCGATGTAAAGATTGACACCGTCGGTTTCAAGGGCAAAAATATTGCTACTTGGAAGTTGAGAGTTTGGCCCATTATTCGCAGTAAGCGGGGCCAAGATTTCACCCGTTGACAGATCTTTACGAACCACGCCGTAGCCTTGGAGGCCAAGATGGAGAATATCGCCGACAACTGCGATGGCTGCATAATCAACACCGTTGATGCCCGTTGAACCCCATGGTTCTAACCACGTGTCGTTGGTGATGTCATAACGCAACACGCCTTTGTCTTCGGTTGCAACGTAGGCCTTAGCGCTGTGTAGGGCAACATCACCAAGGAAGGAAGAAGGAATGCCAGTGTTTCTTGTATAAGTGGTACAAGTGCTTGTACTGCGTTCGATAATGGTGAATCCGCCATCCTCCATGCTTATGGCAATATGAGATGAATCAACATCCATGCCGAGGGGGTCATCTCCTTGAATCAGACAATTACTGTTCCATGCATTCAATTGTGTTCCATCGGACGCCATTTGGTAAAGTGTTGGAGTGTTTTGAGGAGTGCCACCAGTAGCGACAAAGAGGTCGGTGCCGTCGTTTGTGATGATGAGTGTTTCTTCGTTCAGGGCCAACGGCGTCATCCAAACAGCATTGGAAGTATCGTACCTCATGATACCAGTCCCGTCTCCGCTTCCAATGTAGAGGATGCCCCCCATTTCAGAAATCGTGGTCATGTCATCGGTGAGGGGGCCACTCGACAGGAGGATGCTTCCATTGAGCACCGGGGTTTCGGTTGGAGTCACACGAGCGAGCGAGCCGCTTCCATCGTTCACCAAAACCACATCTGCATCAGGAGATCCCGGGCCGTTAGATGGCCACATCATCAGACCTTCTCCGTCACTCGCCAATCCCATATCAGCAAGGTCATAGGTTGCCCCAAAGTTGGCGTTCGAAGTGTTGTAAGCGTGAAGCGAAGCTCCGTTGAGTATCATGAGCTGGTCGTCGACCAAGGCCAAACCACCGATGAAATTGTCATCCAGCCAATTTGCTGAATTCCATGTGGAGAGCCAAAAGCCAGCAGCATAGTCATATCGAGCCAGGCCGTTATTGGAGGAGCCCAACAGGAGTTGATTGCCTGAGACGAGCATGTGTGTGATGCTGTCGGAATGCAGAGTGTTGGCAGAACTCCACGTTGAAAGTGCACTCGAACTGGCTGTATCGTATCGCAACACGCCCAATCCATCGAGGGCAGCGTAGACCACGCCGTTGACTTCTATCATCGATAGAGCCTCACCCGCTCCAGAAGATGAACCGGTCACAACGGAGTTCCAAGCCGACCCAGTCCAAACCGACAAGCCGGGTCCGCCAGCCGCAAACACATCGCCTCCGCTGGTCATGAGGAAGTGATCGGCATCGATGTCAGCAAGAGGAGTCTGGAAGGTGCTATCGCTCAGCGAAATTGCATGAAAACTCCCGTTTTTGGTAAGGAGGTGAAGTAGGTTGTTGTTGACGTCCACTACCATGTCAGCAATGCCACCAGTGGTTGAGAAATCCAACATATCGATGGCCGAAGGAGACGTGGTCGCATCGAGCACCATCACGTCGTCATTCATGGCCAGATACATACGGCCGGTGGTCGGGTGGATGGCGCTGCTTTGAATTGACAAATCAACAGGTTGCAAGGACACTGCAGGGTCTATTGGAGCCAATGCTTGGAAAATCAATTCAGTGATTTCAGCATCTGAAGGAAGATCCCAACCCGCAGCAGAGTTGCTGTTTGGATTGAGGCGACCAGTGTAGGGGTTTGATCCTGCTAATTCGTTGGCCTCACCCAACACTCCAAGGCCTCTCCAATCGAACAGTGAAGTGCCCATTCCGTTCACAGCGAGAAGAGGCTCTTCAATCACCAATCCGTCTTGGCCACTGATTCGAATTTCCATGGTGACATTCGACAATTCCGCCCCTGGGGCGAAATTCAGATTCCAATCGGCTGTGGCTTGAGTCCCGAGTGCAGGGTTTGCTCCCAAGGCATCCAATTGTACCCATCCTGTATCGTTGCTTCCTTGGAGCGGCCAAGTCACATCACTTGGCTCTGCGTGAGCCGAAGCGAGAGGTGTAGCCAGCAATGAAAGGGTCGTAGAGGCGACCATCAAAAAAGCAAGAAGCACGGCTCGGGCGGTGCTGCGAGCGGGGCGGCGGGCGTTGGCCTTGGCGAACATAGTATGGTACCGCGCTTTTGGGGTATTTGAAAGCGGCCCTTCCTCGTTTAAACAAAACATCAGATGTTTTCCATAACTTTGGAGGCAATGGCGCGGTAAAGAAGGTGGAACAACCTCCCCCGTTGAACGAGGAAGTCACACAAGACTCAAACCCTAAGTCCACCCCGTTTAGAAAAGGTGTCCAAATGGAACGCGAAGCGAAAGAACGCATGCTCAAGAAGGAAGCACTTGAGTATCACGAGGCTGAGCCTCAAGGAAAAATCAAGGTCGTGCCGACCAAACCCCATGCAACAGCCCATGAACTGAGCCTTGCGTATTCTCCAGGAGTTGCCTACCCCTGTCTTGAAATTGAGGCTCGTCCTGACGATGCCTACCGTTACACGTCCAAAGGAAATCTCGTTGCCGTGATTTCCAACGGAACCGCTGTGCTTGGTTTGGGCAACATTGGTGCTCTGGCCAGTAAACCCGTGATGGAGGGCAAGGGATTGTTGCTCAAGACCTTCGCCGGTATTGATGTGTTCGACATTGAAGTTGACACGGAAGACCCAGAGGAATTCATCAGCACCGTTGTCAACATTTCCAAAACATTTGGAGGAATTAACCTCGAGGATATCAAGGCCCCCGAATGTTTTGAAATAGAGCGTCGCATTGCTGAAGCAACCGACATTCCAGTCATGCATGACGATCAGCACGGGACAGCCATCATATCCGCCGCAGCCCTTCTGAATGCAGTGGAACTTCAAGGCAAAGAGTTGGACTCAGTCAAGGTGGTTGTCATTGGTGCAGGTGCATCAGCGATCGCTTGCGCGAACCACTACGTTGCAGTCGGCGTGAACATGGCCAATATCACGCTTGTTGACAGTCAAGGAATTGTTACAAAACAACGCCTTGATGCCGGAGAGTTAAACGAATACAAAGCCCCCTTTGCCCATGACCGTGAACCCGGCGAATTGTCTGATGCAATGAGAGATGCAGACGTGATGCTTGGGCTGTCCCGCGGTGGTTTGGTTTCAAAATCCATGGTGGAGAGCATGGCTGATAATCCAATCATTTTCGCCTTGGCTAATCCTACGCCCGAGATTTTGCCTGAAGAAATTCTCGAAGTGCGCCAGGATGCTATCATTGCAACCGGCCGCTCGGATTATTCCAACCAAGTCAACAACGTTCTAGGATTCCCATACATTTTCCGAGGAGCGCTTGATGTCCGAGCACGTGACATCACACAGAACATGAAAATGGCAGCCACCCGTGCCCTCGCCGCTCTGGCAAAGGAACCAGTTCCAGATTACATCTCTGCAGCCTATGACGGAGTTGTGATGCAATACGGGCCGGATTACATCATTCCCAAACCCTTCGATCGTCGCGTCTTGATTTGGGAGGCGGCAGCGGTGGCTCAAGCAGCTGTCGATGAAGGAATTGCGGGCGCGACTTCCGAAGAATTTGATGTTAGCAAGTACAAAGAGACCCTTGAAGCGCGATTGGGTGAATCCTATTCCGTGATGCGACAAGTCATCAATCAAGTCAAGGGCCGAGGAAAACGCATCGTGTTCCCAGAAGGTGATAATGAGATGGTGCTGCGGGCCGCTGCTCAATTATCAGAACAGCGAATTTGCCACCCAATCTTGCTGGGTCCCATCGACCGAATTGATCGCATGGTGGAGGAACTTGGTTTGCATTTCGAGTATGAATCCTTTGATCCCAAGTATGATGAACGTCGAAAAACCGTGTACGCCGACGCCTTCTTCGAATTGCGTCAGCGAAAAGGCACCACATGGTCCGATGCCGCACGCTTGCTCAAATCCCGGCCGTATTTCGCCAGTCAGATGGTTAAGATGGGGCATGCTGACGGCTTTGTTGGTGGTGTGAGTCGAAATTATGCTGACGTGCTTCGGCCAACATTGCAGTTGATCGGCCCTGCACAGAACAGCCACTGCGTCATTGGGTGTTACATGATGAACATCAAGGGGCGAACGATTTTCCTTGCTGATGCAACCGTCAATGTCTATCCTGATAGTCGAACCTTGGCTGAAATCGCTGTTCAAACCGCCAAGGTTGCACGCCGTTTTGGTGTGATTCCGCGAGTAGCCATGCTCTCATTCTCCAACTTTGGCTCAACCAGGGCCCAACGAAGTGAACGTATCGAAGACGCTGTGGAACTTGCCAGAGAACTCGATCCATCATTGATGATCGACGGGCCCATGCAGGGCGATACGGCCTTGAACGGTACGGTCCAGGACAAATACCCCTTCATGGATTTGATTGGGCCTGCCAATGTCTTGGTATTGCCAAACCTCGCCGCAGCGAATATCGCCTACAAATTGCTTGAAGAATTGGGTGATGCTGAGATGACAGGACCCATTCTCGAAGGAATGGCTCATCCGGTCCAACTGGTGGCTCAACAAGATGGAGTTCGGCACATTGTCAACATGGCAACCATTTGCGCAGCCGATGCGATTCGTACTGAATCTTACTGGGAAACCCTCGGGTCTTAATCCCTGTCAATCTCGGCGTCTTCGAACTGAATGATGGGCCGATTCGGGCGCCAAAAAGCCCCTGTGAAGAATCCTGCGCATAAGCCACCAAAGAAGAGATTGAACCATCCTTCAGTAGCATAGTCGCTCATGCCTCGGGCGATGGGAATGAGGAAGGAAGGAACGATACCAAGCAATGTAATCCACACGGCTTCAGACCGAAGATTGGCCCAGAAGTCAGCTTTGTGGGGGACTCGAGGAGCAGGAGCTTCACGAATCGGGCTCATAACGAGACGAACGACTACATTGGGCAAAGGACGGTCAAATGGGACGGTGCCAACAGCCGAAATATCAGTGTTTTTTGGATGGATGGCCATTGCTGCAGCTTGATTGGCTGCAGGGCCCAACAATTCGTTTGGACGAGGCCGCCCATCCATCATTGCCCCTCTATGATTATTCACTGGTCCGTCGCCCAATCGTTCGGTTAATCCAGCGACGCAGTGAATTCTTTTCTCTTCCTTGGCGCGGTGCCATTCAGCGACGGTCGGGCAACGGATTTCCCATTTCCCTTCATGTGAATTTGAAAAGGATTGGAACGCCTTTGAGGCCATGAGGTTTGTCGCCAACTCATTGACGTCCAGAGAACTCAATGTCTCCATCCAAGCTTCATCATCGGGCATTGGAGCTCCCATGGCTGATGAAACTTGATCTTTGGTGAGTGGGTGCTCGGTGATGAAAAATGTAGGAAGGACGGCTTCGTAACACGGACGTTGTCCAGCGTAAATCCAACCTCCTTTGGTGGTCCCTAGTACCACCCGTCCTCCTTCCACTTTCTGGAAGATGATCGAGCCGAGGCTTTCACTCACCCAATCACCTCAAGCAAGTGAACCTTCCATTCGGCGATACCATGCCATGCCAGCCGTGTGATCCTCGAGTAAAGCGAATTGAGAAAACGGAGAAATGGAACGCATGTAGCCAAAAGCTGCAAAGTCAACGAGGTCGGGTGCTTCTCCGCCAAAGAACGGATGTTCACCGTGCTCTAGGGTGAATTCGGTCAAGAGGTCGTGCCAGAGTTTCTTGGGTGTACGACCATCGCGTTTGACTCGCTTTCGGGCAATGAATCCCCACATGATGGGGAAGCCAGCCCAGGCATACAATCGCTTAGCAAAAAATCCAAATTTTTCCAGCTTAGAGATTCGGACGGTTGTCTTCAAGGCGGCGCCGATGCTTCCGTAGAGGATAGGAACGGTTGCCTTTGACATCTTGGCATCAGCCCATTCCAGCCATGCCTCTTGTCGGGCAGCATCGCCCATGGCTGCCATTTTCCCATCGTTATATGCGGCATCGATGTGCTTGAGTAGAGGAGTGGAATCTACGTGGACTTCACCGTTTTCGTCAGTGTACACCGGGACCTTCCCCCAATCACCAGCAAAGCGAACTTCTTTACCAATTTTCATACCGTTAACGCTCACGTAATCCACGTTCATGTCAAGGTGCTCAATCAGCCCACGCACCTTCCAACAGAAAGGGCATGTGTAAAGCATGTGCAGGGTGGGGGTTTGTCCCATAATACGGGGGCCCGTCGCCCCTTCTTCAAGCCTCGTCTGCCCCAACATTCTCGGGTTTCCAGCCAGGTTTCCAGAATTCCAAATTGTCCAGCCAGCCCAACCATTCCTCATCGGTGCAGGTCAGTAAGCGGAACGCACGACTTTCCAAGGCTTCTCGATTGACAGCATTTAGCATGCCTTCATCTACCGCTTGCTTCCACTCAACCTGCATCTGTCGTATTTGACGACGAGCTTCCTCAGGCTGGTCAAAATTCATTTCACAGAGGTCACGCAATTCCCCAATCCAAGTACGAGTATCCTTGAGCAATGGGTCGTTGATGATGGGGCGCTTGGAGGGATCTTTCTTCCCAAATGGCCACCATCCCATGCTAACCACACCGGTTGCCGCCACTTTACCTTATGCAGGTTTCAAGATTCAGCGTCAAGCTTTCGGGACCACATCATGGCACTCATGAGGACAGTTAGCGTTCCTAAAAGCCCAACAGCCGGGAGGGGGGCGGATTCATCACCGCTCACCTCATTACCGTCGCAAGCAGTACCGATGCCATCATCGTCTTGATCTGCTTGATCTGGGTTGACATCTAATGGGCAATTGTCAATGGAATCATCTACACCATCGCCATCATCATCAGCATCAGCATTATTGCCAATACCATCCTGGTCGGTGTCAAGTGTCTCGTTAGCATCAAGTGGAAATGCGTCATCAGCGTCGTTTACACCATCGCCATCATCATCAGCATCTGCGTTATTACCGATGCCGTCAAGGTCAGAGTCCTCGGTTTCAGTTGGATCTTGGGGAAAGATATCGTTGCCATTGTCAACACCGTCTCCGTCAATGTCGGTATCGCACTCATCACCAAGTCCGTCATTGTCCATGTCAGATTGATCGGTATTGGCAGTGTCGGGGCAGTTATCAGCACTGTTGAGAACTCCATCGCCGTCGATGTCAGATTGTCCCTCAGAAACCAACCTGGCATTGATGATGACGACATCCTCTATTGGGCGGTCACTTGAATCTGTTGCCACACCTTCAATAAAATCAATCACCGACGTTCCAGAAAAAACATGGCCAAACACAGTATGGGCTCCATCAAGATGTTCGGTTTGTGAATTGTTGGTCACAACAAAGAATTGACTACCGGAGTTGTTTTGGGCTGGGGTGCCAGCCATGGAGAGAGCGTATGAAACATGGGTCAAACCATTGGTTGCTTCATCGGGAATGGTCCACTGAGTAGGAGGGCAAGCCGACGAATTGGTTTGTGCTTGGCCACTGCAATAGCCTTGCCATGAGGCTGCATGGCCCCCAGACCCGTTTCCTGCGGTAAAGTCACCACCTTGGACCACGAAGTCACTGATGACACGGTGGAAGGTGACATTGTCATAACATCCCATCTCGGCAAGCAGAGCGAAATTTGCAGCATGGATGGGTGCAGCACTGTAATTCAATTGGAAGACGATACTCCCGTGCTCGACCATGGTGCCGTTTGAAGAACGCTGACCAATCTCGAATTCAACATAATCTGCTGTTGTTGTGGCTGCAGTATAGCAACCATTGTTGACATAGCCCCCTTCTTCAATGAGGATATTCACTACAGCAGTGGCCGAGTTTTGGGGGGGCACATTGTTCAATTCCATGACGCTCGCCTCAATGCTTGCGATGCTGATTTGGTGCTCACCAATTCGATGCTCTGAGATGATGGTGAAATTAACATCCATCTCTTGTCCTGCATCAAGGGACAGGTCTGGAATTGCTTCAATGGAGAAATCGGTGTTGGCCGAGTCAAATCTGATCAGTTCAACATAGGACGTAGGATTACTCACCGTACAGGTGACGGTGACTGAAGCATTGGTGAGTGAATCTGCGATTGAATAGTTCCCTTCTTCACATGCCATAGAGACCGAGGCACCTGAAACTTGGCTTGAGGCTGGAGGAATGAATGAAAGCAAAAAAACGGTTGAAAGCAGTACAAAAACAATATTGCGCATAGTCAGTACAATTATCAGTAATCTAAAACACTTCCTTTTGTTTTAATCAGCAGAGGTGGCGTTGATACTATCAATCAACACCCCACCCTCATGGCATGGGCCGCATCGTGGTGCACTTGCATGGAGCACCTCGTGAAAAAGCGATGCGAAATCTCGTGGACATGTACATGCAACGAATCCAACCGCGCGGCATTCGTTTGGAAATCCATCCAGACAAAATGAATCCAACCGCTTATGGAGAACGATTGCTCCAACTCAAAGGGTCGCTGATGTTGCTTGATGAAGGTGGCGAATCAATGGATTCCGTTGCTTTCTCTCGCCAGATTGAGGCTTGGACTCTGGCCACCTCAGACATGCATCTGGCCGTCGGACCAGCTGAAGGGTGGCCAGATATGATGGGTTTGAACAACCTTCCAAGACTTTCCCTCTCAAACATGACATTCCCCCATGAATTAGCGAGTGTGATGCTGGTTGAACAAGTGTATAGGGCTACGGAATTATTGCGGGGCTCGGGCTATCACAAAGCATGAAAGCAGGGTGCAGTTTCATCGGAATGAGGCGAGTCAATGTTCATCGATGAAAGCACGGGTAAGTGGCTCATTGTGGGCCTTCTCGCCGTTGTGTCTTTGGCACTGATGACGGGTAGTAGGCATCAACCGTTTCCGGAAATATCACGGCGGTTTGGGCTGATCACAGCGTCTTTGACGTTCCTTCTTTTCTTGGGAGAACAGGCCCCTCGCCCAATGTCATTAATGGCCCTGCTGATGGTCGTCTTGGCTCTAGGAACCTTTGGTGTTCTTGCAGGTGTTCACCACATGGTACGAACTCGTCGAGACGTTTTCATTGCACCGATGGCGGGTTTTTTGTTTTGTTCAGGAGCAGGAGGCATTATGATTCTCACTTGGCCTGATTTGAACACCTTGGAGCAATGGATGGGTTTCTTTGCATTGGTGGTGCTCGGTGGAGGCCAAACGTGGATGGTGTTCCGAGGTCTCCTCATTGGGCGTTTACCCCTTGCATGGAGTCAGGCAGGTATGGTCGCCCTTCAACGAGGGCAATTGGATGGCTCCCAGGGAGCCATTGCCTGTTTCGAAAATGGATGGGATGCAGATGAAGAACACCTCAATCCCATGGCGTACGTAGCCCTGTACAAGATCCATCTATTTCTCGGAGAAGATGAGCAAGCTGCAAATTGGAAGGAATCCTTCGATGCAGCAGGAGGAACTGCGGCAGTTGCTGAGGCCTGGATCGAAGCTATTGAGGAGGCACTTCTTGCTATGGGAGGTTCCTCAGCTCTATTCAAAACCAGTCATAATGAGTCGGAATAAGGGGTTTATTTCCATATTCGCGCCTTTGACGGCTCAACGCGAACGAGGTCTTATATTCTTCAAGGTTGATTTAGTAACATGCAAAAGCAACACGAGCCCGCTGGAGACTGGCCTATGGGGAACCTTCTGTGGTTCGCAGTTATGATTTGGTTTTGTTCCAGTTTGCTTTCTCAAAGCGCCTTCATTGCCATCAATGGGTTGCCATACGATGCGATCACGATGTTGAAATCGTTGGGACCGATATATTACTTGATCATCGTGCTGGAACTTATGTTGTGGACCGGAATTCTCGGAATCGGAGGTTACAAAATGTTCACTTCAGCAAAAACGGTTGTTTCAGATTGATGTGAAGTCTGCCTGTAAAAATTCGGCGGATGTCCGATTCAGGCTCAAAAACGCACTTCTTGCATGAAGGACTTCCGATGAATTGAAAGGGCGTCAAAAACAGGGGCACTCGTGAGTAAAGAAACCGACCAGCCTTTGTTTTCGGGGCGTCCTATGGAATTGGATGCGCTTGAACCCGATGCACTACTACCTTATCCGCTACCCGAGGATGCCCGTGTTGTCACCATTGACGAAGCTCGTGCAAGCTTAACCATCGCAGGCAGAGTGCTCGTCACATTGCAAGCCATGAGCGATGAGGCCCACGATTTGACGGATGAATTGGAAGTGCTTCTTGAACACATGGACATGACGCATCCCCACGTTTTGGAAGTAGCAGAGCAATTAGGAAATTTGGTCAACCAATGGCAAGACAACGTCGCTCGTTTAGAATCGATAGGAGCCAGAATCGTATGCATGGACCCAGGTCGATTGGAGTGGTACGGTGTTGTTGACCGCCAGATGGCCTTGTTTTCTTGGGCGGTTGGTGAAATGGATATCGAGTGGTATTATCGGATGGAGGAAGGATTCCCCTCCCGCAAACCCCTCATAGAAGCATGAACTGGGTTGGTCCGAGGCAGACCCATGGTGAAGATTACACGCGTCTATACTGGCGGAGGCGATGAAGGAGAATCCTCTCTGGTCGACGGTTCACGTCGAATGAAATCTGACGCTCGTTTTGAAGTCGTCGGGACCTGCGACGAACTCAACAGTTGGCTTGGCATGATCCTCATGGAAATTGAGCGATTGCCCGACCATGAAGATGGCGGGGAGCGCACCAACGTTCAACGAGTTCAAACCGTCTTGCGTGAAGCAATCGGGCGGCTCCAGCACGAACTGTTTGATCTCGGGGCAGAACTTGCATGCCCTCCTGAAGAACTACCCGAATACATGGCGTTACTTGGTCAACATCAAGCCGATGTACTGGTTGATGAAATGGATGCTTGGCTTGCTTCTCTACCAGACCTTACCAGTTTTATTCTTCCAGCAGGGTCAGGCCCCATTGCTTCCATTCATCTCGCTCGAACGGTGGCTCGCCGCCTCGAACGAAACATTGTGACGTTGTCTCAATCCGAAGGTGATGGTTCAGTGCGCCCTCTCGCTATGGTATATGTGAACCGAATTTCTGATTGGCTATTCGTTCTAGGTCGATGGACAGGCAACATGCTCAATGAACAAGAAACGCTTTGGCTTCCACTTGGCAAACGCCCATCAGAAAACGGCGTCGCCCATCGTATTCATCAAATGCAAGCCAACGATGATGACTTCGCAGACCTGTGATCATTGTCTTGTATTCAACGCATGAAATTTCCGAGCATGATTCACCACAGTCCGAGTTTCTTCGTGAGTGATTGTCTCAAGAGCTTGGTCCCAATCCAACCAGAGATAGCCGCGATGTTCATGGGAGAGTTGAACTTCCATCTCTTCGGTCTCCGCTACATACCAGTACACTTGTTTGTGTTTGCGCTTTCCTTTGTGGCGGAAAGAGTATTCCGTGCGTTCTTCAAATCCATTGATTAATTCAACTGCAGAGATTCCTGTTTCTTCTTCGAGTTCGCGCAACATAGTCGCCGTTCTATTTTCATCGGAATCTTCGACATGACCCTTCGGAAGGTCCCAATGACCCTGCGGATATTGGAGGAGGAGAACCGTACCGTAGTTGACCAAAATCACTCCACAAGAGGTCTCCATGGTTACACGACATTGTCATGCTTCAAGGTCGTAACGGCTTCATGTCCCCGAATGTTGATGGATGGGCTGGTAGGACCGAGTGCCATGGGGTCAGGTCCTTTGACGTTTGACGAGGTCCCGATGTACCACCGAATAGTTGCAGATTCTGACCTTGATGGGTTATGTGGGGCCGCGATTCTCAAAGCCTTCCGCCCTGAAGCAGAGGTTGTGTTTTCACATGCTGCAGCCCTTCGGTCGGGTCTCAATGATGACGTGATTGATCGAGGTACAGCATTAATCGACTTACCCTTTCATCCGAATTGTGGTTGGTATGTTGACCATCATCAGACCAATCGGCCTACTGCTGAGCAATCCACAGTCTTCTTAGCATCCGGAGGAACCAGTCACTGGGAAGCTACGCCTTCGGCCGCCAGACTCGCTTACGACCTCCTCTCCCCACTCATCAATGTGGAACATTTGGCCAGCATGATGCCACAAGTGGATGCACTGGATTCGGGTGGCATCAGCAAGGAAGATTTTCTTGCAGACGGCCCAGTCTTGCAGTTTGCACGCACCTGCTCAATCCGTGAGGAAGCGTACATGCAACGAGTGGTGTTGTTACTTTCACAGGGCATGAGTCTTGAGGACTTGCTCCTCGAACCAGAGGTCCGACCGCACCTCGAACGGGTTCGTCGAGAACGATCTGAAGCCGAAGCCCGGGTTGCAGCGCATACGACGATTCATGACCGTTTGGCTATTTGCCGCCTTGATGAGACTCCTTTGAAGATTAATGGCTATCTCGTCACTGCTTGGGCAGGCGACGCTGCTGATGCCTGTTGCATTGTCTATGGCTACTCTGATGGTTCCGTAGCAACGCCTGATCGCCCTGCACTGGGGGCGAGTTTCTATGCGAACTCCTTCCTCGAGGGAGGCCAGGGTCGATGGGACCTGTCACGTTTGGCGACATCACTTGACCCGACGGGAGGAGGTCACGCCAACGCTTGTGGGTGTCGAATTCAACCGCCGGGGCTGGAGGCCAACATGGAACATTGGATGTCGATGTGGGCCAGCCGAGACGATGTGCTAAGCCTTTGACTCAGAACTTTCGCATGGTGATGTTGGTGGAGTTTTCGAGGTCAACCTCTTCTTCAGGCTCCTCGATGACTTCCTCTTGAACGGGGGCGTTCTTCAACCGCTTCACGGTAGCCGAGCACTTCAAACTCGATCTCAAGGTCCTCAAGGGCTTCCTTCGTGCCCTCAATGTGTTTTTCAACACGAGCCAACACCTTGTTGACCTTTCTGAGAGTGCGGTTTTCTCGAGCCATGATGCGCCGCCTCCCCTTTCTGTTTTGAAGGTTCTCCACTGGAAAAAGGGGGTCATTCTTGTTCAGAATTCATCGTCGTGATTGGTGCTGGATGGGGTGCTGAGCCCCGCAAGAAGGATGGTGCCCACCAGTTCCATTTGCCCATCAGCCGCATGGTTGAGGGAACGACAAGGGCGCGTACCAGCGTCGCATCAATGAAGATAGCCAAGGCCAATCCGAGACCGATTTGCTTGAGGATTATGACCGATGAAAGACCGAAGGCACAGAACACGACCACCATAATGGCGGCAGCTCCGGTGATGAGTCCACCTGTTTTCTGCAAGCCGTTGGCGACAGCAAGGGTGTTGTCACCGGTGCGTTCCCATTCCTCGTGAATACGAGAGAGCATCAAGACCTCGTAGTCCATCGATAAACCAAACACGATGCAGAACATGATCACAGGGTTGCCCGAGTCGATGGGCTGAGCGGTGAAGTTGAGCAGGTCGGCACCATAGCCCCACTGGAACACCCAGACGAGCATGCCGAACGAGGCTGAAATTGAGAGGATGTTCATGGCGATGGCCTTGATGGGGATCACAACGGATTTGACCTGCATGAAAATCAAAATTGAGGTTGCAATCAAGATAAAGGCGAGAGCTCGGGGAAGATTATCAGCAATCGCATCAAGGTTGTCGGCATTGTAGGCGGCAAACCCTCCAACGAGCAGGCGGTCTTCTTCCCCATCAAATCCCGAAAGGAATTCATCACGGTTTTCACGGATGTCTTCGACGGTTTTTCGGGAGTCGACACTTGTTTGCTCACCAACCAATTGCATTGACATCAAGGTTGCATTCTGGCCAACAAATGCCGATCGAAGGCTTTCACGAATGGCGACTTGTTCGGGTGGCATGGATTCATCAGATGCGGCCCAAAATTGGACCACATCTTCCGCACTCATGTTGGCTACAGGCAATCCCACGCCTATCCCTCCAGCTACGCGAGAGTCATTGAGCAGGTCAACCATATAGGCGTGCTGAACCCGCAGGTTATCCTCTGACAGCGGGTCGGCACCATCCGTATCAATAACAATGAAGATTGAATTGGCAGCCTGGTCAGGCCATAACTCGTCAATCAATTCCATACCCTGGCGGGATTCATCGTCTGGTGGCAGTGCCTTCCATGACGAGAGGGAAAATTCAGCGTAAGCGAAAGGAAGTCCAGCCCCGATGAGAAGAATCAGGGTAGGGATGAGGACGGCCCAAGGACGGTCCATCACCCGCTTTGCAATTCTTGCCCACAAGCCATCATCTTTGGCTCGCATGTCAAAGGCATAGGGGATTTTGAGATTGTTGATCCGTGGCCCGAGAGCTGCCATCACGGCGGGAAGGACGATGGTCGAGTATACCATGGCAATTGAGACGGCGATGGTACCGCCAATCCCAAGCGAAGGCAGTGAAGTATTGGTGAAGAAAAGCATGCCCATGAGGCCAATAGCCACGGTGATGCCCGAGTAAAAGACGGCCTTGCCAGCCGTTGCACAACTCATGGCGGTGGCGGTTCGTACGTCGTGCCCACGATCCAACTCCTCTCTAAATCGGTTGACAAGGAAGAGAGAGTAATCAATGGATACACCGATTCCAATGAGTGAGACAATGTTGGTGGCGTAGACAGTAACATCCGTGACATTCGACAACCAAATTGTCATTCCGACTGCAGCCACCAAGGTACCTCCTCCGACGCCCATTGGCAGCAATGCTGCAATGAATGAACCAAAAATCAGCCCAAGAATGAGAAGTGTGAGGGGAATTGCGACAACTTCAGCCTTGACCAAATCATTCTTGATTCGGTCATCAAAGGTCCAGTCAACAATGATTCCGTCGGTCATCCATGCGTTGTATTCGGAATCGATTACAATGCTTTCATGAAGTTCGTCAATCAGTAATTTTGCTTCTTTTCGATCCGTGGAGACAGTGACTTTGTTAATGGCATAATACCCGTTTTCATCTTCAGCAACCACATCGCCTCTGTCAACCTCAGCAACGTCCCATGAATATTCAATAACCATCTTGGAATGCTGTTCAAACGGCGTTAAGGCGTTCTCAACCGCCTCCTGCCAGGCTAAGGAGGAATCGTTGAGAGTTGGATGAAAGACAATGTATCGGAAGGATTGACCCCCCTCATCTTCATCCCATGAAAAGCGTTTGGAAAGTAATTTTCTTGCATCCCGTGATTCAACATTGTCCTCACCAAACCCTTCAGCCCAGTCAGGGCCGATAGCGATGAGGCTACCCATCAAGATACACGAGATGAGGCCGAAAGCCATCATAGCCTTCCGATGGTCATGGATGTAGAGGCCCATTCTGAAAAAGAGGCGATTTTTCAGCATCTCAGGATCGGTTGCCCCTTCCATGTTGATGCCCAAAAACAAGGTGTATTTGAATCGGCGTCTTTCGCCACCTATACACTTCTAGGCTTTACTTGGTCATTAAGACACCTTCTGGAACTGTCGCTCATCCTTCGATAACGAATACGAGTGCCTTTGCTGAGGCCCTTGAGCGAATGTTCATCTCTCATGTGCTGAGCACTTCGAAGGTGTAGATGAAACCCAAGAAAGCGTGAATGAACACCAAGTAAACGATGAGATCTGCAGCCCTTCCGTGCTTGAGTTTCGGAACGGCGAAGGACTCACCCGCTTCTCGGTTGGATTTCGCTTCACGCCCCAAGCGGGTAAGATAGACCATCAGTCCAAACCCAACGGGGCCCATGAAGCCATGGAGGCTCTGTGGAAAGAGGTTTGATAGAACATCGCCTTCGTTGTACCATCCACTAATGGCGCGACCGAGGAAAGCGACGAGAATTACGCCCCCGGTGGCCCATAACAAACGTTCACCGTTATGTTCATGTTGAGCAAGGTGAACTGAACGTTCCTCTCCTTTGAGTTCATGGGATTTTTTACGCCAGGCGTATTGACGCCAAACCCAAATGACCAGAGCACTGGCCAGCAGTGGATGGGCCAAGAGAGCCAAAAAAGGAATCAAATCCAGAGGTTCACCACTCACTCCCAAACCGTTCATGTTCATGACCGTATGCTTCAACAAGGGATTGCTTTCTCAAATCGCGACAACGATGGATTCAAAGCACGGAGAATAGGGCCGTTGGATAAGGGGGCAAGTTGTTGGAAGAAACATACATGCAAACTTGCCTCACTGCTGCATTCTCAAAACCCATGTCAAAGAATGTGCGCGTGGCGACAATGAACAAAGAAGCATCATGGCAAATGCTGGAGAAAGCACAACGAGCCATTCTTGTCTTTGCAGCACATGAAGAAGAACCTCCTGCGGCGGATGAAGAGGACGGTGAAACATCGGGACCTCGCCGCCCAATGACCCGCCATCGTGGTCGTCGTCGTACCGGCCGAAGTTCAGGACCCGCTCACATGGAATGGTTGCATACGCCAGATGTCATCATCAACGAACAACCCTTGACCCCCGCCTACCAACTCGCAACCCTCTTGATTCACAAGCAATTGAATGCAGATGATTGGGACGAAGCATGGAATGGAACGGAAACCATGCTTCGGGAACAATGCATGACCAAAGGGGTCCATCCGGTTTGGCAAGCCATTGCAGAACGAACCCTTCTTCTCGGGCAATTCTTGGCATTCCCGAAGGCAAAAGCGAGCAGCAAAAAAGCCTCAAAATCAATGGATACAGTCCTCTTTACCATCAATCCACACGATGGAGATGCACTGTCGGATGTCCTTCGATTAGCGAGCGCCTCAACCAGCGACGCGACCACCAATGTGGCCATTCAGAAAGTGATCAATCAATTGAACAGTGGACGAACAGTCCAGCCAGATTCGCATTTGTTCAATCTCACCGATGGCCTATGTTTTGTGAGTTTTCTTCTTTCCATTCATTGTGACCAGGCGGTTGAAAAGTCGGTGCTAAAGGCCTGTCAAGCCAAAGACGAATCCTTGAGCATCGCGCTCGAAGACGTGATGAGCCTGTCCAATGGAACGATGAATGATTGGGAGGGCTTGCTCAAACTGGAACCCGATAACCCTCTTTCCCAACGCCGCCTGCAATTGGGTTGGTCCTTGGCTCCATCAAGCGCCGAATCACTGACCTCAGAACAACTCGGTCAAGGCCTTGAGCACCTTGAGGTTGCAGGTTTAACTACTCAACTTGAACGTATGACGTGGTGGCGATTGAAGGCTCTTCACAAGGAGGGTGAGAAAGCACAAGCCCTTGAATTGCTTCAGGGATTGTCCCTCGATGCCAACTCGGATGTATCCGAACTTTTGCCCCTCATCGCCTCATTAGACGATGCCATTGCGGATCAGTGGCTCTTGACTCTGTTACCTGAGATCGATGAAGACGCTTGGTTGTCCATGGTTAATCACAGTGAATTGAATGATTCTGTGCGAACTGCTGCGGCGCAGAGGTTGGTGGATGGAGAGCAAGGGACATGGGTGGATGCCAAATCATCCGTTGTCCAAACCCTCATGATCGCTTTTGATATTGAGCGACTTTGCAAGGTGTTTTCAGAGGACGACCTCCTTCCTCTTTCGCATCCCTACGAAGCCCTCTTTGTTTCTCATGTCGCCCCTGCCTACCTTCCGATTTCCCTTCGTGCGAAACTTGTGACATGTAGGGATCAGGCGCTCAAATCAATCCACGGAACAGAGGTTCCGCCGGTACTTTCTTCCATTTCCGAACATTTACTGCTGTTGCTTGAAGGCATCAATGAAGAGACTCCCGAGGAACTTCTTGCCGTTTTGGGTAAAACCAAGACCGCTTTGAAGGCATACAGCCCGATTCGTGCAGCGCTTGCTGAAGGTGACGGCGTTGTGTTTGCCACGCCGATTAGAAACATGCAAGCCAGCCTTGAAGAATTGGAACTGAGTCATGTTGAACGTCGTCTGTTTGAAGTGATTCTCCTCACGCTCACAATGAACGGCATGTTGCAACGATATCACATTGGTCAATCCGACAAAGACGATGCCTCCTTGGCCGACTCCTTGCTGGACAATCTCTCCTTCCCAATGCGTTTAGTCGATTCACTTTCCTTCCTGGTCCTCGAACATGATTTGGGACTGAAACAATTTGCAGATTGGTTCCAACGGGTTGAACCACGCTCTCCAATTGCAGCGCTCGCACGAGCAGCATTGTACGCCTCGAACGGAGATGAGTTGAACTCAGCAAGAGAATATTCACGTGCGGCTGGATTGTTTGCATCAGCGCTTGAGAACAATGAAAATCACCCCCTCCTTCAAACCGAAGAAGACGATGACGATTCGGCTATTGCCCTCCCTATTTCGTTGTACAGGAAATCACTGATTCATTATGCTCATGGAAAACAATGGGCGGAAGCCATCGACCTGCTCGCAAAGATCCCTGCTCTAAAATCAGCCATCACCGAGCGCTTCAAGCTCTATCTCAAGGTATGCCACCAGTCCCAAACGGACACAGATGCAGCCTCCCGCTTGATTCGTCAATTCGTTCAACGCAAGCAGACTTATGAAGAGGTCGATGAAGAGGGTGAAATCACCATCCGAACACGTACCATTTACCTCGAAGAGGAACTTGATCTGCTTCGTAATTACCCCTACGAGCAGGCCCATTTACTCCCTCCAGAGCCTTTCTTGGGGCGTGTGACGGCTGCTTCGACGAGAATTAGCAAAGAAAACCGTCGCTCCCGTAACCAGTTCGAACAACAATTTCGACAGGCCATGCAATCAAGTTCTCCTTCTTTGGATGAAATCTATGATCTCGCCAAGTCCGCTGCTGAACATGGACCGTTTGAGGGATTGATGTATCTTGAGCGTGCTCAGAATTCTCCCAAATTCAAAGCGAAAGAACGTAAGCAACTGGCGGGGGTTGAACAGACGTTATTTTCCCAGTACAAGGCTGAAATCTCAACGTCAAAGCGTCGGTTCCTTCACAATCTTTCGTTGACCCCACTCATCATTGTTGACACCAATATCTTAGTTGATGCTCTGGTCGAAAAGGTGTATCAGCACATGAATTTGGTGTCTGGTTCAAACATCAACTTCATCAGCAGCAATCGATTTCACCACGTTCTGCGCCACCATGCCCAATCCGGAAACCTGCACCTGATGGTGCCCGAAGATGTGCACGGTGAGTTGAAACAATTTGCCAAGGACAACCGTCTAGGCTACCGCTTCAAAGGAGCCTTCGTCAATGAAGACCGACTGAATCAGGCCACCAGTGAAACCATGATGCTGAAGATGGTTGAAGAGGTCGTCAAGGAATTCAACACTTGGACACCAACCAAAGCCATGCTTGATGAATTGCCAACTTCCTCGGAAACACTGACGGATTTCCAACTCAAACACTCCGATGTGTTCGCTGATCTGACCGAGCTTAAACAAGCCAGAGGGCCAACGTATCGTACCACGCAAAATGGCCGACATATCTATCCTGAACAAACGGATTTGGATGTGTATCTTCTTGCTACACATTTGGCGAGTCAGGCCCTTCCAGAGATTGGAGCCGTCCTGGTTGCAACGATGGACGGAGATTTCACACTGCTTGATCGAGCGATTGAGGAAACCTTCGGATTTAGTGTCACCAAAAACCACAGGACTCTGAAATCCTACCTCAATATTCAGGGCAATTGAATCGAGCGAGTTGCATTATTGTAACCTATGTTCGTTCCATAGGAGAGCCAACACTCGCTCGAAATACCTTCACTGGAAACATTGATGTCTGGGATAATGACCTTTGGTCACGATGTTTATTGGTCAAGCGGTCAGCTTGCAAAACTCTTGTGAGTCGAAACCCGTTCTTCAATTGCTGAGAGAATCATTGCAGAGCAATTTACCTAGCAGTGGAAATGTACAATAGATTATTTGTCACAGAGATGGTTAATTGAGGTGTAAAAATGATGCTGCTTGTGGGGAATTGCCATATTGAATTCATTAAGGAATGTCTTGAGGTGATGACAAATATTGAAATTCAATGTCACAGAATAAAATTAGAGTTCTTGGATCAGAACATGGGTCAAGATTCCGTCGATGAATTGAATGCTAAAGCTGAGGAGGCTGATTCAATCTTTGTAATGTCTCGATTCAAGGACATTGTGATGTCGATTTGTGGGCATCTAAAAGATCGGATGAAGTTTATTCCATACATTAGGACCACAGCATTCCATCCCGACGCCGTTCCTTGCTACACCATCGATCGGCAAAGAATTCGCACTTTGATGGGAAACAGTCATTCTGCACTCATTCTGTACGGCTATCTCAATGAACTCAGTGTAGATGATACGATGTTATTATTCTGCGAGGAAGTTTATGATCACTTGGAATATTTCGATGCTAAGAAAAAATTTGAAAAGATAATTAAACACGAAGAGGAAATAACGGGATGGCCAGTACAGCAATTATATCGGAAATTGTACAATGGTGGATGCTTTGTACATACTACCAATCATCCGCTTTTGCACGTCTTTGCTGAACTTTCCCATCTCTTGCTCAAAGAGCAAAATATCCTTATAGACTACAATGAATCTAAATTGAAGATTACTGATCGTGGTGCGCAATCTACTATCTGGCCCGTGTATCCAGAAATCGCTGATCGGTTAGGAATTGAAGGGAGTTATGAATTCAAATTATCAGAGAATCAGCACAACCTACAACGTGCCAAGCAGAAGAAGATTGGAAGTGATAACATTTCGATTTCATTACGCGAATTCGTCGAAGACAGTTTTGAAAAATATGCAATCGTTGGTAAAGAAAATATCGAGGATTCGAGGTATAATAGGTTGCCTTTCTCTACTTTGAAGGGTAGCCAAGCGTTTAATATCGCGATGAATCGAAACAAGAACAGGCATTCCAATCCATACAAGAATCTGCCAGACTATCGCTTCTGGCGAAGATCAGTGACTAAATTAAAAATGGAAGATGTTGACCCTGTACTAAAATCAAAATTCAATATTTTTATGATGGATAAGGTGGCAACAGCAGGCAGTTGTTTCGCACAACAAATAGCACGCACTCTCAAACGTGCAGATTTCAACTACTTCGTTACTGAAACCGCACCAAAGGATATTTCAGAGCAAGAAGCAAAGGAAAGGAATTACAATGTCTACTCTGCAAGATATGGCAATATCTATACCACGAGACAACTCGTTCAGATGTTGGATCGCATTGATGGGAGATTCACACCTGTAGATGAGGCCTGGGTACGTGAGGATGGTCAATATGTTGACCCATTTCGTCCATTAATCGAACCAAATGGTTTCAACACCGTCGAAGAACTGAAACGCTCAAGAGATGAGCATCTTGATTGTGTCAAGAAGATGTTTGAGGAACTTGATATCTTCTTGTTCACACTGGGCTTGACTGAAGCATGGCGATCTAAGGTCGATGGAGCGGTCATTCCCTTGGCTCCGGGTATTGCTGGAGGAGTGATGGATGAAGAGAAATACGAATTCGTTAACTTCTCTTCACAGATGGTGATTAAAGATATGGAGAGATTCTCAAAACGTATGTTTGAAATCAATCCTAATGCTAAGATAATCTTCACGGTTTCACCAGTTCCGATGATAGCAACTTATGAGGATCAGCATATTATTGCTTCAAGTACATATTCCAAATCAGTATTGAGGGTGGCAGCTGAAGAAGTCAGTCGAGATAATCCTAACATCGCATATTTTCCGTCGTACGAAGTGATTACCAGCAATTTCAATCGAGGTAGATATTACAGTGATGACTTGCGTTCTGTAACTGAAGAAGGTATTGATCATGTGATGCGTTTACTAGTGCAACATTATCTTTCTGGATTTGATGATTCTGAATTTCTGAAGGAAATGGATGAAGATGATATAATCTGTGATGACGAGGTGTTAGATCCATGACCGAAATCATTCGGTTTTCAAAGAAATCTGCGAAGGGGGTTTCATGATATATTTGATTATTCGCCGACTCGCTGCAATAGCCTACAACTCACGTTTTTACACTGTTGCAAAGTATTTGGCTCTAGCCATTCGCCACTCAAAAAAACACAATTTTTGGACATTGGAGCTCTTAACACGACTATACTATAACATCAAGCAATATTCCCTGTGCTTACAATGCATAGAAGAAATTGAAACTCATTATCAAACAGATGAAAGAATGAAGTTTCTCAAGGCCAGAGCAAATTACAATCTTGGCTTGTTCGGAGAGGCAGAATCTGTAATAAGCGAATTGGAACACATTCAACCTCAAAATGAAACAATTTCTTTCCTAAAAGAAAGGATCTATTACCGAATGGGTAGATATCTGGAATCAATTGATTACTGCAAATCACTGATGATAGTAGAGGCCTCGGAAAAAGAATTACTGGTTCGTTTAGAATTGAGCGCGGAAAAAGGGGACTTGTGGCTTGATGTATTCAAGGCTGCTAGTGATAATCCGCAGTTGACAGATGCTCTTTGGAACAAATACCAGATTTCGTGGGAGTCACATCCCAAACAGCAGATGCAGATTGCCCGGTTCTTCGTCGCAGAAAATCAAATAGAATACTCTTATCACATTGTTCACAACTTACTTTCACAGGAGCCTGACAATCTGAATCTTCTGGCTATCGTGACATTGATTTTATTGTATAGAAAAAGAGACTTCGATTCAGCACTTCCATACCTTCGGAAGTGGACTTCTCTTGACCCAGAGAATCTTGTCGCCTGGAGGAGGAGATTTGACGCTGCGATAAAAACTGACGCATTCACTGATATTTCTCTATCACTTGCTAGAATAAGAACTCTACAACCATTGGATATGATAACCATTCAGTTTGTTGTGAAACGATTGATTCGCCACAAGCAATGGAGGAATGAAATACCATATTGGCTGGGTTCACTAGATTTGCCTAGTGATGATCCTTGGACACACATGGCCAACGTGGTTAAAGAATTCAATAGAGGAAACAACAATGTTGCACTCAAGATTGGGATGGAATCAATAATGAAAAACCAGTCTAATGAAGAACTATTGAACTTGATGGTTAATGCTGCTATTGGGCAGCCCATCATTGTCAAGGAATTTTGCGATGCGCAATTAGATTTCAATCCTTATTCTGCAGCCGCACTTAGAGGACGCTTGCTTGTTACAATGAAAACAGGCTCCCTAGATGAGGTGATGCAAGAAGTGGCTGATGTGCTCACTTTACAGCCATCGCTCTACCAGGCTCATAGAATAGGCATTGACATTGCATATCATGTAGAAAATGATCTTGTTGATGCTTTGGATAGGTGCAATAATGCTCTAATCCACCATCCAATACATCCTCAATTGATTGGCTATCAGGTCCTAATCCAATCTGAACTTGGCGAGCATGAATCCACAAAGAATTCAATCTCAGTGATGATAAAACAATATGATAATTTATTAGATTCATACCTTCTTGCAGCCCAAGCAGAATACAATCTTGGAAATGTTCAAAGACAAGTACATAGACTCAATGAAATGTTGCAAAAATGCAAATTGCACCCAGTATCCAGTTCTGATACGAATCTTTCAATACACCCTAAGCACCTCATCTGCAATGCCCCTGAATTCAGTGATTGTGGACCGCTCATCAGTGTGATAATGACTACGTTCAATTGGAATACTATGATTGACACTGCAATAGATTCGATACTCAACCAAACCTACAGAAATATTGAATTGATCATTGTGGATGATTGTTCCAGCGATGATTTGTATGTTCATCTTGCGCGGCGAGCCAGTGGCGATAACAGAATCATCCTTTCCCGGATGGCACAGAATGGAGGCACATATGTAGCAAAGAACCACGGCCTGAATCAAGCAAATGGTGAATTGATAACATTCATGGATAGTGATGATTGGTCACATCCACAACGGTTGGAACGCCAATTCAAAACACTACAGAAGAATTCCGATGCAGTTGCAGTCATAAACAATTATTTTCGTGTCAGTGAGGATGGAAAAATCACCATTGTGAATGGTAAAGTAATGAGGTTGTCCTGTATATCTTTGATGATTAAAGCAGAAGTGCGCCATAAAATAGGCTATTTCGATAGCTTGCGGGTGGGTGCTGATTCAGAATTTATTGAAAGGATACAAGCCTATTACGGCTACACCTCATTGGTAAAAGAAGAAACTTTAGGATTAATTTCTAGCTATTCTACAGAATCGTTGACCGGAGGAGGAGATTTTGCCATCACTTGGCGTGGAATAACTGGCCCCCGTCTGGAAAATCGTAGTTCATGGATGGCTTGGCATCGTACTATTCAAAAAGGTTCAGATTCGGCATTTGTCGAATACCCTCTTCTTTCTAGACCATATATTGCTCCCATGATTATGTTGGCTCCGCCCCCAGTGGTTGGTATGGTTTGATGAAATTAATGCAACAGGTGAAGGAAGGTGAACGGTCAACCAACCATCTTTGGGTCAACAAAATGGGCCGGAAGGCACTCGGAATGGAACAACAAAAATCTGCTTTTCTTCAATTAAAGGAGAAAGCTGCAGATGAGTACTCTTGTGGAGATGATTGAAGCAATCACATGTGTTCAATCATCGCATCGCCAAAGGCGCTGCAGGAAAGAAGGGTTGCATCATCCATTAATCGTTCAAAATCATAGGTGACAGTTTTGTTGGAAATGGCACCTTCCATGCCCTTGACAATCAAGTCTGCCGCTTCTTTCCACCCCATGTGTCGTAACATCATTTCAGCGGAGAGAATCAATGAACCGGGGTTCACTTTGTTTTGTCCAGCATATTTGGGAGCAGTACCGTGGGTTGCCTCAAAGATGGAAATACCTGTGTCGTAATTGATGTTGGCACCTGGTGCGATTCCAATGCCTCCAACTTGAGCGGCAAGAGCATCCGAAATGTAATCGCCGTTGAGGTTCATGGTGGTCAAAACACTGTATTCGGCTGGGCGAGTGATGATTTGTTGCAGCATTGCATCAGCAATGACGTCCTTGATCAGAATGGTCTTTCCGCTGATTGGATTTACGAAGGTGCACCAAGGCCCCCCGTCGAGTTCGGTTGCTCCGAATTCTTCCTTGGCCAAAGCATAGCCCCAATCACGGAAACCACCTTCGGTGAACTTCATGATGTTCCCCTTGTGAACGAGTGTGACACTTTCCTTGTCGTTTTCAACAGCGTATTGGATGGCGGCTCGGACAATTCGTGCGGTTCCTTCTTGAGAAATAGGTTTGATTCCGATTCCTGAGGTTGCTGGGAAACGAATCTTATCAACGCCCATCTCGTTCTGAAGGAAATCAATGACACGCTTGACTTCGTCGCTACCAGCTTCCCATTCAATGCCGGCATAGACGTCTTCACTGTTCTCACGGAAGATGATCATGTCAACATCACCAGGGGCTTTCACTGGAGATGGAGTTCCGTCATACCAGCGGACGGGTCGAACGCATGCATAGAGATCGAGTTTTTGTCGCAATGCCACGTTCAAGGAACGAATACCGCCCCCAACAGGAGTTGTCAACGGGCCCTTAATGGAAACCAATCCTGTTTTCATGGCATCAAGTGTCGCTTGTGGAAGCCATTCGCCGGTGGCGTTGAAGGCTTTTTCACCAGCTAAAACTTCATTCCAGGCAATGGATTTTGCTCCACCGTAGGCTTTCTCAACCGAGGCATCGACGACTTTCATCATCACGGGAGTGATGTCAACACCAATACCATCGCCTTCGATGTAATGGATCACAGGGTCGTTTGGGACGTGGAGTTCCCCGTTGTTCATGGTCACTGGATTGCCGGTCATGTCTCTCAAAGGAAGCGACATACATCTCCTTCAAGAATGAACCGCCCCTCCCCTGTCCATGCAAGGCAGAGTTGAATGGCGAGAAGGAAGCAAAGCAATTGGGATAAATTCACGCGGCCAGGAACTTGAATTTGATTGGAATGATGGACCATCCCCTATGCAAGTCACCCTTCAAATGGTGGGTATGTGTTCTATGGTTGATGTTGTTGAAGGTTTGAAGCAACGCTCATTTTCAGAAGTTTGGGTTGATTTGGATTCTGAGCGAGCTGAAGAAAAACCACGCTCTTTCACGGCTATTTCGATGGTTTACAATGTGAGGGGAGATGTCCCACAGAAACTGGTAGAGAGAATCGTGCAAAAAAGTCACGAAAAATATTGTAGCGTTTCAAACACATTCAACGAGAAGGTTGAATTTTCTTGGACGGTCAAAATCCATCCAGAATCAGATGCTTGAAGGCGCTCCTTGTTGCTTGAGAGCTTGTGTGAGAGCCTTGCACAAGGCTTCGTACAACGGTTGCCAGTGTTTGCTCAATCCCTTGGGTGCATCAAGTGGTTTCCAGGTGTCTTCCACTGCCAGCACAGTTGCAAAGGGTTTGATGTGATGGCCACCGCCCATGTCAACGATGAGTGAGAGATGGTAAGCATCTCGATCGCGCTCTACCCGAGCGGAGTTCAGGTTCACATTCGTTGAGAGGCCGGGGAAGTAGTTGCTAATGGATTGTCCAAGGTTGTCCTTCACAAGAACAGCGAGCAATTCTTCAATGGTTTGATCGCTTGTTTGGAACATTCCAAACGTCTCGATTTCTTCCTCGTCGTCATCGTCCATGAAAGCAGCAAGGGGGTCGTCGTGAAAGAGTGGTTGTGCAATAGAGGCGGTTGGGTTTGCTTCGGTCGGTGAGGTCAAGCCAAGCGCTTCGTACATATCGACATCTTCCTCTTCATAGTCAGGGACACCTAGGAGTTCTTCGTCAAACATGGTCATCATCCAGTTCTTATCCTACTTAATGGGTGGTTTTTCACGAACGCTTCTGCATCACATTTCTTTCTCTCCTCTAAACGCCGAAAGAAAAGCACTAAACGGGACACATGAAGGGTATGAATCATGGCCATCAGACAACGGCGCTATCTTTGTGTTGTTGGATTGTTGTTGTTGATGACTGCCCCTCTCAGCGTCGGTTCACCGCAAGGAGTTGGTTCAGAAGGCGATCAGGGATGTCTTTGCCATACGCCAATGGACGCTACAGAAGTACGTTTGGTGAATCTGCCAGATACCTATGAAGCCAACACGACGTACCCCATTCAATTGGAACTGCGAAGTCCAATTTCGGTCAACGACGAGGGTGCGCAAGGGGGCTTTCGAATGACGGTTTCCAATGGAACTGTCCTGTTTGATAATGCCTCCCAAGTCCATTTGCTTGATGGAGCTTGGACTCACACAGAAACTGGGATTTACCAACGTACATGGAGTTTCAACTGGACCTCCCCCCTCGAGAATGATAGCAGAGCCGAGTTTATTGTGAGTGGAAATGCCGTGAACGGTAATCAGGCACAAACAGGTGATGGATGGCATCAAGTTCAGTTCGTTACGGTTGGTGCCCAATACACTGGCAATGCAGCCCCATCGAGCCTAATCGACGGGCTGGGCCTGGCCGATGGCATTGTTCTCCTCATTGGCATATTGGCCCTGATTGGCCTGCTTTGGAGCGCCATGAAGCCGTAATCAATTAACAAATTCAATTTGCCGATTGCGAAGGGCACGAAGTTGTCGATTCTCCGTTGCTCCATGAATTTGGTCACTCTTGACTCCCGTGAGAACCAACATGACACGCAATTCTTCATTGAGTTCTTCCTTGACAGCCGCACCCCAGATAATTTTGGCATTGGGCGAAATCTGTTCTTGAATCAATTGTGCACATTTTTCTGCTTCCCCAAGCGTGAGGCTACTGCCTCCAACGACGTTGATGAGCGCTCCTCGCGCATCGCTCATGTCGATGTCAAGCAAGGGTGAATGAAGTGCCTCCATTGTTGCTGCTTCTGCTCGACCTGGGCCAGTTGCAGCTCCCAAACCAATCATTGCTACGCCACTTCCAGAATTGATAACTGCTCTGAGATCTTCGAAATCGAGGTTTACCATTCCATCTGTGGTCAACAATTCCGTCACGCCAGTGATGGAGCGAACGAGCAACTCGTCGCCAACGCGGAAGGCACTGGCGATAGGCAAATCTTTGACACCTTCGATCTCCAACAAGCGTTCATTGGGGATGACCAAAATTGTGTCACAATGTTCTCTGAGTCGTTCAAGACCCCACTCTGCGTTTTGCTTTCGTAAAGACCCTTCTGATTTGAACGGATACGTCACCACTGCGATGGTCATGGCTCCCTGCGCCTTTGCCAATCGAGCGATGTGGCCAGCGGCACCAGTTCCTGACCCTCCGCCCATTCCAGCGGTGATGATGGCAAGTTGTGTATCGTTGGTAATTCGCCTTAGCACCATCTCGGATTCCAAAGCTGCAGCCTCCCCTTTGGTAGGGTCGCCGCCGGCACCTCGTCCTCGAGCGGTTCGTCCGATGAGTACCTTTTCTTCTAACGGAGATTGCAAGAGTGCTTGTGCGTCAGTATTGATGGAATATCCAGTGACGTAGGATGATTCAAACAAGCCCTCTTCGAACAAGCGGTTGATGGCATTGCACCCTGCACCACCGGCTCCATAGACTCGAATTCTCGGTTGCAAGGACTCTAAGAGTGCTCGTAATTCTTCCTCAGTTCCTTGATCAGGGCTCTGCTCGTGTATTGCCACACGTTGCTCTTCGTCTGAAAGTTCAAGAACGCGTTCAATCAAATGTCGCATGAGCAACATTCTCGTTGAAGAGAATTTGAATGTGCCGCTGTTCCTATGGCCTCGCGAGGCAGTTTGAGACTGCGTTAAGCTTCACCGTCAATCGCGCAATCCGTCTTCAGTGACTTGATACACGCACTCACCGTCTGGCAAGTTTGGAGAGTCGACCAAGCGGGCGATTCTACGGCCGCCCTTGGCCTTTCTCAGGTAGAGTCGAAATGTACTTGCGTGGGCCAAGATGTGGCCTCCAATGGGCTTGGTTGGGTCTCCCCACATAGCGTCAGGTTTGGAGTGGACTTGGTTGGTCACCAGGACCAAGGCATTGTTGATGTCCGCCAACTGCTTGAGATCCTTGAGGTGGCTGTTGAGTTTTTGTTGGCGCCGAGCAAGCATTCCACGACCGATGAATTCAGCACGGAAATGGCTAGTCAGAGAATCAACAATGATCATCTTGACGTTCAATCCCTTGCTCATGCGCTTAATTTCATCTGCAAGGAGCATTTGGTGAGCTGAGTTATACGCCCTAGCAACATGAATGCGAGACAAAACATACTCTGGATCGAGGCCGTGACCTCGTGCCATTTGTGTGATGCGTTCTGGCCGGAAGGTGTCTTCGGTATCGATGTAAAATACATCTCCGTCCAATCCGCCTTGTTCGACAGGGAGCGTGCAGTTGACAGCCAATTGATGGCCGATTTGTGTTTTACCACTGCCGAATTCGCCGTAAACTTCCACGAGTGCTTGGGTTTCAAACCCACCGCCGAGAAGATCGTCAATCGACTGAACTTTGGAACAAAGTTTCTGAACTTCGCGCCGACGTTCAAGGAGCGCATCGCCAGAAACGAAGCCACCAATATTGGCCATTTTCTTTGCTGCTGCAATGATTTTACCTGCCACAGCCTCGCCCAATTCTGCTTCATCGGCAAGATCTCCGGGGGACATAACGGCCAAGCCAAGGAGTTCATCAAAGCCCGCTTCTCGTAATTTTTCAGCGGTTGCTGGACCTACGCCGGGCAGATCTTCGATTGTGATTTTCTCCTCCTCCTCCTCTGGCATGATTGGCATCTCTTCTGCCTCAGGACTTTCATTCTTTTCAATTTCAATCTTCACTTTTTTCTTCCCTTTTGTGGCCATCTTGGTTCACTTCCAACCCTTCCTATCCACCTTCCCTATATCAAGCAACGAAGGAGGGCGCGATTATTTTCTCTCTGTTATGTGGTGGATTTCCCAAGCTATATGCGACGCAATGACCCGCTTTTTTCACTTTTTGTTTCAATTTCGGGAAACTGAAAGTGATGAATTCACGCCTCTTCTGTGATGAAGGGATTAGGTTCTGATTCAAGAGTTTCATACTGAACCATCACGGTGTGGTCGACATCAATGTTATCGTTGCCAACGTCAATGGTTACCTCCAGAGACCATGTTCCATCCATGAGATGAAACTCTTCATGGTCCCATGAGGCATCTTGTCCATCCGCCGCCTGTTCTGTGTGAGATGCCTCTTCTGTTCCATCAGGGTTGTTGAGGTGCCAGGTGACGGTGACTTGATTGCCAGTAATTGGGGTGTTGAGGTTGGTGATAATGGAATCAATCCCAATGCGTTCTGGGAGATTGCATTGGCAATCAGGCGTCACAAGGATTGGCATTGGTTCTGGCACGCCGGTGTTGGTTTCCGTCCAAGCGATGGTTTTGTCAATTCGAACGGTGACCGTCATTGATGCAGTGTTTCCGTTTTCATCCAGTGCGCTAAGGTTGGCTACGAATAATCCATGCGTCAGATAGGTGTAGGAGATTTTCGTGTTTTCATTGGAATTCACGGTGATGGCATTGGCCCCTTCCTCATCGTCCCCAGGGTCCATGGTGAACGTTTTCATAGCGGCAGAATTTGAAGCTACACGTGAAAAATCAAAGGAGAGATCAACCCCGCTTTGAGAAATGAGTTGTCCGTTTCGTATGACTTCCTCTATCGTTCCAGCCGTGACATCATAATGCACACTCATCGTGATTGGGTTGCTCCCCGGCCCCTCTTCAGCGGGGCCTAGACAGCCACTAAGGGGTGCTAAGAGAGCAAGGCACATCAGCAACCATGCCTTTGATAGCGCCCCAGTCATGGTCACCGTAGGAACTTCTTCTTCATCAAATCAATGGATTTCCAGTGGATTCCTAAATTTTGTACTATCGGTGGATTGAAAGCGGTGAACTGTGGCCCGTCGGTTAGCGAGGTGGGGTAGTCTGGATATCCCGTCGGGCTCATAACCCGGAGATCGATGGTTCAAATCCATCCCTCGCTACCATCATCCATACTGGTAATAGTCATGTTTTGGCTTGAGGTTGTCCAAGGCTGATTGGAGTGCAGCGTTTGCTGCTTGCTCACCTTGTTCGATGGCTGTTCGTTGAGTAGCCAATCCCTGTATAGCCTCTTGACAATCGGTGGCATGAGTCGGCGATGCCGAGGCGATCTGTTCCAAACCTGACATCATTTCATCGAGTAAAACCACAGGTGAACCCTCGGGTTGTAGGCGATACACTCCGTTACTCAAAACTAAACTTCCTGCCATTGAGAGAGCGTTGAGTAAACGAGCAATATGCGCTTTTGTGGGCATATATTGGGCAACGGCCAAAGCAGCGGAGAGATGTCCAGGGCGTTGGGATTCGCATGTTGCAAAGGCTTTCTTTGCAGCCCCTTTTTTGCCCGCTGCCGCATATAATCGCCCAGCTCTGAGGTAATCTTCGTGGGCAGGACTCATCGAAATGAGCATATCTGGGGCATGTTTCTGGAGCAGTTTTGTCAAAGATTTCCGTTCGCTGTGCATTCGTTTGATGGTGCTCAAACTTTGATCGGCTTTATTGCGAATAAGGTAAACATCACACATCAGGCGAAGTCCTTTGAGGAGGAAGATTTGCTGTTGTGCATCTCGTTTTCTCTTGCCCAACATCATGTCACAAAATTGGGTGGCCATGACTTCAGAGATTTCCAATCGCCCCTCTTGCATGTAGCGCTCAATTTGAGTGAGGGTTTGGGACGGGTCTTGCATTCCAAACATAGCAACGGATGGTGCTGGGGGTTCTGGGCTATGATGCCTTTTGTTGGAACCTTGGTTCTGCGTCACCGATGTTATGACTTCTTTACATAGAAGAATCCGATGGCATGGACGATGGGAACGCCAAGAATCATTGCGATAAGCGGCACACCAGGCTCGGGAAAAACCTCACTCTGCGACGCTCTTGAATCCGCTAAGATTCAATGTGAACGGTTGCAAGAACTTGCACAGAGATACGAATGCCTTGGTAGCGTCGATGAGCATGATGGAGCGGCTCCTGTTGATATCCATCGTCTAGCAGAAGTTTGGGAGCCACCTTCATCTGGTCTCGTAATGGTTGACGGGCATCTTGCCCATTTGCTCGATATTGAAGCGATCATCGTTGTGCGTTGTGAACCAAAGGAATTGAGCCAACGTTTGAATGCACGCGGTTACGATGAGGCCAAAATCCGAGCCAATACCGAATGGGAATTGATGGCAGGAACATGGGCTGAGTTGTTAGAGTTCGAAGTGGATTTGCCCGTCCTTGAACTGAATTCAAGCGAACACTCTGTTGAAGAACTGGCTTCGCTGGTTCTGGAATGGGTGGAAAAAGGATGCCAAGCTCTCCCACTTTCAACAATGGCTGACTCGGCGATTGATTGGCTGTCTCAATCCGAGTGATTCGGGCAAGCGATGTCCACAAACCATAACATTGAGCACAGAGTGGATGGCGCATGGCTCTTGAGAAACTTCGTCGTCGCTGGGAAGCAGCCCTCCAACCTGTGTTGAAGGCCTTTGATGGCATTTCACCAGCCACCGTGACCTGGATGGCTTTGCCTCTTGGCGTCGCTGGTGGCTTGTTGGCGATGTATGCGCCCAACACTGCAACCGGAGGATGGTGGCTTCTAGGTGGCGCTTTCATGATCGGATTAGCAATGATCTTTGATGGCTTGGATGGTTCGTTAGCTCGAGCAAGAGGAGAGGTCACTCGATGGGGCGATTACCTGGATCATACCATCGACCGAGTGCTCGATGCGACGTGGGTGGTTTGTCTCAGCGCCTCCGTATTTGTGGCCGATATCGCGCTTGGTTTTGCCGCTGCCTTCCTCACCCTTCTCGGCTCTTACATGGGCACACAGGCCCAAGCTGTCGCAGGTTCACGAAATTATCGTGGCTTCTCGCGAGCTGACCGCACGGTGATCACTCTTCTTGGCTACATCTCCATGGCCATAATGCTCTTCATCGGCTGGGAATCAGACCTGATGTATCCTGCCATGTTCGACCATATTGCCCTAAATCCAATCAGTCTGGTTGTCTTCATTTCGGCACTTGGGGGGATTTGGACGTTCTTGGTACGATTCCAGCAGGCAAAGGGAGATATTCAGGCTCTTGATAATTCAGAGCCTCTGGAGCAACCTAAACGAGAATAAATCCTCGGAGATGGAAGCCAATTCGAACTTGCGCCATCGCCAGACGGATGGCCGTTTTTTCCCGTTTTGAAGCGACATAGTGATAACGGTTAATCGCTACAATAGGACTGATGGGTAGTCCAACGGCTGAACGAAACGGTATCTCACGCGCCATGTTCCTTGCTTCCTGCATGTTGCTTGCGCTGCTTCCACTGACGCCTGTACAGGCTTCAGACATGGGTGCTCCTGAGCATTTACAAGCTCAAAATATTGAAGCGGTTTTTGACCCTGAAACCGAGACCACTCTCATCACGTGGCAGAACATCAACTCGTCCGGCCTTGAACTCCAGGGATTGTTTAGTGCAACCTACAACATCTACCGCCATTCGGCACCGATCAACGAAACCACCATTTCTGAAATCACACCGTTTGCCACGATGTCGGCTTGCGATGCAGGGGCAGCAGGATTCAATCCGTTCAATTGCACTGCTAGCTTTCCTGCTGGTCAACACAGTACTTCCTTCCTCGTCTCACCAGGTACCAACGGTTCCTTCTATTATGCCATTACCACCACGCATCAAAATGGCACCGAAATCGGTGAGTTCCACATCGGAGGGGCTCACATCGAATTCCCAGTGCTGGAAATCACAACTCCCGTTTACACCGCTTACATCCTTTCAGCAGACTTTGATTCAGCATCCAGCCAAACCACCCTTAGCTGGGTGAATTACAACACCTTTTCACCGATGTTGCCAGAAACAGGTCCGGATGCTTTGAAGATTCACATTTGGAGAACAGAATTCCAATTGAGCCGACTGCTTGGCCCTTCATTGTTGACCGAACAAACCCCGTTGATTGAACTCAATGCGACCGATACACAATACACTGTACAAGTCCCACCAGGCACCCAGCGTGAGAGTTATTATTCAATCACCTATTTCCTTCCAAATTATCTCGGCCCTGGCCAAGATTACGAAGATGTCAGATTCCTCGGACAGAACACTCTTGAAACACCGGTGACGGAGGATAACATGCCTCCGAGCCAACCCATTATTATGTCAACGGAATTCGTTCCAGACCCAGCAACAGGTAGCGGCTACACAGAAATTGGATGGGGCGATGTTCTTGGAGAAGAATCAGAAACCTATCGTATCTATCGCTCTGATCAGGCCTTCAATACCACCATGCGAGCCGATGTCCAATTGCTCATCAAAGACATCCCCGAAGGCATGGAAAGCGTTCAGGTTCCCGTTACTCAAGGCTTCCTTGGTTTCTCCCATTACTGCGTTGTCACCGTTGACGCAACGGGTGTGATGGACACGAACACCACCCTCAACAGTTGCACAGGTGCTGTGGAAGAAGATGCGTTTTACAATTGGATTGCGGAGCCGACCAATGTTCAAGCCACCTACTTGGGTGACCGAACCACACGCGTCACTTGGAACGACCAAATGGGCGTTGAAGGAGAGATTTACCACATTTGGCACTCCACATTCCGCGTTGGAGGCTCCCAATTCCAAGAGAATCTCTCGGTTGAATGGCTTGGAACGGTGCCTGATGGTGTTGGAACATTCGATGTTAGCGTTCCCGATGATGAGATTCGAACCAATTCATTCTACTTCGTAACCTCTGAAGCTCTCTATGGGAACGTGAATGGCACCTATCATTACACCGATTTGGTGCAGAATTACGCTCAAGTCACCTTGGAAGACACTCGAGCCCCCTCTCCTCCTCGTATCAAAACAGCCAGTACGATTGGCGCATTGAACGTCGTGAGTTTGGAATGGCTTGATGATGAAGACGAAATTGGAGAAACCTACACCATTTGGCGCCATTATGGAGCACCATTCGGGGCCGATGAGAACGACATTTCTGACATCACAGAAGGCGGCTGGGAACTCGTTGTTGACGACATCACCGAGACAACTTTCGGCAGTAACACACTGGTCCGTGAATTCCAAATTCCAACCAACGTTGACCGCGAAGTCTGGTATTCTATTACAGTCACCGATTCATATAACAACACCAACGGTGAGATCTTTGCTGGATTTGGTGGAAACGCCTACAAAGTCCAAGAAGACACATTGTTGCCCAATGGAACCCTTATCGTCCTTGATGGCGATGGTGTTGTCTTTGATAGCCCTTCATTGGTTGCAGGACAATATACACTCCGCCTCCAAGTGAACGAAGACCTTGGCAACACGCCAACCATCAACATCACCACCGATACAGGCACGTTGATCACAACCGATGATGAACCACTCGCCCTCCTTAACGATAACAGAAATAACCCTGACATTGGGCCACTGTACTCCTACGACTTCTCTGTTCTTTCATCCACTCCCTCTGGAGTCATGAGCATCAAAGTCACCATGACGGACGAATCAGATAACACGGTCGTACAGGAATGGACGCACAAATCCATCGATGCTCGGTTGCCAACGATAAACATCTTTTCACCCTCCACTGGCGATGACGGTTCCAAGTATCTCTATGGCAACCGAATCAACATCTTGGCCGGTGCTGAAGACGACGTCCAAATCACCTCCTTCCAATACCGCTTCACCTATCATTACGGTGGAAAAACAGGAAGCTCAGTCTCTACGCCCTGGGCATCCTTGACAGGAATCACCGACCTCTATGGAGATAACAAGTCCCTCTCGGCTGATATGGAAGTGACGGCGGGCAATTTTGAACCTGGCGAACATGCCCTCTACATTAGTGCCACCGATACTGCAGGCAATGAGGTTCAAAAGCGAGTTGAATTCACCGTTGATTTTTGTCGTAACCGTTTGGATGGAACAACTTCCTGCCAGTATGAAGAATCACTTCTACCCCCTCTTGAACCCAAAGTGATTGAACCATCGTTTTCCGACCCGCCTTATGTGATTGTGTGGTCTATTGCAGGAATCAATCTCTTTGCAATTCTGGTCTCATTGTTGGTGATTAAAACCAGCATGAGCGGCCCGAAGAAGAAGAAATCAAAGGGCGATGATGAGGAAGATGACGACTGGATGTCAGAATTTATCGGTACTTCGCAAGATTTGGATATGGACGCCGTCACTGGAAACAAGGTCGAAGAAGAAAAGAAGGATGATGGCGATTCCACTGCTGCCATGCCTAATGATGACGATGACGACGATGATCCCTTTGCAATCAATATCGTTCAACGAAAGGAACGTCGCCGTAAGAAAAAGACCGATGACGACGACGATGACGATGATGACGACGACGACGACGACGGCGACGATGATGATGATGACGACGATGATGACGATGATGAGGACGACACTCCTCGAAAGAAACCAGCCCGTCGAGCGGTCGGCCGTCGCGCTGCCCCACGAAAGGCACCTGTGAAACGGCGAGCTGTCAAGCGAACCAAATCCGATGAATGACCTCGTTTTGAAGCGGTGACCTCAAGGATTGAATCGCTTTCGCATTAAGCATGGTCGCAGAACATACCTCCGCAGATGCCTCGCCCAATTCAAGGACTGGAACCGTTGAACAGGATTCTGAAGAACACTTCATCCGCCTTTTGGATGTCTTCAATCCGATGAAGAATCGATTGAATTGGTTATTATTGGCCATCCCGTTGACACTCTATTTTGACTATGTAACACACTCTTTGCAAATGGCTTTCATGTTCTCCATGCTTGCCATTGCTCCATTGGCTTTCTTGATGGGCAAAGCCACGGAAGAGATTGCACTGCGCACCGGTGAAGCGGTTGGAGGATTGCTTAACGCCACCTTCGGGAATGCGGTGGAGATGATCATCGCTGGCATGGCACTTTACGCAGCTTCCCAAAATCCAGCCTTGGTAGACACAATGGTCACCGTTACTCAGGCGTCTTTGATTGGCTCCATTTTGGGGAATTTACTCTTGGTACTTGGATTGGCCATGCTTTACGGCGGAATCAAACACAGTGAGCAAACCTTCGCAAATCAGACTGGTCAAATGAACGGGGTATTGTTGGTGTTGGCCATGGTTGCCTTGATCGTCCCAAGTGCCTTCCATCACGGGGGTGGAACCAGTGATGCTGTTCTGAACCTCTCCTATGCGACAGCGTTCATTCTGCTGTTCATCTATGGATGCTCGTTGTTATTCCAACTCAAAACTCACGTCGATGAGTTCGCATCAGAAGGGGGGCATGGAGGGCATGAACATCCCGAACTCAAAATTAGGGATGCTTGGATTCTTCTTCTATCCGCAACTGCTCTAGTAGGTTGGATGGCGCATGTCCTGGTGCATAGCCTCGAATCAACGGTTGAAGCCTGGCATCTCCCTGAGTTGTTCATTGGAGTCATCTTGGTGCCGTTCTTTGGAAATGCTGCTGAACACTTTACAGCCGTGATTGTTGCAGGCAAAGATAAGATGGATTTGTCCATCGCTATCGCTATTGGAAGCAGCGTACAAATCGCCTTATTTGTGGCTCCAGTGATGGTGTTGCTTGGGTGGGCTTTGGGAGTTCCCCTTTCTCTGGAATTCGGGATACTTGAAACCGCAGCTGCCTTTGGTTCAGTGCTCATCGTGAGCTCCATTCTGGCCGACGGTAGGACGAATTGGTTGGAGGGTGTGATGGCGTTGGCTTGTTATGCTATCCTTGCCATGGCTTTCTTCTATGCTTGAGAGGTGAACTGGTTGAATCGACGAGAAAAAATAGGTTACTCAACGGTGTTGATATCGTTATTCTTGATGTACGTAGGGTGGAGCGGCATCGTTCTGGATGGCGAAGTCTCTGATATTCCAACTCCCAACACGCCCGATCGGACCTATTTTTCTGATGAACCTCTCCCTGAGCAGGTTCTCGCCCCATTTTTTGTGGCTGATTTGACATTGACGTGGGATCGAGATGATATCTATGTCGTCATCGTCGAAGAGGACGAAAAGAAACGCTGTGAGGCCACGCCACCAGGGCTTTCCGATTTAGAGCGAGGCAGTTCATGCTCTTCCCGTGACGCCGATATCATCGTGATCGGTTCAGCAGGAGAAGGCCAGGATGGCATTGAGTGGCGTGTTGACAGTGGCATCTATCATGTTGGCATGGGCTCAGCGTTTGCCGAGTTTCCAGAAGGAACGGATTTGAATGTGAACTATGCAGTTCATCTGCATGCTTCGTTCATCGTCTACTTCTTGCTTTCTCTGATCACAGTGGGCGGGCTTGCCTATTCCCGCGTGGATTGATTCATTCCACGCCTTCGTAATAACTTGAAACGGCTTCATCGATTTCATCTAAAATTGCATGCTCGTCAAGCACCAGGGTTTCTCCGTCTCTTCGTAGGGCGCGCCCGTTGACCCAAAGGTCGAGGCAATCCGCTCCGTTGAACAACAAATTTGCGAGATGACGGTTATTTGAACGACCTTGAGGGCGCATTCGGACATCGTCGAGATTCCAAACCGCCCAATCAGTGCTACCTTTCGTAGCCATGTCCATGGCTTCAACGGCGGGAAGAAGAGTCGCATCCCAGTGGTCGTGACGTTGCACGAGAGAAGCAAGTCTGGCTTCTGCTTGCATGTTGAGGCCGTTACCGGATGAGGCTGCACCATCGGTTCCCAAACGAACATCAACACCTGCATCGCGATAGGCCGGTAATGAGAGGGTTCCTCCACATGCTAATTTCATGTTTGATGATGGACAGTGCACGGCCGTAGCCTGGTGTTTTTTTAGCAAACGAATTTCATTCTTTTTGACCCATGAAGCATGTGCACAGATTGTTCCTGGTTGGAAGAAATCCAAACTGTCAAGGTACTCCACGGGGTACATGCCAGTTTTCGCTTGACAATCAGCAACTTCCTTACGAGTTTCACTGACATGGATGTGCAATCGTGCTTGGCGTTTATCGGCCAATTGGGCGGCTCGCACCAGTGTATCTTCACTGCAGAGGTAGACGGAATGGGTGGCGATGGCGTATTGGACTAAATCTTCCTCTTTGTTCGACGCCAATAATTGGTCCAATTCTTCCAGGGCTGAAGCAGCATCAGGGTGACTTGGGAGGGCGGCATCGCTGACTGGGCCACCAACAAGACCCCGCAATCCTGCATTGCTAAGCACCTCTCCAGTAATGTTTGGGAAGAAGTACATATCTGCTGCAAAACTGCTCCCAGTCCGGATCATTTCTGCCGCAGCGCTCCTGGTTCCCATTCGTACGTAATCTGGAGTAATGCGTGCCTCGGTGGGGAAGATGGCTTCGTTCAACCATCGGTGTAAAGGAAACCCATCGCTGAAATCACGTGCATTCAATTGCATGGCCAGATGGGTGTGCCAGTTCTGGAAGCTTCGTGTAATGAGGCGTTTGGAACCGTCGATATCATGGGCGACATCTTCGTCTCCATTGGATGGGGTCCACGATCCATCAGCATGAAGCAGGACATCGCCGACGGTTTGAGCACCACCATGGTCATACAACACAGTGTTGCGGTATCGCACGCTGGTCGCATCGTCCATGCGCCCCCGTCGCGGTCATGATTCAAGAACGCTGGCGTTCTTACCGTGGGGCTTATGTTTGATTGTGACTGCGCAAGGTTTGCCGCCACTGTGGCTTAGTTGGTAGAGCATCTGATTCGTAATCAGAAGGTCGGGAGTTCGAATCTCCCCAGTGGCTCCACTCAAATTTGGTCCATTTGAGGCTGAATTTCCATGGAGAAAGCAAGGGCACTTTGCTCGAGACTCACCACGCCGGGGAGGTCACGTCCTGCGATGTAATCCAAACAGGCACCTCCTCCAGTAGAGACGTGACCCATTTTCGAGGCCAAGCCTCGTTTTGCAACCAGTGTGGCTGTGTGGCCGCCGCCCATAACTGCGTATCCGGTAGACTCGGCACAAGCGTTGAGCATTTCGATGGTTCCTAGGGCAAAATCTGAGATTTCAAATACACCTGCTGGGCCGTTCAAAATGATCGTTCCTGCACGCTTGATTGCGGCTGAAAGATAGCGGATTGACCCGATCCCCATGTCAAATAAGGGGGCTTCAATGGGCAAATCCTTGAGCATTAAATCAACACGGTTCCCCTCAATGTTGGCAGCGACATCGATGGGTAAATGGATGCGGTCTCCATATTTGTCGACGAGTTCTTTTCCGGCTTTCACGGTGAGTTGCCAGTTGTCACCTATTTCGTTCATCAAAAATTGGCGATTGATATTGCCAATGTCAATTCCGCTCAGGTCCAGAAGGAGATTCGCCACGCCACCAGTTGGCCATACTTCATCGGCGATTCCCTTGCTGAGCATGTTGTGTGCAACTTGGATGGAATCGTCCACCTTGACGCCGCCAAGAACAGCGAGACACGGGCGTATTGGCGTTTCAAGTGCGTGATCTAATTTCTTGATTTCATTGCCCATGAGTTCTCCTGCCACGCAAGGAATCATGTTGGTGAATCCGACAATGGATGGTGTGCTGCGATGAGCGCATGCGAAAGCGTCGTTGACAAATAGGTCGGCCACGCTGGCTAATTGTTGGACCAACCGTGTTTCAGCCATCCTTGCTATGTCTCCTTTGACCGATTGTTCTTCTGAGTCCATTCGAACGTTGTTGAGCATGAGTAACTGGCCGACTTCCATTTCTTCGATGGCTCTCATGGCTTTTTCACCGTGGATGTCATCGACCCATTTCACGGGCCGGCCCAGAAGGCGACCGAGTTCACGAGAATGACCAAGTGTGCTCGTGAAGTCACCTTTTCCTGGACGAGATTGATGGGCCATAATGATGACCTTTGCCTTCACCAAGCGTTGGAGTGTTGGAAGAATTGCCCGAATACGGGTGTCGTCGAGGAAGGATTTCGTGGACGGGTCCATCGGACTGTTGATGTCGACGCGAAGCAACACGGTCTTTCCGTCGGTGTTGACATCGTCCAATGTAAGGACCTTCGCCATTGTTCTGTCCAGCGGCTTGCAGTTTTTCATCTCTCCTCCTAGAGAAGCGGCGTCTGAGGGCGGTTGAACGACAAAGGTCGCAAGACGCGCGTCCCTTGCCCCTGTGGGGCGCGAAAACTGATAAGGCCACCAAAACCACTCGCCGATATGGCCGATGCACCCGATCCTTCTCCTTCGGGATTAGCAGGTGCTCGTCGTCGTGCTGGCACCATGACCTCTTCCTTTGGTGTCTCAAAACGAGAAGGCCACGATGCTTCGGTGTATTACAACAGCCGACTCAACGATGGTTTGGTTGCCTCACGTGAGGTCGGAGACGCTCAGAACTGTCCTGAAGAGATGCTTAATTCGGTGATTAATGGGGATGCCAGAGCACTTCCTTTACCCGATAATTGCGTCCATCTCGTCGTGACATCTCCACCCTATAATGCATCGAAAGAATACGATGAAAATCTCTCCCTAGCAGAATATCTTACCCTACTTCACGAGGTGTTTGCAGAATGTTATCGGGTCCTTACGCCAGGAGGTCGCATGGTAGTAAATGTGGCAAATCTCGGAAGAAAACCCTACATCCCTCTCTCATCCCACATCAATCTCATGATGCATGAAATCGGCTTCTTGATGCGAGGAGAAATCATCTGGGATAAATCAGCTAGTGCTGGGTCCTCATGTGCGTGGGGGTCTTTCCAATCGGCTTCCAATCCCTGTTTGCGTGACATTCACGAATACCTCCTCGTGTTTTCCAAGGGGAATTACAAATTGCCACGAACCAAAGCTGAGCGGGAAGATGGACGCTTGGACACCGTTCCACGAGACGATTTCATCCAACACACAAAATCGATCTGGTCCTTTGCAACCGAGCGGGCTTCAAGGGTGAATCATCCCGCTCCGTTCCCGGTTGAATTGCCCAAGCGATGCATCGAATTGTACAGTTTTGCAGGAGATATTGTTTTGGATCCATTTAACGGGTCAGGAACCACCTGCGTCGCTGCTAAGCAATACGGACGCCATTACATCGGCGTGGACCTCTCGGCAGAATACTGTACAGTAGCTGAAGAACGATTGTCTACAACCGAATCGCCAATATTGGAAGAAGTTGTGAACTAATCCTTGTTGAGGTTGCCCCAGAATGCGCCATCAGCGCCCACTTCATCCCCATCAATGTCGACCGGTTCGCGCACTTCTTCAGGCTCAGGCTGGCCAAACACCGGTTGAACCACAGTGGTTTGCGCTGACCGATTTTCAGGTGGAACAATGGTTTGAATGGAGCCGGTCTCTATAGGAATTGCACGTAGCACACCAGGTTGACCTGGCTGTTGACCGCTGACCACGACCACTTGTTGGTTTCCGCCCCGTGAATTATTCGCCACCATGCCAAGACCGAAGATTCCAGCCAAGAGGCCCACGCAACATGTGCAACATCCTGTCCCCATGATTGAATTCCCCGTCGCATACGCATCCATGAACTCATCAACACTGCCCTCAGCCCCATAGACCTTAACGGCTACATTGGCTGAATAAGAGTAGTTGCCACCATCCACTCGTTCTGATTTGAAGAGATATATATCGGAAAAATTCCACTTTACACAGTCAGTTTTAGTCAGGTTTACTGCGGTTCCATCTTCATGGAATACGTCCATTTGTATGTCTTCACAATCCACATTGAAGGGGTCATGGAAGACCAAAAGAATGGTCCCTTTTTCCGTTTCCTCTACATACATGCTTTGTACTTGAGTACCGAAAGCAAGTTCTTTCCCTTCGCTTTCGGAGATCACCGCGCCAAGGATCATGACAATCATTGAGATGACGATGAAGGCAACGGAAATGATGACGGCCATGGTACTTCGCTGCATACATAACCCTCCATCCTGCAATGTATCAAGGTTAGCGTCACAAACTCCACCCGTTCGGGCCGATTGGGTTTTGAACGGTCGCCATTCATCGTGCACTATGTCAAGATGGTCGACGGAGGATTTGGTCGGCCCCGATGGCGAAGATTGGCGCGTTCCTGTCTCTGAATTAGCTGCCCGTCAATCAGCGCTGGCTGAGGCTTTGCGAGATGCCAACCTCCCGGGGGCATTGATTCAACATCCTGTGGATTTGTATTACTTCACAGGGGGCCGTCAAGATGGGTCATGCTTCATTCCAGCCACCGACGCAGGTGGTAGTGTTGAATCAGGAGGTAACGGGCCCGTATCCTTCGTGCGTCGTTCGTTGAGTCGTGCCGTTCACGAAGCTGGTGGAAGTGACGCCCCTCACATTGTTCGCTCCTTTGGCCGACTATCTCAATTTGCTACAACTTTGAATGACATGGGGGTGACTCAAGCACCAGGATTACAATTTGGTGAAATTCCGAGCACGTTCGCTCAACGTTTTGTTTCTGCCCTTTCATCATTTGGCGACTGCCCTGATGTGACTGGCATCATTCATCGGCTCCGAGAGGTCAAATCCTCTTGGGAAATCGAGCAGATGGATGTCGCAGCATCGGTTCAGTTTCGCATGTTTGAGGCGGTTCAAACCGTGGGCGGTGATGGCGTGACGGAACTGGACATGGTTGCAGCAGCAGAAGCGGTGAGCCGAAGCGAAGGTTTCGGTGGAACGGTACAAATGCGCCGGTTTCCACTTGAATGCGACCGAGGGGTCATTGTTGCGGGCCGTGCAGGAGGCATCCCTTCTTTCTTTGATTCAGCCGTAGGGGGCACGGGAGCGCATCCACTTTCTGGCATGGGGTCAGGGTTTACGAAGGTCAAACCGAATGAACCTGTCTTGGTTGATTTGGTTCATGCACATCGCGGCTACATGGTCGACGCAACTCGCATGTTTGTTGCAGGTCGTTTGGATGAGGTTTGGTCTCGTAGACTCGATGATATGTTGGCGGTGAAAGATACCGTTGTGGACGTGTTAGACCAAGGACGAACCTGTTCAGAGGCATGGCAAGAAGGCCTTGAACTCGCCGAAGCCCTCGGGCACGGTAACCATCTCATGGGGGCCACCCCCGATCAGAGCCGATTTTTGGGGCATTCCATTGGACTGCAACTTGATGAAACGCCGGTGGTGGCAGCGGGCTTTGACCGTCCGCTCCCTATTGGAGGAACCATGGCCATTGAACCCAAGGTGGTCCATGCGGAAGGTAGTATCGGCAGTGAAGACACCTGGGTGCGCGATGAGGAAGGCCTACGCCCAATTACCGCAGACGGTGCTATGCCTTGGGTAACGGAGTGGTAAGAATGGCACAAGATCAAGTGGAAGACGACGTTTGCACGAAGACCTCAGATTGGGACCACGATGACGTGGGAAAGCGTATACCGAAGCGTATCACTCCCAATGGCACGTACTTCAATGAACTCATTGTGAATGTATTTTGCCAGATGTGCGGGTCAGAATTCATCGGCCCCTCAAGAGAAGCAGGGGGCTTTCTCGGCGGTCATGAATGTCTCCATGCATGGGAGTTCAGTCAAGTGATGGGGCGAGACGATGGTCTGGTCGAGTGAGCCAACGATTTGAACCACATCATTCAAGCATCGACGGAGCCCGACACGGAGCATGGTCGCCAAGCCCTATTCCCCCAGCCACATCGGAGCGGTTGCCGCTCATTATACCGAGATGCGACTTTCTGGGGCAGTCAAAGAGCGACTGGTTGAACTTCTGTGTGAGGAATTGGACCGTTTGGTCCCCACCATGGAAGAGGAAACGTTGACCCAAGACCCCGAGCGAAAAACCCTCGACGACCCCAACCGTAGTCGCCTCAATTACAACCGAACTCGTGAATTGATGATCGACCGTATCGATGCTATCGATTCGGTTGGTTCAGCTGCAGTTCAAGCAGGGATTGAGCATATCGAGAAACACTTGGCCAAATTATTGCGTCATGCGGGAGAGGCCGCTTCAAGAGATCGTGTCAACACCATCAAACCTCGGCATTTGGACCACGCAGTCTCTGGGCTCGGACTCGAAGATGAAGGTAAAACCGTCGCACTCGAAGGAGACGAAGAAACAGCCACCAATGATTTCGTCGCCAGCCAAAGCGGTGGCGTTGTCACTGCTTCATCCTTGCTTTCCATGGCTCGAAGCATTGCAAAAATGACGGTCACCAAAGACGCTTTGGAAGAATTGATTGACACATACACTATGGTGCTTGAAGAATTAGAATCCGACATACGAAAACACGCACAGCTCGGAAGTAATCCCGTTCATTTTATTGAATCCATCAATAATATGCGCGGCATGATGTCGCTTGGATGGATGCGTTCCATGCTCACCAAAGCCGCACAACAAGCCCAAGCCAGGGGCAGCCGTACCATCGACGTCGAGGACATCATCCACATCGACCCCTTTGAATGACAATGAATCTTCGATGGGCCAACAAACGAGGTGAGTGAATGAATGTGCAAGCAATGACGCTGGAGCACTACGAGGCTTTGGCAACAGCCCACCCAACATTGGTCATCATCGGTCGTCCTTCTTGCTCGGATTGTACACAATGGCACGAGGTGCTGAGGGATTGGAACCCTCCTTCAGAACCAATATTTTCGGCCTTCAGTTTGAACCTTGACGATGCAGTAGGTCAGCACTTTTGCGAAGAACATCCATGGACATCGTCCATCCAACATATTCCGTTCAATGTTCTGTTCAGGGACGGAGTTCCCGTTGAACAATGGACTGGCGGTAGCCTTCGGCGAATGGAAGAAAAGATTGCTAACGTGGTGTAATCATGCTCTCATCCTCCATTCTTCTCTCGGCCCTATTTGCCGGATTGGTAGCCATCGGCGTGACGATGGCCATCGAGAAGTGGGGGGGGTTGATCGGAGGGTTGCTTGGCACCCTCCCCTCCACCATCGTTCCCGCAGCCATCGGGATGCATGTGGTAGGTGGAGAAGAAGCGCTCCAATCAAGCATGTCCATTGTCCCGTTGGGGATGTTGCTCAATGCTCTCTTCCTCGGCGTGTGGATGGTGCTCCCTCCTTATCTCGCGGGTCGTCAATCCGCGTTGCTGTTTACGACGATTGCGGCATTGGGCGTTTGGGCTTTGCTCGGAGCGGCGATGCTGTGGATTGTTGGGAGTTGGCTCCAACCATCTTTGAGCGTCTTTGCCATCGGGTGGTTGGGGTTTGCCTTGGTTTTCGTGGTTGCTATTGCCTTCAACAGAAGACCTCAATCCGCTCCCAAAGGAGCGCAAAAAGTGAGCTTTCAGGTCTTGGCTGGGCGCGGTATTGCAGCGGCACTCGCCATCGGGGCAGCGGTCTGGTTATCGGGACAAGGCCAGCCATTACTTGCCGGACTGGCCAGCGTATTCCCAGCCATTTTCCTGACCAGCATGGTCGCTCTTTGGCTCGCGCAAGGACCAACCGTCCCACGCGGTGCTGCAGGACCGATGATGCTGGGTGGAGTCAGCGTTGCCGTCTATGCGAACATCGCAATGTGGTCACTTCCAACCTATGGCATGCTTTGGGGCACGGTCTTGGCGTGGTGCTTGGCCGTTGGAGGTTGGTCTTTGCCGACATTTTTGATTGTCAGGCGCCTTCACCAGAAGGCCAACCTCAACGATTGATGCTTCGAGTCCAGCGCCCAGCGGCAGGGATGTCAACAATTTCGACGTGAACAAAGGTCACGCCTTTGACCTCGCACAAGCGCTTTCTCAAGGCATCGATGTCAAGTAGGCAACACGGGCAATGGGGGCGTGAGGGCTTGATTGTCAGCGCAATCTCGCCGTCTTCCTTGATTTCAAGGCGTTGAACGATGTCGAGTTCAGGATAGGGGCGGCGGTCGTGAGGGTCTTTCCATCCAGCGAAAACACGAGCAATACGGCGTTGTAATGCTGCGAGTTTACGACCCATTCTATCACTTCAATTTTCATTGCTGGCCAGAGCTTCAGCCTCGTCCAAACGCAGTTCTGCTAAACGACCTTCTGCTGATTTCAATTCTTCTTGACATTGGGTCAAAAGGGCCTTTCCCTCTTCGAACATAGCGAGTGTTTCGTCGAGGTTCTTTCCACCACGCTCAAGGTCAGCCACAATGGCTTCGAGTCGTTGTACGGCTTCGCTATAGGTCGGTTTTTCTTCGCTCATGATGTATCCTCCTCGGTATGAATGGTGTGAATATCGGCCTCTGCTCGGCCGTCAGCGAATTGCAGGTTGATAGTCTGCCCTTGTTGAAGGCTCGCCACATCTGTGAGCACCCGACCATCTCGGCCTTGCACCATGGTATAACCGCGCTCAAGGACTCGCTGAGGATGAGCAGCATTCAGGGTAGCAGCCAAACTTGCAAGGCGTTGATGTTGCCCAGCGAGCATGGCATCGGTGCTACGGTTCAATCGATGATGCAGTGCAGTTACCTTCTGTTGCTCGATGGCCAAGCCCTTGGCAGGGGCATGAGAAAGTTGAGTGCGCATGAACATCAGGTGTTGTCGAAGTTCTGAGAACCTTCGATGTACAGCACTCCCCAATCGATCGGATTGATCTTCCATCCACATCATCACATCGTGACGGTCGGGCACCAAACGTTCCACTGCATTGGATGGAGTTGAGGCTCGAACATCAGCGATGAGGTCACTCACCAAGACGTCCGATTCATGCCCTACAGCAGAGATGATGGGGACGGGGCTTGCCATGATGGCTCTGACAACAGGTTCGAGGTTGAAGGCCCAGAGGTCTTCTGCCGAGCCTCCACCACGTCCAACGATAACCGCGTCAACGGGTGGTAATCCCAACCGTCGGGCAATCTCGGGTTTTGCAAGCGAACGAGTGACCGCGAGTCCACGAACTAATTCATTGACCGCTTGTTGACCTTGAACGAGTACACCGATGACGGTAACGCGTAAGCCAGGCCACCGATTCTCAATGAGTTGTTGCATGTCTGCAAGTGCTGCAGAGCCAGCACCGGTGACGATGGCGATATGTTTGGGTAAGGTCGGTAAGGCCATCCGTGGACGGTCTAACGCCCCTTCATTGCGCAAGGATTCAATCAAGGCTCGTCGAGCTTCCTCCATGGCCCCGAGTGTCTGGATGGGCTCAATCCGCTGCACGACCAACTGCAAGTTACCTCGTTTGGGCCATATATCCAACCCTCCGATAACGACAACTTCACTGCCCTCTTTGATGCTAGGATGTACCACGGCTGAATTGCGCCAAATGACACAATTCATCTGACCTTGTTCATCTCGTAACGAGAAGTAGACATTCCCGTTATGCACTTTCCATTGAGATACTTCTCCTCGGAGAGCTTGGTGCTGCAAGAGGTGATCTTGCTTGAGCGTCTGCTTGACCAGTAAGACAAATTGGCCGATGGGGATGGGGCCAGTTGTGGTTTGGGCCCCTTCACTCATGCCAAGATGACATCGTCAAGGGTTCTTGAAGCATCTGCAAGGCCATTGAGGTGCTCAATTTTCGGCTTGGGCTTTTTTCTTGCGGTTTCGATTCCATTTCTTGATTCGAGGTAGTTGCCACTTGATGATGCCTGTCCAAAATACGACGCCCATGCCATAGTGTTCCACTTATTCATTCGTCGCTTGTTTCATCGATGGTTGTGGGGGGGGCTGCTCGGCGTTGCTGAAGATGGAAGGCTTGTCGCACCTCAACTTCGTCGAGTTTGTGTTTGATTTTCCGACGAAGGAATTCAACTACAATGGCGAGTGCTACAAGGTCGATGACGAGAATGAACCATTCAGTTGCTCCCCAGGAATCAAACATTTGCTCACCTCAGATTGGTGGGCGGATGTCGATGTCAACATCTCCAACAGGGAGGCCGATACAACCCAACCTTGCCCCTTCTTCCACCAAGAAATCGTCAAGGCCAGGGGGTAAAGTTTCAGGAAGGGGGACCTCTCCCAAAATGAGGCTGACCATGCAAGTGCCGCATGTTCCAGAGGTGCAATTCGTGGGAAGGCGAATGCCACATGCCTCGGCATGATCGACTATGGTTTCACCCGGGTTGACAGCACACTGACCGAGCAACTCAGCACCTTTCAGAAAACGTATCACAGGGTTGGGTTCTTTGGCATCAGGCTTGGGGGCATCGAGGTCAAGGCCGGTGGTGCCAGCTGACATGAAGTTCGCCTCATCGTCCCTTTTCTCGAGTCCAACGACCGGTTTGCTTGTTGAAGAACAATCCTGCCTTCTTCATCCACTTGTTGAACTTGGTTGCTCCAGCACCTGTGCGGAGAATGAAATCTTCTCGGTCTTCTTGAGCTTGGATGTAATTCTTGGCAGCGAGGGTTTGATCAATCCATTCGTTGATGTCCATGAGTCCACCAGCAACCACGCTTTCCTCAACGGCCTTGGTCATCTCATCAGCGGTTGCACCTGTTTGTTCGAGGTCCTTCCGAATGAGGTCATTGACGGTGGTGAAGTCCATGCTGGCAGGCTTGGGGGGAACTGGATTGCGGGGGGCTTTGTCAGGGTCGATGCGAATTCGAGCATTTTCTCCGAGGATTCCCTCAATGTGCTGAGTCAACGAGGGTTCGAAACTTGTTTCGCATTCCCAACAGATGAAAGCCCATGCCTCAGATCGGTCAGGGTCACGAGCTTGTCGTGGGTCGAGTTCGTCACCACATTCAGGACAGGCATGGAAAATCAATCCTGGTACATGGTTTCGGCGGAAATCAACGATGTCCTGAGGGGTTCCCTCCAGTTCCAACATTTCATGGTCCCTGGCGGCTTCAAGTCCGCGAGTCTCAAGTTGATCTCGAATCTTGACCTTCTGGTCATCTTTGGATTCGTCGTACAGGTTGTTTTCCAACTTGACAATGAGTTCAACGGTCTTGCCCAATCGGTTCATGATGAGTTTCTGAGCTCGAAAAGCCTCAACCTTGGCTAACTTGAGTCGCTCCTTTTGCTCAGCCAACTCAGCGAGAACGTCTTTTTGCTCACGCTTGAACTTGATTTCTTCAATACGAGACTCTTGCTTCTTTTCTGGAGCAAGAACTCGTGAGAGGTAGCGTTCCTTACCGTGAGATTGTGGTCCCGCGGTGATGATTTCAATGACACCGTTTGCGATGTCTTCTTTGAGGCCGTAGTTTTCGACCAACATGTCCTTGTCGATCTTCTTCAAGTCTCCAATCTTCAACCCAGCATCAGCGAGTTGGTTGGCGGTGGTGTCGTCAATACCTCTCCGAAGCAGTGCGAGATAGGTGTCCTTCTTGGCCATAACATCCCCTCCGACAAGTCAAGGCGTGAAGGCGCTCCTAAGAAAACCCTCTCCCCAATTCGTCTAGATCATTGAGCCCTTTTGAAGTCTCAAGATTCCTCTTCAACCGATTCAAAATCAGCGCCTAATTCAATCCAATCTTCCAACTCAAACTCTTCTGGACGGGCTTCCAGTCGCTCGTCTTCAACCAAATTCGCATAGGCGATTTTCCATCGCCCTGCATGCCAACCTGGGATTCGTGCAATGCGTTTTGGTGCTGTTTTGAGCGTTGATCTCAATTTTTTGCGGCGCTGAGAAAATGCCGCGTGAATCATCATCACCAAGAGGCGTCGGTCACAACTCCAAGATCGGCCGTGAGGTGTTAAGTGGAGGAGTCGAGAATGCACTTTAGGCATCGGCGAGAATGCATGCGGGGGAACTCGCTCATTCATGTCCACATCGAAATCCAAAGCAACGACCATGCCCAATGAGCCGACATCGCTTTCGTACTCCATGACCACTCGTTCTGCAAATTCTTCTTGCACTAAGATCACAACATCGGTCAACGATTGAGTGTGAGGGTTTCTGTGATGGCGAGTGATTTGGTCAATGAGAGGAGATGAGATTTGGTAAGGTATGTTAGCGACCACTTTGGTGATGTCTTTTGGCCATGCTTTTTGCAGAGCGTCACCCTCGGTTAGGACGAGTTGTTCCTCGTCCAATTCAAGAGCAAATACCGACCGAAGATGTTCACATGCACCTTCATCTATTTCGATGGCTGTTACTTTGCAACCCGTGGCAAACAAGACTTCGGTGAGCACTCCAGGGCCAGGGCCAATCTCCAGCACATGGTCTTCATCCGTCACCTCTGCCAGTGCCACCGTTCGCTGCAAGATGTCGTCGTGAACAAGGAAGTGTTGCCCAAGAGATTTGTTGAACGGTTGCTTACCACGAAGCGAATCAACCAGCCAACGTGCGCCTCTCATGCTTCCACCGGCAGGAGAAGACTGTACAAGCGCGGTTCAAGCGTTGGGTCTTCAATTTCCTGCATGAACCGTCGAGCCAAAAGCTCGGCTCCGTCGATGTTGCAATGGTCATTGAGTTCATTCATTGAGGAAAAAATTCCTACATTGTTACGGGCATCCACCATTTGTTTTGCCTTCTTCTTACCGACATCGGGCAGCAACTCAAATGAATGTTGCTTCAGAGAAAGGGGGCCTGCGCGATTGTAGAATGATTCAAGGAACTGTTGAGCGTTTTCTTCAACAAAGAGTTGGAGCACCACAGGAATGTCCAGACGAGCCATGTTCGACATGCGGTCCAGTCGAGCAGTCCCTATGATCTCCGCAACGTGTTCACGTTTTGATCCCTCGGTTCCAATGTAGATGCGCTGGCTTGGAATCAAAACGGGGTCGTTTGACTTGACTTTCACGCGGCAGAACACAAATCCGCCTTCACTGAGTGCTGTCACGACGCCGCTGTCTGTGTCGTGTTCTATCACACGAGCCCAGGATTCACCAATCAACGCTTTGGGACGCTCTGGGCGGTCCTGTCGGGGACGTTGAGATCGATTGTTACCGCCGCGTTGTTGCTGGCCACGAGATTGCTTCCCACGTTGTTGTTTGGAACCTTGTCGGTTCTCACGCTTGGGCTGTTGCGGTTTAGGCTTAGGAACCTCTTTCCGCCCCATTGCAGGTCGAGACATTTTGTAGGATGAAGGGTCAGCACTGGCCTTCTTCTTTGGACCAGATGGTGCGTCAATGTGGCGCCTTCGCCGAGGGTCGGTCATGGTGATTCACCTGAAAGCATGTTCATTGTTCGAACGAATAGACTTGGCGAACAATGTCCAAAATGGCATCGGTGTCGCCGTTGGTTCGGTCGTCGGATTTCACCCGCTTTGAGCGAAGCACGGCTTCGATATCTTCAGGGTGGGTAGGAATCAATTCAGCGACCTTTGCAGCGAGGCCGGGGTGCTTTGCGAACACATCAACTTCAGCCACTAATCGAGCACGAAGTTGTTCAAAGTGTTCACCTCGGGTCACGTGACCGTTACGAGCGTTGCTGGCGGCCCATTCAGCGTGTTGGAGGGCGGCTTTTTGCTCGTAGGTCAGTTGACCACGGCGCTCATTGGCGTCGATGAGCATGTCACGGACGGTAGCAAAATCAAGGAAATTATCTTCGTTAGCCATAGGTCATTCCTCATTCAAGGGGTCGAAGGTGTTCAGGGCGGGCGATGACAGTTTTCTGCATGTTACCGTCTTTGACGGCAACAATCCAAGCCACACCTTGGCGCTTTTCGATGAACCCTGTGCGGCCGTGGAATCGTCGGTGGGGCATGCCACCTTGCTGACCACCGTCAAGGACGATAGCCACACGGTCTCCAGGTTCGTAATCGTGCATGACGCGACTGATATTCAAGCGACTGCGCTCGTTTTTTCTACGTCGTAGAATGCTTCGTGTTCCCACACGCTGTCCCTTGGATCGCTTCATGTTGTTCGCCTCTGTCGTCCGAATCAGCGTAAACGCCTCTTCGGAGCATTTCGCCGACCGACCATCCCCATATAAGCACCGCGACGGTGCAGTCCATCCCTCATTGCCTCAAATCAGGTCAATCAGCGTGGATATCGCCGACGTCCAACCACTGGACGTTGCACTTTGCTTTGATGAGCGAAGCGAGAGAAGGTTGGGTACGACCACTATCTCCGTGGACGGTTTCCTTGACATAGGTTCCCGACTCACAACGTAGTGTGAATTCGACTTCCATCACACCGTCTTCTGCGATTTCAATCACCGGCGGATGAGCCTCGAAGACGGTGCGCCGACGGACTAAATCAGCACGGCGGTGTGCGACTCGTTCAGGGGTGCGCTGGGCCAATTTGACACCGTTCAATCCTTTGATGATCTCGATGATGGCCGCTTCGTCAGGAAGGTCAAATACTGCGGGAGCAGGGGGTAAGGCAGCAACGATACGTTCAACCAGTTCGGCTTTCGTTCCCGTCTTTTTCAATTCGTGTTGCTCTGCTAATGAGACAAGTTCGGCTTTCTTCATCCCTTGAAGTTCCTCAAGACTTGGTCCTGTTGAGGGAGTGACCACTTCATGTTCAAGCGGTTTGGTGCGGTCTTGATGCTTGTCGCCTCGACGTTGCCTTGGCTTGCGGCGTTTGGTACTACGAGTTTGGACATCTTCTTTGGTGAGGTCAACCGGTGCGGTGAGTACTGCATACTCGGCTTCATTCATGGGCTCGACACGGAAACGAATCGAATACGACTTTTCTGCAGGTGTATCCTTGATTCGGACAACTTCACTGCGATTGGAAGCTCTCAAGGAGAGCACTTCAATGGCACCGCCAGCATTTGAATTGACAATTTCGCTTAGGGTTTCAGGCTCAATCGTACGTTTTTTGGGTTGCTTGAATTCCATGACAAACGGTCGCCCACGACCCATGCAACGAACATCGATGTCCTCCCGACCCATTCCGTGGAAGGCATGTTCGGTTGCTTCAAAGGTCTCCAATAACGGATTGCCGATCAGGTCCTGAACGCTTCGTTTGTATTGCAAACCAGTGTCATCACATCGTTTGCAACCGCGACCTTTGCAAGCACGACAAGGCCAGCGAGTTTGAGGAATGCCCCGTTCCAATTTTCGATATCGCCCGTACATGTAAACGGCGCGAATATCCATGTCCACCGTCAGGGTGAGGACGTCGATGAGAGCGAGAACATCGGGCTTGTCGTTGACGATGCGAACATCATCTAATCGGTCCTTCAATCGCAATGCAATTTGTGAGACAAGACCTGCTTTGAGTGCGTCGGAACCTCCAGCGCCGTATCGCTTGCGAAGCACTTCTTCTGTTTCCATTTGGTCTTTGGGAAAGCGAGCCCCAAGTTGCAATCGGCTCAGTTCGTAGGGCGCAAGATTATCGTAAACGATGTCAGCGAGAAGTTCAATCTCCTCGAAGAGGTTTTCACAAAAAGGACACAACGGAACTTCGTCCCTTGCCGTGGCTAAATGACCGTCTCTGTCAATCACCGATGCACGAATTTCTTCACCCGATTGTTCGATGGTTTGTTCGTAGCGTTTCTTTCCACCCACACGGCCCAAACAGGCGTTACATGCACCAATTCGAACGAGATGCTTGTGTCCAACAGGCGAAGGAGCACGAGGGATTTCCTCCATGTGTGTCTCAAGTTGGTCGGAATCGTTGAGGTCCTGTTTTTCTTCTTCCTCGTCAGGCGTGTCTGGAACTTCTTCAGCGTCATCCCACAATGAATAATCCGTTTCTCCGAATCCTGCATTGGCGTATTTCATCCAATCTTCTTCTTCGTCGTCTTGGGGTCGCGACGCTTCTTTTTCAGTCATACAGAACACCGCTTTCAAGGGGCCAACCCCAATGAGAGCAAGTTGAGGGGGTGCCCAACCCTTCATGAACGCATCGCTTCAAGGGTTCAGTCAGAGGGCCGCAACATCGTCATCACCGAATAATCGGCATGCTCAAGCAGTTGGAGAGAGTCAAATCCGTGGCGAGCATGGAGCCGCATCTAACCAGGGTTCGGAGAGTTATGACGGTCCTCTGCACCACTTATTTTAGTCACTAATGAATGGGAGCCTCATGAAGAATGGAGTTAACGATGGTGAAATATACCTTCGATTACATCGTCTTACAATTGTTATTGGTATAACCGGTTTATTTTTTTCATTTATTTTCAGTTTGTTAATCCCATTCTTTTTCATCTTTGGTTGCAGTTCTTTCGTCGTATTTTTTTGCATTTCTTGTATTTTTGATGCAGTTCATTATGATAAGAAAATCATTTGGGAACAGTCTCGCGGGGAGGATTCCACTAAGTCGGAGAAAGGGAAAGAGTGGAATATTGCCTTAGCGATTTTATCTTTCTTAGTTTCTATTCCAATTGTGTATTATTTGTTTTTACCATTCTTGTTTAATTGGTAATCTCTGATGTACATGGTGACTGATTGATTCTCCTGATGGAATTCTCCAACTGAATTGAATGAATGACGGATATGGAATCGGTCTGACCCTGGATTTGGTGGATCTAAACTAACCTCTGCAGTAATAGAGACATTATTTTTAGTTGAATATTGGATGACTTTTTGGTATAATTTAGACCCAATTCCTTGATCACGAAACTGTGTATCTACCGCTATGCGGTCAACATAGATGAATTTCTTATATCTTTCATTGAACCAAGCATAATTCAAACTCCAATACGGCGCACCGCGGAGCAAACACAGGACATAACCAACTAAGACGCCTTCCTTCTCAACACCGATGGCTAATTCACACATATCGAGTAGCGTTGCGAGTTGTTTGTCAGAAATCTTACCTGTCCCTGGCAACCCTTCTTGGTTGATGCGAGCCATGCGGTCAAGGTCGTCAATCGTCAATGAACGAACCAGCATTACTCTTCCTCAGGAACTGAGGTGGGGGCGGGCGCAATTAAACCAAGCGCTGCAGTTGTAAGGATGAGGCTTGCCAGAAGAGAAAGAGCGATCATGGCGGCAGAAAAGATTCCGAAATTACTGAACAATCCCATTGGTGAGAGAGCGATAACGGCAAAACCTGCGATATCGGAACTGGCAGAACCAAGCAGTGCCAATCCGCACGCACCGCCAACGGCCGCCAAGGCGTCGTTATGTGAGGCCCCACCCTCGCGCTCTTCCCTGTACCGTTCCGTGACGTGAATGCAATAGTCAATGCCAACTCCCAGAGAAATGGTGGCAATGGTCACGGTTACAATGTTGAGCGATGCGCCAGCGACGTACATCAGTCCGTAGAGCCATACCACGACGAGAAGAATGGGTACGAAGGTGACTGCAGCTTGCTTGGGCGAGCGGAACCCAACGGTCAAGCAACCGAAGACAAAGACGGAGCCGAGGATGAGTGAAGATTGCATTTCATCCTGCATGGCAGTCGAGGCTGAAAACCGGGTGATCGGACGACCTGTAAGCATCACCCAAGTGAGCGGCTTATCCTCTTCTTCGCCCCCTTGTTCTTCGTAGGTGCCACTGGAGAGATTGGTAAACACGGTGAGATCGCGCCATATCTCTTCCACGCCCCCAGCCATCCCTGGGAAATCTTCGGGGGCAGTCATGCCAAAACGAATTTGCATTTTGTCATAGGCGGCGGGTTGACCGTTGACGTCAAGCCATGGGCGGTTGGGGTCAAGGGATTGCACGGGCATGATGTAGAGCTGTACAATGCTAGCAGGAATGTCGGGAATTGGTCCGATACCTGGGACGCCGTTGAGAGAAAGGAACCCGTAGAAGAAGGCCAAACAATCTCGGTCGGTGGTGTCCAATAAGGGGCCATTTCCTGCCACTGAACAATTCATCCCGTGGCCTTCGACACCTGGTTGCCATCCAGCTGCTTCAAACGGAGTGGAATTAAGCACCAGAGAACCTTGTGCGGCAAAAACCATCTCATCCAAGGCAAGAATGTCGATGGTACCGTCGGGTTGTCGGGTGATTTTGTCTGGAACGCCCTTGGGAAGAGCATCCATTTCTTGTCGGAATTCATCGATGGCAGCAAAGACATCGGGGTCCAAGACATCACCCATGATGAGCAGATTTGCGGGTTCGCCTTCATCGGCAAACCGTTTTGCGATTTGGTCAACACCGATGGCAAAATCAGACCGTTCATCAAGGAAATCCTCGACTGCGAAATCACCCTCTAGTTGAGCCATTCCGTAAGCGGCAGGTATGGTTACAAGAAGCGCTACTGCTGCGATGATGAGGGCATTTGTACGCTGACCGGACTGAAGAGTGACATTGCGCAACCAGTCTGGATTGACCAAAGGTGTAACGCTCTTCATCTGTTTTTTCTTTGCTCGCTCCTCCAACCAGTCGTCCACACTCACCCGAATGATGGGAGCCCACAACCCTGTCAGGAGGAAGGCCGCGAGGATGCCCAAAGCCGCTTCGATTCCAAAGGAACGAAGGGCGGCAATGTCGGAAAAGAGGTTCGCAGCAAAAGCAGCCATAGTGGTGATGGAGGTCAGGGTAATGGCCCGCCCAACCCGAGCGAGCGTGATGCCACCGGCTTGGTGTGATGTTTTCCCTTTTCTTCGCTCTTCCTTGTATCGGTGAAGTGCGTGAAGCGCATCGTCGATACCCAAAGCGAGAACAAGGATGGGGAGCAGGTTGGAGAATTGGGAACGAGCGATTAAACTCAATCCAAAGAAACCAGTGAAATTGGCAAAATGTCCGATCAGTCCTTGCATCCACAGCAGGGCTGCACCCAACGCAACCATGACGATGGCTACATCGGAAAGACGGCGGAGACTGACGTAGAGAAGGGCCACAATACAGAATCCCATGAGGACGATGAGGCCAGCGCTGGATTGCAATTCTCGGTTAACTTCAACGTTCACTCCTTGGCCGAGAAGTAGGGTAACCGTTGTTCGGTCATGACTTCGTAGATGCCCTTCAAGGTCCATAAATGACCATTCAGTTGCACATCCACCACCTTCAGCCATCAAATCCTGACATTGGTCTTCAGAGTATTGAGGGGGGTGAAGAACCAGAGACCCATCCACGAGCCGATAACCTCCAACCTTGAACCCCTCTTCATCGTAGGAAAGGGATTTTTCTTGATGGGCTTCTTTCCAAACTACCTCCCATCCCATCGATTCCAATTTGGTGCTGTCCAATTGAACCAACAACCAGGTGGATGAAGCCGTCCAACGCCCTCGTCCCCACAAGGCATTCTCCCAAGACCCATCTCCATTGAGGCTCCCTCCTATGGGGCCTTCTTGGAAGGCGGTGTAGTCTGCTTTGAATCCGCGGTCAAGTGAGAGCCAACGGAGGAAATTATTGTTTGATGCGTCGGCCATCCTCCCTGCTGCCATGTCGATATGTGCTTGGGTGATGTTCGGGTCATCAAATGTCAAACAATCCAGCGGAAAACAATCTGACCAATTCGTGGGGGGGGAGGTGACCACGCCCACCGCCGTCAAGCCGGGTTGAGTCAGGATAGAGGTTCCATTCATGAAACCTCTAAAATGGTCGGAAAGTGAAATGGCCCCGGGGGCTTGGTGGCCAGTCACATCGTTGACCAATGGTTTGAGCGCAGGAGCCAATGCATGTTCGTCAACGAGGTTGATTTTACTGTCGATTTCTTGCAGAATGGTTAGGTTGAGTATTCCGCCAGTTGGGGCTTCAATACCACCCCACGGTTCGCCAGCAGCCAACATCTCGGAAACCGGGACCAGTGAGGCATAATCAGGTGCTCCGTCCGACATTCGCGGCACAGGCTGCCACTCATTGAGCGGCGGGACGTTTGCTGGGTCTCGCGCTGAAACCAAGAACCCGAGAATGATTTCTGAATTGGGAAAGTCTTCGTTGATGATGGTTTGAGCTGATAATTCTGGAGATTCCATTTCATAGGATTCCATATCGATGGGTTGGAGCGCGGTCATGGCTCCGGGAATCATCAATAAAGTGAGTAAAAACACGGCTACATGGACCTTATTTCGTCGTGCGAGGAGCCAATCTGATAGACGATTGAAGACCTCACTCATGGGCGTTGGTCGGTGCGTTCGTTTTTGAACTGATGTTTTAACAATCCACTCAATTTTGTCCGGTGTTCGAGACTCAACCCTTATCTTTTCGCAGGTGTTGGAGAGACTGTGACCCTCATCCAATGTCCCCATTGTGTTGAAGATATTGAGTTAGAAGACGGGTCTTCAGGATTATTTGATTGTCCCCATTGCAATGGGGAGTTTGAATGGGGTGTTGAACAAGATCAAGGGCAGGATGAATATGAGGGGCCCCTGATGCAATGGTGGAAGTATTCTGCAAGTGGCTCAGCAAAAGTAGGAATTGTCATCAATGCTATTGGCTTGGTCGTCTTCATTGGATTATTCTTGATAAATGGATTTGAAACTGGACCTTACGGAAATTTGTGGATGTTCATTCCAATGTTAATTTGGGTCGTCGGCATCTTGGTCATGTTCGTTCCGTTTCTCTTTTTCAAAGTCCTTGGGCGATGAGCATTTAGTTGTTTGAGTGGATCTCATCTCTCGCCCAAACGGTCGTGTGAATTTTCCTACGAAGAACATTCTTCATTCAGTAGTAGTAATATTCGTCATCATAATTCTGTTTCAGTTCATTAAACGTGGTTGCAGTACAAAAACTAGGGCGTGCGGGATAGGCATCTTCCAGTGCAAAGTTCCAGGTATCAACCCAAGCGCTTGAGTATTCCATTGGGCCACTTTCCCGCCCACCTAAACCTAGAGCGACTTCGCATTCCAACACTCCATCATTGTCAGTGCCTTCGGCAACCCAGAGGGCCTCGCCAACAATTTCAGCCTGCATGCATGATGCTCTTTCCATGCTCGCTGAAGATGATGAACCGGAAATTTTGATACATAACCGGTCATCCTCAACAGCCCAAGTCTGAGAGAAGCTCCATCCGTCCTCATCACCATAGCCATTTCCAGCCGAGATCCATGTTCGGGAGGGATTAAACGAATCTGCTGCTTTTGTCCCTTCATCACTACCGTCTGGACAATCGTCATCATCGTCATTGACATAGTCGGCTGGAACGTTGCCGCCTGAAATGCAGGAAAAGCGAGGTTCATCCCACTCGAGCATTTCGCCATCATCCGCGAACCACATGTGGTTCTCTGCACTTCCCGTATACCATTTTCCCTCATACTCACTTGGCGTTGAATCAGAAAACAAAGCCCCTCCCATCAAGAAATAGGTTGAACCTGAGGAAAGAAGTAAGGTGGTAAACAGGAGAACAATGAGTTGGATTAAGCCAATGCTCACTTTACTTCTGGTTTTTTGAAAATGGTCCTTTTGGTGAGTGGCGCCACTGAAACCTGGCATCACATTTGGTGCCTGAGTCGCTGCGGGAGCGAACGTGGGCTGTTGGTTCATTTGTTGAGGAGCAGCATATGTTGGCATGGGTGCCGCTGCCTGTTGAGGTTGCCCTTGCGGCGAATAGGGGTTGTAACTTGGAGGGTCAGGAGCGGGCTGCATGGTTGTAAACGGAATGCGTGACTATAAATTCATTTCCAATCTTGCCGATTGAATAAATTTTTAACCAGATAATGAGAATTTTTTTGGTTTCAAGATGAACAATGCAGTGCTCATACGTTTCTTTCGAACGCTAATTCTTGTTTGAGGGCGAATGCCAGATAATGGTATTCTTCTTCGTTATTGTAAAGTTGAGCGGAAATACGGACATAGCGGCCCTTTGGTGACTCCCAAGTCCAAACGGGAACCTGGATGCCGTATTTTTCTCGAAGGATTGTTTGCAATGGATCAAATTCATGGCTTGAAACAGAATTGGTGTGTTCGTTGGGAGGCAGGAGAAGAGTGGAGATGCAAGCAATCATTTCATCTGGGCAGGGTGGTTCAATGTTGAGAGCATCACACAAAATATTACGACCTTGGATAGCCAGATCATGGTTGTGCTGCATGATGGCTGGCCATCCGCCTTCCAACAATCCCGCCATGAAATCGATGGTAGCTGGTATGGTGCAATGGGCGGAGAGGTCCCGCGTCCCAGTCCAGTCAAATTCGTGTCGAAACCGAGTCATACCACCAAGAGGAAAGGTCATTCCATGACTGATGGTGAGTGGGTGGATGTCATGTTGACGATCTTTGCGTACATGAAGGAAAGCGGATCCTTTCGGTGCACACAACCACTTATGGTTGTTGCTGGTTGTGTATGATGCTCCCAATTCATCGAGAGAAAGTGGTACCATTCCAATGCCGTGAGCAGCATCCAATAGTACTCGCACGCCTTTCCTCTCTAAGGCATTTGTGAGTTGCTCAAAGGGCATTCTCAACCCAGTAGGGCTCGTGACAGTATCAATCATGGCTAACACGGTGGCGGGGGTTACAGCTGCCATCATTGCATCCATGACGATATGCGGGCCTGCGATGGGGAAAGGGATGGCAACGGTGACCACCTTGGCGCCCCAGCGCTTTGCAACATAATCCAAACTGTTTCTGCAGGCCTGATAGGCATGGTCTGGGACAAGGATTTCATCTCCTTTGTTGAATGTCAGCGACCGTAATACGGTGTTCACGCCTGTTGTAGCATTTTCAATCAAGGCCAAATCATCAGGGTCGCAAGAGAGCATTTTCGACAAAGCATTACGTGCTTTGACCATCGGCTCAATCGCTTCAACCATGTAGAAGTACACGGGTTCAAATTCGAGGAGGTCTTGCCAACCACGTTGTTCCTGAGTGATTTTACTCGGCGTCGCACCGAACGAACCGTGGTTAAGAAAAACACAATCGGGGTTCAAGCCCCAATGGACGGCAAGGTCACTTCGGGAGGGGCGTTGCATGAGGTTGCCCTGATGTCGCAATACCATGAATGCTTCTTTGAAACATGGAGTCCAAAAAGAGGTATGAAATACATAGTTATTCTATCATAATCCGGAAGAAATGATAAAACCTTGAAGCAAGGTTGCTGGCTAATGGCTGAGGCAATTTCAACGGTTGGTTTTCTTCTCGACATCTTGGTTTTGATGTTTATACTCTACCTTCACAAGAAGAAGGACAAACGCACTTGGGTACAAAAAATGGGGGCCAGCATGATGTGTTGGTTCCTGGTCTGTCATGCTTTCATGCACCTGATGCAATTCCTGCCAGAATGGAACCTTCCTCTCATCGACGTGCTGCTCTACGAAAGTTGGGGCGGTGCGGATTGGGTCATGACCGAAAAGGACACGATGGGAACCATCTTTGAAGAAGGTCTGTGGAAGGTTGCCATCCTCGGCTTCTTTGCGACAGCCCTCATCATGCCGATGCCAGTGGTCAAGAACGCCAACCACTTCAAAATCGGTGTAATTGGTTTGTTGGGGTTGTTCCTTTGGGAAACCTACTACACATGGGGCGCTCCAACGGCCTCGCTCGACTATGTGATGTTCTGGCCGATCTGGTCAACTCTCCCTAGCGTCATGGTGCTCTACATGACCTATCTGGCGTGGAATTACCTTTCATCACCAGAGGGTGCTGAAACCCGCCTTGAGAGCTTCACTGATCGAGCCGGATTATTCGCCGTGATGGGCGTGATCCTCTGGTGTGGGAAGAACTGGTTTGACTTCATGGGCATCTTCACTGAAGGTGGGATGTTCTACTGGGATGGGGGTTATGAAAAAGGTGGGTTGAACATCGTTGCCGACCTTATCACACGCTTTGAGTTGGGCATGATGGTCTTCCCTCTGTTGGTGCTCTCAGTGGGTTCCGTCATTTACCTCAAGAACCGAGGTTCTGCTTTGCTGGGCGGCATTATCTTCACGTTTCTCGCGCTTGGTGTGGTCAACCATCTCATTTACGGCGGTGATGCACCCGACTACGGTGTTGTTTCCATATTTGTTGACGAGGCCTCCTTTGGAGCTTCATTCTCTCTTCTAACGCACGGTACAATGCAGTCCCTCGCAAGACCCCTCATCGTTCTGTTCTTGGCCGTTCGGTTTGGTATGGTGCATATTGACCACGCCCCTCGATTGAGCCGTGCCATGACCATCATGGCGTTGGCCGGTGCTATGTCAGTGGTGACGGAAATCCTCCAACCGATGCTTGGGGTGCCCCAGTTACTTTCTGGTTTCTTCCTCGGAGCCTTATTGGCGTTTGAGATTGAACGAAAAATCATGGCGGCCATGCAGCCAATGGAAGGAGAAGAAAATCCAAATTGGGCACTTGAAGGCGACGATGGTGACGGGTTGCATCGCTTCGTTAACATCGCAATGGGCAGTTATCTCCTGATCACATTGTTGATGGGCTACTTGATTGGCTACGGGGTGATGTTTGTATGAGCGATATAGAATCTACGGAAGACGAAGAGAAGACACTCAAAGAAGAAGAGATTGAAGAGATTGATACGATTGATTCTGAGGTTGACCAATCCACCCCCGAATCCACAATGATTGGTTCGGCGATACCCCTTGAAACGAAAGAAAACGAAGACGAAGAAACCAATGGGGCTGACCAAGACTCCAACGCAATCCTATCTGCAAAGGATTATCTCCATCCACCGGAAAGAAAATGGGTGTTACCATCTTTTTTTGCAATGGTATTGGTTTTCTTCGGTTATTATTGGTTTACGTACATGAGCACCTTGTAGTGGCGGGGCTCTCTTCCGCACATAGAGAAGTGATGCGGGGGGCAGGATTCGAACCTGCGAACCGATAAGGAATGGGACCTAAACCCACCGCCGTTGACCAAGCTGGGCGACCCCCGCGCAGGCTGATGGCGTGGCTAAATGGATTTGAAACCGTCGCTCAGGCCGTTACGCCAAATCCAGTAGACGCGACGATATTGACGACATCTTGAGTGCTCAATTGGTCGGTGGTGGTGATGATGCCGGAGTCAGTCTCGTGGGAGATTTCCGCATGCAACACCCCGGGGGTGGATTGGAGGACTCGCAATACACGGCCAGAACATCCGCCACAAGTCATGCCAGTAATTCTCAGGGTGTGGGTAGTTTCGCTCATGTCTCTGCGTTCCGCTTCACTTACAAATGACTTTGTTCACTCTCTCATCAATAACGAAGGGCGCCACCAACGAAGCAGAAGTGAATTGCTAACCACGCTCACTGATGAAAGTGACATAGCAGCAGCAGCATAGGCTGGAGGCAGAAGCCAACCAGTCCAAGGAAACAACAATCCCATTGCCAACGGAATGCCAATGAGATTGTAGGCAAAGGCCCATGCAAGGTTGGTGCGAATTTTCCCCATGGTGGCTCTTCCAAGTTCCAAAGCCGCTACACCATCGGCTAAATCATTGCGAACCAGAACCATGTCCGCGCTTTCCAATGCAATTTGACTTCCAGCACCCATGGCAAGACCGACATTGGCCACGGTGAGGGCGGCAGCATCGTTGATTCCGTCACCGATCATGGCAACAATGGCTCCATCTTCCTGAAGGGTGCGTATGTGCTCGGCCTTTTCATCTGGCTTGACCTCTGCAACAAATTCAGTGATACCTACAGCGTCAGCGACACTGGCAGCAACTTCCGGGCGATCACCGGTCAACATGACCACCGTCATGCCAGCCTGTTTGAGACGCTTGATAGCAGGTGCCGATGTTTCACGAACTCTGTCACTAGCTTCAATCCAACCTAGCAATCGTGAACCCTTTGCTACCAAAACCACCGTGACACCGCGTCGGGCTCGCTCGGTCACTTTTTGCTCAAGGTCCCCGGGAAGTTCAGCAATGAGCGTCCCCATCAATTCGATGTTACCAACCGCTATCGCTTCACCGTCAAGGACGCCAACCATTCCCAAACCAGGGAGAGTACGAACATGTTCAACCGAGGGTCGGTGGTCGGTGACGTTGGACCAGGAGGTGATGATGGCGTTGGCCAGGGGATGAGTTGATTCTGCTTCTAGGGCGGCAGCAAGGCTCAGCAATTCCCTCAAATCCCCATCAAGCATTTCGATATGACTCACGCGTGGTTTCCCTGCGGTGATGGTTCCTGTTTTGTCAACCACCACGACATTGGTGGCATGACTTTGTTCTAAAGCCTCAATTCCCTTGATGAGTAAACCAAAACGAGCCCCTACTCCAGTCCCCACCACCAAGGCGGTGGGAGTGGCCAAACCCAGAGCGCACGGGCAGGCTATGACAAGTGTCGAGATAAGAACCATGACGGCCATTTCAGAGGGCTGCATCGTCATGTTTGGGGCAATTGTGGTACCAAACAAGGCCCAAATGGATGCAGCGAGTAGGGCGGCGAGAATAACGATGGGAACGAAGACGGATGCGATACGATCCACCAAGCGTTGAATGGGGGCCTTGCCCATTTGGGCCTCGTCCACGAGTTGAATGACTTTCGCCAGCATGGTATCGTTCACCAATGCCGTCGTGCGCAGGTATAGGGTGCCGTTGATGACAATCGTTCCAGCCACGGCTTCATCTCCCTCTGATTTGGGAACAGGATAAGCTTCACCCGTCATCATGGATTCATCCACCGTGACAGCATGACGCTCCACTCTTCCATCGAGTGGAATGGTTTCGCCAGCACGGATTTTGAGCAGCGTTCCACGAGCAATACTGTCCACTGGTTGGGCGGTTGTACGGTCATCGTCATCCACGACCCACCCTTCTTTGGGTTGCAACCGCATGAGTGAATGGACGGCATCGGTGGCGGTGAGTTTTGCTTTTGCTTCGAGATAATTCCCCAACAATACGAAGGCGATGATAAAGGCAGCACCGTCGAAAAAGACATGCTCTGCCTCTCCGATAAATGATGGAAGGAAGGAGAGTACTGGGCCAAAGGTGACCAAAGTGGACCAACCCATGGCCACCGTTGTACCCAGATGCACCAAGACATCCATGTTAGTGTGGCCGTTCCTCAAGGAGGCCCAGGCACGTCGGTGGAATTGAGCCCCCGACCATAGATAGACAGGCAAACAGGCAGCAAAAGCCAGTAACAAACGTTGATTCAAACCCCCGATGTCACCAAAGTCATCGGCTAGCATGGATAGCCAGAAGACTGGGAATGACAACCCGAAAGCCCAAGCAACCTTGCGTCGTTGTGCAACGACATCTTCCATGTTGAAGCGTCGAGTTTCCAAGGCTGGAATCAGGTCTTCTGCTTCAAATCCCGCTTTTGAGATCGCTGAGACACACGTCGCCTTAACGCTGACATCCGTGCCATCTTCGACGGTGATGATGGCTTTTTCCAAGGCCAAATTCACCGAAACTGATGTGACGCCAGGTAATTTGGAAACGACGTTTTCCACAGAGGTAACGCAGGCAGCACAGGTCATGCCCTTGACAGATAATGCGACTTCAGCAACAGCCATCCGTCTCATCCTCACTCTTCGCACAACATGCCATGAGTTGCCAATTTCCTTCATCAAGCGTGACACAACCGCATCCACAATTGCACATCCAACCGATGCCGTCCCATCCTTTGCCGCCTTCTGCACGCGTGTAAATTCGTTTCATCTTACAGCCGCACTCACAGCGCTCAGCAACTACACGGGCCATGTTGTGCCGTTTTTGTAGTCATTATAAAACCTTATTATTGACTACATTAAACCATAATTCACCAAATCAAAGGGAAAATCATTATGTGTTACGTTGCCAACATTCTTGCATGGCATCATCTGATTTTATGCAAAGGCTCGCGTCCCATTTTGAGGCAGGGCGCCTTGATTCAGAGTCCTTTGAGGCCATCAAATCCTTTGAACAACCCGAGCCCACCAGTCTCGTGATTGGTTCGGTGATGCCCCCCGGAACGAAAGAACCCGAGGTTGAGATGAACCACCCCGGAATCAAAGACCATGCGATGCGTTTTGCTCTAGGAAGTGCCGCCGCTACGGGGGCAACAATGGTGCTGTTTGGTGTTGGCTTTCTCTGCATGTTGCTCAGTGGAGAGGTGGTGTCGGAAGAGATCTTGTTGGTAATCGGTTTTGGGATGACCGCTGTCGCAGCCATGTATTCGTTTAAATTCCAATTTGAGGGTAAAGCTGAGATTTTCATCAACGAAGCCCGCGTCATTCTCGTTGGAGTAGGTGGACTGATCTCTTGGATGTCCGTTATGTGGTGGATGGACATTTCGCACCTTGAAACATTTGGCCCACACAATGTTGGGTTTTGGCTTCCACTGCTTGTGATTGTGGTGTTTACGACCCATCTTGCTCGGCGAGTGGAAGCACGCTTGACCTATGTGGCGAGTTGGATCATGTGGTTTTTCCCGTTTGCTCAAGCGATCAATCAACCCAACGATGGTTCAATTTTCATCTGTTGTTCGCTCATTTTCCTTGTTCTCCTGCGTGAAATCTTCATGGAATGGTATGATGAGAATCGAAAAGCTTCGATGGGAGTTCAGGCCATGTTCCATGTTTTTACAGCCAGCATCTTTGTTTGGTTTCTCTTCTTTTTCTTTGTCGATGCAACCAACCTTGGCGACGACGAAGCCGGGATGTATTATTTCACATTCTTCCTACTCGTGTGGGTTGTATTGAAGGAACAGCATTCGAAACATTTCGAGTCAAGGTACTATCCTGGCACATCGTTGAACAAAGCATGGTTTGGCCTACCAGCGCTGTTCGTACTTTTCACAGGGTTGCCTCTCGCTGCAGCATTTTCATGGGTTGATTATTTTGATTTGGAGAACATAAAAACAATTGTTGGTACGATAGAAATCTCTTGGTTTATTGCGAGTGCCGTTAATATCCTCTTGGGTTTGCAAATGTATTGTTGGAACTTTAACCCCTCATCGTTCAAAACTTCGTTAACACAGCCTGCGGGTTTCACTGGAGGACTTTTCTTTACCATGGCCTTTGTTTGGTTTATCTTTGGCATTTCAATTTGGCTTGAGGATTTGGCTGTATTTGTCTTCCTTCCATTGGGAATTCTTGTTCTTTTCATGGGTACAAAGAAATTGGTTGATTCAGGGGCAAAAGATTTCCAAACGCTGGAAATTCACGATGATGGTGCGGTGTTGGAAGAAGCCTAAACGGGTGCTAAATCCAGCGAACCGGACCAAATATCAAGCCCTCGTAGTCGGCAAGCGAATCGTTGACCAAGACGTAATAATATCGGGAAATCCCCACCTTCATCAGGTTCCGCAGTGGTCACTTCAAGGCCGTGGTCGTCGATCACCAATCGACGTTTTCCCCCGAGTTGAGCGAGATGCATGCGCCCTGAAACGGCCCCATCATCGGCGAGATCGAGGAAAACCCACGGCGTTCGTAACCCCACCACTCGTGAATTGTAAGAAGTGATATTTGCCGTACCATCCTCTCCAATACGCCCACCTCTCAGCAAATGCACGTGGTAGGCATTGGATACCAATTCCCACTCGAGCCGTTTCGCCATCAATCCTTGTTGGGAACAATGTTCAGCTAATTCTGCAGTTTCCTCGAAGTCATGAGCCCAATCGGTCTCGTGAAGGAAGGCTTTGAGTTGCCGATGGGCCATCAAATCGGGGTATCGGCGTATGGGGGATGTGAAATGGACATAAGCGTCGAGATTGAGCCCGAAATGCCCCCCGTTTTCTTCGCTGTAATTGGCTCTCTGCATGAGTTGGAAGAGGCCCTGGTCAACCACTCGACGTGTCGTGTCGGCAAGTTGACTTGCACTCTGTTGCGCTTCCAGCAATGAGGTGAGAATGCCTTCACGAGCCTCAGGGTCCAGGACGTTGGCCAGATAATCGGGCACTTCATCGGTTTCGTTGTTCGACAATCCACCGAGGTCAATGTTACCACCGCCCGAGTCCGCCCATGCACCGAGAAGGTTTGACAATTCATCCGCCTCGGTTTCTCCATGCCTTCGAACACTGGGCATGGGCAGTTCAATAGCGATATTCATCGCAGCCAAACGAGCGTTGAGTGATTCCACTTCTGGACCATCGGGTGGGGCATGGCATCGCCACGGCAACGGGGCCTCTGCTTCACCGAGTAAGTGGCCAACGGCAGCGTTGGTAGCGACCATGAAGGATTCGATCATCTTCGTTGCCTTATTGGGCCATTTGACCTCAACTTCCATCTCATCATCGCCTCTGAGGCGAGGGCGCAATTCTGCATTATTGAGGTCCATCCGTATCTCACGCTTCTGCCAAGAGTCTGCGAGGGCGAGCATCTCTTCATGCTCGTTCGAGGTCATGACATCACCGTAGGCAAGGTTGCGGCTGACATGAATCACGGCTTCGTAAGCATGGGTGTTGATGATGTTGTTATCGCCGTCGAGATCCATGGCAATCACCATGGCCAAACGGTCCACTCCTGCACGAAGTGAACACAGATCATCGGCAAGACGAGGAGGTAGCATGGGTAGTACGGTATGGGGCAGATACACCGAAGTCGCTCGTGCACGAGCGGCTCTATCAAGGGATGTACCAGGTCGAACGTAGTGTGCAACATCGGCAATGGCGACCCACAAAGTCCGGGTGCCTTTCTCCTGTGTGAGGCACACAGCGTCGTCAAAATCACGAGCATCTGGAGGGTCGATCGTGAGAAGAGGTAAATGGCGTAAATCGGTTCGTCCTGAAGCGACTTCTCCATCGCCGTCTACTTCGGGAAGGTTCTCAGCATGGCTGACTAATCCGATGTCATAGGTTGGAGGGAAAGGGTTGAATCCATCTTTACGACGCTTTGTCAACCGTGAATCTAACAGGGAGCGCAAATTGAAACGACCCGCTTGAAACAGTAACAGAGCCAAACTTGGTTCATCTTCTCGGAAACGCAATCCAGATCGTCGCTGAGCGCAACGCTTCGCCTCTTTCACGAGGTCAAATCCATCCCATTCTTTCACACCATCTTCGTTCAAAGTGAATGAAGGAGGGAAATCGTCGCCGATGAGCATGGCCATCCAGGCATCTTCGAGCAGTGCGTACATGGTTTGATCTTCGGGGCTCGCATTTTTGCTTTCGAGTAACGAGATTTGTCCGCCAAGCGGAATTTTCCCCTTCCCAGAATGGCGGCTGAAAAAGTCCTTCCAACGACTTGCAGCAGCTCGTAATTCATCGATTTCTGCCGGAGTTCGAAACCGTACGGTTCGTCCACCTTGAGAAACAAGGTGTTGTTGACGTGTGCGGCCAAAGGCTACGGCTTCGTCCATTTTGCTTTGAAAAGCACGTGCGGCTTTCTCATCTTCATCATGCTTAGATTCCAGTCGTTCCCGCTGGGTTAGAAATTCTGCAATGTCTCGCCCAGACCACATCCGTAGCCACTGCTCGGGCGCGGTGAAGTGCTGGGTCATACGTCGCCATAAGCGTTCATCTTCAGGGGCTTTGGGACCTTTATTCCTCTTTTGATGACGCTTCGAACCGCCTGAACCACCGCCGCCGCGTCGGTTGGGTCGTCGTCCCGCCATGAAGAGCGGTTTGTTTTACCCGTCATGAACTCAACGCCTTCACAGACCTTGGTCGTGAAGTGCCTTGAGGGCTTTTTCTTGTTGTTTGTTCAACGAATCATGTTCGGCCAAAGTCAATTCCAATGAGAGATCGCCACCGTCGTACCCAGCCTTGCTCATTCGCCGTCGGTCACCAATTTGTGAGAGTGGTGCAACGTTCAACCGCCCTTCTTTGCCCGATGGTAAACGTACCTTCACCTTCCCTCCAAGCATCAAAGTCGAATATGGGACAGGGACGTCTTGAATCAGCACATCGTCTTCCCATCGGCAATGTTCTCCTGCATCGATTCGGACGGTTACCAACACATCGCCCCGCTCTCCTTCTGGATGATCGTGACCCTGGCCCTTGAGTGTCTTGACTGTGCCGTGTTTGATGCCAGCATCGAGGCGTAATTTGATGGTTATTCGTTTGGTTTCCATGTTGGTGCCTTGTGCTTTGAAACGTTTGAAAGAGCATTCAAATTGACCGCCTTCTTGGCCCTGTTCCATAGTGATATCCAATCCAACATTGATGGGAGCTGCTTTGGGGCGTTGCTGTGAGCGACGGGGTTGATTTCGAGGCATGCCACCCATGCCACCACCACCAAACATTTGTCCGAGCAAGTCATCAAGACCACCGCCCATGCCGCCTCCGAAATTCACCCCAGGATTTCCCCGGCCACCGCCAAACATGTTGGCCATCTGCTCTTGCTGTTCGAACTCTCGTCGTGATTCTGCAGTTCCGATGGTGTCGTAAGCGGCCTGAACTTCCTTGAACTTCGCTTCAGAATTGGCATCCCCCTGATTTCGATCAGGATGATATTTGCGAGCTAGTTGGCGAAACGCTCGTTTGATCTCTCCGTCGCTTGCGTTACGTCCGACGCCGAGGACCTTGTACGGGTTGGGCGATGCCATCGGGCCACCAACGCACGGATACCCCACATCAACCCTCGCATTCGGGATGGTTGTCGAGCATCGCTTGAGGTTGTTTGTATGCGGAGTGGTTATATTGAGGAGGTTTGTGGCTCGGTGGGCTGAGGTTGTACCATGTCTGGCGAAGAGAATCAAACCAAGTCTTTTGAAGCCCGTGTTCAGGACCGTCAAGATTGGATTGAGGCTCAATTCAGAAAGATCACTCGTGGGTCTTGGGCACGTATCATCCGTATGGCTCGCAAACCCTCGAAACAGGAATTCCGCCAAACCTCCATTATCTGCGGTATTGGATTGTTTGTATTGGGAGCGATCGGCTTTGCCATGCTTGTGCTAATGGATAATTTTCTACCTTGGTTGATTCATGATGTTTTTGGCATCGGCAGCAACTGAAATTGGAGTGATGATGATGTCTGAAGCATTTGTAGCCTTTGTTCGCCATGAAGAGAAATTGTTGTTGCTCAAGCGCAGCGATTCAACCGACCACTTCCCCAGCCTATGGGACGGTGTTTGGGGTGTTGGAAGCACGCCAGAAGAAGTTCTTGAGCGCGTTTCAGCCTCCACAGGAATCTCCATTGAATCCCTGCATTACCACGGCTCAGGTCCTGAACGTGGTATTGACATGGGTCGCTCATTAGTTGATGTGATTCCAGTACTTGTTGTCGCTGACACTGAAGATGTGGAACCTGCAGGAATCTACACTCGTTCAGAATGGATTGACCCAGGTCGTCTGCAAGAATACAACTGCATCTTTTCCGATATCGACATGGAAAACGCTCATGGCTTATTCCGTGAAATGTATGGAAGCGTCGGGGCGTTCTTGTACATCGTCAAAACCGCCATTGGTTCTGAACAACGTGTGGCTGATGAAATGCACTCTCGTCTTCACGGAAGTGGTTCAATGGTTTCGCTTCAAAGTGAGATCATGTCCATTCTCCACCCACCTGCCATGCGTGGCTATGTTTTCGTTGAATCGAGCGCTCAACATCACGTTGAGAAACTCATCGGCCGCTCTGGAGGCCGTGACCCATCAGCTCGTCGTGGATTGAATCAAAGCCCACTCAAGAACGCCAAGACCGTCCTTCCTGGTGAAGCACCCCTGCAAGACATCCTCCCTTACCTTGAGCCAAAGGCTGTGACCTCTGGAATCGAAGTCGGCTGCATCGTCGAAATCGTCATGGGTGCGTTCAAAGGCGAGAAAGCTCGTATTACCAGCGTTGCCGAGTCCAAGGAAGAAGTCAGCATGGAATTGTACGAACAAGTCATTCCAATGACGCTTAACATGCGTGGAGACCACGTTCGTGTCATCGAGCGTGTTGGCGAGTGAACGGCTCATTCCGTTTTGCCAGTTTCCTCAAGAATGTGTCACTTGCTGTACGATTGACGCCTTCCAAAATTCGTAACCATAGGCATCTCCAGTACCAGAAAAAATGAATGAGGACTCGTAATCAATGGCGAACCATACATAGCCCATGTTTGATATCTTCCATGTGGTTGAGTTAATGGTATTGTAAGCAAACATAGCACGGCTTGGTGTTCCTGGCTCATAGGCGTTAAAATACATGATATCATCAATAATTATAATTGAGCGGTGTTGTGTCAGAACGCTTCCATTGTGTGTGAACTGTTCAGTCCAATATGATGAATTTGAGGAATCGTAAACGAAAAGGTGGGATATCCAATAATTATTAATTTCCACAGAAGTCCAAAAATATATTCTGGAATCCTGCTTGAAAGTGGGGTCATGTCCTCTCATCAAAGCAGTAGACTGCGCAACATCAACTTGAAGTTCCCAAGAGGAATCATTCCTAGAGTCATACACCCACAAGTCATTTGCTGCCATTGACCCGCCCCCCGAAGCGGAGCGAATGAGTAATTGTTCACCTACAGATTCAACAGAATACGCCCCAGGCATTGTATTATGGTTGCCGAGGGGCCCAGTTTTCCAAAGCGATTGATTTGCTGGATCATATGCGAATAAAACTCCGTCATTGTCAGTTACGTAAATCAGGCCGTTAAGTTCAGTAATTCGAGAGTGAGTATATCTGAGGTCGCCAGCATATGACGTCCTAGTGAAACTTTCTGAACCATTTGAAATAGCCCACATGGAATCATTTGTTGAACTATAAGCATACAATACCATAGATGGTTCGGTGTCTTGTGCAATAAAGTAAATCTCTTCTCCATAGGAAAATGATGACTCTAGAAGAAGGTGCTCTCCAATTTGCCAAAGAGATTGATTTGTTGTTTCATAAACAAACAATCCTTGATCAGTAGTAGTCGCGACGATGTAAAGTTTTGTTCCAATTGTTGAGAATTCTCTAATTGATGAGAATATAATTGACTCAGGACCAGAAATCATCCAAGCGGTTGAATTTTGAAAATTATAAGCCCATAATTGAGAATCGTGTGTCCCATCATCAGCCCTAAAGAACATTGTGTTTCCAATGATAACTTGTTTTCGAGTAACCGTATCAGTGGAGTTTCCTGCATTTGGGTTGATGTCTGTTAATCGTTCAAAGACGAATTTGTCACAATAGGTGGTCGTGTAGTCAACTTCGTCAGTTTCAAGAATGCCGTTTTGTGCAATTCCTCCCGGTGTGCCGTCGTCCAAACCATGTTCAACGACTCGCCCGAAAAATGTACAATTCAATTCGTGAGAGGGGGGCGAAACCCGAGTCAAAAGCGTGTTTGAGGACGCACTTCCATTCGCACCATCGGCTCCATTGCACAGAAATTCAGTATGGTCAATTTCATTTAAATTCAGAAAACTGTCACCATTATCATCTGTTCCAACATCAAGTTTAGTCCCACCATTAGGACATTCAATTCCTGGCGAGACTGCTGTAAGTAGGGTGGCAATTGATGTACCATTAGACCCATTGGCGCCAGGGGTTCCGATACTTCCATGTAATCCATTTTCACCATCGCACACATCAAATCGTTCATCGATCTCATCAAGTTGCAAAACCCCGTCTTCATTTTCATCATATCCCAAACGAAATTCACTTCCTTCTGAACTACAATTGAAACTCTCAGCAAAAGAAAACAATGGCGTTTTTCCATCGGTTCCACTGAGTCCATCAGTTCCATTAAGTCCATCAGCTCCATCAAGTCCATCAAGTCCATTGTTTCCGCTCAAATCAAAAGCCCTCCATGACCCTTGATTTATTTCTCCATAAATCAGTTCACATTTCTGAAACTGCTGTGTGTCCAAGGTAAAATATACGGCCCCTGCATTTCGATGTCCACATGTTGGCAGGGATTGCGTGGTATCTAGAACATCAACAAACAACTGGTTATCTTCGTTTATTTCGGTATTTTGGTCGTCTGTGCCATCTCCATCGGTAGGCGGCGGGGAAATGGTTATGATGAGCATCACCATGACCAAAACCGCCAAAATGTTCTGAAGACTTGGCCCGTCACTCGAAGTCCAAAACGAGGAAGAGGATTGAGGGGTGATAGTCTCATTTTGACTTTTATTCGTTTGGTTGAACCATCTCAATGCAGCAAAAAACAATATGCCACCAATCCCGTAAATTATTCCCAAACTAAAAATATCCATAATTTATCCTCTCCTTACAATATTTATTCTCTAATTAGGCAGACTCATTTCTCTTTATTTTGAATCGTTTAGACCGCTTTTATATGCTTCAATCACGGCCTTCGCGATTGTATCTGCATCATTGTTGATCTGCTTTTCAATTTTCAGCCCCCCCAATAAAGAGTCTCCAACCATTACAGAATCCACCAACGACAAATTTTTCCCCTTGGAATCAACATCGTTTTGAGCTTCATTAAGCATGGTTTCCATACTATTCTTTGACTCTTTTATGCAAAGTATTTCATCATCTTTTTCTATAATTGTGGCCTCTAGTTCGCTTACCTTTTCTATTGTAGTATCTAATTCTATTCGGATATTTTCAGCATCTTCAATTGCCTTTTTGAGTTCTCTCTCCATGGCCTCCAATACTTCCCCAATCGTTGGAGGTTCAGAATCTTCTCCTTCACCTTCAGATACTTTGTTAGAAATCAGCCCCCATGTTCCTTCTGTTTGCATTTTTTTCTTGCTCTTTTTCAGCTTCATCCAAATAATCAACTCTATGACGAGAATTTGCAACAAGATGACAAGATTGACCCAGCCGATCAAGAAGATGAAACCACCCCCATCAAAAAATTGGCCATTAGGCCCGAACTTAGAAAACAAAAATATGGAATATACAATCAGGAAAAAACGATAGATGTTGTCCTGTTGTCCATTTTGCGAACTTAACATTTCATCTTCACATTGACTGAAATAGGTCCAGCGTTTTTCAGTAATAATTAGAATCAAAAATGCCGCTGAAACCAAGAGAAATATTGGAACAATATTAGCAACTTGGCTGTCCATGAGTATCGATTCACAATCGGGTTCTATTATGGTTGCCCAATAATTGAGAGATGTACATGGTGACCACGTTCGTGTCATCGAGCGTGTTGGCGAGTGACCTCACTTTAGCGACGATTCCTCCGCGAGAGTTCTTCTTCGAACTGACAAATAATCACTCCCACCCTGAGGCCGCCTTTCCACGCGACGGAATTGAGGTTTCTTAGGAGGGAATTGCTTCAGACTTTTTGCCAGTCAGTGCCGTTCCACCATCGGTTGGTCCCGTCACTCATCAAGCGCCAGGTATGGCCGTTTTCATCGGTCCATTCATTGGATACTGTGGGTTCATTCACCATCATTGGGGCAGGAGCGGCGGCCACAGGGGTTGCCGCCATGTTTGGCATGCTGACTGAGGGCTCGGTTGTCATCAATTGAGTTTCAAACACCTTGCCACCCATCTCTTCTTCCGAACCACTACGACCTCGCAGAAATACCAACGAAGCAATGACGATGAGAATGAGAATGACTGCGCCGCCGATCATTGTGCGTTGTTGTGCTGCTGCATCATCGTTAGCAATTTTTGCTTCGAGGACTTTTTGTTCGTTATCGCCCATTCCATCACCATCGGTGTCAAGTGTTTCGTTAGCATCATTGGGGAAGGCGTCAGCGTTGTCACCTACTCCATCGCCGTCACTTTCGGCCCATTCGGTAGGGTCGTTGGGGAAGACGTCAGCGTTGTCACCGACGCCATCATCGTCCGTGTCGTTCCACTCGTTCTCGTCGTTGAAAAAGGCATCAGGGTTGTTGCCCGAGGCGTTATCGCCGTAGCCATCACCGTCAGTATCGGTGGTCTGAGTAGCATCGTTATCGAAAGCATCAGCGTTGTCACCGACGCCGTCGGAATCGTTGTCAGCGTGTTCGGAGGAATCGTTGGGGAAGGCGTCGCTCTGGTCCCCATAACCGTCACCGTCAGCGTCGTAATCGATGATCGTTACCGAGTTGGAAGAAGTCACCATGGCGCCAAAGTCGGTTCCGTCACTTGGCGTGACGGACATGGACCAGACCTCGCCGATGGAGCCGAAATTATTGGGGAGGGCTAATTGGTCGTTGTATTGGGCAGCGACTGTACCATCCTTGTACCAGCGGATTTGGGTATTGGATTCAGAGTCACTATCAGCGTCTGAAAAGGTGTAGAATCCAAAGACGCCTTGGTCATAATATCGTTCTGAGATGGTTACTTGGAGGTCATCGGTGATCTTCACATCAGAGGCCACAGGTGCGGTGTTCTGTGTGACGAATTCGGAGATGGTTGTACTTGTCGAATCCCAAGCATCTCCTGAATTGGCATTGTTGCCATTGCCCTGGAGAACGGCGATGTCGACGCTGACTGTACCGCTGCCGGTGGAAGGTGCCACCCAGTCAAACGTCCATCCGAGTTGGCCCGAACTAGTGTGTGTGGCACTGGTCCCAGTTTGAATATTGACGCCGGTTCCAGCGTTCTGGATGGTTCCTTTGTCCACCACGACGTTAAATCCGCCGACGAAGGCTTGGGTGCCGCCATTGTGGCCGATATTGATGTTGTACACCGTTCCAGCTGTATAGGTTGAAGGGAAGTCGTGGGTGGCTGTAATGGCGGTTCCAGTACTGTAGTGGCAAGTGCAGCCAGAACCTGCTTGATTGTGGATGCCTGCTTTCTTTCCATCAATTTGGGGGACACTCGCAATTAACATAACGACGAGTAAGAGGCTAATACCGCGGGAGAGATACTTCATATTCCTCTGTCAATGCCATTGAGATATAAGCGAAATGGTACATGGATTTGACATCTTGTGGTTTCTAACTTAGCAGTCCTTCAAGCCAGATTCCTATCATTGCTCTCGCCGGAACGGCACAGCGCGATTAAATAGGGGTGTTTTGTCGGCAAGATGCCCACGTCTGTGGATGGAGTTGACATCATGTCCCGAAATAGCACCTCTGACCAAATCAAGAAAGCTCTTGGTGTAAAGAAGTGCAACGGCAGTGTTGACACCGCGACTGAAAGTCTGCCTCTTGAGAAAGCCATGGAAGTGGCTCGAACCAAGGCAGGCCTCGGTCACTTGACCGGAGCCGATTTGAAGGCGCAAACCAAGGAAGTCATCGGGACTTGCGTGGCCATGCGTGTGAAGATTGACGGTCATTGGGCCAATGACGCCCTCGAGATCATTGCAAAAGGAGAATGGGACGAGCGGTTTAATTGAAAATCACGGACCGCGGGAGAGGTGCTTAGAGCACCTCGCTGACCGCAGGGGTGAGTATTATGGAAGACAAAATTAGTGAAGCAATACAGACGGCCCTCGAGTCGTCACCAAAGCGCAATTTCGTTGAATCGGTGGATATTTCATTCACCATTAAAGACGTTGATTTGAAGAACCCTACGAACCGTATCAAGGAAGAAATCCGTCTTCCCTCCGGTCGTGGAAAAGAGATTAAGGTCGCTATGTTCGCCGCTGGCGAAGCTGCTACCAAGGCCAAGGCTGCAGGAATTGCAGTGTTCAGTCCACAAGAGATCGAAGAGTTCGGTGGAAAGAAAGGACAAGCCAAGAAAGTGGCTAACCAATTTGATTTCTTCCTCTCGGAAGTTCCCCACATGGGCCTCATTGGTCGTTACTTGGGTACCGTTCTTGGTCCCCGTGGAAAAATGCCACGCCCAGTTCCCCCAACCCTTGACCCGGCTGCCCTCGCCACTGGTTTGTCGAACACCGTCGTCATCAAATCCGGTGACAAGATGACTTTCCATGCTTCTTTTGGTACCGTTGCTCAATCCCATGAGGAATTGTTGGCCAATGCTATGGAAGTCTTCACCCGTGTGACCGGTCGTTTGGAGCGAGGTGTCGGAAACATCCGTTCGCTCTTCATCAAGACCAGTATGGGTCCAGCACAACGTATCGAGGTGATCAATTGATTCCAAAGGTCGTCTCCTGGAAGAAAGATACCGTTCAAGATCTTCACGATCTGTTGACTGGCGGTAGCACCGTTGCTGTCATTGACATTCACGGCGTTCCTGCCTCGGCCATGATTGGTATGCGTGCAGATCTGCGTCAAAACATGAACATTCAAGTTGCTAAGAAGCGCTTGATGGCGATTGCATGGGAACGTGCTGGTTTCGCTCATGAAGAACTTGAAGCATTGTACGACAGCGCTGTTCAACCTGCTCTTGTTTCCTCGTCATCCATGAACTCCTTTGAGTTGTTCAAGGCCCTCAAGGCGACCGAAGCTGGTCGTGCTGCAAAGCCCGGTGACGTCGCCCCCTACCAAATCGTGGTCGAGAAGATGGATACGGGAATGCCTCCTGGCCCCATTGTCGGTGACCTCAACTCCGTTGGAATTCCTGCAAAGATTACGGGCGGTAGCGTCCAAATCCAGAAGCGAACCGTCATTCTTGAAGAAGGCGACGTGTTTGAAGGCGAACTCGGTATGATGCTCTCAAAGATCGGAATCAACCCTATGGTGACAGGACTTCGCCTCTGCGGAACTCTTGAAGGAGGAACTCTGTTCCAACCTTCCACCCTTGACATCGATTACGAGCAATTTGAGACCGACCTCATCAGCTTCGCTGCTGGTGCTTTCAACCTCGCTTGCAACATCACGTGGTTCACCCCAACGACGATGCCAACATTGCTTACCAAAGCCAGCGGAGAAGCGCTGGCTGTCGCTATGGAAGCGGCCATCGCTACGGCGGAGACCCTTCCACACCTGGTGGCTCGTGCCCACGCCAGCGCCCTCGGCGTTGCTGGTACACTGAGTCCCGACGCACTCGACGACGAACTGGCTGTCATGATGGGCGCCGCTGCAAACGCAGCAGCCTCCGCCGCAGTCGCTGTTGACACGAGCGCTTCCGATGCCCCAGCCGAGGCAGAAGAAGAGGAAGATGAGGAAGAAGAGGCCGGATTTGACGGTCTTGGAAGCCTGTTCGGCTGAACACACAAAACATTGAGGTGAAAAAATATGGAATACGTATACGCTGCTATGCTACTGCACGCTGCTGAAAAAGAGATTGATGAGAAGTCGGTAAAGGCTGTCCTAAAGGGCGCTGGAGTCGATACAGACGACGCTCGAGTGAAGGCCCTTGTTGCCTCCCTCGCCGGAGTCAACATCGCTGACGCCATGACCCAAGCCGTTGCTGCACCCGCTGCAGCTGCTGCCCCTGCCGCCGCTGGCGGTGCTGACGCCCCTGCTGCTGAAGAAGCAGAAGAGGAAGAAGAAGAGGAAGCTGGCTTTGACGGTCTTGGCTCTCTCTTTGGTTGAGCAAGGAACGATCGCTGCCGAACCACACACCGGCGCATGCCGGTTGACGTGTGAGCGCGGCCTGTCCATCGGTCCTTGTCCACGGGAAAACCTCGCCCTTACAGGCGATGGCCGTGAGCAAGCCGCAATCGCACGCACACAATACCGCCCAATACCATGAG
>JAKMEE010000030.1 GCA_022426155.1 Candidatus Poseidonia sp. | reverse complement strand
TCTACTCCATTTACAGCGAACACTGTCACTGGTTGCACTCATTCTCCTCTATGTTGGACACGGAATCGTGGATTGATATTCAGTGATTACTTCATCGGAAGTTGCATGGGCCCCCCCTTCAAACCATGGGTAGTTGGAACGGTACCCTTTGTATCGTATGTAGTACAAAGGGGGCCCCTTTGTACTTCTACAATCATTCTACATTCAATTGCCAGTTCACACCAAACTTGTCCTCAACCCAAACGAATCGTTTCGAAAAGCCATAATTATCCGCAGGCATGTGAATTTTCCCTTGCTCTCCCAGAGATTTTGAAAGAGAGTCCAAATGATCTTCATCGTCTAAATCAATAAAAAACGAGATACCTGGAGTTATATCCCATTCGTGAGAAACAAAACTATCACTGATCATTATTTCTTGGCCTTTGATTGAAAAAACTCCCAACATGACGAGTTCATGATGTGGTTCTTCGTGATGATTCAATGAAATTAGAGAAAAACTTGGAAAAATAGATGAATAAAAATCAAGAGCCTCTTGGGCTCGCTTCTCGATGGTGATGAACGGGCGCATGTTTCTGCCTAGTTTTTTCATCATAATAGGGTTATTTGGTGCAAACTCAGAAGTGGCCCAGTAAGTGTAATTATTTTTAATCATAAACAAATCGTTTCGGATAAGTTGAAAGGGTCTATCTGAAAACCCATCCAACAGAATTTATGCCAATAAAGGGTGTTCAGTGGGCCGGTTTAGTCACTACCCTTGTTCTGTCATCCAGGGATTAGCGATCAAGGCGCCGATCCAACCATGCCCGCATGGCATCTTCGTATTCTGGCCGGCGAAGTGCGTGGTCAACCTGAGCTTGGAGCCACATGAGCGGTGTTCCTGAATCGTACCATTGCATGTCCGGGTATTGGACACCATCCAATTCTCCCTCGTTCATCCAGTGTTGTTGTAGAGCGATGGATTGCATCTCTCCGTGTGTGTCATAATCAAATTGCTTGAGGAGGGCTTGAGTGGTACTTGGAAAGAGGTACCGGCCGCACAGGGCTAAACGACTTGGGGCTTCTTCGAGACTCGGTTTTTCGACCATTCCTACGATACGATGCCCTTCCATCTCAACAATTCCATAATGGTGGACATGTGATTCTGGAACTTCAAGAAGTCCGACGGTCGGGCGGTTATGCTGCATGAAGTGTTCCACCAAGCGTAGGGAGGCGTGAGATGGCTCGTAGTGTGTAGAAGGTGCATGGTGATTGAGGAGAACGTTATCTCCGAGTAAGACCAAAAATGGACCTTGGACGTCGTCAAGAGCGGTTTCAATGGCATTGCCAAGTCCTTTGGGTTCCATTTGGTAGTGAGTACGCACTTCCAGCCCTTCTATTGGATTAAACAAAGCCGAGTCGAGGTCTGGACGGTAGGATGCAAGCTCAGAACGGTCGGTGAGGAAGCCATCGAGGTTCTTTTTGGGAGACAAGATGATGTGAATGCGGGTGGCTCCTGCGGCCTTGGCTTCGAGAATCAAATGTGTGAGCAGGGGGACATCGACCAGAGGAAGGGTTTCTTTGGCCTGCATGGCGCTGACAGGAAACATGCGAGTGCCCAATCCGCCGGCGACAATGAGAGCGTCTTGAACCGCCTGCATGGATGGTCTGTGGAGGCACAGGCTTTCAAGCGTGACCTTCCACGCACCCCTGATGAAGGCAAACGGGCAGGTTTTGGGGCTCGCTGTTGCGGGCGTGGCCCTCGTCGTGCAGTCGTTCATTGATCTTGCACCAAACGGTCCCTGGGATTCACGGTCATTCACACGAGGTGTGGTCGGCTTGGTCGGGTTGATGGCACTGTATGTCGCTTGGTTTATGGCGACTTTTGAACGATTTGGACTTGCTCCAACGGTCAATCTATGGAAGCAACCCGAAACAACATGGTCAACGGTCGTGATTGTGGGGTTGGCTATCTTGGTGGTTTCAAGAGCAATAGGAGTCTTTGACACACAGGGGTTCTTTCCTGACCCAGCCGCCCTGATTTTGTCCTTGATTGGCGGTTTGACATTGTTCAACGGAGTCTATGTGTGGGCGATCATTCAAGGGCCACTGGTCATGGACGAAGAAGAATGATTCAATCGAGGAAGCCCAATTCTTGGTCGAGGACATCCAAGGCTTCACCCAACTCAGGTAATTCTTCTGGGGCCTCCATGCTGGATTGGGGGCGAGGGTGCTCGGGGGTTGTCGGTTGGTCGCCTTCACCTGCTAACCAAGACGTCCAGGCTTGACAGCGTTCAGGACGTCGAATGGTGAGCAATTCCCAGAGAGCTTCCAAGTTGGCCTTCGAGTCGCGAAGTTGAGATATTTGGCGTGCGAAGCGGTCTGAGTCCACTTCTTCCATTCGCAAGAACAGTTCTCGCAATCGGGTCCGTACAACTTCATCACCATCACACCACAAATCGTGGAGAATACCTCGTCCGTCCATCGGGTCAAACTCAACATACTCTCGAAGATTCGGTACCAAATTGCGGCGAACAATGGGGAGAGGATGGTCGATCAAGGATTTGATTGTGTCAGCCCAGCGTTCTTTGTCCATGAAACGGAGGTCGCCAACCGTTGCGCTTGCAGCTGCCAGCACCCCTTCATCTTCAGAGGCCAGCATATCATCAAGGAATGGAATCGCGTCTTCACCAAGACGGCGGAACAATCGCGTGAGAACGTCGGCCATGCCACGTTGGACAAGTGTCTCGGTGCTGGTGTGAAGGCGTTGAGCGAGGCCATGACCAAAATCTCGGTCAAATTCAACGCTCTTGGCAAGACATAACGTGACCTTGTTGGCAACCTCGGGGTCGTTGTCGAGGGCGCGGCGCATGAGAATGCCTTCAAGTCCGAGAGGTTTTACCAAAGGAGGCCGTTCGAGAAGAAGGCGGACCCACTCCATCAACAATAATCGACGCTCTGACGGACCGTCTTCCAATCGTTGGAGTAACCACGTGGCCGCTTCCACACCTTGCTCGTGAGCTACGACAACGGTGGAAAGGCGCGGGACAACGGCGTTTGGATTCCAATCCATGTGTTGGGGGCCAGCATCGGGTTGAGTATGCCATGTACCTGGCCGTTCTGCCAAAGCAATGGATTCAACGAGATGGTAGCCTTGGTGCACGGGTTGACCGTGTGGGACGGTAGCTAATCCGTTGAGTAATGCAATGCTCAACCACCAGCGGTCAGTGTTGGGGGCGTGAGGGTCAAAGGCTTGAGCAAGCCAGTCGGTGGTGATGCAAAAGAGCATTCGGGTGGCGACATCGTCCAATCGGCGAGTGATCCATTTTTGATGCACTTCAAACGGGTCATCACTCAAATTCATCCGATGAGGAACAATCAAATCCACAACAGAATTGAGGTGTCGGTCAAACATCCCGCGATCAATGTTCAAAATTCCAAGACCTTGTTCAAACAAACTTTGGGGGGAGGTCGGGGGGATAGCAGGGAAGTCGGGATCTGCCATCGGTGGGGCTGGGAGAGGCCAAGCAAGGGTTCCTCGCTCGAGGGCTTCAACCAATCCAGTAGCCACCCGTTCAAAGGCGGCTTCTGCCACTGCGTTTCGACTTTTGCCCAAGGCCTCACTTCCTCGCTGGCCTATCATTCATGAGAAATGGCCTCAGATATCGAGTTCGATGTTCAGGTTCTGAATCAATTCCTTGTAGCGGTTTCGAATCGTCACTTCAGTCACTCCAGCGACCTCTGCTACTTCTCGCTGAGTTCGGCGCTTTCCACACAAAACTGAGGCGATGTAAATGATGGAGGCTGCGATACCGGTTGGTCCACGTCCGCTGGTCAATTCTTTTTCTTGAGCCGCTTTGATGAGTTCGTATGCTTTGGCTTCCACCTCAGCATCCAACCCCAATCCAGAACAGAAACGGGAGATGTAATCTTCTGGGCCAGTTGGCATGATCTTCATCTTCAATTCTCGCACCATGAATCGGTAAGTTCGGCCGATTTCTTTTCGTCCAGTACGAGAGGCTTGTCCGATTTCATCCAGGGTTCGAGGAACACCGCATTGACGGCAAGCAGCGTAGAGAGAAGCGGCGGCCACACCTTCGATGGAGCGGCCACGAATCAAACGCTTGTCGACGGCTTTCTTGTAATTTACAGCTGCTGCTTCGCGAACGGACTTGGGCAATTCCAAACGGCTTGCCATGCGGTCCAACTCGGCCAATGCCATGGCGAGGTTGCGTTCCGTCGCGTTGCTGACACGACTTCGCTTCTGCCACTTTCGCATTCGATAAAATTGTGAACGGTAGCGGGAATTGATGGTTTTTCCAGAGTAATCTTTGTTTTGCCAATCGATATCGGTTGACAGCCCTTTGTCGTGGAGCATGACGGTCATTGGAGCACCAGTTCGGGCTCTTTGATCACCTTGTTCTGGAGAGAACACGCGCCATTCTGCGCCTTGGTCGATGACGTTGTCTTCCAACACCAATCCACAATCGTCGCAAACCACTTCGCCACGGGTTTCGTCTCTCGAGAGCGAACGACTTCCACAGTCGCTGCATTTTACAATATCTTCCACTTGCTGATCATCCATATTCTTCCCTCATTTCCACCCTTTATAGGTGAATCTATATTAGTCCTTTTGGGTTTCATATTTAAATTTTTTGACCTAATTCCCATGTTTTGCGTCACGGGTTTTCTCTCCTATTCGGCGTACTTGGAGCACGTCACCGTTTAGCACCCCAGCCCCTCGTGCGTTTTTCGTGAATCAGATGCACAATTTCGCAATTTCAAGGATGACCCTTCTTCATCCATCCCCCGAACCGATTATGAACACTTGGCGTTTGAACGAACTTGAGGGGAAGCAATGCGAGGGGAGTGGCCGCCGGAAAAAATTGCGCTGACCCCCGGGAAGCGCGTGCTGTTTTTGACCAAGGATTTGGACCTCATCAAGAAGCAATTGTACGAAGGTTTGAATCTCCGAATGAAAGATCTCACCGTTGACGACCTTCTCGATGACATCAACACGGACGTCATGACCCCAGCGTGGGTTTGTTTTGACCACGATCCAGCTGAAATTGCCAAGAACGCTTATGCAGGTCTGATGCACAACGGCCTACGAGTCTTCAATGAAAATGCTCTGAAGGCTGGGGGGTTCGAAGTCATTGTCTCCGGTCAACGCAAGGGCACGGGATCCAGTCGTGAAACCGCAGCACAGTGTGAACGGTGGGCTGGAATTAACATCGTGATTGCGGCATCATTTGCACCCATCCATGAGCGCAACAACATCAACCTTGGGCAATTGATGGGCGATCATGCCATGCTTGAACGCCTGCAAAATGGAGAGGAACTCAGTTTGCAGGAATTCATCGACAAATACGATCCAGTGACACAATTAATTCTCGAGCGTGGAGGGTTGTTTCCGTTTGCTAAAGCACTCAAAGAAGGAAGTTTGCACCTTCCCGCGCTCAATACGCCCAATCAACCGATGACCATGGCGGAGCGAATCATCAGTCGCAACTTAGTTGGCCAACCCGCAGGTCAATGCGTCAAACCTGGCGACCCAGTCATCGCACAAGTTCAAGGCGGATATTCTCACGAATTCACCACTGCACAAGTTCACACCTTCCTACAAGAAGAGTATGGTATGGATTATTCACTTCCTAACCCTTCGAAATTTGCCGTGTTTGAAGACCATTTGCTCTACGCTCATCACAATCCCAAATTTGTTCCCTTCATGCACAAGGTGCAAACACTTCGGGACCTCCAAGTTGCATTCCAGCACCATACCAACGTCCGTGATTATTCTGCAATCGACGGCGTCTCTCCTGGAATTTGTCACCAAGTTGCACGAGAAGAGTTCATTGAGATTGGGGATTTCATCCAAGCCACCGATTCTCACACCTGCATGGGTGGGGCATCAAACGCACTCACTTGGGGCGTTGGCGCTACTGAATATGCCAACCTTGTTAGTGCAGGATTCACGTTTGTCAAAGTGCCTCAATCCATTCGGTTTGAATTGGTGGGAGAATTACACCATGGTTGCACTGCTAAGGACGTGATCCTCGCCATTCTCGCCGACCATGCGCGCAAGGAATTAACCCTCAATCGGAGCATGGAATTTGGAGGCTCCGGCCTCGTTTCGCTTTCAGTTGATGAACGGGCCACGCTATGCAACATGGCCACTGAATGCTCAGGTCGCACCGGCATTTGTGAAGCTGATGATGCCTTACTTGACTGGATGATCGCTGCTCAGCCTCACCTTTCCCGCGAAAAACAGATGGCACAAATGGTCAGTCCTGACCCCGGCGCTCATTACGATGGAGGCGTCCACACAATCGATCTCTCAAGCATTGTTCCTATGGTCGCACACCCCGGCGACCCTAACCAAGGCATTCCAAGTGACCCAACCAATGGAGCCAACGTCACTGATATCGGAGAAGTCACCATCAACATCGCCTATGGAGGTTCATGCACCGCAGGAAAGGAAGATGATATTGCCTATTATGCCGAAGTGTGTCAAGCCGCAAAGACTGCGGGGCTCAAGGTCAAAGACGGTGTTGAATTTTACATTCAATACGGATCAGGGCTCGTTAAACAAATGGCAATTGATCAGGGTTGGCATCAACTCTTCCAAGACGTCGGTGTGAATCTCATCGACCCTGGGTGTGGTGCTTGCATAGGTGCTGGACCCGGTGTTTCTGTGACGCCGGATGAAGTGACCGTTTCAGCCATCAATCGAAATTTCCAAGGTCGCTCTGGACCTGGGAAATTGTATCTTGCAAGCCCCCTCACCGTTGCTGCGTCCGCCTTCACGGGCGTGATATCGTCGTGGCAACCTGACCTATTTGCTTGATTGGAGAAGGTTTGACCGCCTTCAAATCAATGCGATTCATCGTACTGCGCCTGCTTTGTTAAAGTACCCTCAAAGAAGGGGATGGGCATCTGACGGCCCGATGTCATCACGACAGAGGAGGACCGGCGGAGGTGATTTCATGGCAGGAACAGCAGAAAGGATGGCATCCAACCAAAAACAAGTTGCAATCTCTGAATTTTTTGAGAAGAACAAACACTTTCTTGGATTTGATTCTCTTACCCGTTCATTGATCACCGCCGTCAAAGAAGCCGTAGACAATTCGCTCGATGCTTGCGAAGAAGCACGCATCCTTCCTGATATTCGCGTTGAATTGACAAAGATTGACGGAAAGAAGGATATTGTTGAATTGAAAACTGAAGACAACGGTCCTGGGATTCCTCAACGTAGCATTGAGAAGGTCTTCGGGCAATTGCTCTTTGGTTCTCGCTTCCATGCAATTCGGCAATCTCGCGGTCAACAAGGAATTGGAATCACCGGGGTCGTGATGTACAGTCAATTGACCACTGGACGGAAAACTCATGTTCGCTCAAAAATTGCTACAGAAGCCTCCGCTGCCTTGGTGGATATCGGGTTGGATACTCGCAAAAACAAGGCAACGAAATCAAACGAAACGCGTGAAATTTGGGAGCATGAGGATGGAACGCTCAAGGAGCACGGTCTTGAAGTCACCACTCGGATGAAAGGGAAATATCAACGAGGCCGTCAGAGCGTCTACCAGTATTTGCGAATGACGAGCATCGTCAACCCCCACGCCGACATCACTTTCATTGATCCTGATGGGGAAAGGCATCACTGGCCAAGGGTTACTGAACGCCTTCCCACCAAGGTTGAGAGTATCAAACCCCATCCGCACGGCATCCATCTAGGGACCTTACAGCGAATGTGCAGCGAATCAAAAGATTCCCGAATGACTGTCTTTTTGCGCGGGAACTTTTCCGGGGTTTCCTCTCGCGCCGCCAAAGAATTGCTTCAAGCAGCAGAAATTGATGAGAAGATGAAACCTAAATCCCTCAAACCAGATCATTATCGGGCTCTACTCGAAGCCTTCCAAGGCGAGCGTATGATCAACGAAAAACCGGTCAAATTGCTGAATCCTCCTACAAATTGCCTTTCGCCGATTGAGGAATTACTCATCAAGAAAGGTTTGTCAAAAACCATTGACTCAAAATTCGTCACAACCATGACTCGGTCACCAACTGTAACACAAGGTAATCCGTACCAAGTTGAGGTGGGTCTCATCTTCGGCGAGGGAATGCTGGCCGACAAACCTGTGGAAGTGCTCAGATTTGCTAATCGAGTTCCACTCATGTACCAGCAAGGTGGATGTTTGCTAACCAAAGCGATTGAATCTGTGGATTGGCGGCAATATGGCTTGGATCAGGCCGGAGGGCGTGGGGTTCCAAAAGGTCCTGCTGCCATCCTTGTCCACCTTGCCAGCACCAACGTTCAATTCACCTCTGAGGCCAAAGAAGCATTGGCTGATAACGCCGAAGTCATGGAAGAGGTTCGCAAAGCTCTGCTTGAAATGGGTCGTGGTTTGCGAAAGCACCTTGAAAAGAAAAAGAAAATGGCCAAAACCCAGGAGAAATTCGAATTGGTTAACGACATTATCCCTGCCATCGCAGAAAAGTCTGCACAGATTCTTGGCCGTCCTGTTCCGGACCTTTCTGGTTCAATCACCAAAATTATGGGGGCTGTCATCGCAGAAACCACCACAACATGGAACAAAGAAACCAAGCAAACCGATGTCTCCATCACGCTGTTCAATTACACTTCACGGGCACGTGCGTACACCTTACTCGTTTCATGGCCTGAACGCGATGGCGCTGCAATGGAACACAACGACTTGGGTGGGCGAAAAGAAGCCACTGGTGTGTGGGCATGGAAGTTAGAAACACTCGACCCGGGTCAGACCTTTGTCATCACTTACTCTCTCTCGGGCCTTGAAAGAGGCGATTGGACAGATACCGATGTCTTCTATCGAGGTTCTCAAGAAGTGATTGGGGCCTCCAAGATGGATGAAAAGATCCTCGAGGAAATCCGACGGCTAGAGGCAGTAGCTGCGGCTCCCGAAGAAACCGAACATGACGATATGGATGATATGGAACAAAATCCCGCATCACCTGAAATCCCGCCCCCCACGGGGCAACAAACCCTATTTGGAGGTGGTGAATGATGTCGAGAACCCATACCAACGAAGAGACAAGAGAAGCCCTCCACGGCGTGGTCGAAGAAATGTATGACAAAATTGTCAAGGGCGAAGCGCCGACGATGACGCTACCCGTTCGGACTAAAACAAACATTGGCTTTGATGCAAAGTTGGGCGTTTACAAGTACGGCAAGAAACGCTCCACTCGTGATGCAACAAGCCTCGGCTCAGCCAAACAATTGTTGAGAGCATTGCACGTTGTTGAATTCATTGAAGAGATGATTGATGCTGGAAAATCATCGACCCTGAGAGAAATGTACTACATCTCTGAAGCATGGGGATTAGGTAAGTTTTCATCTCAAAATGAATCAAATAATTTGGCTGAGGACCTTGAGGTCGTCACCAAATGTTTACGTGAAGATTTCAAACTACGACCAGAAGAAGACGGTGCGAGAATGATTGGTAATCTCACATTACGAGAACGTAACCGCCGGGGTGAATGGATGAGAATCAATGCACGAGACGATGTAGGTGATTCCGGATATGGAGTCCCATACAATGTTGAATTAGAAAAGATTGAACTTCTTGAACACGATATCAAATTCATCATGGCCATCGAGACCGGTGGTATGTTTGACAGATTGATTGAAAACGGATTTGATGAAGATTACAAATGTGGACTGTTGCATTTGAAAGGTCAACCTGCCCGTTCCACTCGGCGCATTTTGAAGCGGATGAGCGAAGAATGGGATTTGCCCGTTGTCGTGTTCCTCGACGGTGATCCATGGTCGTTCCGAATCTTCGCCTCTATTGCCTACGGTGCTATCAAGACGGCGCATATTTCTGAATATCTGGCGACTCCGTCGGCCACCTATCTCGGAATTACTGCCGATGATATCATGGCGTATGACCTCCCCAGTGACGATTTATCACCTCGTGATATTGATGCACTCAAAGCTGAATTGACCGACCCGCGGTTTGCAGACGGTTGGTGGCAAGATCAAATCAACATGATGTTGGAACTCGGACAAAAAGCTGAACAACAATCCCTGGCAAAGTACGGTCTTGATTTCGTCACAGAAACATACCTTCCAGAAAAACTCGCCGACCTCGGCCTCGCTTGAACGGCGAGCCTTATGGGGGAAGAGGGGCTGGAAGTAACATGCAAGCATCTCCGCCAGCCAAGCGTTCGCGTTGGGGGCGCCGCTTGCTCATCGTTGGGGGCATATTGTTTGGCTTGGGAACCATCTTGTTGTTTAGTCAGAGTAGTGTGATTTCCGATATCTTCGACCCTCGTGAAAATCATGAGGCCATGGCCACGGGCGAAACCATCGAAGAACTGGTCCTTGAGGACAACTGCTACCGATTCTATCAATTGTCAGGAGATCCATTGATGGAAGTCACATTGAAACACGTGGATGGTTCTGCGATCGTAGGTGAAGCAATTCAGGAAGCCAAATGCCTCCAAGACTTTCAAACAATGTCTGGGGACGGAACTGAATTCGTTGAAGTCGCTTCTTGGAACCTCAATAACGAGGGGAAGTATGCCCTCCAAATCACATGTCAAGAAAACTGCGATGATATCAACGGATGGTTAATGTCCATTGATTCGGCAGAACGAGAATTGTTTCAATCTGAATGGTTGATGCTTGGTGGAGCCATGTGTTGTCTTGGAATTTTGATTTTACCGCTTGGGCTCATTCTGCATTTAGCCACAAAATCAGGAAGGGCCCCTCGAGTGATGATGGTGAATGCAGATGGAACCTTGGTGCCAATTACCGACCTTACCCCTCATACCATTCAGCAGATGCAGGAGCAACAAACGCAAGATCCTCTTCCATTGAATCAGGATGTAGCTCCGCCCTTTGCTGATACAGTGGAGCAGCGTCCTTCAGAAGACTTTGTCGACGGGTTAGATGATGTGAAATCAGGCCACCTCCTCACCACTGAACAGGTCTTTGCACTGATGAAAGGAGATGTTGAGGGGGCTCAAGAACGAGCGAGAAATGAACGGTTCCAAGATGAAAATCCCGAGCAAGTCTTCAAGCAGGCTGCGAATTCCGCCGCCATTCATTCGTGGGATGAAGGCGCTGAAATGAATTCGGATACGACTAAACTCGTAAGTGAACATACGGGCCAGAAAATGAAGTCAACCTCCTCATCGATACCGAAAGCCCCCGATGATGCTTGGAAAGATTGGGATGACCTCTGAACCATCGGTGAGTTCAAAGAGGGCCTAGCACTACCCAACCATAGGTTGAGAAGATGGTTGGACTTGAAACTGCCTTATCATTGCTGCAAAATAAAACTCGTCGCGAGATTCTCGAGCGCTTGGTTCGAGAGCCACATTACCCCTTGCAGTTGGCGACATTGATCGGTGTCAGTCAGCCCGCAATTGTCAAACATCTGAAGAAATTGGAGTCAGGCGGCTTGGTTAACAAGGCTGAAGTCCCATCGGAACGAGGTGGTCCCCCACGTACTATCTTTAGCGTTGAAGAAGCTTTTTCAGTTCAAATCGACATCGGCCCGGATCTGTTTCGATGCGAGCAACGGACCTTACCAAAAATCAGCCCCATACGCCTTTCACCAAGGCTTCCCTCAGCATCAAGAGGTGTGGCTGAGTCGTTGAGTGGACGTAAGAAAATCGCCGTTGCTGAAGGCCTTGCTCACCTGCGAACTCTATCCGCCGTTCTCGATGACTTAGATGCCCAACGAGATGCCATCATTTCTCTTCACCAGCATGTTCGCCAGCGAGTTTCTGCTGGGGTGGCTTCAGACTTCGATGTATATGAAGAGCGGAGTATCATCCAGACCATGGTTGAGGCGAATGGGGAACCGTTAGATTTGACATCATTGATCGAGCATCAACTCGTCGGGGAACAGAACCCCACAGAAGCTCTTGAACGTATTCGTAATCAACTTGAACGGCAAATCGCTCGTCGGTCTGGCCAAGTAATCGCTGCACCATTGAACAGTGAACTTCGATGGTACCTTGGCCCTGGGCCAAAGTAAAGCCATGATGGCTTTCATCAAAGATTCTCTTCGCTGAGTACAGTCACCAAGGAAGATTGTTCTGCAAGACGCTTGTTGACTTCATCACGACGTCCCTTACCGACCATGTACACCACTCCTAGAAGAGCGAGTGTCAACATGATGACGATGAAAGGTAGAGCCGTTGAGGCAACCACTTGGCTGGCTTGGTCGAGCAGTGGACTGCTTGATTCAAGGGCCTCTCCGATTGCCTTGACGTTGTCCCGCTCATCGGATTCAACAATCTCGTTCATTGGGTCAACCACAACATAGACGCCCTTGCTTCCAGCGGTCACTGGGTAGAGGAGATACAATTCGATTTCCTTTGCATCTTCGGTGTCATCAGGAGCGAGTAACGCACCAACAACTTGTCGCATCACAACGCGCTCTTCTTCACAACCGTTCTTTCTCAAATCCTTGATCAGGTCTGCATCGTTCACATCGTCGTATTCACACAAGACAATCTCGATGTCAGTTGCATGAACGTTTCCGGTGTTTTGCAGGATGATTCCGATTGGGATGGTTGTATCAACATCGCCACTCAATGATGGTGGCAAGATGATTTCCTTAATTTCCAAATTCGGAGCGCGAAGGCGGAGTGTAACGATGAATTCGTTGGTATCCATGTCGTCGCCGCCCCACTCAGGTGAATCATCGTGATCACCGTCATTCTCCATGTCGCCGTGCATTGAAACAACCTTCAATCCGAGACTTCGGGTGTCAAGCTTGGCGTTGGTTCCGATGGTCACTGCTGCAACTACGGTGATGGTTTCGTATGGTGCCATCTCTGGAAGACGGAATTCATTCAAATCTGTGAGGAAAACACAACTGTCTTCGGGATAAGAAGAGGCAGTGGATACTTCTTCGAGACAGGGTTCTTTGATCTCTACATCAGCACTGATTTGCTTCTTCATCAACCATTCAACGGACCAACCATCGAGCATGTTCATGCCGGGCATGGTGTTCCAAAGCAAGTCGTCACCGTCTCGTTGAGCGGTGTGATTGTTGAGGGTTGGAACATCGGGCACGTTTCCATTATTTGTCACATTCAAGGTGAAACTAACAATTCGTCCCGGGGCTGATGTCTTGACTGCATTGTCCACACTGGAATCCATTTCGATTTGCATGTCGTGGAATTCGTTCACTGTGATGGTGAACACAAGCGTATCTCGCAAGCGTGTTTCTCGACCTTGTTCATCCTCGTAGGCTTCTTCGGAGAAAGCCTGCATCACTACAGTGTATTCTCCGGCTGGAACCTTGTTTGGCACATTCATGAGTACATCAAAGGCCTGGTAGGTATCTGGAGAGAGTTCCATCAAGGAATCTCGTGGGATGTCAATGTCCCATATCACGTCAACACCAAAGGCGTCTGTAACTCTTGCAAGACGGAAGTCAAACCGATCCGGTCCGTTTCCATCATTGGTTACCGTGATTGGTAGGGTGACTTTGTCTCCTGGATTCACGGAAATGGAGTATCCCGTATCTGGATCAACGCCTGCATCCAAAATCCATTCATGGATCACATTCGTTGACATCACTTCGGAATCTGAGATTCGCGGATATCCATCGAGATAGGCCTTCAAACTAACTGCCGGACCGAGGCCTGCCGTTGCGTTTGTAGGAGCACATACTTCGACGTGAACCTCGTGCGTGACGAAATCAGCTCCGCCCGGAATCGCCCATGTGCGAGGTTCATTCATTGGGGTGTTTTCGCCACCGGGTGCATCGGAGAAGTCAACAGTGACCACCCAGTTTTCGATGCGCCATGCATCCATACTAATGCCGTCAGGTTTCTGATCTGGAGCGCCTGGCGTTGCGAAGACGAGGTCTCCCGAATCGAAGTTCTTTGTGACCTCAACGGTGTAGATAGCGCAGTCGCCGGGTAGAACGCGTTCTGTTGGATCCTCGAGGAAGAAGACAACGTTGCCTGTAGAACGAATGGAAACGAAGACGCCCAGTTCAAGGATGTCGTATGTTCCCTTCTCCACCGACTTAATCGGTTCGCCTTCAGACCAGCCCTTCACGTAAATCACGAAGGCTCCTGGATCTTCGGTGGTTGGAACTGTCACGGCCAAGTTCTTGGTTACGGACTGCCCTGGATCAAGCTCAACTCGAGTCGGGAAGTCAATTTGCCAACCGAATGGTAGCAACCATTCTTGCTGGCCCTCCAAGCTGTTTGCATCCCAGAATACGAAAGCATCGTGCACGTTTCCAGTGTTGGTAATGGTAATTGAGAAGATGGCGGTTTGGCCTTGTTCAATGTCGGCCATACTGTGAGAGGTATCAAGATTGATTCCGTGGACCACGTCCATCAACGTCAACGTGGTGATGTCGTTTTGGATGGCTGGATCCTTGTAGGATTGCGCTGTCACTTCGATCTCAGCCAATTCATCACCGTTTGCTTGGTAAATTGAAGGGGCTTGGACTCGCATGTAGAACCGGATATCTTCGCCACCTTCGAGGAAGATGGGGGTGTCGGGGAAGATACTGGAGTGGTTTGAGGCAAAGTAGAGGTTGGCTGTCCAGTTCAATGGAACACCAGAGATGTTCAATCCATAGGTGTCAGCCACCAAATCCTTTGGACCAGGTGTCGAGTTGTTCATCGTCATGTTGTAGATGGTCTGCTGCCCAGGTTCAATCACGTGATAGAAAGTCTCACCCTCTTCGAAATCGACATCGACTTGCCCGGTTAGCACGTGTGAATAACACACAGTGAATCGGTTGTTGTTGCCATCGTCGCTGCATTTGTTGGTGTCTGACCAAGCGATGTGTGCTCCGCTTCCAAGGTCATTGGAGAAAGCAGGGGGCATACCGATACTTGGTTGACGGCCAGTGTTCGGGCCGAGTTTGTTTGAATTCCATGAGGTTACTGCCACAGCTTCCCATTCATCTAATGCAACCAGGCCGTCTCCTGTCAAGTCTGTTTGATTCAACCGAACATACAGAATCTCTTCGGATGCCGAAAGGTTTCCTGAATCAACCCATGCGATGTGAACGTTGTTCTGGTCATCGGTTAAGAGCGAGGGGAAAACAGAGTTCCCTGCGTACGGTGATGCCGGGGGAAGTCCATTCTTACCTTCAACCTTGGAGATTGGGGTATCATTGATCTTCTTGATGGCGAAGGTTGAGAGCCCTTCTTCTGCACCATCCCAAGCACCAGCGCCTTGCAGACGCAACTTGGTGTAGTAGACCTCGTAATTGACGTCCTTTTCGAATCCATAGTCACGGCCGTCCATCCACGCAATGTGTGTATTACCTTGCATGTCAACCCCAATAGAGGGGTGGAAAGAGTAAGCGTCATCGATGGTGACTCGGGTGTCGTTGACAACGACGAGGTGCCCGTCTGCGCCTGCTCCTGTATCTTCGACGTAGGTGCTACCTTCAACGGAATGTCCTGAAGACCCTGGTGTCCACGAAGGATCGTTGTTCATCTTAGCGTATGGATCGAGAACAGTCATGTAAATCTCGCGGGAGTTGTTGGTAGAGATGTAAACCATTGCCTCAACAAGAAGGGCCATAGCGTTCGTACCACCACTGCCTGATGGGAATTCATAGGCCTGTCCACCAGCATCGGTATTTGCCAATGTGTTGCCGGGACAATTACGAGTTTGCGTGGACACAACACCATTGGGGCATTGAACCAAGTCCATGAAGTGGGATTGAATGTTGCCCGCTCCTCCGTATCCTTGGCCGTACAAACCGACTGGAATCACACCCGCCAAGAGGCAGTTATCGTGAGCTTCTTGGATGGAAGAAATATCGTCTGCTTGCTGGGATGGATCTCCATCTTTTGGCCCTTCATCGGACACTGGGATAACAATCTTTGTCGCGTTCGGGTTCCACTTGTGGTCATCGTTGGTTGGGGGGTTTCCTGGGACGTTACCTGCAGAATCTTTCCAAGAGAGGCAGGCCCAGTTGGATCCTGGACCCCAGTCTTCACCGGAATAGCCAGAGTATGTATTTCCGTTGTAGATGGTTCCCGGGAGCTTTCGAATACCACCTGAATCATCGCCGGGAATTTGTCCAAGCGGGGATGTTCGAGGCCCTGAATTCTTGTTATAACCAGCACAGTTCCCTGTGCTTGCTGCACCAGGAAGGGTGTTACCGAGTCCGTAAATGGTCTCGTAGACCGTCATATTAGCAGTTTCAAGCATGGGCTTGATACCTTGGAAGTATCCTCCTGAGGCAAAGTTTCCGCCATATACAACTGTGCAAATATCGGCCCATTCGGAGTACATTGACCCAGAGGTGTCAACAACGAAGCTGAGTTCAACCTTACCTCCACGGGTGTCATCCCAAGCGATTTGGACGTAATCGTTGGCGTCAACGACCACGTCGGGGTGCCCTTTGTGCCCGATAATCGGTGTAAGAAGGGTGTCGTCAAACAGTGTGATGACTGCCCCAGAGGCCATGTCGGGTTGGATCATGGAGTAGTAAATTTGAGGTTGGTTGTAGAACTTTCCTAGTTGATCGTAATTGTCTTCCCAGACGATGTGGACGTTGTTTTGGCTGTCCAAATCGAGGGCTGGCCAGTCGCGGTTTTGAGAGCGGCGGGAAATGATGGTGTCATCGATCGCGGTAATGGTTCCATCATCGGAAGCCATGCCGTCCATCGGAGAAGCCCACGGTGAAAGTGCCGTGTACATGATGGCGTGTTGTCCAGACTTGTCTGCCCAAACAATGTGGATTCGGTCGTATTCGTCGACCACGAGATCTGGATGCCAAATCTTGTGCAGTCCAGCATTGGTGATTTGAGTGGCATCAATCAATGTCTCCCCCCGTGGCGAAATCATGGAGTAGTAGAGGTGCAGGTTGTTTCGAGTCCATACGATGTGGACGTTTCCTGAACTATCTGAGCCGACGGCGGCCTGTGCGTCTGAGGATGTACCGCCATCAACAATTTGAACGGCTTCTGTAATCACGACGGTCGATGCAGCGACGGTTATGCTAGCAATTAGTAAGGTCGATAGGGCTGACATCATCATCAATGATGCTAGGCTAATGGATTTGGTTTTCTGATTCATGTGGCCACCTCAAGCAATTAAGCATTCATTCCTATCGCTCTTCCTACTTAACCGCGCTCCCCAACGGTCACCAAACGGGGAATCAGTGTCCCGAACTGTGGGGCGGAAAAACTCGTCAAAAAAACCAGTACTAGGCCCATTCCGAAGGGTCAAAACCAGAGCCAAATGACATCTTTTCATCAAATTCAACTTCTGGAGCATTTGCTTCGTTCATACCCATGGGCTGGCCGCCGGATTGGCTCTTTTGTTTGGCCCAATCATCAACGGGCCCTGGTTTGCCCACCCCTGGCCCGTAGGAGTACTTGATTTCATGAATCAGTCCAAGTTTTGCCAGCCACAATCGACGCAGGCTGTTCATGAATTCATGCTTGCTTAATCCATCAAACCAAATTGGCAGAGATACATTGAACGCTTGGAGTGGGCCAGGTTTTTGCTTTTCTTTGTGCCCCATGTGGATGACCCAATCCACTCCTGAGCGAATCAAGTGAAGGCGACTTTCATGAATCCATTCTGCCCAATCACTTTCTTCATCACCCATGTGAGCGACCATTTCATTTTGTTGCCCTTCGTCAACACGGGTCATGCTCGATAACGCAACGAGATCTCGGCCCTTTGGAATAACAACAGCGAACATATGCCCCTGCTTGCCACCTGGATATTTCACCAAGAAATGAGCGGTAGCACGCGGGTCTTGTTGTGCCTTCACCGTCAATCGCTCTTCGGTGAACCATTGCTTCAACTGTGCAGCCACATCTTCCGGCGTCATGTCGGTGCTAAACCATCATCCTGTTTGAATCGCACCCTTCCTAAGAAGTGTTTCGCTCAAGTTCGAGTAGGCGTTCAAGCGCCTTGTTGAGACGCTCACGTTGGCCGTTGGGCAAACGACGGCGGGAGATCGATTTCTTTGTGTCAACGACGACATCCCATGCTAAGGCAAAGCTGCGCCCACTTAGCCAAAAGAGAGGGAAGAGCCCAACGAAGAACGTCATGCACATCAACCAAGCGGACTCTTGCCCAAGCATGTAACGCCAATCTTGGCCGATGAGCCCGGTGAGAGTGTCGTGTCCGAACCAAGCGGCTGCGGTCCATGCCAAAGCGATAAACGGCCATATCAACATTGAGCCAAAGAAGGCCGCCAAAAACTGGTAACTTGTTCTAGCATCCAACCCTTCATCGGTTGAATCGCCAAGAAGCCGCCCAAGTGTCACTTGAAGGCCCAGCGACGTAATTGCGAGTGGAAGCATCAGCAAGAAAAACGCCAAGCGAACCAAAGCGCCTGGAAGTTTGAGGGGGTTTGCTCTACGTAATCGTGTACCTGTAGTGTCGAGGTCTCGTCCGTCTAAATTCTTAGCATCCATGATGGCGGAGGCTTCTTTGGCGAGTTCAATGCGCTCCCCCACCAATGGCGTGGGGGGGAAGGTCGTTTCATGATCACTCCATTGGTCTCGAATGATACGTGCGGCGTGGACCTCTTCCTGCCAGTTGTTCAATGATTGGCCCGCATGACGGGCTTTGATATGGGCCAGGAGATGAACAGCGCGATGTTCTTCCCAAGTTGATAGATTTGCTGTTTGGGCTGGGAGCACGGCCTGAAGGCGATCTCGAATGCTGTGCACCAACTCAGCGGGAGGCTCAACCCAGCCACCTTGCTTGACCGCCTCCACCATGTCGTTGGGGAGGTCGTTTGGCTCAATACGAATCGATTGCCCGAATTCAACATATTGATCTGTACGGAAGTATTCCTTTCGCCGGAAATGCAACCCAACTGGAATGAGGGCTGGAAGGGGGAGGTCGCTGGCTTTTGCTAAAGCAGCAGCAGCAAGAATCGTTCGAATAGGTCCTGTTTTGAAACGTATCATATGTGATTTGTCGTGGCTCGTCCCTTCGGGGAACAGCACACATCCGAAGCCATGAGCAATTCCGCTGGAGAGGGCAAGCAAAGAGCGGCCATTGATGTAGGAGGCTTCCTCTTCTGAACAACCTCCTCGTAATAATTCGGCTTTGCGAACAACGGGTTGTACGGCCAATCGTCGCGTCCACCATCCCAGAAGGGGACGAGTCACCAGGTCATGTCGCGCCCCAACAACGAAGTGTTTTGGATGGCCGAGGAAGACCCCTAATGGATCCATCAATCCATTTGTATGCCACCCGCAACACATGGCGCCATGGGGCTGATCCAACGATTCAACGGTAGAGGTGGATGTGGTTCGGAATTGGACCCTGGCGACGCGGCGGCACATCCAAAACGCTAACCGAGTCCAAAACGGAGAACCGGGGGTTGGGCCTGATGGAGTCGGTAGGGGTGCTGACAGTAATTTACCCATGTTCATCTTCTTCGCAGAGGATGAAAGTTCGGGGAGTAGTTCCCCATTGTACATATCCGGATGTTGTTCAGGCGCTTCCATTGGTTCAAACTCCTTGTATGGAAGTCGCCAATTTTGCAAGGGCGGCGTGGTCTGGTTCAACGGTATGGGTGTTGGGCCACATTGACATCAACGTACCGCCTTGGTCTCCTTCGGTTCTGGGAAGGACATGAATATGAACGTGGGGTACTTCTTGTCCTGCGAGAGGGCCATCATGCACACAAACTGTAAAATCCGTGGTCGCAAAGTGCTTTGCAAGAAGTGATTGAACATGGGCAACACCTTCCATGAGGCTTGACCGTTCGGCAGTTGTAAGTTGCGCCAATCGTTGAGCGGCTCGTCGTGGAATCACTAATGTGTGACCTTCTCTTCGGGGGAAGATGTCCAAAAAAGCAAACCAATCATCTCCTTCTGCTACACAATGCGAAGGGATTTCACCAGCGATGATCTTCTCGAAGAGTGTCGCCATAGCATCGCGAGGCGTGCCGATGTCTTTGTTCATTGTGGAGGTAAGACCCAATGGTTACCCGCACCTTTCTTCACTGGTAAGGTCCCAATTTGACCTGCTTGGTCAACGGTGGTGTGGTGATGGAATGTTGGGTCGGATTCGGGGAAGTCACTACGGTGGAAATCGCCTCGGGATTCTTCTCGGGCCATTCCGCTTTGAACCGAGGCAGTTAGCATGCGTACGGCCGCCTGTGTGCGGAAGATCTCCAACGCATTGGCGTTGGCGATCAGAGAAGGTTGGTCGAGATGCAACGATTCAGCAGCATGGCTGGCTGCCTCTAATTTGGAAAGAAGATTGACCATGGAGTCCTGATTAAAATCGGTAACTCCTGCCAGAGCGCTGTGTATCGAAGCCATGACGGTCCCGGTACGAGCGACATGGGTGGATTGGTCAGCCTCGGTCATGGCAGAAATATCCGCCTTGGCTTGTTCCACGGCATCACTCAAGGCCGAAGACGTATGGAATGACCTGGTGCTCACCCATGTTGCTGCATGAATACCGGCTGAAGCTCCCGAACAAAGGGCATCAAGAAGGCGGTTACCGGAGAGGGCGGAGGCTCCGTGGAATCCCGTGCATGCTGCATCACCCGCGGCGTACAAACCTGTGAACCATTTTGACCAAGTATCCAGAACGCATCTTCCATGGCCGTCCACTGAAAGACCTCCGACGGTGTGGTGGACTGTATTTGCGATGGGTACGGTTTGACGAGTCATATCAATACCAGTACGTTGTTTGACCAATCGGAATAATGAGCCCCACCATGCTCCAGCGACTCCCATGTCGCGGGCATCAAGAACGGGTTGAACCGCTGCATCAACAGCTCGGCACACTTCGCTCAACGTTTGGCCAGCCACCTCTAAAGCGGGTCCAGAGCCTTCATGCAAGGCTGCCCCATCATTGAGGAGGCCCATGGGAAGGAACAGGTTGGTTCCTTTGATTGTGAGTGGGTGGTTTGAAACAAATTCCATATCCCGTAGCGGTGTGCCGGCTCGGAACGCAAGGTCCATGCCAAGACCAACAACACCTGAGTGAAAGGCGCCTTCAAACCCTTCATCGGCGATGATGAGGGCTTTGCATTGGAGGCCGATTATTCGGCCGTTGATGGAATCAAGGACAACGACTCCGGTCACGCTTTGATTCGCATGAACGAGAGAGAGAGGGATTTGATCACCGCGACGAATGACGCCGTGACGCATGCATTGTTCTTCTCCGATTTGTTGGATTTCCACAGAAGTTGTGCTTCCGGAATCCACCGTTCTGGGCTGGCTGTGTCCAACGGCCTTTCGAACCATGGGGAGGCCTTGTGCATCCCGATGAAAATTGACACCTCGCCGTTCCAGAAGATCAACTTCCCGAACTGCGCGAGATGTGAACTCTGTCACGATGTCTTGGTCATTGAGGAAACTGCCGCAACGAATGGTGTCTTCTCGGTGGCTGCGATTATTTGACTCTTGGAGGGAGGCAGAAAGCCCGTCTTGGGCTGAAAAACCAGGTTGTCCGAGTGCCGTTGAAGACATCATCAGCGTGTTTGCGCCACCCTTGGCGGCTTCTGCAGCCGCACGCAATGCTGCGGGTCCATCTCCCAAGACAATGACATCCCATGCTTCCATGACTTCACTTCCGACATCTTGGCCGAGGCAACGGCCCGCCATAAGGAACGCGCTTCCACCGTCTGTGAAATCACGAAGAAATCAAGCGCAAGTGAGGCTTACGGCGAATTGCTTGGAAGGGGTTTTGACGCCCAAGTACGGGCCTTTTCAAGGCGCTTATTCTTGATTCTTTGTTGACTACTACTTTTCTTCTTGACCAAGGTTCGCAAGACGTGTGACTCGATGACAATGCCTTCATCATCGCGCAATATCACTTGGACATAGCGTGGTCCTTGGGACTTTTCTGGCCACGCAACGCCAAGCCACAACACCACACCTTGTTGCAAGTATCTTGGCACCCAGTCCAATGCGTCGTCTTCTCCTTCAATGTTCAATTCAATGGCACCGCGTGGCGGAGGGCAGGGTTGTAACTCAAAGCGGTGATCTCGGGCAACGGGGTCGCCGCCGGGACAAATCACTTCGATCCGAGCCGTGGCTTGGTTGAATGTTTGATTGTTTAAGGCGATAAAGAGGTGGCCTGTTCCTTCTTCACATTCAGGGTCCAGTGCGACGTCCATTCTCCAAGGCAAACGGAGTTTTTGTGGAGTTCCTGAGAGGAGATCGAGTTGCAATCGTTCTAACAATCGGAAAGCACTAGGTTGCCACACCCTTGAATGTTCGATTAAACGCTGGAGCGTCCGCCAATTGAATTTACCATCTTCGTTAAAGAGCACTTCGGGCAATGCATCCGGGCGAATAAATTCTTTCAATTCTTTGATTGAACTATCGTCATCCAATTCTTCGTTAGCATGAAGATGGAGAATGTAAAGCACTCGCTCCCAAGCTTGTTCTTTGTCATACCCTGGAAGGATGCTTGCTCGAAATGTAGCCAGCCATTCTAGCCATTCCAGATACAAATCTGGGTCCAAATGGAGGACCATCAGTTCTCCCAAAATCGAACCCAGTTGCGTCGGGTGGTGGGTGGGGGCGTGGTGGGTCAGACAAGGCATCGTATCTCCTTGTTGCCGAACAGTGTCGGCTGTGAAGGCTGAGTGGAACAAATGAGCAAAACCTAAGGTCATCGACACCAAGAACGAAAGGTTCCAAACCAGCGTATCCTGTGTGATAATGGTTCCAAAGGAAAGGAAGGCAAGAGCACTTGCAGAGAGCACCGCGTTGATGTAATTGTGCCGACGAACATCGGTGAGGCCTTCCAGAATTCGATCCATTCCTGGTTGTGAGCGAAGTGAGAGATTTTGACCTGCTCCATCTTGATCAACCTCTCGAAGGGAAATTCTGGCCTGAATGGATTGCCACAGGGCTTCGCCTGAAAGCAGAGAGGGTAGGGTTGCCAAAAGGGCGGGAATCAACCCGAATATCAACACATAACCCGGATTTGGTGGGGCGTATTGAGGAGAAAGAACGGAAATTAAAGCCGTGATTGAGATTCCGAGGCCGAATACCACCCGCACCGCCTGGAAAAATGGATTTCGGGCAAGTCTCCCAGTTTTCAGCCTGAATGCCTCGTGCTTTTGCCATTTTTCCATAGTTCGTTCAACGGGGTTTTCCGCCTGTACAAAACCGTGACCATAGGGGTCGGGGAGCAGGGATTTGGAAGATGAACCCTCTTTGCTACTCATGGACCTACCCGATGATGCGTGGCATCCCATGATTATGGCTCTTCTGCTGAGGGGAGGCGGGCGTGGCAGGATTCGAACCCGCGATCTCCGGCTTAGGAGGCCGGTGCATTATCCAGCTGTGCTACACGCCCAACGTGAGGGGACCGGCGGTGTTTCAAGACGGTTCCGATGCTCATAGCCCGGGGTATTGGGCCCCAATTTCTGCCACACGGTGCAGAAATACTTCCAATTGGATGCGCCCTTGAGCCGATCGTTGAAGAGAAGCATCGCATGCCGCAAGAGCGTTGAGCAATTCCGTCAAGAGAGCTGGGGGATAATGTGACCTCCCTGCCGTTAGAAATTGGTGAATACGGGAGACTACTTCCATGGCGTCCATTTCATGGGCGTTCATCAATTGGTCTAAGGCACCCATTGCGCCCTTGAGGACGCGACTGTTTTTCTCGCCGTGTTTTTCCCAACGCCATTCGTGGACTCGATTGCGAAGGGCTTCTTCGATGATGAGTTGAACTTCGCGTAAGGAGGTGTTGGCCATCAGCATTTGAACATGCTTTCGGTCCTGTAATAGTTCCCTCTCCGCCAACAATTGTAGCATGAACAATCCTTTCCGAAGGTTTCCATTCGCAACATGGGCTACATCCCCAACAAGACCGAGGGTTGCGTCGTGCCCTTCTTCTCCTAAAACGGCGTTCAATCGTTGTTCGATCATGACCCGTGTTAGAGATGGAAAGCGAATGTGTTGGACTCGGCTCCGAATCGCTTCAATCATCCGAGAAGGAGTGTGGGTCGTGAAAATAAAACGGGCACTTCGGCTGCTTTCTTCCATCATTCGTCGTAAATAAGATTGGCGTGCATGGCCGAGATAGTCCGCGTCTTCAATCACGATGATTCTCGAAACTGGAGCCCTTCCGTTTGAGGCGGTAAATTCGGGTGGCTGTCCTGCGGGCCAGGGGCTGTCATTCGTTGAAACGGAAAGGGATTGGTCGAAGGCATCCAGGCTTGTTCTTCCTGCCAATGTGTCTTCAGAACCTGCGCCCGATGGCCGTAAAAACGTCTCGAATTTTGCCATCGCACCGGATGTCTTGGAAAGATCTCGTGCCTGCAACACATGCGTTGTTGCTTCCCAAGCGGGTCCGAGGACTTGTCGGCAAATCAATCGGTAGGCGGCGGTTTTTCCACACCCCGGAGGCCCTGAAAGCAACAGGTGGGGAGGATTGGATTGAAGGGATGTGTTTGTTAAGGCCTCAACCAGTGAATGGGGGCCTACCAAATCCGAAAAGAGACGTGGTGCAAATGAATCCATCCACATCGTCATAGTGTGTTGACAATGTCCAAGGTCTTTCAACTCTGCGAGTTGAGAAGTATTGTTCACTCAGCGTCAATACGCTTGGTGCCGTGGCGGCGGAGTTTCATGAAAATGCGGGAACCGCATGCTTTGCAACTAATTCCGTTACGCTCTCGATGAAACGATTCAAGGCTTCCACAATCAGCGCATTTGTAGTCAACGAGTTCAACCATTCGTCTCTCTCCATTTCACGCGACCGTGCATCCTGTTTTGAACCTGTTCATGCCTTCGTTGATTTGAGAAGATGGTCCAAAGAGTCTGGATGAAGGACAACGAGTTGCCCTTTGCAGTACATTCGCACCATTTTCATTGCCAAAGCAAATTCGGACCGGCCCAGAACATTCGCGAGAATTTCAAGCGGTTGTCCGATCTCCAAATTGGAGACCAGCAAGTCTTCATCTTCCGCTGTCCAAGGCCCTTGGGAAAGCGATGTCATGCTGTTCAGCAGGCAGTTACGCCACCGACAAGGCCTGGCATCAAGCGGACTCGGCTACCGGCTTCGAGGTTCATGTCGGCCACGTCAGCTGTGCTGACAAGTTGGTCGTTCACGAACACCCAGGTACCTGCTGCCTTCTTGGCTTGGGTTGCAATTTCTGCTTGGGTCATCACGGCTGTGGAGTGGCCTGACTTGTCTGCGATTTCAACAGTAAAGGTTGGGGTTTCGCTGCCACCGACAAGGCCTGGCATCAAGCGGACTCGGCTACCGGCTTCGAGGTTCATGTCGGCCACGTCAGCTGTGCTGACGAGTTGGTCGTTCACGAACACCCAGGTGCCTGCTGCACGCTGTGATTCCTCTACGATTTGTTCTTGGGTCATCTCAACCACGGAGTGGCCAGATTTGTCTGCAATTTCAACTATGAATTTCTGTTCCATTGTTTCACCTGTAAAATCATGAACCTTCAACCACATATAAACAAGGCCGAGTTTACGACTTCGGCCAATATCTGAGGTGAGTCGTTCATCCTTCAATGAATGTCGTTGACTGCTGATAAGGAGTTCAAATTTTCAAGTTGGCTTGGCGGGCGAGTAAATGGATTTGCATGCTGTGTTCAAGCATGGCAGCATTGGCCCATGCTTGGTCGAAATCAGCACCCACTGCATAGGCTCCATTACCTCTTACAACAACGCATCGCATGCCCCCTTGCTTAAGCGCCTCCGCTACTTGACGAAGATAATCATCTGGTTGCTCGAGATCTTCATCAACGATGATAATTTTTCCAATGTGTTGTTTCCCAATCTCGTCCTTCGGAGTCAATAGAACCAGGTCTTTTTCACAACTCGCAGTTGTCGTATAGGGCCCATGCATGTGAATGACCGCAGCTGGGCCGCCCGTCACCATACTCACAGAAGCGAGGATGATTTCCATGACGCGCCAGTCGGCAGGAGAGCCTCTTGGTGCAGAACTACCCAATGGTGCAGCGCACAAACTTCGCTCGTTCATTCTTGGAAGCTGAGCCATGTGGCGCGTTGATACCATCAAACCAGGCTGATCGGGGTGGAGCATGGCGAGACTGCCCATGGTTGAACGAACCAAATGCTCTCGGTCGAGTTGGCGACCAAGGCGAACGAAATCAGAGATGACGTGGGCGGCGACAACGATGTTGTTTTCCACCAGGGGTGGCATGGAGGGCTCCTCAAGTTGTTCAATGACTTCAGTTGCTCCAATCACCGATTGACGGAGACGAGCGTTCTCAGCGTGAAGGCGTTCCAATTCTGCTTCTTTTTCGGCCAGAGCGGCGAGAGCCTCAGTAGATGGTTCGGATGGTGGACTTTGGACCGGAACGGGTTCCTCGGGAGGTGCTTCTTCGACTACCGTTTCTTCAACGAGGGCTTCTTCTGGAACGGGTTCCTCGGGAGGTGCTTCTTCGACTACCGTTTCTTCAATGGGGGTTTCTTCTGGAGCGGTTTCCTCGGGAGGTGCTTCTTCGACTACCGTTTCTTCAATGGGAGTTTCTTCAGAGGCTGGCGCCTCTGATGGAGTCTCGTTCGATGGCGGTCCGCTAGGGGGTCCACTAGGTGGCCCTGTTGGCGATTTCTTTGGCGGCCCACTAGGCGGCCCCGTTGGCGGTCCACTAGGCGGCCCTGTTGGCGATTTCTTTGGCGGCCCACTAGGCGGCCCACTAGGCGGCCCCGTTGGCGATCCCTTTGGCGGTCCGCTGGGTGGGCCTGTCGGCGAATTGGTAGGTGGGGTTTCACTTGGGGGTTGTTCAACGGACTCTACTTCTTCGCCTACGGGTACTTCGCTAGGTGGTTTTTCTTGAGCGGGTTCGAGTCCTTCGATGTCCCCGAAGGCCCCCCCAAGCATGTTGTCAAGCTGCGCCTTTTCGGCTTCATCACGTGCGATTTCTGCAGAAGTTTTCGGTTTCGCCACGGTAGCACCCATCTCACCCACATGGCGCGGCTTAAATAGCGGTTGCGTCCCCGAAGGGCTGAAACTGCCCGCTTGGTGTAGAGGTTATCATGCAGGATTGTCATTCCTGCGACCCGGGTTCAATTCCCGGAGTGGGCGCCACTACCTTCATTCCGATTCGTCCCAGTACGTCTTTTTCCCGCCAATCTTAGATGGTTTTGAGGGAAATAGAATCCACATGAATGGAAGAATCAGCAAACTTGGGATATTTTTACCAACCTTGAATTCGAAATTTGACTCAAAAGCGATGTAAGCCGGGTGGGTTGGTCCACTTTCTGGAGGGGTTTGAGAAAAATTGGCGTGTTCCTCGCTTGGAATAAGGCCAAGGTCGTACCCCTCCGAGTTCGTTTCAAATTCAAAACCGATGAAATTGAGAGAAAAATCAATTTCTCCTGATTGATGAGCCATTAAATCTTCATCAGATGTATTCCCGAATTGGTCGCCTTCAATGCTTCCAAGATCCAATACATAACTCACTGGGAATAAGATGCAGAAATTCAGCATCATGAATGAAAAACAACCTCCTCGTAACCATTTCCCCCCTCTACGGCCCGTATAAGCGTGCATTTCAGCGAGCACCATGAGTACCAACGAAATGATGGCAAGTGTTCGGCCCAAAAATAACCAATCTATGTCTTCTGATAACCAGGGGCTATCGGATGAGTCTGCCTCTTCCTCGCCCCCTTCCGGTTCAGAGGAGTTGCGGTCCAAGGAGTAAAAGATCAGGGCTGTGGCTTTCTCAAATTTGACATCGATGAGGGTTTGTTCCTTATCAATGGCTACAATAGCATTGATTTCTGAGGGGGCAGGTCGCCCATCGGTGTACTTGCCTTCAAAGGAGACAACAAGCCATGCCGACATGAAAACATGCAAGGCAAACAAAACAGTAATGCAAACCCGAAGGTGAACATACCAGCCGCGGTGGGATGGGCGTTTGAGCACAAACAGCCCACGGCTTCCATGCTTTAGGTTCACTCGTTGTCTTCTTCACGACGGCCAGCAATAATTGCGGCCATGCCGATCAACATGAACACAGTCAATGGAGACAAGAAGGGTAGGAGTCCTGCATCTTCTGCGAGTTCTTCGGCTGTTTGAGCTACCTCTTCTGTGTTTGATTCGTCTTCTGGGATATTCATGCCAGATGTATCGATACCTGCTTCTTCCAAGTCTTCAACAATTTGAGTGACGTCGTGATCTTCTGCATCAACCAAATCCGCAAGGGTGCTTGCACCTTCCATCTCATCTGCTGCTGTTTCGGCTGCGGTACCAGTCAAATATCGCAGGCTCACCTTTGCAGGTGCGTCATTGGAGTAGCCTTGTGTTTGAGGGCCAACGAGAGTGTGCCAGTCTCCGTCCAAGTCTTCTACGTAAACTCCAACTCCAACAATCGTGGCGTGTTCGTTGCTCCAAAGTGGAGCAAACATTCCATCATCGTATGGGAATTCGAAGGCATCGAGGCCATCCAAGTAGGATTCAAGGCGGTCCTCGAGATTTTCTCCGAAATCATTCATGACTTCTTCGATGCCAGAATCCTCAAAGGCCTCCGCAATGGCCATGAGGCGGTCACTAGGTTCGCCTTCCATCGAAACATCCTCGCAAGAGGTTTCTTCCGAATATGGAGCGCTGGAGTCGACTTGTGTGAGCTTAATGGTGATGCAATATTCACCTTCTTCAGAGAGGTCCAAGGTGTCATAATATTCCATGCTATACTCTTGGTCATCAATAATCATCATGTTGGTATACACCTCGTTATTAGAGGCATCGAAGACTTCTGCAGTCATGACGACGTCGGAATGTCCGTAGGTGTTGTAAACATAGGCCTCCATTTCAATTGACATGCCGTCCACTTGTGTGTACATGCTACCCATTTCAGGGCCTGTCGTATGGACTTCACATGATGAATCCAGAGAGATGGTATCTCCATTCGCTGCTTCGAAAGAACCTGAAACGCAATATTCAGTCTCGCCATAAACGTCGGATTGTTGCATAATGCTTACACCGAAATCTGTGTAATCACTCCAAAGGGATGGTTGGTCATCACATACGTAAGTATCGCATAGTGTCGCAGAGCCTGTGCCGACGAGGGTTTTATCGCCATCGGTCATGGCGATATCGAGTACGTAGAAGTTGGTAGCTCCTTCGTCTTCTGCCTTTTGGCAATCAATGTCTCCATCATTGACGTAGTCGAGTGGGATCGTTTCGCCGTCATCACAAGTGAAGGTACGGTCGCCGTCGGGCTCATCTGTGCCGTCGGTGCAGTCTGCATATTCATCGTTAACATAGTTGAATGGGACTTCTTCGCCGTCCTGACAAACGAAGTAAAGTGTGTCGGTGTCAAAGTCCAGGAGGTCGTTGGATACTCTGGCGCCTCCGGCAATCCAAATGTTGGATTCGCCGGTCATTTCGTCATACGCATACTCTTCGAAAGAGATCGAATAAATGTCCATTTCATCAGAACCATCATTGCAATCTTCCCACCCATCATTAACATACCTTTGGGGGATTGTGTCGCCACTATCGCATACAAATCGGTTGTCTTCTTCGCCATCATTGTTCTCGGCTGCGTCCCAGGAATCAAACCATTCTCCAACGACGGTGTCATCAAACCCTTCCATAACATCTTCTGAGATGGCTTCCCCAAAGTCCAATGAAACACCAGCGATGACATTGGCCATCATTCCGAACATGGTCGGGCTACCCGGGGGGCAATCGGTGCAAGCAGAAACTGCGGTGGTCATTCCGCTTCCATCACCGAGGTCAACGGTCATGTCTTGTTCCTTTGAAAAGGTGAAATCCATTTCAGGTTCCCACTCATAGGAGTTTGATTGTTGGAAGTTATCACTGATCGACAAGTCCAATTCGCCAGCGTCCAAGCCGAACTCTTCGGTTGGGATGCCTGCGACGGAGAAATCATAGGTGAGGGCGCTTGAGTATGTGCCGTCCATAACGCCACAGTCATCAATGAGCATTTCGTCGTAATAGTACCAATCATCCTCGCCCTGTTGACAGGACCAGTCAACATAATCGCTGTCAGAGACCTCAATAAAGAGTGTTGATGGTTCTCCAAGTCGCCACTCCGAATCCGAGTCGGTGATGGAGTAAGATGTGCTGAAACTTGTATCGAAATCGATTGGGAGGGTTTCGCCGCCCCCTTCGAACAAAGCCTCAATGGAAAGAGATCCTGAAGTGGAAATTTCCATGGCAAAGTCCATGTCGGCGCCCACCAATTCATAATCCTCATTGAGGTATTCTTTGTAAATCATGTCGACGGTCAAGACTTGTTCTGCATCGGTGTTGACGTCAATGTCAAACGAGGTCGTATCCTTTCCGAATTTCTCTTCGGACCAATCGGTGGAAAAGAGGGCGTCATTGATGACGCCGTGGCGGAGGGTCACGTCGTTGGTTCGGCTCCATACAGAAATGTCGTTGCCGTCAATATCAGTGATGGTTTGAGGGCTGATGTCCTCGCTGTAGTGCACGTACACGTTAGATGAGCCTGTGGTCAACTGGCCGAGAGCCAAACCGAGACCAGCGTCATCGGCTGCGCCCATGACTTCAGCAAAGATTTCTGGGAGGTACATTCCCGTAAAATTCTCAAGGTCAGTGTCAAGACTGGTCCAATCATATTCAACGCCGTAAAAGAAATTAGAGGATTCATCGGGTTGAGCTTGCACGGACGTTAGCGGCGTGATGGCCGTTAGCAAAATTGTGGCAAGAAGCAGGCTTCGCATGGTTCCACTATGTGGGGTCATGTCCAACACGAGAAAATTATTGGATTTAATTGTATTCCCGAACAAGATATGTCTTACAATGAGGCTTTTTGACATATTTCAACGAAATTTTCAAACATTTCTTTCCCGAATTCGGAATCATTCACCTCGGGATGAAATTGTAAACCAAATCGAGTACCTTCATTGTTTTCCATTCCTTGAACAGAGCATGAGGGGCTGCTAGCCGTTACATAAAACCCCTCGGGAACGATGTGAACTTCGTCATTGTGAGATTCCCATACGGTTTGAATGTCGTTGGTTCTCGCGAAAATCTTCCCTCCACCATTCTGAAGTTGGATCTCCATGGCACCGAATTCGGGTTCTGGGGATTCGCGGGCGTCCCCGCCGTAATGTCGCGCCATGAATTGGTGCCCAGCGCAAATGCCCAAAATGGGGATGTCGAGGTCGAGGTAAGCGGCGCAGTTGCCTAACTCTCCGGCCAACCCCACTCTTGCAGCCCCTCCAGACAGAATCAATCCGTCCAATTCGCGGAGGTCTTCGACGGGAGTTGTATTGTCGATAATTTGTGTATCCACTTTGAGATAGCGGAGCATTCGCCATTCACGATGTGTCCATTGCCCGCCGTTATCCACAACATCGATTATCAAGGGCCGGTCTGACATCGTCTTCACTTGATATCTTGCGGACATGGGACGACCATGAACATGCCGATGCTTCAAAGAGGAGGCACGATTTAGCATCAATCATGGGGAGGAAGTTGATTCTCGGGATTCTGCTCGCGTTTTTTCTCGCTTCTATCCCGCCTTCTGCGGCATGTGAAACTGAAGCGGCACGAATTATCAACGGAGAATTTCCATCACCAACTGGCATCTCCCCAAACAAAGACGAGTCGATTCGCGAATCGGCCCGTTTGGCTGGCATTGGTCAACACGTTGCTCGTGAAATGCTATGGCAGGTACTCATGGGAGCCACCCTTACCGAACAAACCATTGCCGATGAAATCGACCGGGCCATGGTCGAAAACGGTTCAAACCCCAACTGGCCTTCGTTCACGACCATCGTCGCTTCTGGTGCGAATGGGGCCATCCCTCACGGCGACCCTGAAAACGATGGCGCTGGACCAAAACAAGTCATGATTGGAGACGTGGTGGTGGTTGATTTGGGGGCTCGTGTTAACGATTGGGTGAGTGACGTCACTCGGAGTTATGCCATTGGAGGAACAACCAATGCCACCATCACCAAAGCCTACATGGCGGTTTACGATGCTCAGAATCTCACGTTCCCACTCATTGAGGCAGGAACTCCAGCATGGGCGTTGGATGACATTGCCCGCACTCATATTGAAGAACAGGGTTTTGGGGAGTATTTCATCCACTCTTTGGGGCATGGTTTTGGAGTCTGTGTCCATGAACCTCCGTTGCTCTCGGGCGGAACCGATGACCCGTTGTTTGGGCTCTCATACAACCAGCAACCTCTGGCGCCATACGACGCAATTACCATCGAACCTGGCATCTACCTCGACGGGTGGTTTGGCATCCGCATTGAAGATGATTTCTTAGTCAATCAAGAAGATCATGAATTTTTGACCGCCGACCTCCCCAGAGATCTTGACTGGTTCATGATTGAGAAAGATGATTATGACATCTCTTTGGCCTTTACCCCGCAAACTTCACCCGATGTGGATGATGAGCAGTTTTTACCTTTCCCAGTTGCCCTGGTGGATATTTTGTCGTTGCTAGGACTTGCTGCATGGCGCAACCATAGGCAAGATGATTTCGCCCCGTTAAACGTTTGATTTCACAGACGGTGGTGCAGGGTGACAGTCCCACAAACTCGGCACCAAACCTTGGTTCCGTCTTTGCGTGGCGTGGCACCGGTGATATCGATGCTCGTTCCGCAATCGCACTTCACGATGTTCTCCATGGCCCTGCCCAAGCAGGCAGGCTTCAAGAAATGAACGCTTCGCTCATCTTGTAAATCGGCATTCAAACACAGCAAAGCATCGCGTCGACGAATACCCTTTGATTTCCTTGATATGAACCAATTTTGCTGTTATTTTGTGCCCGATGAGCCACCGCTCTAATTGCTGTCGGTCAGCCTCAAGTTCACCACGTTCACGGATTGCCCAGCCGCGAAGCATCACTGGCGAGTTTGTCTTCAGCAATGGCAGTAAATCATCGAGATGTTCGAAGCTCTCATGGGGGAGGTTGACCAAGAGTGCGTCTGCTTGACCTCGTAACTCGGTATCATTTTGCCACGCACGGGCGTCTTCGCACATTACTTTGCTTGGAGAATATCGATCTGAATCATCCCGAGAAGTCCAATCTTCCAAATTTATTTTGAGCAATTCAACGGCGGAAGGGTTGAGGTCGCCGGCGAGGTATCCTTTCAACAATCCTGGGCTTTCAAGCAATAACGGAAATGCCGGGCCAACACCTGCATAGGGGTCAGCAACAATCAATGCATGGCCAACCTCATCGCGAAGTTCTTGAAGCGCAAGGAGGGTTTTGTGGCGTTCGGTCGACAATCGTGAAGAAAAATATGCTGCTCCTGGGTCAACCCAAATCTGGTGCCCGTGTTCTCGGACCCTCGTACGGGTGCTATCGTTTGATTCTCGCGACATAATGACTCGAAGGTCACGAACGCGGAAATCTCCATGCACTCCTTCATCCGCGCATATAACTCGGACGTTGGAGAGTTGCCCTAGCATGGCTTCAGCCATTGCCTTTTGATGCAACTCGGCCCCGGGCTCGAGTTTGACAATGAGAAGATCCCCTTGTAATTCGTAGGCCGATGGCCATGTCGTGGATGGTAGTGCTTGCAGCTCTTTTGGTAGACGTTGTGTCCAATGGCTCGGTGATTTCGCAGCGGCATCAATTTCAACAAAGCCATGACCTTCCCAAACATCGTCTTCATCGGGCGGCGCCTGCTCAGTCAGCGGAATACCGCGATGATGGTCGTCCAATTCAACCACACCGGAACCTTGCCAAAGCCAACCTGAAGACCGACAACGCATCAACCAAGATTGCGTTTCTGCACTCGGCACTCTCAAATGACGCATGGCCTTCGCCCTATCCAAGCGTCACGGAGGTTTGAGCATGGCGGAACATGAAAACGAATCCACCACTCCTCCAAGCAAGGGGTTGTTGCTCATCGGGATGGGGATGGGTTCTGTGGAAGGTATGACGCGTGCTGCCATTAACGCGGCCAAGCAAGCGGATCACCGACGCTACGAAGCTTACACGGCTCTTTGGCCGGATTACGAACTCGCTCGCCTGGAGGAGGAGGTTGGGTCCATTGAGCGCGTCATGCGCCCTGAAGTCGAGCACCCGGAGGCTTTGTTCGCCCTAGCCAAGGAGTCCTTAGTGGCCCTATTGGTGGTAGGTGATCCACTACAAGCCACCACGCACGTTGATTTGCAACTGCGTGCAAAAGAAGCGGGGGTTGAGTGCACTGTGTTTCATGGGATTTCAATCACAACCGTGGCAACGGGCGCTGTCGGCCTCTCTAACTATCGCTTTGGGCGTCAAATCACCTTGACCTATCCTTATGGAGATTGGATTGCTACCTCTCCCCTTGAATTCATGGCCATGAATTGGTCGCGAAACCTCCACACATTGGTGCTTCTCGACCTTGACCCAACGGGACAGGGTATCGGAGAACAACGACCAATGAAACCGAACGATGCGGTTGAATCCATGCGGCTCATGTGGGAGAAAATGGATGATGCAGAAGATGAGCCGCTCAGTGAAGACATCGTCTTGCTTGCTTACAAACAAGCGATGACCAAAGCCTATTTGATGCAAGAATTCGATGACCTTGTGGTGGTATTGTGCTCGGACATGGGCACCGATGACCAACACATCGTAACTACCACGCTCGGAAAATTGGGCGAAGAAGCTGGTGGGCGATTGAACTGCCTCATTTTCCCTGCGGGCACGGGTGAAATTGAAGAGAAGGCTTTGACTCGCTGGGAACGGAGTGAATAGGATGTTCGGGCTTTCCAATGAAATTTCCCTCCTCCTCTCTTTCTTGCTCTTCATGGGCTTTTTTGCTGGCGTTGGGCTTGCTTCGATGCGCGTCAAAGAAGACACGACCGACGATTACCTCGTAGCAGGGCGAGGCATGCATCCTGCCCTCGCTGCACTCTCTGCCGTGAGTACTTGGAACTCTGGATACATGTTTATCGGGTTTATCGGATTCATTTTCATCCAGGGCTATTCTGCCATTTGGATTGCTTTGGTTTCGACCATAGGCCAACTCGTGGCATGGATTTGGTTGTACAAATACATCCAGAAGGAGGGGGAAACGCGCGGAATTCGCTCACTCTCTTCTCTGGTTTCGAGTACGGCGGGCTCCCCCGAGGCAAAGGTGGCCGCGGTTCTTTCCGTCATCTTCCTCTCCATCTACGCTGCAGCCCAACTTACTGCAGGTGGTGTAGCTCTCAAAACCATGCTAGGTTGGTCTGAAATCATTGGGATTCTCATTGGTTTCGTGCTGGTTGTTGCCTATTGTTATGCGGGTGGAATTCGTGCTTCCATTTGGACCGATGCTGCTCAATCCTGTGTCATGATCATCGGCTCAACCATTCTTTGTGTCGTCGCTCTCAAAAGCACGGGTGGATTGTCTGGGCTTCATGATGAATTGGTGAGCATTGACCCAGCGATGGTGAACATATTCCCCTCTGGCTTGATGTTTGGTGCAACTCTCTGGATTGCTGCGTTCTTCCTCGGTGGGCTTGGTGTTGCAGGACAGCCTCAAGTGGTATCTCGAGTCATGACACTGAAAGATGATAAGGATAGGAAGCTGGCCATGATTTGGTTTTTCGTCTGGCAAACGCCCTTCATCACTCTGATGTTCCTCATTGGACTTGCATGCCGTGTCTTGCTTCCTGAACTCGGCCCTGGAGGTGCCGAGAGCGGTTTACCCCAACTTGCTATGAGTGAGTTGAGCCCTTTTCTCGGTGGGCTCATTTTAGCCTCGATTTTTGCTGCAACAATGTCAACAGCAGATAGCCAGGTTTTGGCTTGTACCGCAGCCATCACCGACGACGTGCGCCCCCAATGGAACCAGGATCACAAGACGACGAAGCGAGTAACTTTGGTCGTCGCTGCTTTTGCAACCCTCATTTCGTTGGTAGGCCAAGGATTCCCAGGATTTGGCGATTCGGTGTTTGCATTGGTGGTTCTTGCCGTTTACGGACTCGGGGGGATCTTTGTCCCACTCATTCTGATTCGCATGACAGGGTACGAGCCTGACACTACGCATTCGATTAGCATGATGTTGGCGGCGATGTTCGCCGTGGTCGCATGGTCCATTCTTGGCCTAGGAGATGAAATATTTCCTTCTGTCCCTGGAATGGGTGCTGCTTTTGCTGTCCATTTTCTCTTCTGCAAATTCCGAGGGCAATCGGTGTCCAATCCTTTTGGCCGCTACACCCTCGACATGCAAAAAACGGGGGCGATTGGGGTTGTGGTTCTCTTGGCTTCCTTTGCCGTCATCGAAGGGTCCTACCAGGCCTTTGCACCTGAAGAGAGCGACTCAAGTTCGGGCAATGGTGCCTACCAATTGAGCTATACTGTGAGTGAATGGACGGAGTCCCAAACCCTCTCTCTATCGGATGGGGACACGCAAACTTTCAGTGTAGAACTTGATGACTCTGTGACGGCAATTCTAATTGCAGAATTGACCATTACCTACAGCGATACTGGAGAAATCGTCACATCGGCGTGCGATGACGTCATCACACAGCCCGATTATAGTGGGCTGGCGGGCCCCTTTTCAGAGAGCGATGATAGTTCCAAGACAACCAATGAGTGCGATACGACGACAATTGTTGGAAGCATACGCCCCAACTCAGACTTGAATCAGTATGCCTCTGAAGGGACTGGAGATTACACCCTCAATGGTACTGAATCTGACCTCATTGGAGTTCTTGAATTCCTTGCTGCTAGCCCGGAGATGGTTGGAACCGTCAACATGGATGTTTCATTGGAAGCAAACAACGGCTTTCCTGGGGGCCAAGATAATTCGGAAACCATCACTGTGACGTTGCGGATGTTAATCTTCCAGCCAAGCGGCATGACCCCGGTCACAGATTGAAGCTTTGCCCTTGCTCTGCAACGCCCCATCCCATGCCAATCACTTCTCGAGATTCATCCGATTCTTGATCGTGAAGAGGATTGGTGTGATTGAGGTGAATGAAATGGATTTCTGGGTCGTTGGGTTGACGCGTCCCTAATCGCTTCAGCGTCTCCTTCACAGGTGGGTGTGGAACCTCTGATTGTGTGCGCCCTTCCAATTCGTTCATGCTCCAAAAGGTCCCGTCAATCAACGCAATGTCAACCTCGAGTGCTGACAACCACGCGCGAATGGTCGTGGCATGGTGCATTTGGAGTGTTTCATTCCATGAATCATGGTCGGGCAAGAAGAGGAGGCTTCGGCGTGGGCCGCGTACAATGAAAGCGTGCATGTCGGAAAGTTCAGCGCGATGGGGGACATTAATTGGTTCAAGCACAAGCCCGGGGCCGAGTTGAACATGGTCTTGATGGAGAAAAATATGTTCTTCGAAGACTCCATCATCAAGCATTACTGCCCATGCAGGTGTTTCTTCGAGTAGGTGAAACATGGCCGAAGAAAGGTGAAGAGGGAGGGAAGAGGCGTTCATGGTTTCTTTTCCAAATAATCCCAACCCGTCGACATGGCCGAAATGGGCATGTGTAATTGAAACTGAGCGGAGAGGAGGGAATTTCCACAGAGCCAGTTGTTGGCCGAGGAAGCGAGTTGCTTCAACCAAATGACCACCTCCTTCTGTATCCTGGATACCAAGGCTCACGGGATATCGCTGATCGGTCGGGCCGAGATTTTGGCAACAGGCACGCTGACATCCTGGCTGTGGCCGCCCACCATCTTGTGCGGTACCAAGAAGCGTGACTGTCACCATGACCACGGAGAGGAAGTAGTCCATGATAGTGGTTGTTGAACGTCACCATCAGAAGAGAAGGGCTCAAACCCTCCCCCCCCTCCGCTCATGCTGGGGAGCATCATGGCAGGTCCGTCGAAGGTTGAGTTTCCCGGGCAGAAAAAACAGCGCATGAAAATGCGTGGAACCAAACAAGCCAACGAAGCCACTGCCAAGAAATTGGAACGCCAACTCGGTAAATTCCTTGATAATCCACGGGGACATCTCCCCGCTATGACGTTTCGTGGAAAAATGCGTTGGGGGCGAACAGACCCGGTGACAAAGACATTGATTGAACTTGATCGAATCGTGAAGAAAAAGAACGATTTGAAGTGGCTTTCAAAACGCATGATGTCCAAACGTGGCAACCCGGTGGCGAAGGCGTTCGCAGGGTCTTTACACGCAGCTCATGATGAGCAATTTACCTTGGTTGGGCAATTCAACTCCACCTCGTTTGGTTCGGCTTCGTATGTCCGAAGAGGGGATGGAAAACCGGGCTATTTGGCTGGCATTCAGAATTACTCGAACGTCACACTGCGCATGCTTCCTTGGGAGGACCACGCAAAACGAGGAATGTATTTTTTCAGTTGGGAAGGTGGATTTGTTTGCACTGGGCCCGACCCGACCCCCCCCGAAGCATGGGTCGAGGATGTGTTGAAGCGCTCACGTTTTACTCTGGCCGATTCTGAGATTGAAGGTGTTCGCGTTTGGGTGACAGAGGGTTTGGTCCCCGAAGATGTGGTGCAAGGAAAACCAAGTCCTCAGGGCCACATCACGCTTCGATTTCATTCCGGCCAAGTGGTTGGCATTGGATTCGATGCGCTCGGAACATTCTCCAAGAAAGACACATCGTTCATCCACCATCTTGCCCTCTCTATGCTCCCTCCTATTGTACCCTCAATCATGAAAGTCGAAGCCGCGTGGTGCCCGGAAGGATGGCCAGAAGACCGCTCACTTCCTGAAGCGAGTTTAGATGCGATTGACCGAGTCCTCGATGCCTGGCAAGGATTGAGCATGAACGAGGGAATCGTCGCCAATAGTATCAAGCAATCCGTGATGGAAACCATCGAAGAAGGATTGATTATTGGAGAGCATTGGTTGGTGGGTGATGACGTCAACGAAATCGAAGAATCCCTCAAGGAATTTGCTGGCTCCAATGAAGAGCGGCATTTGGCGTCGAGAATCTTGCATGCTGCCCTTCAATCACCTCATGAAGACACCCAATGCATTCGAATTGAGGCGAGAGGAAACGTTGAGCAACGCGAAGAGCGAGCAGTTCGAATCATGAGCGGCGCAACATGTGGGGCTGCTTTAGGGGCGTTTTGGCCCACGCATGGTTTGGAAAGTCTCATCGCCTTGGGCATGAATGAAAAGGAATCTCAAACCATTTGGGAAGTACAACTCAATTCTCCAAAACCGTTTGGGAAGTTCCTGAAAGGATTGGATGAAACAATGGCGCTAGCGCAACAACGAGGACGCTTCCCTGATCATGAAGACGACGGCGGTGCTTCGTCGCAGATTCGATCACTTACCATCCGTGGCCTCACTGAAGGGTTCGGTTTGGTGGAGCGGGATGCAACCTCTCGAAAGAAGGACTCCATCGATGCGGCGGCGGCAGCATGGGCGTGGCTTGTTGCAGTCAATCGTTCAACAGGACAAGAGTGGCATTTCGATTCAAACGCCCGTGACAAAGGTGGAGTTTGGTCTCAAGTTACCAAATCTCTCAACAAAGCCGGGGAGCGGTTATTGGCTGCTGAAGAAAGTGATATTGAAGGCTGCCAAGAACATTGGTCTGAAACCTTTGCTGCACTGCAGGTCGTAACCGGCGAACAGGTCTGATTCAGAGTTGGTCGAGCGCTCCGGCGATGTCGCTCCACAAATCTTCAACGTGTTCAATTCCGATACTTAGTCGGACAAAGCCAGGCACAACTCCTGCATCATGACGGACGTCTTCTGGGACGAACATGTGGCTAGAATTGAATGGGCATTCAATCAACGATTCAACGCCCCCAAGGCTGGTTGCTTCGAGAATGATGTCGAGGCCGCGCATGAATTTCAAAGCGGCTTCATCGCCACCCTTGACGACAAAGGCCACCATTCCTGAGCCCTTTGGCATGATGCGTTGAGCCACGTCGTAATCGGGGTGGCTTGGCAATGAGGTGTGGTAAGTAATGTCGACCTTATCGTGTTGCTCAAGACGTCGAGCTAAGTCTGCGGCATTTTCACAAATTCGGGGCATGCGGACATCGAGAGTGCGCATTCCTCGTTCCAATAAATAGCAAGCATGAGGGTCTGGGTTGCCACCAAAGTGGACCTTTCGCATGAACACTTCTGAAATGAGTTCCTTTGAACCAACGACTGCACCACCAATGATGTCTGAGTGGCCTCCGAGATATTTTGTTGTGGAATGGATGACAAGATCGACACCCATGTTCAACGGCTGGCAACCCCAGGGGGATGCAAAAGTGTTGTCGATGATGACCATCAGGCCGTGTTTTTTACCCAATGCAACCATGGCTGGAATGTCGCAAACCTTGAGCACTGGATTGGTCAGGGTTTCGATGTAGAGGATTTTCGTATTGGGTTGAATGGCCGCCTCATAAGAGGCTGGGTCTCGCATATCAGCCATGGTGGTTGAAACTCCAAAGCGAGGCATTTCGGCGGTGAGTAGCCCGTAGGTGCCGCCATAAATATCAGCGCTGGCAACGATGTGATCCCCTTGGTTGAGGAATGAAAGGAGGGTGGTTGATATAGCGGCCATGCCAGAAGCAAAGGTTTCTGCGTCTTCTCCACCTTCCATGGCAGTCAATTTCTGGGCTACCGCATCTGAATTGACCGAGGAGAGACGGGCATAGAGGAGGGTGTGCTGAGCACCTGCCGCCCAACCAGCGTAGCGTTCATCGGTCAATTTGTAAGTCGATGATTGGAAGATTGGGGTGTTAACGGCGTCGCCAATTGATTGGGTGCCGCTGTGGACCGCTTTACTGGCAAAGTTGTGTAGGTTCTTTTCCTTGGACATCTCGCTCCCTCAAACTCCCGACTTCAATCGGGACTTTGAAGGATTCTCTTGCCAAAGGTCATTCCGCTTCGTCCATTTGAGGAGTGGAAACTGTCATTTCAACCAATAAATTTCCAAGCAGCAGGGCGCCCCCTCCGACTAAAATCCACCAGGTCCATTCCACCATACCCAAACCAAGCCCAAAAAGCGTAGCCCAAACTGGTTCAAACCCATAAATGATGGCGGCTTGCACTGGGTGCAAATGTCGCTGGTAGATGTTCAAGGCCACCAAACAGAAAAACGACCCCCCCACTCCCAGATAGATCAACGGAAGGACCACCTCTCTCGAAGATAGGACGTTCTGAGCAACTTCAACCGGTGGTTGCCCTGAAAACAAAAAGAGCAGGAGTGCTCCTGCAGTGACCACCAAAAACGAGGAGAGGGTGATGGCGAGTGGATCTTGTTTAGCCGTGATGATGTCTGTGTAAATGATGTGCAGGGCAAAAAAGGTGGCTGAACCAACCGTCAAAACTTCACCCCACCCCCAAGAAAGATGAGGTGGTCCTTCGATGAAACCCGCTCCGAAAGTTGCGAGAAGAACGCCGATAACCAACATGCGAGTGAGGGGTTTTCCACCAAGGCGGCGGCTGATGAGGGCTGTAAATACAATGTAAAGAGAGGTGAGGAATGCGGAAGTGGATGGGTTGATGGAGTCCAAACCAATCATCTGAGAGACGAAGCCAACAAGGAGGATTCCCCCCAAGAGGCCTCCTCCTTTCCACACCTCAGGGTCTCTCAGCCCTGCCCTTGCAGATGAGAAAACGCAGAATACCAACACGGTCGCTATGAAGAACCTCCCCGCCACGAGTAAAGCCACAACGCCAAACGACCCATAGAGTGCTAATTCGGCATCCAATGCATCGAGAGCTTGTTTCATCCAAACAAAGGTCGCCCCCCAAATCAGAGTCACTGAAAAGAGAACGAGCGCGGCTTTCTTACGCTCGGGTTTGAATTCTAAGGGCGTTACCTGAATCGCTTCGCCCATGCCTCCGTCAACGGGAGGAAGATGATGAGGATGGTGGTCTATTGGATTGCATGGGGGCATACCCTCAAGGAGTGTCCCCTCCGACAGCATGTCATGGGCGAAGAAGGGGGTTCATGGAACCATCCCATTGACACGGGTGAAACTCCTGAAGATGGGGCTCACTTTGATGCCATTGTCGTTGGGGGGGGCCCTGGTGGTTCTGCGGCGGCTGGATATTTGGCAAAGGCAGGAAAAAATGTCCTTCTTATCGAAAAAGAAACATGGCCACGAGACAAAATATGCGGTGATGCTGTTGGTGGAAAATCGCTGAGTCACGTCAAAGAATTGGGCGTAAAGGATACATTGGAGGCAACTCCACATTTCCGCGTAACCGGTATTGTCTTTTCATCTCCCAAGGGCCATCAAGTTCGCGTCGCCCTCCCAGAAGAAGACGTTCAACGCCTTGAGGCTGGGTATGCCCTTCCTCGTCAGCAATTTGACCATCTTCTTTTCGAACAAGTTCAGGCCACTGTTCGTGAAGCTGGTGGTAAAGTGATGCAAGGGGCTGATGTCCGTGAAGTCCTCTATCAAGGAGCCGGTGGTGGCGAGGACCCTGGTTCGGGTTCTGGCGATCTACGTCATGCAAAGGGTGTGAAAGTCCGAGTAGGTGGGAAAAAAGGTGTTGAAAGCGCGTATTTTGCTCCAGTGGTCATTGGTGCTGCGGGATATCGCTGTCCTGTTGCCAAATCAATGTTGGAAGAAACATACGAAGAGCAGATGATGGACCGAGACCACTATTGTGCGGGATATCGTGAATATTGGGACGGTGTGAAAGGATGCGAAGGAAACATTGGAGACATTGAAATTCATTTCGTTGACACCGTAATCCCTGGTTATTTTTGGCTCTTCCCTGTGGCAGAAGGAGTGGTCAATGTGGGCATCGGTATGGTCATTTCACTGATGGACAAGCAGAAGAAGAAACTGAAGGCTATGCAAGCCGATGTCATCGCAAACCACCCGTTGTTCAAAGAACGGTTTGCCAACGCCACCATGCTTCCAAACACTGGACGTGGTTGGCAACTTCCCTTTGGGTCGCCTCGTAAGAAATCAGCCCTTCAACCCCGAAGGTCTGCAAGTCAAGGCATTTTCTTGGTTGGTGATTCCGCTTCACTGGTGGATCCGTTCAGCGGCGAGGGAGTGGGTAATGCCCTCGTGAGCGGTGAAATCGCTGCCAATCATATTCTTGAAGGCAAAGGCCCTGAAGAATATCAGAAGGCACTCTGGGCGGCACTCGGGCCCGAATTGACCAACTCCTACCGAATGCAGAAAATGAGTCGAAAGGCTTGGTTGCTGAATTGGTTTGTGGGCAAGGCCTCAAAGAAGCCAGCCATTCAGGAAATGATGACCGAAATGATCGCGAGTAAAGAAGCACAAGAAAACCTTCACTCACCGTGGTTTATGTTCAAGACACTGATGTTCTGAGGGATAGATATGGATGCCAAACTTGACGGGATCGACGCTGTTTTCCTCGACCTCGATGGCACCATCTATCTGGGTGGGGAGCTGATTGAAGGTGCAAAGGAATTCCTTGAACGCTGCACTCAACAAGGAGTGAAGCGGTATTTTTTATCCAATAATTCTTCAAAATCCGTCGCACAATACCTCGAGAAATTGCTGGGCTTAGGGATTCCTGCCGTCGGGGAAGACGTGCTCCTCTCAACCCATGACCTCTTGGCGTGGCTTGACCGAAACGCCATCACGGAAACATGGCTTGTTGGAACCGAAGGAATGCGAAGCATGCTCGAAGAGCGAGGCATCAAAACAACAAGTGAACATCCGCAATATGTAGTCTTAGGATACGATACCGAACTCTCCTACTCCAAAATCTCCCGCGCTAGCGAACACCTCCATGCGGGAGTCCCACTCGTTGCGAGCCACCCCGACATGGTGTGCCCTAGTCCACTGGGCGGCCTACCCGACGTAGGAGCATATTTGGCGATGTTCAAGGTCACGACAGGTGTTGACCCTGTTCACATCACAGGCAAGCCCAATGCAGGCATGATTTTGCACAAAATCGAAGCACTCGGGTTGAACCCTGAGCGATGCGCCATGGTTGGAGACCGCTTGTACACCGATATGGCCATGGCCACGCGAGCTGGTGTTGTGGGCGTGCTCGTTCTTTCCGGTGAAGCGACCAAGGCCGATGTAAACGCCCTTCCAATGGGGGCTGAACAGCGCCCGACCATCATTGTCAACAGTGTTGACGATTTACTCAGGTGAGTTTATGAAATGGTCAACACGCTGGACGTGGTGGCGACAAAGGCGGCGTGTGCATCCCCCTGATGACATTCATAGGGCTGGGGAATTAGCCGAACAACGCCTAGCAAAAATCTCCCGCGCTGCTGGAAAAGCTAACGGTTGGCACGTCTTTGAATCCGTGCGAATCCCTGATGAAGAACAGGGAGGAAAACGAGAAATTGATTTGGTCATCGTGGGGGGTAACTGTTTGCTCGTCGTTGAACAAAAACACTGGTCGGGGACCTTTACCATTAATTCGGACGAAGAATTCATTCAGGAACGGAAAAACGGCACTAGCCACAACCATAGCACTGTCAATCAGCGTATTGCACGCAAAGCTCGAATGTTGATCGCGATGCATCAAGAGCGGATTGGGAAGGATGATGAAGTGGTTGTTCGGGTGGTGCTAGCCTTCACCAATCGAAACCTGGATTGGCCAAAATACGTTCATCGCGTGAGCAGTGAGGTGAAAGATGAAGCGGGATTCATTTCCCTGCTTGAAGAAGAAAGTCCAGGAGAGATAAACGAAGCATTGCTCGAAACCGTTGACGGATTTGGAACCTGGGATGAAGTTGAGTTGAATGGGGGCCTGATGTGTAAGGGCGATGTACTTGGCCTAGGATTGGGAGATGATGTCCGGTCTTGGCAAAAAGAAAGGGGCGTGCCTCTGGTCGCTAAAGTGTCTCATCAGAGCGGACTCTTCTCGTTATTTTCCTCGTTGCCAAGTTCCATTGAATTACGACATGGCGCCCAGCACCTCAAAGCAATCCTGCCCTTCGGTGCTAAACTTCGCATGCACGTTGTGGGACGTGAATCTCCTGAAGACATCCCATGGTCAACCATCGCCTCAATCAATCTCTCAAAGCCTCCGCGTCACGAAGCATGAAAAATTGCACTCCATTCTACCCAAAAAAGTGGTGATTTTGGCCCCCCCTATGATTGGTCATCTCATCAGAGGGTAGTGTTCACAGCGAACCACTGTAAGCCCATTGCATTCTCATTTGATCGCCAAGGGTAATCGGATAACCCCTTCGTATTTCACTCAGAAATAGGATTGTTCATTGTATTATTCCAAATCGTTCCGAGTAATCTTATTCGTAATATCTCCCGAAATCGCGCTGTCTTGGATGTTGTATGTAATGTTTTGAACGATAGGAGTATTCTTTTCTGCTTCTGCTAGTTTGGCTTCTAATTCTTCTTTTTCCTGCTGAGCGACTGCCAACTCATGTTGCTTCTGAGCAAGTGCCGCATCAGACATTTGCTTTTGAGCTGCTTCACTTTGCAGTTGTTGTGTAATTTGTGCTTGATTAGCCAACTGTTGGCGCAATCTTTGTGCTTCGATTTGTGCTTGTCTACTTTGATGTTCTAATTGCCTTTCACGCGATGAAGCCTGTGGCATCGGAACAGATTGTTGCTGAACTGGCATCACTGGTTGGGTTTGTGCAAAGAGCATTTGTTCTTGTTTAGAGTTTCGAACTTTACGCACTCCAATGATAAATCCGGCAATAATAAACATCACACCCAAGAATTCTACTGCTAATTCAGAATCGATTCCACTCTCGGCCGCCTCAACAAAACAACCAGTAGAGTCGACTTCACTGCTCTTATCCATGTCTGAAGGAGTTGGGTTGTCTGATGAAGGACATTCATCAATTCCATCGTGCACTCCATCATTATCTGAATCTTTACACCCATCGCCACCCCATTCTCCATCATTTAACCAACAATCTGACCATGTCTTGTAAAACCCGGATGAAGGGAACATTTCGGTCGTACCATTATCGTTAGGATATGTTGCTTTAACTCTCCAATTGACAAATGCATGGTTTTCTATGGCAGTCACAGATGATGCGAAAATTCGGTTATCCTCACTTGTTATGGTAGCGAATTCTGATGGACTGCAAACCCCTTCATTATTACAAACCTGGGTGATCAAATCGAATGTAGTATTATTGTTGAATGCATCATTATTCAAAGTCATTGTAATGTCCCAATTTCCTAAATCTGTAGTTACTTCGGTATGAGAAATTGCATTGAAAATGGTTTCTTCAACCACTGGCCCGACATTTACTCCGCCTTCTACATCTGCTGCAGAAACTTGACTGGTTATCGGCAAAAAGCCGACTATGAATAGTGCCATCAAGAAAAAAGTTAGTCCTTGCTTCTTCCCCCGCATGAACTTCGCTGGCTGCGTGAGTATAATTTAGTTGGGCCATCATACGAAGAGGAGCCCATTGCCCGAACAGGAATGCGAACGGTAGCGTCTGTATCGGCCCACTGAACACCCTTCGAACTATGGATTTCGTTACAGAGGGGTTTCGGATGACCCCTTGCAATTTATCCGAATCGATTAGTTAATTGATTCAATGCCCAGGTGGTGGTTTTTGGATTGTTTGTGGGGGAATATATTGATTCTGAACTTGATGCGGTTGAACATATTGCACTCCTGTTTGAGGAATTAACACGACTTGCTGTTGTTTATCTGATGTTGCGAGTAAAACTATCCCGAGAATACCAAGTCCAACACTTGCGGCTCCACAACAAAGCCAACTGAAAGTTAGGAAACCAAGGTAGGCTTCTGCTTCATCGCAGGTTTGCCCGCCACCCCCAATCTCTACAAAAACTCCAATAATTCCAGTACAATACTGGTCATATTCTGCCTTTACACTTAGATATTCCATTAAACAAATTAGCGCAATAAGAACACACACACCAGCGGTGATGAAAGACAATATCCCCCAAACGGTTCTGCTCACGAATTCCTTAGAGGGAATCAATAGTTATGTCTTCCTAACAAATAAATTGTGAAAGTTGGAAGGGCCCCCCTCTGTATTGACGGGTGTCGCATGGGTAGGCAGTGTACTGGGGGACTGAACACCCATTGTACTCTTCCATAATGTCTTGAGGGGTTTGAATGAACCCTTGCGATTTCATGGGAATGATATGTCGGTTCTCTAAATCAACAAAGATGATTTTTGTCAATGGTTTAGGAAGACTCTATTTTTTCCATTCCTCAAGAGAGATGTTGTTTTCGTTGGTGAACACGCGCTTGCCCAACCCTCCACCATAACGAGGCAGGTTGTCCATGGCCTTTCTTGGCACGCAGGTTTCGATCGCCTCCATGTCTTCGTCACTCAGGGTGTAAGAGAGCGCAACAGCCGTTGCATTTTCTTCCATGTGCTTGGGATTGCCTGTACCTGGAATTGGCA
>JAKMEE010000009.1 GCA_022426155.1 Candidatus Poseidonia sp. | reverse complement strand
CCTTCAGGCCCTCCAAGCGGCCCTCCTTCAGGCCCTCCAAGCGGCCCCCTGTCCCGTCCTGTTGATTTGTGAGAGGTGCCCGTATGACAGGTGGATTTGCCATGGAATTGTGCGGGAATAAGGCCTCATGGCAAGTGGTTCCAGACGGGATTGACACGATCGACCTGGAGCGAGTTGGTACTGCGATTGTAGCGGATGGATATCAGGCTGAAGTTCAATCTCGGATGTGTTGGACCTTTACTGGAGCCTGTGACATGACGCTCTATCCAAGCGGCAAATTGATGGTGAAAACCGAAGATAAGGACTTGGCAAGTGAAGTGGCTCAATTGCACGTCACCTCGTGGGTGCTCGCTTGAGGCGGTACAATGATCGCACAAGCGACCGTTGAGATTTTACTCAGAGGCGGTGTTGTTGCCTATCCTACGAACACCTTGCCAGGGCTGGCAACCCTTCCAACCGATGAGGGCTTGGATGCTTTATTTCACATCAAACAGCGGTCCAATGACAAACCCGTTAGCCTTGGAGTTCTGTCTCTGGATCAAGCCTCCACGCTTGTGAGTGTGCCCGATGATGTGAGGAATCTTGAAGCCGCTTTTCCACAAGGTGCTTTGACATTCATCCTTGAAGCCCATGAACGAATGGACCAGAGACTTGGCGGGACTCACGTAGCCGTTCGATGCCTTGCTCATCCACAAGCCCGAGCCCTAGTACGAGCAATGGGCCCCATTACGGCCACCAGCGCCAATGAATCTGGAGAAACACCAGCGAGGGACGCCCAATCTGCTGGTGAAAGCCTTGGCCTAACTTCAGAAGCCATCATTTCTGGTAACTGCCCGGGTGGAACGGGGAGCACCATCGTCAAAATTTCTGCTAACGAATCCCACGGCCTCGTGGTAACTGTTATGAGAGAGGGCGTCATACCTGCACATGACGTGGTTGAATGGTGGAAGAATCGCAACTGAAGTACTGGCGAGACGCAGGGCATGTTGCTCGCCGAACATTAGAAGCGATGAAACTAGAATTACAACCTGGAAAGACCTTCCATGAAATCATTGAATCCGCTGAGCGTTTCATTCACCGGCATGGAGGAAAGCCCGCATTTCCGGGAACCATCGCCGTGAACGATATGGCGGCACACTTTACCACCAACCATCTCATTGACCCAGTTGAAGGATGGGATGGGGACAATGTTCTGCAAAAAGGAGATCTTGTCAAAATTGACTTTGGAGTTCACATCAAAGGGAGCATTGGCGATAATGCCTTGACCTTAGAAATTGGCAATAGTAACCAACACACCGAACAAATCAAAGCAGCAAAGGAAGCACGAGATGCTGCTGTTGAGATGATGCACCCGGGAACACCTTGGTACAAAGTTGGCCAAGCCGCCGCCCAACCCTCGCTCGATGCAGGTTTCCAACCGATTCGTAACTTATGTGGACATCAACTGAAACCATGGGAGCTTCATGCAGGTGTTTCCATACCCTCCTATGCTTGCGGTAAGGACAATCAAGGATTCAAAGGCGTCGTTGAGGAAGGAGGGTTCTATGCCATTGAACCCTTCAACACAACAGGTTCATCTGGATTGATTGAGAACATTGGGTCTCCAAATTCATCCAACATTTATCGAGTGACAGGTTTGACGACGTCGAAAAAAGCACGTGCTAAGAAACAATTGAAACCCCTAGGCGCCCAAATGGCTCGAAACCTCGAAGAGCGATATTCAACCCTGCCGTTCGCAGAACGATGGGCTTTCCCAATGCTGGAGAAGCCGTTCCCAGAGGCGGACGAGGCCAGTTTGCAAAGCAAATGGAATGCGCTGATCAAGAAGTTGATCAGCATTCGTTTCCTAGAAACCTATCATGTCCTACGTTGCAAGGATGGAGGCAACATTGCGCAATTTGAACATACGGTCCACGTAACTTCAGGCGGGCCTGAAATTCTCACCGTAGAGTGAAATCCTTGTTTTTCTTTGAAAAACCAATATAAACTGTGGAATCATGGCCTAGATTGAACAGGGCTGTTGAAGTTCTCGTTTGAGTGCATCCCATCCCCTCTGCGTTTCTCTCACCCTGTTCACCTTTACTTCTCACACGGTCGCCAGACTTTTCCTTGAAATTTCGCGGTTTTTCGCGGTTTACAAACCGAACGCTCCACTCGCTTGGCGCGCAGAATCGCGAAATATAACATTTTCAGAATCTGCGATTTCAGGCTGTTTTGTGATGTATGGCGAATTATCCCGCCAATATCGTTTAATATGGCAACTTTTGTGGTAGGCCTACCCCCCGTATGGGGAAGGAGGACAAAAATATGAAAAACGAAAACCGAAACGAAGAGGCAGTCAGCCCAGTTATCGCTACCATCCTAATGGTCGCTATCACTGTGGTTTTGGCTGGTGTGCTGTATGTCTGGGCTAGCTCCCTTGCAGAAGGCAACACCGATGGAAACCTTGCATTGTACGCTATCAGCGGAACAGATGCACAAGGGCAACCTTCAGTTGCAACTGACGACGCTTTGATCATGCTCAGCATGAACCAAGGCAGCGACATCAACTGGGCTTCCATCTCAGTGAAGCTGTCCATTGATGGAGCAGCTCCTGTGACCTGCGACAACCCTGGTGTAACCGGCGGCGTGTGCGGCATGATTGAGTACGGAACCACTGGCGACCAAGTTTGGTCCGTCGGTGACGGAGTGACTATCTCCGAGACCGGACAAGACCTTTGCAGCGCAACCTGCAGCATCGACGTTACCGTCACGGACACCCGTGAAGGTAAGGTCATCGACACCACCAACGGCGTCCCTGCTGAGTGATTCTTCGGAATTAACAGCGGTCATCATCCACGTTTGATCACAAACGTGTACAACGCTCCTCCGCTCACTTCGGTGAGCGGGGGAGCCTTCTCTAACACTCTTATTCCTTGTTCGCTACGAATGTTTCGCGAGCGTCTTGATGCTGTTCCCACATGTGGAGCGACCGCCCTTGAGCACTCGTTTTCAGGGACCTCATCAGTAATTCCATACTGGCAAGCCATTGACCGATAAGCGAGAATGGACCCGATGAGCGACCAGAACGTGCACGCCACCAAAGGATCACCATCGTAGCCTCGCTGAAAGTTAATCCGAGATGCACTGAATTAGCCAGCGTGAATGTTGCTGGCCATCCATACAAAGCGATGAAAGCCCATCGAAGCAAAGCGCTGATAACAGCCACTCCAACTAGCAATGGGGCTGTGATGTGGAAGTGAAATTGGCGTCGAAGTATGGTTGAAAATACTCCTAAGCGTTTGTTCTTTGAAGCTTTACGTCGGCGGACTAACAGTCGTTGAAGGCCCTGTGCCCGTCGAATCTTTTGGCGACGCTGCTCAGGCCCAGATTGAGGTGACCCATCAGAAAAGGACACGGTTGGGTCAACCACACAACGGCGGCCCTGAAGACGAACCTCAGTAGCAATTTGAGCATCATCAGCATTTGCTTGTGTATTGAGCAAACCCGAGGACATAGCGTTAATTCGCCACATCATACACGACCCTTCTAGGAACGGAGTACTATCGACGGATGATTCAGCAAGCCTCATGGCATCCCAATGTTGGCGATGTGTCGTTTCCTCCATTCGCGCATGGCGTCGCAAAGGAAGAGCTCCTACAACTCCAATCATCGGGTCATGAAACCATCGCATCATGCGGTTCATGGTATTGGCTTGGAGAAGAGCATCAGCATCGGTCATGCATACCAATCCAGCCGTTTTGCTCTGCTCAAGATGGGCTAATGCGTGTTGAACCGCAGCAGATTTCCCCTTCCTTTCATTCATTTCCAATATTTCAACGCTGAGAAAAGCCTCAGGATGAAGGGCCAACCAATCACGAGACAGCTGAAGTGTGTCGTCAGTGGAAGCAGAATCAATGAGAAGCAACGAACAAGGTATTGTTTGTGCCGCCGTATTGGCAAGTTTTTCCTCAATCAATAAGGCCTCATTCCAGACAGGAAGGAGGATCGTTAACGCTTCGTCCACTGGTTCTTTAGAGGGTGGGTGATGGCCTGCGGAATGATTTTTCATCCAAGCATGCATGTCGATTTTGTGGCGAAGAAATGGCCAAATCGCCAGCGTTAAGGCGGCACCTTCTGCGATTGCGGGAATCACCACCATGGACAGCCATGCGGAGCATTGGGTTTTGACCTCTTTCTCTTCAATCAAGCAAAATAGTTCAATTTGGCCATTGGATTGATGATGGCGAGCATGGTGGAGTTGTCATGGCTCGGGTTCTTCACGTTGGCCCATGCGATTCACCAGGTGGTATGGCGACGGTGATGCAGACCCTAGCTAGCCACCCCCCAATTGGATGGGAGGCAGAATTACTCGCTTCCCATGTGGTTGGATCTCCTTGGGCGAAATGGCGAACTTATCGGCGAGCAAGAAAGGAATTGATTCGCAGGTGTAGGAGTACCTCTGAACGCCCCGAAGTGGTGCATATACACACGGCTGCAGATTGGTCATGGTGGCGGAAATCCCGTATGATACGTTTCTGCCAACAAGCATCCATTCCTGTAATTGTTCACATTCATTCAGGCAAGTTTGCTCGTTGGGTTGGAACGAAACATTCCCGGCGTTCAAAATCCATCGCTGCTCTGCTCTCGCATCCTCAGACCCAGGGTGTTTCTTTGAATGAAACTTGGAGAGAGACCTTCAGGGCCATCATTGGGGAAACACTTGCCATCAACAACCCCATTGACCCCCGCATCCAATTGTTTGAAGGTCAACGAGAAGAAAACCATCTTCTCATTATGGGCCGTGCAGACCCAACCAAAGGTCATGCATTCGCACAAGAACTGGGTATTCATCTGAAGCAAGGACTTCCAAATCTCAAACTCACGTTAACTGGTGAGGATCACGCAGATGAACCCTGGATACATGCAGAAGGTTGGGTGAGTCATGAGCGTCGTCAGCATTTGATGGAAACATGCTCTCTTCTGTTAGTCCCCTCAGCGTTTGAAGGTCAACCTCTTGTGATGCTCGAGGCGCTTGCTTTTGGATTACCTGTTTGTGTGAGCGATCAAATACAGGACATTCCATCAACTGTTCGTTCTGCACGTTATGAAGACTTGGAGGATTGGAGTCAGCAGGTGCTCAATGTTCTGAAATCTCCACCGTCCTCTGAGGAATTGTACGAAGCATCTCTTCCCTTTCTTATTGAAAACGTTCAGGGGAAATGGAAAGAAGTTTACGAATCTTTTTGATTCAATTCATTGACAACATGGGTCAATTTGTCGATTGAGGCCCTCCACGAAAGATGGGTTTCAGCATAATTTCGAGCGCCTCCTCTCCATTCTTCTTTGGAGGCTAAAAAATCCTCAATAAAATTGACCCCCTGTTCGTGGAAGCGTGATTGAGGGGCTAATTGAAACCATGAGTGGGAACTCTCATCAAGACGGTGCCCAGAATGATCAATTCCAAACACTGCGAGCCCGCTCCCCAAATATTCACTGCGTTTGAGGGGACTGGCAAGCCTCCAAACCCTCTGGTCTGGCATTGGAAGGAGGCCAATATGGCACTGGCCCGCTAATTTTGCTACTTCTTCAATAGGCTGCTGATCAAGAATCTCGACAAACGAGAGAGATTTAGCTGCATTGCGAAGATGATTTTTTGCATCCCCCTCTCCAATCATAAGAAGGTGAATGTCCAACCCTTTTGATTTGGCTTTTTGAGCTAGAAGGATTAGGGCCATGACACCTCTGTTTTTGTCGAGACGTCCATGATACAGCATGGTTGTCACCTTTCGTTGAAGGCCAGGCTTGAACAATGCCAAATCAACTCCAGCATCAAGAATGATGCTAGTTTCATGCCCAGTTTGTTTGAAAACGAAATCCCGATGTGGTTTTGATACCACACACCCCGGATAGCCTTGCTGTTTAGTGATTTTCCAAGCCTTCTTCCACAAAGGCCATTGAAGTCGAGAAAGAAGTCCTCCATAGGCTGGTGGACTTCGATCAATGAGGCACCATGGCACCCCGTATTCTTTGAGGATGGTTGAGACGTATGGCAGAACTCTCCATTCAACCAAGACCACAGATGCAGAAAGCTCATTTCGATGTTGTCGAATATAATCTCGCATTGAACGACCGAGTGAGCGTGCTTTGAGGCCAGGGGTTGTAGAACTGGGTAGTCCGATGTGGGAGAGGTTAGCATGATTTAGGGCGATGGAAGAATCAGCATTCACGAAAGTGACCTCAGCCCCGTTCTTGAGCAAGCCTTGTACCAAATGCACTTGCGTTGTTGAGCACAGGTCGTTCATTGAGCGAGCCGTTAACCAAACCACCCTCATACCGCATCACATATTCGCTAATGTTGTAATTATTTGGTGCTCAAGCCCTTGCTCAAACGAGGTTTGTGGGGCCCAATTTGTTTCTTCTAGAATTCTGTCAATGCATCCCACAGATGTTCGAATATCCCCTGCACGTTCATCTCTGAAGATTGGTTGAAGGTGTTGATAATCTGACTTATGCTGGGAAAGAACTTCGTTGATGGTGGCGACCAAATCCACCAAAGAGCGTTCGGTTTGAGTTGCGAGGTTGTAGACTGATGACCAAGTATCATCCCAGGTTTCTGTGGCAAACATCATGATAGCACCTGCGACATCATTGACATGAACAAAATCTCGTGTTTGTTTCCCATCACCAAAAATGACAGGTGGCTGATCATTGGCCATAAGTTCAATGAATTTTGGAATGACAGCTGCATAAGCTCCATCAGAGCGTTGACCATTCCCATAGACATTAAAAAACCGCAATGCAATCGCATGGAGCCCTCCCATTCTCGCATCAATGACTTGGATTTCATTTTTCCATTTTGATTCTGCATAGGGTGAATGAAATTCTCCTGCATCTTCTTCTTTGAGCGGCATCGAATCTTTCGTACCGTACACTGCTGCGCTTGAAGCCGTGATGAATCGTTGGATTTTGTGTGTTTTGCATGCTTCGATGAGGAATGCCGTTCCATTCACATTGATTTCATGATTCTCTTCAGGGTGAGCCATTGAATAGGGGACCGAAACTTGTGCGGCGAGGTTGACAATGACATCACAACCCCGGACCGCTTGCTCTACAGTTTCTTTGTCACGAAGGTCTCCAATAACAATTTCAATGCCTTCCTCTCGTAGTTCATTGCACGTAGCCTTCAAACCCGTTGAGAGGTTGTCCAAGATCCGAACATCCCACCCATTATGTTGAGCAAGTCGTGCTACATTGCTTCCAACAAAGCCAGCACCTCCGGTGACCAATACGCGAGGCATGGTATGTGCTCGGGCCGACGGATTGAATATCCTTTGGGATTCCATTGGTAAGCCCATTTGACTTAGAGCACCTTCATAGAGTGGGCCGTGATGAAGTTTCATGCTACGACGTTTACTTATGCGCCGTGCCTACAATGCAGGACAGTGGGACACTTCCCGTCACCATGCAGATAAGTTATTGCAAAAATCAAGTGAACGAACACTCGCTCGCTCAGTTATAGTGCGTTCTTATTGGAACGAAAGCCGGTTTCAAGACGTGATAGACTGCACCACAGATTGGCATGATGAGTTGTCGCAATCGTATCGTAATCAATCGATTGAGCGATTGAAAACAAATGGCGGAACAAAGCGCCTAACACTGATGAAACAAGAAAAATTACAACGTTTGAGAGATCAGCAACCAGAACCAATAACGCCAATTCACTGGTCAAACGAAGAATTAACTGAGAATTTCTCACAGGAAGGTGAACGTGTTTGGTTTCGTTATCCAGAGGGGTACGTATTCTGGGACATGCCAACGGGTTACGATTTAGCATTAACACACCCCGCATTGCTCTGTTTAACAGCCGAAGTCCTGCTGTCGCCGTGGGTGCCAAGCTCCAAAGCTAAGACGCTTCACGAGCGGGAAACAGGCAATCGGTGCAGCCTTTCTTTTTCTGCAGGAACAGATTCGACTGCAGCGGCTGCTGTTATGCTTGAATCCACCCTGCTTGGTTATCACAAGCGTTCGTTTGAATCGATGTTGGATCATCGAAACGCAGAGCGTCTTATTGATCACCTCAATTCCACAGGTGATAGAGAAGTCCTTTCTATTTCTTCAAATCACGAACTCATTCGGACGAACCATGGCAAGCCAGTCGGGTTTTCGACGGATTTTGCATGTGCCGCGCACCTTCTTCTTCTCGCAGATCATTTTGATTTGGGAGCGATTGGGGTTGGGATGCCAATCGACAATACCTATCTCTGGAAAGGTCGAAAATTCAGAACATTTCAAGAAACTCACTATTACAAATATTGGACCAAACGCTTTACTCAAGCAGGTCTGGACTTGCTTTTCCCCATTGCTTCAATATCCGAGGCTGGTGCTTTGATGGTGGTCAAGCAAACGCCATGGCTGGAACATCTGAATTCTTGTATGCGCGGTGACGGTGTCAATGGATGTGGAAGGTGTTGGAAATGCTTTCACAAGAATGGGCCTCTTGGCCGGCCATTTGATATCACTGCACCAGAAATACAAACCTATCTCAACAAACGCCCGATACCAACTGCCACGCATGCGCTGTGGGCATTGCAGATAATGGGTCATGAAAATCAACTTACGGACTTATCACATCTCTTCGAAGGCGATTATAATTGGTGGACGATGGCGTACCCTCCTGGGTTCGACCTCCTGCAAGACCGGTGGCGATTATCAATTGAAACGATGATTCTTTCAATTCTCCCGACCATGCCAAAGCCGTATAACCTCGACAATCTAAACCATTTTGACGAAGACTAAACAGTTGACGAACAACCATAACGGCCACAATTGATGCAACATCTCCATAACCGAGAGCCACGAGCCACTTTTAATGAGGTGGCCGTTCAGTAAAAAGGCCAATTCGGATAGGGAAGCGGCTCGCCTCCACTACAACGCCAAGGATTACGAGAAAGCAGAGCC
>JAKMEE010000047.1 GCA_022426155.1 Candidatus Poseidonia sp. | reverse complement strand
CAAGCATTAACATGAGTTATGCATTCTACGATGCTATGGGCCCGGGTGGCGAAGACCTCTCCCTTACCGGTGCTCTTGGTACGACCATGCTTGCAGGCCATTGCAGTTCCTTCCCAACCGAGAACGCCACTACCATCATGGCCGATTCAGCCAACAGCGGTACCATGACTCGAGCCACAATTTGGGGATACATGGCCATGCTCAACGAAACCATTCCTGACTTCGAAATGACGATTGCGCGAGACTGGGCCATGTGTGCAGGCGTCGGCATGACGTTTGCAGGCCTCGGGGGTGGAGATGCTGACTGGATGCTGGACGAATCCGGAACAGCCGTCAACGCTGCCACCAGACTCAGCTATTTGGGCATCACGATGGACAACACCGCCGCCATGGGCATGCTCTTTGGCGCACCAGGAGATGACAAGATCACGGGTCTCTTGGAAATCAGTGAGGACAAAACAGACAACGGGGCGGCCAAGTTTCTGGCCAATATGGCAGCAGGTAACATGCAGGACGCCATGAACACAACCGGTATTCAAGACACAGCCACGCTCAGTCAAGTCGCAACGTGGGTCACAGAATGGTTCAACGACTCCTCCTCGTTGCCGATGATTCTCCTCGGCGGCAGCGGCGACATGACCGCTTCTCTATTCGTCAACACATCCTTCGGAGCAGAAGACCCGTTGAACGGAGGCTATCTCTCTACGAGCCTCAACATCGGACTGGAAGGCGGACAAAGCCTTTGGGAAGCGTTGGGCAGAGATGCCATTGAACTGGACCCTGCATTGTCGGGTCACATCCTTTATTCAGAAACCTTCGGCCTTACAACCCAATCAGGTGCAGTCTTGTTCCTGTACGGAGAACTTTCAGGCCAGACACCTCCAATCTTTGATGGAAATTCCTTGCCTTGGAATGAAACCACGATCAGCACAATTTACGGTGTGGATGAAAATGTATCTTCCGCCATGCGATTACTCATGATGGGAGACCCTGCTAAGGCCGGGGTTTACGGAACCACCTCTGATGCAAGGGTTCCCGGCTACCTCATGTCGATTGGTGCAATGCCGTACCTGACTCAATCCTTCAACAGTTGGTTACTGGGCTGGCAAGACGCTGCAACTGGCAGTTGGCTTTCGCTTGAGACCAATGAAACATACTACGGTTCAGCAGGCATTGCAAACGGTGACGGAACCAACTACACCATGTGTACTGGAGAAGTCGATACTTGTGACAAAGGAGAAACCTTGCTTGAAGACGGGTCTGCACAACTCTCATGGCGCAACGATGCCATGTACGCTGCTACCTACGGCCTCATCACGCAAGAATCCCTTGCCAATACCACAGGAGGATTCGTGACTGGAACTGGTGACCTTGTTGACGTGAGCGGATATGCCATCGCTGAGATCTCCTGTGTTGGAACTGGAACTGTGAAGAACATCCCTGTTAATACTTGTACTGCTTCAGTGGACCCAACCAAGCGTTCCATCCAAGCCAACCTCTTGGAGACCTACACCCTGCTTGATGCAACACCTGGAGCGCTCCCCGTGTACTTGGGTAGTGAGATCACCATGGAAGTAGAGCAACTCTCTGGCCTCATTATTGCGGGAGATTCCACGACCATCTTCTACTTGGACACACGAGCCCATACCAATCAGGCAAGTGAACCAAGCATGACCGATTTGGTTCCAGTGTTCCAAATCGAATCCTCTTCAACCATCGGCGACGAAGATGCAGAAGAAATGGAAAGTGCTATCGTCACGAACCAGCAATTTATGACCTATTGGACGAACTTTGACCATCCGATTGATTTCCTCACCATGATATTCTGGTTGGCTGGAATCTGCCTCATAATGGCTGGCATGGTGATCACCGCCTCTGCTCCTGTCGAATCCGAAGAAGATGAGATGAAGGATCATGATGGGGCAATGGAATCTGCCGTCGATGATACCTCTGAGGAAGACGCTGAAGCCGAATCCGATGAAGATACCACTGCTGAATGAGTCGTACGGTCAATTCACTGACCTACTGGCAAGCGACATTGATTGGCCTTGAGGCTCAAGGAATTCGTGGGAGAGAAGTGAATCTTTCAACACCGGAGTGCTTTGTGTGGAAAAGGTCGTAAAAACAGCCTCTGCATAGGGAATTCATAGCGAAGAAAATATAATGTCTCAAACAACGGTTAACCGAAGGGACCATCCCCTCGGTGAAAAACTTGAGTTGTAAGATGAACATCCCTCTCGGGCCATCAGTGCGAGATCCGTCCCTTGAGGCTGATCTACAGAATCGATTAGAACAGGGACACAGAATCTTCGTCGTAGGCGATGTCCACGGTCATCTTGCCACGTTCCGCGCCTTGTTGCATCGGCTTCAACTCAAACCTGAAGACAGGGTCATTTGCCTGGGAGATATGATCGACAGAGGTCCGAATTCCGCAGGGGTTGTCAACCTCTTGCGAAGCCATCCTCAATTGATTTGCATTAAAGGGAATCACGAACAAATGGCCATCCAATCGGTACAATCAAACGGAACATTCCAGGCCTGGAGGCCTTGGATGAAACGTGGAGGAAAGTCAACCTATGGCTCCTACATTGTGCAGGCTGAAGGAGACTTATGGAAAGCAAAGCGAACCATGCTTCAAGACTTCATGTGGCTTGACACATGCCCGACACAAATTGTCCTTGATAGCGTACGATTGGTCCATGCTGGGTACGACCCCCGCATGCCACTTGACATGCAAGGTGAGAAGGAATTGCTCTGGATACGAAAGGAATGGTACTTGCATGATGCACCTGTTGACCGGGCAAGAACAGTTTTTTTCGGCCATACAACCACCACAAAGCTCGATGACCAAGCGGGTGATGTCGCCCTTTCTTCGGTCGTACTGCCCGACGGGCGACCTGCTTGGGTTGGTGTTGATGTTGGTGCGTACAACCATGTTTCTCCCGGGCTTGCAGCCGTAGAAATTACAACGCTGCGAGTTACAAAACAAATCACATTGAAATGCGATCGCTGGTTTGACGGATTCCAAAGAAAGAAAACAAAAGGCAAGCGCTTGAAGCCCTGGAAATCAGCAACCAACAAAAAAGAAGCTGGCGTTGCTGAATCTTTTGGCCTCAAAGCACTCGCCCATCGAGCCCGCTTGGGGCGAACAACTGCCTTAAGAGTTCAACGACAACTGGAGAAAGCAGGTGTGGTCTTTCCCAATCAACGACAATCTCATTCAGCCCAACAAGGTGATGAAGCACTCAGCGACCACCATAAGTCGGGTCATCGCATCGTCTACAGAACAGGTCGAGCTCAACAAGGTTCACTCAATTCAAGAGGGCCGACCAGTTTCAGAATACATCGGCGCCAAGGAATGACACAACATCGTTCAGATAAACGGTCTACACTGAACATCAAGGCAAAGGCATGATGGTGGAATTTCATTTCCAGCATGCCAACATCCATCCGAAGGTTTTCGGAATGTTTTTTCCAGAATCCCGAAGGTTTCTGGGTTATTGGGTTGTTTTCGTGCAATGAATATTGTTTGATGCACGAAAAGAAACATTCAAGAGGGTGCACGGTGATGGATGTACATGGAACGAAAACCCAAACGTCAGCCTCCTTCAAGTGGTTTGACTAAAGCCTACCAAACGGTCATGAAACAACGCCGAATGAACACTTCGATCTTCCATTGGAGTTTTGCTTACAGTGAGCAGATGAAGGAAGCAGAAGCAGGTAATGGTGTCACACTCTACATTTTGTGAGATCTAAAGTGAACGAAAGTTCATGGTGAGCATCCACGAGCCACCTCCATGGTCGTATTGGCATGGGACGTTTTGCTAGCGGCAGGGGCTGTATTTTTCCTCGGAGCAATATCTCCAGGTCCGAGCCTCATGGTAGTGTTGCGAAACACCATGTTAGGTGGAAGGAAGCAAGGGGTCATGTGCGCCCTTGGCCATGGATTGGGCTTCGGCGTTTATGCTGGTGCTGCCGTTTTTGGACTGATTGTGCTCTTGGAAGAAGCCCCTAGTGTATTTCTCACCCTCCAGCTCATCGGATGTGTCTTATTGGTATGGTATGGATGGTCGATGTGGACGTCACCTGCCGATTTGACCCAAGAGCAGCACGAGGCTTCAACTCGCCAAGGATTCTCAGAAGGATTTGCAATTGCATTCTTCAATCCTAAAATTGCATTATTCTTGGTGGCGGTTTTGGCTCAAGTTCTCAAAGCAGACATGACCTTTGCAAGCAAGCTTGCCGTGGGAACGCTGGGCATGGCCATCGATGCAACATGGTATGTGGTGGTGGCTTTGGCATTGACTGGAACACAGATGCTTGAGAAACTCAAGGAACACGGTCAAACAATTCATCGAATCACGGCCATCGTGCTCTGGGGCTTTGCTCTCAGCGTGTTGATTGGTCTATGATTCAACGTTGACATCTTGGACACAAGAAGGTGGAACGGTTGGATTGTGTAATTCGTTCCACGGTTCCACCGCATCCTTCTTTCAGACACGGTTCATCTTCTCGGCCGTACACGGCGAAGTGATGTGCAAAATATCCCAGCTCGCCATCAACGTTAGCAAAATCGTTGAGTGTTGAACCTCCGGAGGCGATGGCTTCGTTGAGGATATCCTTCACATGTCCAACAAGGCGTTCAAGACGAAGTGTTGGTTTACCATTTTTCCGAACCAAGGAACCAGCCAAAGTACGTGGAGAAATCCCCGAACGATGCAGGGCTTCACAGGCGTAAATGTTCCCGACACCCACAACGGTTTTTTGATCAAGGATGGCGATTTTAATCGAGGTTTTTCGCCTATGCAATTTCCTAGCAAGCATGGAAGCATTCCACGCATCAAACGGTTCTGGCCCAAGAGATTCGAGAAGGGGATGAACGGGTTCTTCGATGTTGGCGAAGAGGTCAATGATTCCAAACCGCCGTGGGTCGGTGTAGATTGCTCGCGAACCATCTGCAAAAACAAATTCAAGATGGTCATGTTTCCCTCCATACCCAGTACGTTCACCGAAACGCGATACTGGTACTCCTCCATTGACAGTTCCAAGCAGAGGTTGCGCAGCAGCGTTGGCCTCTGAGGAGGAGAACAAAGTGTACCTGCCTGACATCCCAAGATGAGAAAGAAGCACACGCCCATCATCCAAATCCATCAAGAGGTACTTGGCCCGACGACGAATGTTGATGACGGTGTGTCCAGCAATGGTCGGCAGGTCTTCAGGAAAAGGATACCGCAGTCCTTCTCTTCGAATCAGCACTTCTGAAATGCGCTTATCGAGGATTCCTTTGATCAACCCTTGACGAACGGTTTCCACTTCTGGCAATTCGGGCAAGGCTCATGCCTCCATTCCTTCAACCACGAACAAGCGATGGTTGTCCTCATACCCTGTGAGTTCAATGGATTCGATGACTCGCAATGAAGCGCCATTTAGGGCGGATTCAACCTCAGCGAACAAGGCTGCTTCTCCTTCACCAGTCCAGCGTTCGCTCGCGGCTTTCAAAGAAAGTAATCCTGTCCCATTAGGGGCGAGGAATCGCTTACAAGCAGCGATAAAAATGTCTACTTGACCTGCTTGAGCCACATCTTGAAACAGCCAATCCACCTTTCGAGGTACCAAAACACCCCACCCTGCGTGCTTACGTGCATCACCGAGAACTGGAACTAATCCTGGACGGACTTCGGCCAAGAACGTGAGGTCTCGCAGACAGCGAGGGGCCAAATCCACGCTTACCAATCTCCCTCCCAAACGGTTTTGTTCACCGCACAAATGGTCATGAAGGTGGCTCACCGATGTTCCGTGGCCAGCCCCAAGATACAATATCGTAGTCCCAGGCTCTGGCAAAAGGAACGCTGGGTCATCCTTGGTTCGGAGCATGGCGGCGGCAAGTTTGGAACGATGTGGTTCCCAGCGGCGATATTCCTGTCCTTGGAATCGTCGAAGGGATTCGCCATAAACAGCACGACCAGGGACGGCGTTGAGTGTCCAAAGGCTTCGGCGATCCAGACGTACTGTTTGGGAAAGGTGCCGAGGACCTCGGCGGCGTTTGGAACCTCCACCCATGTGATTTCCCTCCATCAACGACGACGTGCAGGCGGTTGCTTGTGGGTTTCAAGCAACGCTTCAACGCGTGCTTCCACCTTGGCCACATCCTCATCTCCCCACGGAGTGCCATCAAAGGCATCTATCTTGGCAGCGATGCTGATTTTTCCAGCGAGCATACGAGAGATTTTTCCTCGCACCCAACGAGGGGAACGACTGATCCACGGATGCATGAAAATGTGACCGTGCTTGGGGGATGGAGCTCCTGTTTTCAAGTGGTGGAAGAAGGCTTTCTCTGCCCCTAAAATTTGAACCGTTCCAGATGGAAGGCGGGCCAACCGTTGCAATCCATGCGCTTCAACGCATAAGCGGGCTGCCAGCAGTGGACCCAAAAGAGCAGTGACTGAGGGGAGGTGTTCACTGGCCAAGAGGCGAAGAGCATGTTCCAATCGATCTAAGCGACTCTGGGCTTGTGAGGTATCAGCTGCCCACTCATGAATGGAAGCCCACTCAGAAGGAGACGGCTGCTCTTGAGGAAGGACGAGTTCCATCCGTTGAGCAAAGTCAGCAGGTGTTTCGCTTTGTGCAACACAGGCAACGAAGGCTTGTCGGTCGGTGACTACTGCCATCGGGAAGAAAAGACCTGCCCATTCAATCAAACGCGCTTCCATGGTCAAGTGGGATGCACGTAACTCGTCGCTACCCCGAACCAAATGTTCCAGCCGCCTATCTGGGTCGCTGGCCGAACGTTGCACGCCTTCGATGGCCATCCGGAGTGCTGCTTTATCAGCCATCTCTTGGGCTTCATCATCAGGGAATGGCCAATCTGCTTCCGGTAATTCAGGGTCCCCATGGAGGCAAACCTTGGCTTCGGGAAAGCGGTTGAGCAGAACTTGGACTTCGGGAATTGCAATCCCTTGTTCGACTTGGCTCAATCGCTGGACTATGGCATGCTCGGTCATATGGCCGTCCCATGAAGCGATGTCAACGATGTTGCCATGAGCGTCTGCAATGGCTGCAGCACGCCAGTCATACCACAACCACATGGCTTGGCCTACGAGCGATTGATTTTGACCCTTCCCCCTCAGAGAATCTTGCTTGGCGACCCTGAAACACCCTTTTTCAATTGATTTACATCATCAGTAAAATGGACTAAACCTATATACTCCTTCGTTAGCCTCTGTGTATGTTTTGCCCTGAATGCGGTACACTCTCTTTCCCTACACCGTCTGGAGATATCTCCTGCACGAATTACAAGTGTGGCTACAATGGCCCCGCCAACAACAAGACCAAAGTTGGTGGCAAAGAGGTGGATTTGTCGAAAGCAACATCCAGCACCAAGGTTGAATCTCGTGAATATGAGATCATCAAGGATTCAGATGAAATGAAAGGTGTACTCACAAAAGACACCTACATGTGTCCTAAGTGCGATGGCGTGGAAGTCTTTGCCTACCTTCAACAAACACGTTCATCCGATGAGCCAGAAACACGAATGCTGACCTGCAAAGGTTGTGGGCACGGATGGCGTGAATACTGAACAATCGAATGTTCAAACTGAAGCGAGTCCTGAAATTCAGACTCAATAATCGCTTTCAACACGAGGAGCCAAGAAGTATTCTACTTCTGCTGCACCGTTGTTAAAGGAAAATGATACCTTGAGGGGGAAACTCTCGCCGAAGCCGAGAGTGACATTGCCAAGTGGGCCAAATACCTTGGAAAGGGGTACAAGATAGGTGAGGGAGTATTGGCTTCGAGCAGGCTCGGAACAAACCAGGGATTCCATTTCATCTTTTGCGAAACTTACAGTCACTGAATCTGTTTGTCCTTGAACATGAACGGTGAATGTATCCCCATCGATGCTGAGATTTACAAGGTCACCTACTTGCTTGGCCGCTCGGAAAGCTTGTGCAAGAGCAGCCCCGTCCATGACAACCGTTGAAGGGATGTCAATTTTCGGCATTGGAGGGGAATTAATGGTTGACTTGTCAAGCGGGCGGATGTTACGGTCAATCTTTCCAAGATTCAGCGTGAGAACTCCCGTGGTATCGCCGTAGGCCATTTCGATCTGGTCATCGGCGCCGCCAAGGCTAATCAATTCCTTGATTTTCTTCAATTCAAGTCCCAATGCTTCTGGTTCGATTTCCCACGTAGCAAAGGCTGCCGAATCCACTCGCATGTTAATCATAGCAACGTGCGAGGCATCGACCACTCGGACTTCGAGTCCGTCTTCATTGAATGAGAACAAGGCGTCTTCAACGACCACGTTCAGTGTTTCAACGATTTTATTCATCAAGTCCTGGCGGGCTGTGACGTTCAACATGAGTTCATCCCTCTCTAATCCTAAGCCCATCGCGACGGCTTATGAACTTAGCACAAAACGAAGCATGGACGAATATCATCATGCGCGGTTTTCTGGAGGCCGATGATTCTCCGCGCATGTGGGCGCCATTCTATTTGGTGGGAAGTAAGTTTATTGGATGAGTAGCCGAGGTGGAACCATGCAAATACTACGCACGTTGAATGTAATAACTCTGGCCTCACTCCTGATACTGACGGGATGCTTCGGAATGATGGACGATGGAATCACCCCTCCTGCCGAGGGAGAAGATGCCAACGCCTCTGCCGTAAACAACGCACCCATGATCGCCCAATCAGATATCCTTAGCGGCGTCCTAGAATACGAAATGGAGGACGATTCCACTGCTAATTACGACTCCTCCTCGGATGCACTTGAGAGTTTCACTGTCCACGCATATTACGCAGTGATTGACATTGATGGAGATTCAATGACCTTGGGATGGGATACCGACCTAGACGGAATCATCGATATTCCGGTCACCGATTCCTCATCGATCAGCACCATGGACATTCCAATTGCCCATTGGAATGAACTCGACGCGTTTGATGGAGAGGGTTATTATCACATCATGATCGCATTTATTGCCATTGACGAACATGGACTGGGCTCCACTTCTTTCTATGAATTCGCGGCCGTAGACTGGGCAGAATGGGATGAAGACGATGATGAGTCGCAGAGTGGAGGCTTAAGCCTCTACTCTTTCAGCGGAGCAGATGTACAAGGAGACCTTACAGATGGAAGTGGCGACGATTTATTCAGGATCAGCATGGACCAAGGCAGCGACATCAACTGGGCTACCATCTCGGTGAGAATCTCCATTGATGGAGCAGCTCCTATGACTTGCGACAACCCTGGCCTAACCGGCGGCGTGTGCGGCATGGTTGAGTACGGAGCCACTGACGACCAAGTTTGGTCCGTCGGTGACGGAGTGACTATCTCCGAGACCGGACAAGACCTTTGCAGCGTAACCTGCAGCATCGACTTTACCATCGTGGACACCCGTGAAGGTAAGGTCATCTACAGCAGCAACATTTCGGTAAATTGATTTAATTCGAATCCGATTGAAGGAATTCGCCCTTGAATTCTTAGGGGGCGGGTGCCTCGCGCAAGCATGAGCGAGGTGACGCCAGTGGTTGAACCCCTGCTGAAAGAAGACGGAACACCCTACAAGATAGCGGTTTTAATTCCAACCATCAACAATGCCGATGAACTTGATATCGTCTTAGGACGGCTTGGTCAACAAACCTATCCGCATTTTGAAGTTGTGATCTCGGATTCAAAATCAAAGGACCATACAAAGGATGTATGTGAAAAGCATGGAGCAACATGGATTGAAGACCCTTCTCGGAACCGAGCAGATGCGTGCAACTTCGCACTCAATCAAATGGACCATGACCTCGTTCTTTTTACGGACGATGATACCGTGCCACCGTTAGAATGGGTGGCGAACCTAGTCCGATGGTTTGACAACCCGGAAGTCGGAGCCGTCGGAGGTCCAAACTTCGCTCCCGATGATGACCCGTTTGGAGCCAAATGTGCCGATGTGGCTTTTTGCACCCGCTTCATGACCGCAGGAACCCGCTACGGTGCCCAGCCTAAAGGCGAACTCGTCCCGATTACCCATAACCCCGGCGTCAACTGTGCCCATCGAATGGCGAATTTAAGAGAAGTAGGTTTCTTTGAAGAAGGATGCATTGGGGCAGAAGACGTCGTGTTGGATGCGAAAATTCAACGTGCAGGCCACAAGTTGTTCATCGACCCATCCAACGTGATGCCTCACCGCCGCCGCCGGCCGTTCAAACCCTACATGAAGCAGATGAGGAATTATGGTTACACACGGATGGTGGCCAACAAACGTTGGCCAGAAATCGCTGTCTGGTCACACACCGCCATCGGATTCTTCCCCTGGCTTACTGCGGCTACGCTGCTTGCTTTGCTTTACGGCATTGTGGGCGGTGGTTTTGCTGCTGAACACTGGTTCACCTTGTCTGGCGAATGGGACCTTGCCCGGTTTTGTGCTCACATCCCTGCCTTCTTCATCGGAGCGTATGTCGCAATAAGTTGGCTTGGAGCGGCCATTGGTACCTCGCCACATCGTTCCATCGGAACCGTCTTCTTCGCCCCACTCTTTGTCTTCCTAGCCCATTGGGCCTACGGCCAAGGCGTCAACAAGGCATGGAGCGAAATCCGAAAAACGGGTGGCCGCGCCGGAGAAGGTGCACAGATTGACGACCGGATTCGAACCGCCTGAATACCTCGCTCACTCAAAGCATCACTGCAATTAACGCCCTGTGGCTTTGATGGAGGCGAACATCTATGTGGACAAGGTTCCAACGGCCATCATGGCTCGATTGACGTTCGCTGAACGACTTTCCGCCATGGACCAACCCGAAGAGGTGGATGATTTCCAGGCCATTTGGCATTCGCTACGGCCAATTTTAATTGGGGCTAGAATGTTAGTGGTGGTGCTGATCATCCTCATCGGAGAACTGTTCGACGATGCTCTCGTTCGGGGATTAAGTGTTGGTGTATGGGGCCTGATAGTTGGAATTCCAGTCTTTGTGTTGACCTCAATGGTCATCACTTTCATGGACCAACGAGCCAAGATTGGGGATGGAAATACTCACGCACGCCCGTGAATGATTGACGAACAATCAAATAACATCTCTTCTATTTCACCCCATGAGGACTTCCGTTCTTGTCATGACCCTCCTTCTTTTGTTGGCTGGGCATGTGGAAGTAGTTGATGGTAAAAAGAATGGTAAATTCAATTCTTCATCGGGATGTGGATGTCACTCTGGTGGCGCCCCCTCAGTCACTGCAAGCCTTACTGGCCTCCCAAACGCCTATGTTGCTTCAACCACCTATTCATTGAGCATCGGCATGTCCAGCAGCCCCAGCACAGGCGGGTTCAATCTTGCCGTAAACGCAGGCATTCTCTCCAATCCTGGGTCAGATGCACAGGTCAGTAGTAACGGCCTACAAGCAACGCATAGTGGGCCAAACAGCCATTCATGGACGGTGGATTGGACTTCCCCCTCTTCCGGTTCAGGTTCAATACAATTCAACCTCGCGACGGTATCTGGTAACGGACAATCGAATACGGGAGGAGATGGAACGGGTACGCTGAGCACCTCGATTGGAGAAGATGTCCCCAGCAATACAGCACCAAGCGCTACAGATCTCACTTTGCAACCCTCTGTGCCGACAACCAGCGATGATCTCATGGCGTCCTACACTTTTGTTGATGCAGAAGGTGATGGAGAATCTGGGACTTCATTTGCTTGGCACCTCAACGACACACTCGTCCCTTCACAAACCAATTCCATACTGCCTTCATCAGCCACAAGCAAAACACAATCATGGAAGGTCGTCGTCACCCCCTCCGATGGGGCCAACACGGGTTCAGCTGTTGAGTCAGTCCCAGTGACAATCAGCAATTCCCCCCCTACCGCCTCTAATGTACAACTCAATGAACTCGAACCGAGTTCGAGCACCAATCTCACATTCACTTACGATGGTGAAGATCCCGACGGAGATGATTACACAACCGAGGTGCGATGGCACCTCAACGGGCAAGCCGTTCCAGAACTCAATAACGCAACCGTCCTACCATCACTTGCAACTCGAAGTGGAGATATTTGGGAAGTTCAGGTTCGCCTCTCGGATGGAGAGAATGCATCGCCTTGGACTGCATCAAACAATGTCACCATTGCGAGTGGCAACGCTGCTCCAATCATCACTCAAGTGAACATCGCCTCGACTGGAACGGTCCTGACCACCGACAACCTCCTCCTGAATTGGACTTCAGAAGACGGTGATGGTGACGAAATCACTGCCCATGAAGTCATTTGGGTAGCCAACGGTCAAACCATTTCAGCCTCGGAAGGAATGAATCCGCTGGTTTCGACTATGACCGCTAAGGGTGAATCTTGGCAAGGCCTTGTGCGTGTTTCTGACGGCACCTCGTGGTCTGTTTGGGCAACAAGTAGTTCCGTCATCATTGAGAACACCGCCCCAAGTATCCTCACGGCTGAACTCAATTCATCCACTTTCACAGTCAAACATGCACTTCATCTCCAATACTCAACCGTGGACGTTGACAATGATTCCGTTGAGGTGACGGAGGTTGTGTGGACAAAGAACGGTGTTGAACAAACAGCCCTTCACGATGAAATGAGCATCGACCCCACCCTTTTGACCAAGGGAGACACATGGAGTGCAATGATGACCCTATCGGATGGCACCAGTGAATCGTCGTCAACTTCCTCAACAATCACCATCCTGAACGCTTTGCCTGAGGTCGACATCATCTGGTCGGAGAATATCACGTCCATTGAGGACTTAACTCCTGAAATCCGCACGGCTGACGCAGATAATGACGCCGTTGAATTCTCAACATCATGGTACAAGAATGGATTTCGGGATGCAAGCCTGGACAATGCAAGTCAAGTCCCAGCAACTAAATTAGCACCTGGCCAAACATGGACGCTCATTGTTCAGGCTTCGGATGAGGAAGCGACTGCTGCCCTTGTTGAATCAACTCACCTCATCGCAAACATGCCACCAGTTGCAAGCATTGTGGTGGCTTCATCACAAACATGGGCGGGCGAAAGGGTCAGTCTTTCAGCTGAGTCCTCCAGTGACCTAGACGGCGATTCCCTAACCTACACCTGGTCGTGGAACGAAGGCACTGCAAGTGGCTCCATGCTCGTTCTAATCCCTCTCAACGAAATGACCGTTACCCTCACCGTGACCGATGATTCTGGAACTACACATTCCACCAACATCACGTTACAGCCCACCATTGGTCCAAAGGTGAACGCCTTGGAATTGACCGCCCGAGATGATGGAGGAATTGACCTATCATGGTCCTGGAACGGGGATGATGTCTCCTACAATATCCTCCGTAACGGAGAACTGATCGCTTCCGTGAACGAAACCAGTTACCGTGATTCGCCTCCAATGAGCGGCGTAAACCATTACATGATTCAACCCTATGATGATGAACGTACGTATCTCGCCGCTGTCAACGAAGCAAACGTGGATGTTCTCATGCCAGAAGTGGAAACACCCGAAGCCTCTGCTGCAGCAGGATATGGAATCGGCGCAGCCCTATTACTCGTTTCCATCTTCATGTTCAACCGCACTATGAGAGGGGGACGAGCCCAATGAAACGCTGGCTTGTCATGGGTCTTGCCTTCATGCTCTTAGCCGTCCCCTCCCTCGGTTCTGCCAATCCAAACGGTGTTGGAGATGGTACTTTCGACACCCAATGCGGGGGGGCTTGTCATGGAGATGCGGACATGAATCAAACTTCATCCACCACCGTGACGGTTCAAGGAGATGATGTGGTCTATGAGGGACTTCTTACCAGCATCACCGTTAACCTTGAGGGCATTGAAACAACAACGAGTGGGTTGCTTGGAGTCTTCCTCCTCAGTGATCTTTCTGGAACCAGAGATACGCCAGGTGATGCAGGTTGGAATATCATCTCAAACAGCGAGGGAGGCAATGAAAACTATGTTGAAATCAAAGTGAGTCCTTCTCAAGACTCGCGCAACGTCACTTGGACCATGAGAGCGCCTGCAGTTGGAACCTACCAATTGTATGCAGCCATCCATCACGGAACCGAAGACGGGAGTGAAGCCCCATTTTTTGGCCAAAGTGAAGCCCCTTTGATCATTGAAATCGTGGAAGTCCCAGAAAACCTCCCTCGTTTGACTTCTGATTTCGACCCAATCACCCAACGGGAAGTAGGTGAGGTAACGACCATGATGATTGAAACAACATTTGTCAGTGCAGTCTCGGTCGAATGGAGAGTTGCAGGGAGTGATGTTCAAACAGCCGACATAACCGCTCTTGAAAACAATCGCTGGTCATTTGAAGTTCCTGCGTCAATTCAACCATCGTTGATTGAATGGCGAGTTCACCTTGAAGGTGAAGGCCCGCCTCAAACCACACCGTGGTTCCAATTGCGTAGTGAAGAAGTGGCTTGGACCATCGATGAAAACGTAGCCTATCTCCAATCTTTGGCGCTCATTCTGGTAATGATGGCAGGGTTTGTAGCGCTCCAGTACCGAAATGATTCGTCCATTTCACCATCGAACAAAGAATTGGCAGATCTCGAAGGAGGTGTCGAGTGATGGTTTCGTCAGGGACGTTGCACGTCGTCGCAACCGAGATGACCGTTGGTTCATTCGCAATGGCAGGTACTGCCTTCCTTTTGGCAGGTTTGGCCAGTCATGGAGTCACTCGTCTTGAAGCATATCTCAAGCATTTCGACCACATTGCACACTTTGCGCTTGCATTCGGACTGCTGGCCATGCCACTCGCCATTTTTTCTGGAATTCAATCCAGCCCAGGTGACGGTATTGACCACCCATTGCTCATCAACAAACTCTTTCTTTCCTCAGCATCGCTTGGGCTCGCTTTGGGCGTATTACTTGCCCGAAGAAGCAGGGGTGTTGCCATTTGGGAACACACGATGAGTAAACGATGGCAAATGCTTGGCGGCATGGTGGCGTCGGGATTGATTCTGTTAACCGCTTCAATCGGCGGGACCTTCTCAAGAGGTGAATCACTGTTAGATTTCTTCCATCTCCCCTACGACATGGTCCCGCTCATGCCGATGTGGCTCTCACTCCTAGTGATCATAGGGGCGGTGCTCAACCTCGTAGCTGTGCGCCGCTCGTCCAATGCCTGAATCACAGTCCAGCCATGTCACCAGTTTGGATGGTCCATTGACTGGCATAAACTCCGCCGGAGTCTACCAATTCATCGTGTTGTCCGCGTTCAACGACGGCCCCGTCAACCATTGACAGAATCTCGTTAGCATTACGAATGGTGCTCAGTCGGTGAGCAACAGCAATTGTGGCTCGTTCTGTACCAGACGAAAGAAGGTTTTCTTGGATCCGACGCTCTGTTTCTGCATCGAGTGCGCTACTTGCCTCATCGAGAATAAGCAAACTCGGGGACTTGAGCAAAGCACGTGCAAGTGAAACCCTTGCTCGTTGCCCACCGCTCAATTTTGCTCCACGGTCACCCACCATGGTGTCCATGCCGTCTTCGAGTTCTTGGACGAAGTCCAAAGCACCCGCCAATTCCAGCGCATGCTTGAGTTCCTCTGAGCTTGCGTCCTGATTGTAGAGTACGTTGTCCTTTACACTGCCATAGAACAGGAAAGGGTCTTGGCTAACAAAGCCAATAGCATTGCGAACTGAATGAAGTGTAAAGTCGGTGATCGGTTTTCCGTTCACCAACACCTCGCCGCTGTCGGGGGTGTAATAGCGCATGAGTAACTTGAGAATGGTAGTTTTTCCAGCCCCCGTGTGCCCCATAATGCCAAGGAACTCCCCTCCAGTTACCTTGAATGAAATTCCGTTCAACACCTTGATCGTGGTGTTGGGATACGTGAAATATACGTTGTTAAATTCAATACTCTTGATTGGTCCGTCGAGTTCCACCGCATGTTCAGTATCGATGATTTTTGGCTCCAAGTCAACCACTGCAAACACACGACGGGCTGCTGCTTCACCTCGCTGAAGTTGATTGACGAGCAATCCAAAGATGAACATCGGCATGGTCATTCGAGTGCTGATGAGTAGGAAAGTCACGAGTTGCCCTGTGGTGATGTCACCCTCGCTGGCAAGATAGCCCCCTGCTGTGACCAATAACCCAAAGGCGATACCTGCAACTGCGTACAACATAGGAACGAAGCGATTTCGATCTTTGCTGGCTCCCATGGCTTGGTCACGATATGACCCCGATTCACGTGAAACACGCTCGGCTTCCCAGTCTTGAGCATTGAAGGCTTGGACAACGGCAATGCCAGAAATGAGGTTTTCCAACACCGCATTGATGTCACCCGTAGACTCTCGCTGCTTGCGATATTTGCGTTGCACCCGGGTTGAGAACCAATACACACCCGGCACGATGAGGGCCAACGGTGCAAAGAGCACCAACGCCAATTTCCATGACATCAGGACCAAAATCACGAAAGCGGTTGCAAAGGTAATCACGATTCGGATGATGGAGGTCGAAGAATCTGAAACCACGTCTTCGAGTTGATTGACGTCGCTTGAAAGAACTGACATGATTTGACCCGTCTGACGCAAATCGTAGTATGATGCTTCCATGGCAATGAGGGATTTTGTTGCGTCCATTCGCAAGTCGTGTTGAATGTTATACCCCAAAGTCTGCCATGCATATTCTGAGATACCTTGGAAAATGGCCAGGCAAAAGAAGCCGAGGAAAATCAGAATGCCGTAACCAATCGCTGGGTCAGTACCAAACAACGTGACAGTGTCCTGAATGATTTGTGGCCCACTCAATGTTCGGTCATTGGTGAAATAATCCACGGCCAGACCGATAGCGACGAACGGCATGAGGTCAAAGAACCGTGCTGCAGCGTTGGCTGCAATACCCGTCAAAGCTCGTTTTGGATATTTCTTAGCGTAAGGAACCACACGCCAAATTTGCTTTCCCAAGACCTGTGCGCCCTCATTGATGTCCTCAGGCGACATCACATCACTCTTGCTTGCAGAACCACGGCCTCGTGACATATCCTTTGGGCGTCGCTCCGTCATTATTGAACCCTCGTGATATGAGATGTTTTCTGAAGGGGAAAGGAATCCTTGATGAGGTACGACGCTCTGGTCATATCATGCTGACACCGACCCAACGCTCATCCGCTCTCTTGATGACGCTCCTCATAACCCAAGTCCTGGCCCCAATCGCCATGGCCAGTGGGGATGATTCTCCTTCGCTTGAAGTTGATACTGATGCCGATTTGGCAATTCTTTCAGGCGTTGGAATTGAGGTCAACGCCGACGCACAACATGGTTGGCTAAATCTAAATGATGGGACGGGAGTAACAAACCTGCTCTACAGAGATGCGGTCATGGTCAATCCTTCTGAATGGTCGACACTCACTGGCGAATCTACCGTTGACGGATTCCACATGCTATCTCACGCTTACCCAGTTCCGTCGGAGTGGTTTCACGATCTCAGTGATGCTGGGGTTGAATGCCATTCATTCTTGCCACCGACCACGTTCCATTGCGACGTCAACGATTTGAGTCCAAGTGAATTGCTCGACTTGGATGTCCAAGGCTTGGCCGTGATGGACGGTGTGGATAAAGTTCGTTTGGACTTGGCCCGAGCCTTGCAAGGATTGCCGACAGACTCTGACAATTCCTTTGTGAATTCCGCAGGAGGTTTGGTCAATGTCATGCTTTCCGGTACTGAACTACCAGATGGTTTGAACCAGCGAAATGACGTGCACCTCTCGTCCCATTCAACTCGGTTTGCAACAATGGCCATCGAACCTAGCGGTTTGGCTTGGCTGGTTGAACAAGACGCCGTTGAATGGGTTGAACCCCGACCTTTGTTTACATTGATGAATGAAGAAGCGGTGCAAATCATGGAAGTTGACCACATGCAAGATTCATCCCACATGTCGGGATTGGACAGTTCCTGGAATGGATTGGATGGTAGTGGTATCATCGTCACCGTCGCAGATACTGGTTTGGATAACGGCGTCAACAACTCAGCCATGCACCCCGATTTCAAAGATCACATCACAGGTATTCTTGAATTCCCACCCTCTGCTGGAGCTTGCAGTTACTATTCACTCGGATCCTGGCCATGTGGAGATACCGCAGAAGACCTCCACGGCCATGGAACCCACGTCGCCGGGTCTGTGTTGGGTGATGGCACCCACAACACCGATAACATCGTAGGAGCAGCCCCCGAATCACATCTATTATTCCATTCAATAGCGACCACCTACAATTCTGAAGAGTCACTTCTGGGAATTCCCGATGATCTTGACGACTTGTTCAGTCTCGCTTGGGCCAACGGTAGTCGAGTCCACACCAATTCTTGGGGTTCGGATGTTGCGGGAGCATACACGACTTCCTCAGCACAAGCTGATGCAAGTGCACGAACCTATGATGAATTGGTGATTCTCTTCGCCGCAGCAAACGAAGGCGATGATGGAGATAGTGATGGTGAGATTGACCTTGATTCGATGGGCTCACCCGCTACTGCAAAGAACGTCCTCACGGTTGGAGCAAGTGAAAATGACCGTTCAACCTTTGGCTCCTATGCAAATAACATCGAAGGAATGGCAGATTTCTCTTCCCGAGGCCCAACCGATGACAACCGAATCAAGCCTGATATTTCGGCACCGGGAACATGGATCCTTTCAACAAAATCTCGTAGCACCAGTTCAACTGGTTGGGGCGCATACAATGCTAGTTATACCTACATGGGTGGAACGAGTATGGCAACACCCCTTACTGCTGGAGCAACCGCTCTGCTCCTCGAACACTTGATTGAAAACGAAGGAGAATCAAATCCAACATCTGCACTCATCAAGGCCATGTATGTGGCAGGAGCTACTGATATGGCAGGGCAATACGGTTCCTCAACCAACGGTGCTGGAGAGACCGCCCCAAACAACCACGAAGGATGGGGACGTGTCAACATGACCAACACCCTTGACACCACATGGCTCCATGGTGAATCGGTGACGACCAATGCCGAGCGAGGATGGTCATTCAATGTTCCAAACAGTGCAGATGATTTCACCATCGCTCTGGCTTGGACGGACCCTGCCTCAACACCTGCTGCCTCAACCAATCTTGTCAACGATGTTGACCTCGCCGTTAAGGACCCAAGTGGAACCTGGACCAATCTCAGTAACAACCTTGACAACCTGCGTGGCCTCAAATTCTCATCACCTGCTCAGGGCACTTGGGAAGTTCGCGTGGTGGGGACGAGTATTCCAACTGGCCCTCAATTCTTTGCTCTTGCAATGTCAGGAGATTATAATTTGACCAACCTGACCCAGGATGCTGACCTTGACGGAATCATCGACAGTTCCGATGATTGCACCAATGTGGCAGGGACTTCTTCCTCTGATCGTAACGGTTGTCCCGACACTGATGGCGATGGATACTCAAATCCCGATTCAACTTGGACCGTCAATGACGGGGCAGATGCATTCTCTTCAGATTCTACGCAATGGGCTGACACTGATTACGACGGGTACGGAGACAATGCAGTTGGAAATGAACCCGACGCTTGCACGAGCTTGGCAGGGAATTCAACCACCGACCGCTATGGATGTACGGACGGTGATGGAGACGGGTATTCCGATCCAGATGGGTCTTGGACGACGTCAAATGGTGCCGATGCATGTGACGCCATCGCAGGCACATCTGACCAGGATCGAAACGGGTGTACTGACACAGACGGTGACGGATATTCTGACCCTGACATGTCTTGGACCTCTTCCAACGGTGCTGACCTGTTCCCCAACGATGCAACTCAATGGGAAGATACTGATGGAGATGGATACGGAAATAATCCACCTCCTGCTTCGAACGGTGACGGATGTCCGAGCATCAATGGAGATTCTCTCCATGACCGGTTCGGTTGTACCGACAGTGATGGAGACGGATATTCTGACCCTGATGGCAGTTGGACAGTGAGTCAAGGAGCCGATGCTTTTGATGCAGACACCACTCAGTGGGCCGATGCTGACGGAGACGGCTACGGAGATAACGCAACTGGCAACTCACCGGATGCTTGCCCTTCAACAGCGGGAACCTCAACCGAACTTGGCCGCTTGGGATGCGCTGATACAGACAGCGATGGTTATGCAGATGTTGACGATGCTTTCCCAAACGAAGTCACTCAATGGATTGATTCAGACTCCGATGGATTTGGGGATGAACCGTCTGGATTTGAAGGGGATAATTGCCCCTCAACCGCAGGTAGTTCAACCCGAGACCGCTTTGGATGTCTCGACTCAGATGGTGATGGATCATCGGATGCGGACAGTACATGGACAACTACTAATGGAGCCGACATTGCTCCAAATGATGCATCACAATGGATGGATAGCGACGGTGACGGATATGGAGACAATCCATCTGGAACGAACGGAGATGCCTGTCCGTCAACAGATGGAAATTCAACCACCGACCGACGCGGATGCCAGGACACTGACGGAGACGGATATTCTGACCCTGATGGGTCATGGACAATCGGAAATGGCGCTGATGCCTATCCAAATGACCCCACTCGTTGGGGCGATGCTGATAACGATGGGTACGACGACGGGCTTGACGATGATTGTCCTGCGGTATTCGGCACCTCTGTTCATGACCGAAAGGGTTGTCCAGATGCTGACGGAGACGGATATTCTGACCCTGATGTGACATGGGCCACAGGCGATGGAGCTGATGCTTTTATTGCCGATGCAACCCAATGGAACGATACTGACGGCGATGGATTTGGAGACAATGCGTCTGGAAGCCTTCCTGATTCTTGCCCCTTAACCTACGGCACCTCATGGCAAAACAACACACTTGGTTGCGCTGATGGAGATTTGGATGGATGGGCAGATACCCAGGATAGTCATCCTACCGATAGCACCCAATGGTCCGATATTGATGGAGATGGGTACGGCGATAATGCTGGTGGAAATCTACCAGATGCATGCCCTGGCGTTGCTGGAAATTCAACCAATGGCAATAGCTTTGGCTGCCCTGATAACGACGGAGACGGATGGAGTAATGCCCTTGATGCCTTGCCCGACCTACCAACACAATGGCTAGACCAAGACGGAGATGGATACGGAGATAACGCCACTGGAATACAGCCCGATGCATGCCCTGGTGAAGCAGGAAACTCCACCATTGACCAATTTGGATGTGTCGACAGCGACGGAGATGGAGTTTCAAACCAAACCGATGACTTCCCACTCGACCCAACACGTACTACCGATAGCGATGGAGATGGATACGATGACGTGGAGGACCTGTGCCCCCTCGTCTTTGGTAACTCAACAGTGGACCGGCTGGGATGTCTTGACCTCGATGGAGATGGTGTTTCGAATCCTTCTGCTGCGGCTGGAAATGATTCCGGATGGTGGCCAGAAGATGGAGCTGATGCCTTCCCACTTGACCCAACACAAACAAGCGATGCTGACGCTGATGGATTTGGAGACAATGCCACTGGAAATGAACCCGATGCATGTCCTTCCGAGGCTGGAAGCTCAACAATTGACCGTTTCGGGTGCATTGACACTGATAGTGATGGAGCCTCTGATGCAGGTGATGCATTTGTCAACGAATCAACTCAATACTTGGATACGGATGGAGATGGATACGGAGATAACCCTCAGGGTGTGAACCCCGACCTATGTCCGACCACATCCGGTTCTTCGAACGTGGACCGCTACGGATGTGTTGACAGTGACGGAGATGGCACCAGTGATGACAACGATGGATGGGTGAATGATAGTTCACAATGGACCGATTCAGATGGCGATGGATACGGGGATGAACCTCTTGGAACCGATGGTGATGCCTGCCCAACTGAAGCGGGAACCTCCACTGTCAACAATGAGATGGGATGCCCTGATGGAGATGGAGATGGAAGAGCAGACCAATCGGACGCTTTCCCAGAGGAACGTTCCCAAACCACCGATGCTGATGGAGACGGGTGGGGCGATAACGACTCTTTGGGTGCTTACAAACCGGACCATTGGCCCAACGACCCAACTCGAAATTCAGCTGAATCCACCATGACATGCACTCCCTTGATACATCGGATTGACATTGCAGCGGGTGGTTATTTCACCTTCGCTTGCGTCGTCACGACTTCCATGGACGCATCGTTTGCAGCTCATATCGAAATGCAAAGCACCAATGCCCTCGTGGGTGATTCCACGTCCCAATTCCTCACCTTCACCCCCACATCTGGCAATACACAAACGGTGACCTTCTCAGGTGAAGGGAAGACCGTTGGTGAACATCAACTCCAATTGATGGCTCGTGAACCTGGTGCGGACAATCCGATGGCAACGGTAACCGTGACCATCATTGTGAGTGATTCGAATGCCCCGTTGGTCTTAGTGAACGATGGTACATCCTCCCTGATGGATTACACGGAAAACCCTCTCTTCCAAGCCCTGCTTGGAGGCTTGGTCTTGTTCGTCTTGATGGGTGCATTGGTGATCCGTGGTCAGTCCAAATCGAAACAGCATGAACAAAAGCGTCGTGCTCGAGTCGAGGAAATTCACCGCCAATATGCAAGCGATGAAACATCAACACCCACAATGTTGCAGCGCAAGGCAGAGACAACCATTCCCTCTTCGGTACGCAAAAACCGAGGACCATCGATGTTTGATAATTACAAAAGTAAGAAGTGAATGAGAACCCCTTGAACCGATTTCCTCAAAGAGGAGAGGATGCTCGGAGGCACAACCACCCTTGCGGATATGGTGAAGTGGTTATCATCTGAGGTTTCCAACCTTATGTCGTGGGTTCGACTCCCGCTATCCGCACCTCTCAGGTAACTCCTATGGGGCTGTGCCCTTCGTGACACTTGATTCATGTCCATCTCGCAACAATGAAAGGCTCTCCTAACCGACCGATGGCTGTATCCATGAGACGGTGCTGAGTTGATGACATGAATTTCCTAATGCTCTGTTTGCTCACACTCTGGCTCTATCTTCCGGGTTTTTTAGCCAATACCTTTGCAATGATGTGGGGGAAATGGCTTCCAAAAACTGGTTACGGCCCTTGGCCAATCGACGGAGGAAGAACCCACAGTGATGGAAACAGAATCCTCGGAGATGGAAAGACATGGAACGGATTGATTGGGGGTTCGCTAACCTCTGGTTTACTGTGCATGCTTATCGTAGGTCTCGTAGACCAAGGCTCTCTCTCAACGGTTTTTGACGATGGTTCAACAGTCTTCGCATCCCCACTAATCGGCTCGGAAGGAACATGGTTCGACATCGGAGGAACATCGTTTACAGCCTTCATCCTGGGCACATTCCTTGGATTTGCATGCTTACTCGGCGATAGCACTGGATCGTTTTTCAAGCGACGTCGAGGGTTGAAGCGAGAGGGGGAAATTTCATCCAAAGCCCCTCTTCTCGACACGCTACCGTTTGCCATTATGGTGTTCCTCTTCGGCCAACTCTTCCTAGGGACGTCCGTACTGGCTGCAGAAGAATTACGCCTCCCCATGTTGGCGTTAATCGCTTTCACACCGGTCCTGCATCGTTCGTTCAACCTGATTGGTTACAAAATCGGATGGAAAGATGTCCCTTATTGATTCCGTTTCCGTCACCAAGAAATGCTAACCCCTATGAAGCACAAGCGTGACGGCTGGGCATGGGAACCAGTTCCATAGCCTCGTTACGAGCGTTCGCAATGATGTCATTGATGCTGCTTGCACCTCTTGCTGGTTGCTTTGGTGAGGACGAACTTGAGAAGGTTGAAGTGTCTGAAATCTTCCTCATTGATGCCAAGAGCCCACTTACTGTCAGCCTCAATACTGGCGAATGGCATGATTTCATGCTCGAGGGAGAAGGGCAACGTTTGGTTGTCCCTGTTGACATCTTCCTCTTCGTGAATGGAACCATCATTCCTGGAGGAGAAATTGTCGTTGGGGAGGAAGGGCGATTAGCCGGTCAAATGATGACGACTCCGTACACCACTGAAGCAAATTTGACACTGTACCATCCTGATGGACGGTCCACAGCAATCGACCTCCCAGTGCTTGAAGGATTGCCCATAGTCAACGGTGAAGAATGGTTCCAAAAAATGGATTACATCACCAGCGTTTGCTCGGATTCCACCGAATGCGGAGGATACATCAATCGTTGGATGGGGTCAGGAAACCCACAATTCGAGCGAGCGGCTGCATACTTCAAGGGGCATTTCGAAGGCCTAGGGTATGAAACGCACATGATGCGAGTATTTGATCACGGTAATCCAACTCAGCCCGAGAGCCTGAATGTGATTGCATGGAAGGAAGGGCGCAATGACTCCTGTGTCCAAGGAATGGGAGCTCACATGGATGTCGCACCACCCGGTAGCCTTGCTGGCACCTATGAGGGAGCCTATGACAACACTGCTGGGACAGTTTCGATGATGCTTTATGCTCGTGCTTTTGTGGATTTGACCTTTGAATGTGACACTTTCTTGGCCCTTTGGTCGAGCGAAGAAGAGGGATTGCGAGGGTCAAATGCCTTCGCAACCAACGATTGTGATTATTGCCTACCTAAGGATAAAGAATTGAAATTCTACATCAACATGGACATGATGGGAATTTCATGGCCTGCACATAAGGCGAATGGAGACCCTTTCCCATATCACGCATGGTCAGGCCCTGATTTTGACCCTAACGAGCAAGATGTAGCCATCACCGATGTCTTGGATCACGTCCACAGGAATGTCCTCAAGGCCCCGATGAACTTGACCATTGATGGAAGTTATGGCTCAGGCTGTGACCAACATTGGGATGAGCATAGTAATCTCGTCATGGACGTTCACGAAGACACATTTGGGCGTTCAGACCACGTTACGTTCCGTGACCTCGGAGCTCAAACCATCTTCCACCTTGGCGCTTATGACGATGATTACGACGCATATCACTCTCCAACCGACACATTGGACAATATGGTCTCAGAAGTGGGTGGTCAAGAAGAATTAGAAAAATCAATTGAATTCGTCATGTGGGCTGCCATGTTGGAATTTTTGATCGCTGATCAAACTCCTGAAATTAGAAACGTTGGAGTCTAAGGAGAAGACGAATCTTCTTGAACCCAAGCAGGGATTTGGATTCAATGGACGAGAAGAGTTCCGTAGCGGATTTGGAACCATTCGCCTCCTGGCAGGTTCGGGCCCGCAGGCATTCATTGTGGCCCTATGGATTGGCCTTGGTGGGTTTTGTTCTCGCCTTTTCTCAACTCCTAATTCGCTTGGTTCAAGGAACTGGAATCATCGACGCCATCTGGCCTTATGCCGTACGTTCCTTGGATTGGACCATGATGATGAGAGGCGCGATGGGTTGGACGTTCATTTTGTTCAGCTTTACTGTGTTTTGTGGATTCATGTTCGCAAAATTACGCCAAGATGAACGCTACAGTCGTCCCATCAACGAAATCGGGTTGGTCGTATTGGGATTGATATGTGGATTCATCGTCATTCACTTTGCAATGGATGTATTTTACCTTCGAGGGGCTTTTCTCATCTTGCCAACCTACTACGGTTGTCTGCTGGTGACGACCCTGTTAGCCATTGGTGGCCTCCCGAGATTAAGGGAATCATCAACAACTCCTGTGTCCAAACAGCGAGTTTTTCACTTGCTTGGTGTCTTTATCGCTGCATGGATGATCATGCCCGGCGTGCCTGCATTGATGGGGTTCGCCCCTACCCCTCCTAACCCCCCAACATTGGGATATGGTTCCACGCCAGGCCCCTATGAAACGGTTCAATTTTCCTCGCCTTATGAGATGCCTTCTGAGGTCGTGTCGGTCCAAGGAAACCTCGAAGATGACATTGAATTCAGCATCTATTACACACTTCCTCTCTTTCCAGAAGATACACCTATCGATAGTATTCCTCTTGCCGTCCTCCTCCACGGATTTGGATACCCAGATGTGAACGCTTACGAATCCTGGATTCAACACCTCGCCGCCAAAGGAATAGCCGTTGCTTTTGTACAGTATCCATCGGACATACGCCCAGAGGGTTTTGAAGACCATCAGGTGACAGAACAGCAAGGAATGACTGACTTTTTGCAGCATTCCTACCGTGATTTGGCCATCCAAGCAGCCATCACCCACATTGATGAAACCCTTCTTGGTTCGTCTCGTTTGACGCAAATCAATGAAACGCTCGGACCCATTGTAGTTGATCCAAGTACACTGTGGTCTGGGGGGCACAGTTTGGGAGGGGCGTATTCCTTCTTGGTGCTGGATCATGTTCTCCCAATGGGGTGGGGCTCAAATGCCTTGGTGTTCGCACCAGAATCGCCTGCTGCGCGTCCTCTGCAAACTGAACTCCAACCTGACCTTTCCCTCATTCCTGACGAAACATTGGTTCAAATTGGCATCACTGAAGATGATTTGAGCGTAGGGTTGTGCCCAGCTGCATTCCATCAAGCCTTGTTTAACAATCTCTCAGAAGAACGTACTCAAGTCGTGCTTGTCCAATCTGACCGTTACGGCTTCCCTCGTCTGGTTGCCAGTCATTACCTTCAATCTGAACCCGCACATGATTCACTGGCGGATTGGGGGTTCTACCGCCGAATCGATGCTCAAGCGGATTATCTTGTCGCACACAGTCGTAACGATAGCATCACAGCAGATTGGGCATTCTCCTACATGATGGATGAAACAACACTGACACACATGGGTCAATGGTCCGATGGCATGCCAGTTTTACCGTTAAAATTGTACAACGATGCCCTATCCCATGAGCGATTCCAGAACTGTGCTTGATGAACAATCATTCAAAAGCAACTGGAGTGACTAAGGCCCATGGGTGAAGGGGGCGTAAAGGAAGATTTGGCTTCCCTTTGGAAGGTCATTGGAGGTTCGGCTTTCCTTGCATCCATGTGTTGTTTCCCGAGCATCGTCTTGGTCATGTTTGGTATTGCAAGTGTCTCAACCGCCGCAGCATTGTCCGATACCCTGTACTGGGGCGGCGATGGCATGGGGTGGTTTCGACCAGCGTTGATGTTGAGTTCAGTGCTGTTCGTAGGTATTGGGTTGGTCGCTTACTTCCGCAGGGAAGGGATTTGCACACTCGATGCAGCTAGGCGAGAGCGCACACGAATTGTGAACACATCATTGGTGGTCTTCATTTGTGCAAGTGTGACATACATTGTCTTCAATTTCATCATTCTCACCGAAATAGGAATTGCTCTTAATCTACCATGGGAGTCAAGTAGGCTTTGGAATAAATGATCAGGCATTGTTACGAGTGGTATTACAACCGACTCCCCAATCTGGCTGCTGTTCCATCGCCTCCCTCGTCTCCTGTAACAAAGCCTCTTCTGGTGTGATGGGTTGATTGTCCCGGGGGTTATAAGCGAGAGATATGTGGAAGCCATTAAATATCCAATATCCTAATTGAAAAATTGAATTTCCAATTGAAATATTTTGTTGGCTATCCTCAATTGAAAGTTGAATATCACGAGGATTAAGGTTCATCCCCAACCCCATGGCTTTCTGAATCGCCTCTTTCCCAGTCCACAATTTCATTGATCGCTCAGGCTGCTGGCGAATCCGCTGTAATTCATCGCCCTTTGACATCATGTCCAATGCATTTGAGGCCAAGATTCGCCCTTCAGGTTCTGCGTCGATGCCAACCGAGGCCTTTGGAGTAGCAAGAGCAACGAAAGCGTGAGTTTGGCTGTGAGCGATGCTGATGGATGGTAACGGTGTGTTGACCCATACGCCTTGCAAATGAATCACACGTGGAGCACGTTGTTCATTCCTCACCACCATGAGAGTCCCGAGGTCATTGACTCCCCATCGTTGCAAAGCCTGTCCGAGCAACCACCTACCGCTCAGGTGCTCAATTCGTCGTTTCTCAGTCGCAAAGGTGCTCACTTCATCATGTTGGGCAAGAGGCACTTCTTCGAGTTCAAATGGTTTGATTGGAGCCATGAAGGCCATGATTGAATCTTCGAAATATGACGGTAGTGAAAGTGGAATCACATCATCACTGCTCATACCGACACCAATCATCGCTCAAGGTTGAACTTTTGATCTTCGGCGACTTGCCCCATGGCCTTGAGGCGTAAACCTTTGAGAGCCATCACTGGGGCATCATCTTCACCAACAATCAGCACGTCATGGACCGATACTCCCCCTTCCTCTTCATCTGTTTGAAGGCTTCTGAGTCGAAGATATTCTTCTGAATCTGGAACTCGTAACATGGTTGACCATTCAATTCCAATCGGGAGGCTGCTGAAGCCCATGGATTCCATGGCCACCAAACCTGCATTCTGGAAACCTGCTTCAATCAGCATTGGTAAGGCTTCGAGCAGCACCGCTTCACCCTCGCTTTCTGTGGCAAACTGTTCTGTCACAGGCAGCTGATGTCGCATCAATGCAATACCATCTATTCCAAGCATCTCTCCATCCCCTACGCCGCGTAGTACACCGCCATGTGATTGGAAACGTGCACCGTGGAAATAACGGAGATATATGAACGATGGATGATGAAGCAAATCACCTTTAGGAGGCACGCCCACGTTGGGCAATCGATTCACTTCTTCTTGGAGAAATGCACTCAGATCATCACTTGATCCAACTAAGCGAACCATTGCAGAATGATGTTCACGTTCACCAAACACTTCGCCCTTGGAATTAGTGAGGTCCGAAACAAGTGAACATTTCACCCATGTGAGATCGCCATCAGTGTTCGCAACCGTGGCCACAGTTCGAACCGTCATCGGACCTTTCATGAGTTTGACCGGTAGCCCAAAGGTCACATCTTCAAACCCTGCAAGACAGGTTGCAGGGCAAAGCAAAAGTGCATTTTGAGCAAACATCTCAAGTGCCATCACGCCTGGATGATAGGGGACTCCTTCGATGGAATGGTCGGCCAAAAACGGATGATCTGCAACTGAAAGGGTGCACTGTGTTGACAGTGAAACATTCTCCTCTAATCCGATAACTTTGTCCACGAAGGGGAACCTTGCGGGGTCTGCAATCGTGGCTGCCATACCAGGTGGCAATTTGAGAGGAGCTTCTCGGAATGCATCGAATTGATCCATCAAACCGAGTGTCCCACATCCGAGAACTCTTCGTTTTCCACCCTGCAATGCTTCACCAACAAAGAGAGAGACTCCGTCTTCAACGGAGAGGGTTGCAATTCCTGCTGCGGCGAACACGGCTTCGATTGAACCTCTGGTCGCCATACCAACATCTCGCCACCCCGTCCAGCCAATAGCAACGGCTCGGCACGTTGAACTTGCAGTGAGGCGTGCCATTTCAGCATCCAATACTGAATTAGCTGCTGCATAATCTGTTTGACCACCGTTTCCAAACCGTCCAGCGACACTGGTGAAACAACATGCGAACTTTGGAGCGTCTCGTCCAGATGACTGAACAGCAGCCATGAGTGAACGCCATCCGTCAACCTTGACTCGTACGACACGGTCAAAGACATCGTGGGATTTGTCATCAACCAATTTTGAATCTTCAAGGCCAGCACCATGAACAATTCCAGTGATGGGGCGACCCAAGTTTTCTCCAAGTTCAGAAAGTGCCTCGTGATCCATGACATCAACCGCTTCATAGGCTGCTGTGTTGCCTGTTTGCCCAATGGAATCCATGGTGATGTATACGTCTCGACTGCGCGTGAACTTCTGCCATGCATTGTTCCATTCGACCATCGTCACCTTGCCACTCTCACTCGCATCAATGAGGCGTTGTCTCAAGGCACCTTTTTCTTTCTCGAGTTGTTCGGGGCTCCAATCAATCCAAGTTGCAGTGGTCTCGATTAGCTGTGAACGTCCAAGAAGAACGAAGTGAGCCTTTGCATCGGGTGACGCCTTGGCGACACCAATGACTGATGCCGCTGTGACGCCAGAGCCTCCGCCTGATACAATCCATGTATCTTCATTGGTTAATGGTTGGAGTTCGTCAACCAAATCTTCAGCAAAAGCCACCAAAGTCCAACGTCGGCCATCACGGTCCAATCCGATTTCAACATCGCCCCCCAGATCAAACAGGTCCCGTTCAATCATCATCGCCGCTTCCGCTTCCTCAAAGATGAGATCAGGGTGCAAATCAATGGCTCTGCATCGTAGGTCAGGCCGCTCAAAGGCGTAAGATTTTGTCACACCTGAAGCCGCACATTGAACGGAATTGAAGCGTTCACCGATGTTTCCGTGTCGTCCATCCATGGCAGTCACAGAGGCCACAATTCCAGCGCGACCTTCGACGAGTCGGCTGTTCATGGCTTTTAGTAAAGAAAACCATCCGTGGGCTGCAAGATTGATTTGAGACGATGGGTTGGTATCTTCGTCCCACTGAGCAGAAGCGATTTTCATCGGTGCCATGTGAATCAATGCGCTGATTGATTCATCCTTTAGTTGGTCGCAAACCCATTGGATATGCTCAGGTTGGCCAGGATCTGCTCGGTAGACTGTTCTGCCTTTCTCGTCCAAGACGGAAGGATCTCGAATGTTGCTCTCAAAGCCGATGCGTACCGCATTCAATCCACGAATCTCCATTCTTTGACAGAAGGCTTCTGCCACTCCCCAGCCCCCATCGGTGACGACTACAGTGCCTTCAAGAGACATGGGTTCATTTGTTCCTGGGCAAGCTTCAACTTCAACTTGCCATCGACGAGTGGCTTGTGCAACTACCGAGGGGGTGTTCTCCTGGGTTGCGGGCAATGAAGGCTCAGCTGGAACTTCCGCTGCCACATCCACCTCTCCACCGCCGGTCATCTTGAGAATGTAGGCCGTGAAATGATTCAATGTGGGATGGTCGGATAAGACAAAATCCTCGTCCAAGGGCAGGGAGAATCGTTCACGGATATCGCCCATGATTTCGGCTTGTTTGACGGTGTCGATGCCGAGTTCACCTTCGAGGTCTTGGTCCATTTCAATGAAATCCGCAGGATAACCCGTGTGTTCAACCACCACTTCAATCAACACTGCTTCAATGTCTGAATGCTGACCTGCAATCGCTGGAACAGATAGATTGGGGGCCACAGATGTTGGAGCGGGAGAGTCCTTGGGAGCCTCCTGTGGCAGTATTTGGACTGGGGCGGGAGTAGCAACTGGCTCGCCACTGGTCATGCGCTGAATGTAACCAATCATGTGATTTAGGGTTGGATAATCCGAGAGCAAAAAGTCGTCATCGATTGGAAGGGAGAAACGTTCACGGATATCAGCCATAATCTCTGCTTGTTTGACCGTATCAATTCCAAGTTCACCTTCGAGATCTTGGTCCAATTCAATGAAATCCGCTGGATACCCTGTATGTTCAACGACCACAGCAACCACGGTTGCATTCATGTCTTCATCGTGTAATGGAGCCGCAGAAGAAACTGGCGAAGGGCTTGAAGGGGGTGCGGCCTCTGTTTGTACCTCAGAAATAGCAGGAGCAGCGGGTGCTGGCGAACTGGATGGCGCCCCACCGGTCATCTGTTCGATATAACCAATCATGTGGCTCAGCGTTGGATAATCTGAAAGAACAAAATCTTCGTCGATGGGTAAAGAAAACCGTTCTCGAATATCTGCCATAATCTCGGCTTGTTTCACAGTATCAATGCCCAATTCCCCTTCAAGGTCTTGGTCCAGTTCAACAAAATCAGCAGGATAACCCGTGTGCTCAACGACCACTTCAATCACTGTGGCGACCGTTGTTGCATCGCCAGAAGAGACGGCAGGAACTGAAGGAGGCGTTTGGGTTTCAGGAGCAGGAGGCGGGGGCGTCGGAGCGGCTTCTTTTGGCGTTACCACTCCCTGAACTTGCGAAGGTTTACCTTCCCATTCGGAAGTTGAGGCCCATGGCTCTCCCTGAACACCACCGTGTAAATTGTCATCACCGTTGACATAAGCTACGAGTTTGTTTTGCAAAATACGCATCACAACATCGTCGGTCCCTGCGAGTTGGCGAGTCCATGCGAGCAACTTAGCGCCATCAATGCGTTCACCTTCTACAGGCCAACGTCGTACGAGTGAAAGTGCGATTTGAGAACCAAATCCTGCTGCGAACCTCAAACCATAGTTGAGATTTGGATAATGCCCCCCTTTGGAGAGGTTCAAATTCCCAAGTTCAGGATCTTTTTCCTTCCAATTTGCAATCGGTGGGATTCGTCCAGTCAACATGCCGTAAAACATGCTTGCGTCTTCAATACCGACTGCCATTGGATGGCCAGTGAAGCCTTTTGTGTTCGCAATAACCAGCTTGTCCGTGGATGGTCCGAATGTTTCGCGTAATGCCCTGACTTCCGACTGGGCAGAACCGCCTCTTGCTGGAGTGAATGTTTCATGTGAAAAGAACACGGTCTCTGGAGCAATTGCATGGCGGTCAATCCCCCATCGTTTCTCCATTGACCCCATGAATGCGTCAACAACTCCTCCAACGTGTTCCACATCCAAACGTGTTCCATGAAAAGCGGAATTTGCAGTCGTTGAACCGAGGAATTCAGCGATGGGCTGAACGCCTCTTTCTGCTGCTTCAGAATGCCGTTCAATCACGAAGGCTGCAGCGCCCATGCCAAGAATGAGTCCGTTACGTCGTCGATCAAATGGTAATGCAGTCTCTTCAATGATATTCCCAGTGGCTGCAGCACCGGAGGCAGCAAAACCGCCAGCGATCCATTCCCACAAATCATCACCCGTCACGTCGTCGGCGCTGATGATAACCACGCGGTCAACACGGCCTGCTTCAAGCCAATCTTCAGCAACGCCAAAAGCTGCGGTTGCAGAAGCACAGGCCAGATTAACGGTCGTGTTAGGACCTCGTATGCCGGTGTATTGAGCGAATTGGGAATGCCCCATGTTGAGGGTTTGGAAGAGGTACCGACGGTCGAAACGACCCTCACCATCATCTCCATTGGTCTTGGCATGCTTGGATGCCATTTGCAACCCTGGGAAGCACGATGAAAAGACAATTCCAGTACGGTCACGTTGAGCTTGTGGCACCTGCCAATTACGAATCAAGCGCAATCCGCCTTTCCCGATTTGTTCGACTGGAGTGAGCGGTATTCCTGCATCCCTCAATGCGAGCAATCCAGCGGCAACGGCCAATTGTGTTGAGACATCCCAAGCCACAATTGCCTTCGGATCGATTCCAAATTCTTCTGCCAAATCAAATGCACCTTTGAGCCCCGCTAGTTGAGGGATATCTCCGAAGACTGTCGCTTGATCCATGTTGACAGATCCATCGCGCCCCTTAATGAGGCGGACAATGTTTTTGTCAAGCAATCGTTGTTTGTATTCGTCCGATACTTCAGAAATGCAAGTGTCTCCTCGTACCAATTGTTCGAAAGTATCTTCCGAGAAAACCCGTTCCATTCCTGGCAGACCCAATGAAACACCCGTGACGACGAATGGATCCACATCTCGGCGGGATGGTTGACCACTCTGAAGAGCAGCAACTGTCTTGATAGTTGTACCAGATGAGTGCAAGGGAGCGGTGACAGAGGTAACAGGTGACCAGCTGGAGGGGGGAGTTTTCACCCACCGCATCAAATCTCCAGCGGTGGTTGCTGTTTGAGGGTCCACTTCTGAGTCAGTTTGGGCTTCCTGAGCCAAACGGGCGATGACAGCTTGCACTGAGGATTCATTCAATCCCAGACCTTCACGAAGAAGGACGTTCCCGTGACAGAATGAAGCGGGGTAGCCGCTGTGTTGGGCGATACGGTCGCCAACATAGGCCCTAAGGGCACGTTCTTGGGCCATCGTTGAGTCTCCGACTGAGCCTGACGCGATTACAGGAGATACTGAATTGCTACCCGTGCCAGGGAGCGGGCGTGCTCGAATACGAAGCGCCTCAAGTTCATCGGAAGATGAGGCGGTTGCCGAGTGTGATTGATGGGCTTCGATGGGGCCTGCTCGAAAGGCCTCGCTCATGGCATCAGAATTCAATGCAGGCCATTGTGGCGCCCTGCCAGCCAACGCCAGTGCGCCCAAGGCAGTGAAGAAGGTGGCGATACCGCCCTGCTTTGGATGGTTTGACATCACTGGAATGTGAGGTCGTCCTTCCAGAATTTGAACGGCGAACATCGTCAATGCTCGTTTTGGTCCGACTTCAACAAAGACGCGGGCCCCAGCCTCATACATGGATTCTATTTGCTTGGTCCATTCCACAGCGGAAGCCATTTGTGGGGCTAATTTTTCAAGAATGGAGGCCTTAGAATCATCTCCTTGCATTGGATAAAATGTACCATCAACGTTTGCAGTGATTGGAATACTTGGCCAACGGATTTCTAAACTCTCCAAAAACCGGCGAAGCGGTTCGTTAGCGGGAGCAACGATTCTGGAATGGAATGCATGAGAAGTTGCTAATTCCACGCAGTTGAAACCTTGCTCTTCAAAGACAGCCATAGCTGCTCGCACCGGGTCAGTTTCACCTGCAATCACGGTCATCTTTGGTGAGTTTTTGTTGGCAGCAATGACGTAGCCCTCCGAGGCGTTAAGAACAGATTCAACCGCTTCATAAGGAGCAGTAACACTTGCCATGAGGCCTTTATCCTCAATTTCAACCGAACCCATTTCCGTTCCACGAGCAGCAGCAGCACGTAGGGCTCCATCCATATCGAGAATTCCCGAAGACATCAATGCCGCATATTCACCCAATGAATGCCCTGCAACCATATCGGGGACATGCCCAAAGGCATTCAAGGTCCGTTCAATGGCTAAATCAGCCGTGAGCATTGCAGGCTGTGTGTATTCGGTTTGTTTCAGTTTGTGCTCTGCTTCCAACAATTCTTCTTTGCTAAGCGAGTCACGAAGAACGAAACTTGAGAGGGTTTCGCCCTCCAAAACCTCGACCATGGTGATATCGGCTTGTTTCCAAACCTCCGCTGGTGCAGTGAAACGTTTCACTAGGTCATTGGTCATACCAACGTATTGACTGCCTTGGCCAGGATACATGTGAGCGACTTTTGCACCGTCTGGCAACGGTGTTTCCGTGGTGATCAACACGCCCTGAGATTGAAGAAAACCCCATTTTTCAGGGTCATCCATCGCTTTTCCGGCAAGGGCGACACGCTTTTGGAAATCTGCCCACGATGTGGCAACAATGGCCATCCGAGCGGGCGCTTTCGCATCGAACGATGCGCTGGCTGATTGGAAAGCTTCCGAGATTCTTCGGCCTCTTGGGTCTTCATCAAAGAGCGGCCCACTAAAATTGAGAGATTGCAATTGGCCTCCAAGGTCAGATATGCTTGCGCCAGAGAGCAACAGCACTCCGCCCTCAATGGACTTGAGTTCTTCATGCGTGAGAGTGGGGCGGGAGGTGGAGTCAAAAATCGAGGGGGCCTCGATATTTCTAACGGACTGCTGAGAATAAGCGGACCAACGCTGCGACCATGCTTCAGCCATTGGCAGGTGATATTCTGGATCGTACCCCTCGAGAGCGACGTGGAAATTGGTTCCGCCGAAACCAAAGGCAGAAACGCCTGCACGACGAGGGTGTTGTGTGGGCTTTGGCCAATCCATTGCTTGAGTTGGTACAAAGAATGGAATGCTCGACCAATCAACCGTCGGATTGGGCGTCTCGAAATTTGCGCTTGGGGGAATAGTGCGGTGATGAAGTGCCATGACGGTTTTCATCATGCCTGCAATTCCTGCTGCTGCCTTGAGATGGCCGATTTGCGACTTGATGGAACCAACCGCCACCCGACCCGTTCCTTCAACCCCTGTCCAAAGTCGAGACAGGGTGGATAATTCTGTGGCGTCTCCAACCTTGGTGGATGTACCGTGGGCTTCAACGAGTTCAACCGATGATGCTGGATAGCCCGCCTGACTGTAAGCTCGGGCAATGGCCTGGATCTGACCGCGTTGGCTTGGCGCTGTGATTCCTTTGCCTCTGCCATCAGATGAACCTCCAATGCCTCGAATGACACTGTAAATCTCATCGCCATCTTCTATCGCATCGTGAAGTCGCTTGAGCACAAAGACTCCAGCACCTTCCCCCATAACGAACCCGTTTGCTCGGGCATCGAAAGGCGAGGAATGAGTAGGGGATAAAGCACCGATGGCTGAAAATTTCGCAAAGGTTGCAGGGTCCATGGTACGATCGGTTGCCCCTGCAAGCATCACATCGACTTGGCGCAATTGCAGTAAACGACATGCGTCCAAAACGGCAGCCATGGAAGATGCACATGCCGCATCCATGGCGTGATTAGGGCCTTGGAGATCAAGGAGATTGGCGACTCGGCCTGAAACGACATTGGCAAGTTCACCTGGCATGGTATCTTCGTCAATGCGTGGAGTTCCCTCAAGAATTGTTTCGACGAAGCCCTCACTATTTCCAGAAGGTAAGCCATGTTCAAGTGCGATTTGTTTCGTATGTTCTGACCAAACACGAATGTTGGAAAGGTTACGATTTTCACCACCAAGAGCGTTAGCAAACACCACGCCTGTCTTGGTTCGATCAATGTCCTTGGCTTCGCCATCGTATCCTGCATGCTCAATGGCATCTGCGGCCACTCCAACAGCCCAGAGTTGGCAGGGGTCAATCTGTGGGAGTGTTCCCGGGGGTTGACGCCATCGGCGCCAATCGAATTCGTAACCCTTGACCAATGCACCGATTTTGGCATACGTGAATCCTTCAGTGTGTTGCCCAGGTTCGCCTTCGCGCCAGAAATGAGAAATCTTCCCAGGCCAACGGCCTTCGGGTAACGGAGCGATGCTAATTTTTTGGTCGAGAATGTTTTGCCAAAATGTATCGATTGAATTTGCATCGGGCATCATGGCGCCCACGCCAATGACTGCAATGGGCTCAAATGGGCCTTGTTCCAATCCTTCGCAGGGTTTTCCGTCTTCCGTTGTGATGCTCATGTTGGCCACCTCAGTTCATGATGCTCTCTGGCACCATCGTAATCGAATATCCAGCATCCACGTAGATGCATTGGCCCGTAACGCCTCCAGAAAGGGGGCTAGAAAGCCAAAGAGTAGCGCCAGCGACATCCTGTTGGCTTACATTACGACGAAGAGGGGCATTTGCTTCTACGTGATCGAGAATCCTGTCAAATCCAGGAATCCCCCCCGCTGCAATGGTTCGGATTGGCCCCGAGGATATCGCATTAATTCGATGCCCTTCCGGACCAAGATGACATGCTAATTCCCGTGTCCAACACTCAAGAGCGGCTTTGGCCATCGACATAATTCCATAATTTGGAACATAACGATTCGAGGCTGCGTAGGTCAATGTGACCGTTGATGAGCCCGGATTGAGGTAGGGCAATGCATGCTTCAAACATCGTTGAAGAGAATTGGCTGAAATGGTCATGGCTGTGTTGATATCGCTGTCTTCGACGAACAAGATCGGGCGGTCAAAACATGAACGTGGAGCGAAGCCGATTGCGTGAATCAGAATATCAGCTTTCTTCCCTGGGTGATCCTTGGCAAAGGCATCGAAGAATTCCTTTGTAGCCTCATCGCTGGCCACGTCCAATGGATAGAACCCCCCGATGGCTGGCAATTGGTCTTTTAATTGGAAAACTCGGCTCATAAATCGCTTCTGATAGCCCAGATAGAGGGTCACGCCAGCCCCTGCTAATTGTTGGCAAATCGCCCATGCAATCGAGTCTTCACTGGCAACGCCAAACACGAATGCAATTTTTCCTTCTAATCCCAACATGAAAAACACCCTGTGGCTATTAGGTGTAGTGCGCTACACCAAGCCTTTGAGTGTTGCCTTCAAAACCATGGTCAATACGGCCGGTTTACAACCTTCCAAACAGCGCCGGTCAAGCCCAAATAACAACCTTCAGAGGTCAGCGAAGGCTTCGTCCAAATCATTGTCGTCATCGCCAAACAAATCATCCAAATCTTCGAAGTCGAATTCATCTTCTTCTTCCTCAGCCTCGTCGTCTTCCATGTCCATGGGAGGGATGTATGAGGGTTGATTGTTCGCACGACGGCGTAATGTGCGGGCAAGTGCAACTGCAATGACGAGCATGAAAATAACACCGCCCGCTATGCTGCCATAGAGAACCAGGTCATCTTTACTCACTTCCTCTAAACCTCCACCGAGCCCCGTTGAACTGGCTGAGGCTTCCAATTGTAAACTGATCGAGACTTCACTCAATCCAGCATCAGGGTCGTTGTCACTCTCTGCTTGGAAGAGTGCTTGAAGGCGAAGATCTTCTTCAATGCTTGAAGGAGCACGAATGGTCAATTCTCGCATGGTTGAGGTCCCATCTTCGGAGACGGTTTCTGAAACAAATGTTCCATCAGGGAAGGTAAATCCTGCTTCCTCGAGTTCTGCTACATTTACAATACTGACTCGAATCTTGTCGTCGTCATTACCGTTATTTTGGAATTGGAATGAAATCTTGACTTCCCCTCCCTGTTCGAGGGTACGGGTGCTTCGATCAGTGATATCCAAATCCACCATGCCGAATGTAGCCACGTTCAAATCACCGCTCACCGAGGCATTGGTTCCAAACGCTTCTGGCCAATCAGGAATGAAACCGACATTGGTGACCACAGCGGTAAGAGTGAAATCATAGGTAACACTTGATGAAAGTCGCTTTGGACCTGTAAAGGTTACCGTGAAGTCTTCTTCATCTCCTGCTGAAACAGAAAAAGTGTCTTCGCTCAGAGTCATTTCAACTTCCACGCCGTCCCATTCTTTCTCAACCGAAATCTCCTCATCCCAAGATGAGGGATTTGTGACCGTGCAGGTTATTTCGACTGGTTCACCATCGAGCGGGTGAACATTGAGGCTTGGTTGCTTTTCTTCACAATCGATTTCCACACCAGGCATGGTGGGGACCTGTGAGGACACTGAAACTGGCATGGTCATCGCCATCATAAAGACAGCCAAAAGGACCCATCGTTGTGATGTAACCATGTCGCAACCTAGTTACGGGTAGGTTCTCTCTTTCATCAATGTGATGGAAACACCACCATCTTTTCTCAGGTTCTCACACAAGGTCTATTCTTCCCCGTAGAGATAGTTGGGGAGGGTTTGATGGGTGTTCCAAATAACCTCTTCATCAACGCCAGCTTCAATCAATTGTTTGGTGCGTTTTGGAACTGTTTTTGGACCAAGTACTGCACCTGGACGACGCAAATCATCCATGTAATCAGTTTCCATCAAAAACCCGTGGCTTGAGGATTGATGGGTCTCCAACAAACGTTCCAAGGCGCCCTTTCCGATCAAGACGCTTGGTGTCAAACCATGCGTATGTGAACTTCGGACATCTGGAGGTGAATAATGTCGAACGAGTTTCTTCAGTTCCATCCCTTGCTTCAAAGCACGTTTGGATAAATCGGAGTAGGTTTCATCAGACTCGCCCTCAACATGCAATTGCAATGTCAACCCTTCTTGGGCTGCCAGATGCATGGTTTCATCGAGTAGCATGTTCGAAAGGTCCCAAATCTTGTCACTGACTGGCCAGTGAGGGCGGCCGACCTCTCCGATTGCGTGTGCTTGCCCTTCGCGATAGAATTCAAGGGCAGCGTCAATGGAATGACGGTAATTGGTGATGGCTCGTTCTTCCCCCTCCTCCCCTTCTTCATCCATCCATCGTTGAAATTGGTGGGCGAAGGCTGCAGGGTGGGGCCCGAGTACCACTCGAACGCCGAGGGAAAGTGTTGAACGCACGTTTTGGGCCATGTCCAAGGTCGTTTGATAGGCGGAGCGATGACCTTCGAGGGTTTCAGGAGGTGAGGCGAAATCTGGACAGTGTACAAGAACCAAATCGGTTCCACCAGCCCGCTGGAAATCTCGAGCAGCCTCTATGTATCTGCCGTTGAGATTAAGGTGAAAGTGGTTGTCCAAAACAGGACCGTCATACACCATGGAACTCCCTCAAATTCGTTCAACAAAATAGCGGTTTTCGGTGAAGATGTTGCGCCAATAAACAGCCGACATAGCCACCATGTTTGGGTGGCGGGCGTCGGTCACCAAACATTTCCCATTCGGCCAGATCTGAATTGTGAGATTATGGCGAGTATCGGTCAGAACGGTACAGCCTAATCGGTCATCGTATTCTGATGTACCAGATGAAAATGAACCAGCAATCGATTGGAGTTGAATGGCTTTCTCAAAGTGGAAGGATGCAACCAAAGGGCCCATTTCGGCGGTTAAGCCACTATCATCCATTCCAAGGCGTAGCAACAATTCTTTTGCTGCCGCTCGTGCTGCTTCCACGCGATGCGTGCCATGAACAACAATCCGTCCTTCTTCGTCAATAACGAGGGTGGCTTGTGGCCGGTCAAGGACCTTGATGACTACTCCGCTGTTACGTTGACCACCAACTTGGCTCACGACTAAATCGTGGTCAAGTGGCGTAGGACAAATGAAACGAACGAGTTGATTTTCAACGCGTACATCGATGGATTTTCCGCTCATTCACTCTTCCTCCGTGTCCAAGGTAGAGGTCACTGTTGATGAAATCTCCTCATGGGTTGGATGTGCTTCAAGCGCCTTCAGAACTTCATGACGATGCGGCATATGCACAACTGCAAGCAAGCAAGCATCATCTCCGTATTCGTCACGGAGAAACTTCAATGCACCACGTAATCGCTTTGCGTAGCGTTCATCTCGGCGAAGTGCCAACTCAGGCGTAATCAACCATTGCCCCATATCCCACCATGCCGCTGCAAGTACGCTTGCTGAAGACAAATTGGGCGATTGTCCCTTTGGAGGTTGCTCAACTAGGAAGAGATGATGTTTCACAAATCGCTTCCATCGCTTTGACATCCGAATCATGCCGAGTAATTTCTTCCAATGAGAAACAGCCTTGGCTTCTTCCGTCAGGAAGTCGCTCCAGTCTTCGTCATCAGCCAATGGTTCAATGAAAAACACATGCCTTCCATGTCGGTCAGCATTGCGCTGAAGTCGACGAGGTTCTGGGTCTGGAAACCGGCCACCTTGGATGTCCTCAAGAGTTACAAGGCCTTCAAGATATTTTGAGAACGCCCCTCCAGAGATCAGGCCATGGGTGAGGTTGATTCCGTTTGATTCGGCTTCATCCAGTTCCTCTTGCTCCCACAAATCAACCACATCGGGTGATTCGAGAAGAGCGAGACCGTGATAATCCAGACGAGGGCGCATGGCATTGGGGTACACAATGGTTGGAAGTGTTCCATGAAGAACAATCGACCCACCATTTGGGTCTTGCCAGACCTCGTCGGCCCAGGTGTGCTGGGATGACATTTTCAGAACCTCACTGGTTGTTGACCCAATCTTTCAATGATTCAATGTTCCATCCTTGGTCAAAGTATCCTTGGATTTCTTCTTGATTCCATTGTGGGAATTCTGCCATAGCTCGGGCCATTTCTGGGTCGACGTTAGCGGGTATTTCTGCTAGTACCTTTGATTCAACTGCGGCATCTACGTCCTCGTACTCATACTCGTCCTCAAGCAAGGAGGAGCCCGAAGAACCTCTTCGTGCGAAGACGACAACGAGTGTGCCGAGAATGGCAAGGGCGACGACAAGAAGTCCAATGATCAACAAGAATGAGGACGAGTCATCTTCTGAAGCAACCTTCACGTTGAACGCATCTCCCTTCTGGGAACCGTCGTATAACACATCACCTGTTCCGTTGACTGATACGGTGTAATACATTCCAGTTGTTGGCTCTCCGAATGGTTCGAGGGAAATTTCACTCCAAGCACGTTCACCGACATCCAAAGATTCGGTTGTGATGATACCTTCTGTGACAGGAGTTTGCCCGTTGATGATTGATTTCACGACGAGTTCGGCTGATCCAGCCATGGAACCCGTATTTTCAACCTCAACTTCAAGCACCATCTTCTGGCCAACTTCTGGAGCTTCTGGATTCAATCGAACGTTGCGGATGCTAAATGTCGCTTCTTCATGAATGAAGGTGTAGAGCGATTTGTGATCTGGATTGCTCGAAAAGATCGGGGCAGTGGTTCCGTCATCTTGAGGGCCACCACCCAAGACGATGGACGAACCTGCTGAGTCAACGCCTTGAATCCACATAACGATCTCCACACCTGACATTTGATTCTGGTCCGGATCAAATTGGCCATCTTCAAGCGGCCACATGTCGATACAATCTGCCTCACCAAGGTAAGCACCGCCAGCGGTGCTCAAGGTCAAGGTCTCGGTCATTGGCTCTGCATTGTTAGGGCCGCCAAAGAAGGTGTTAGCGTAAACCAGCCACGGTTGGGAGTTCTGTGTGCTTTCGTAGAACATCCAAGCGACTTCAACATCGCCAGGGAAGAGGGCTTCTTGCTCTTCAATCAGCACTTCCACGTCCACGCAATGATAGGTCGCTGTGGAAAGAACTTGACTGATCACTTCGCCGGTTTCACCTTTCTTAGCCGTCCAAGAATTGGAAGAAACACGAGGTGCGTTTTTATCGACTTTGATGTTGAACGTAGAGCAACCGTATGAAGTGGAGCCAGAACAGACAGCAGGAGTGAAATCTTCAGATCCTGCAGGAAGATTGATCAATTTGAATTCGTAAGTGTATTCATTGGTGCGATCAGGGGCTGTAATGTTGATGTCAAAGACGCCCCCCGTGAAGGAATGAGTCATTACTTCTCCTGGGTAAGCGATGTAGCCTTTAGCTCCATCCGGAGCAGCATCTAAACGGGTAATCTCAAGGGTCAATTCAACCTCTGGATTGATGTAAACGCTGTCATAAATACCATCTCTGTAGGCGTATTGACCTGCAAATCGGATGGTGTCTCCAGCGTAAACGAACCCTTCTCGGACGTCACGTGTGATCGGTGTGCTTACATCTTCAAAGATAGGAGTGACCATGAGGTTTTCAGCTTCATTGGTTCTGAAGTCCAATTGAATTCCGTCGCTGTAATACCAGGTCTGAATATAACGACCAGAAGAGGGTAGCATGCGGTACAATGGATTGTCCAAGTCCTGCATGAAGAGGGTTGGATTGTTATTGGCACTGGTTTCACCTAATACGCCCCAGTCAATTCGGATGGGTAGGTCAAGAATGAAGTCCGACTCGAATGGGTCAACTAGGGCTCCACCATCCATGCGTCGCAATGTAGCACCATCACTTTCTTCACTCTCATTGACAATTTCGATGTAAGGGCTTTCTGTCCAAGCGGTTTCATTGCGTGGGAAATACCAGAGTGTCATGTCATCACGAGTGTCGTCAAGTTCAATCTTGAAGTAATCTACGTCTCTCCAACCGTTATCATCGTTGGCTTCAACCAAAAGATGGTAGGTGTTCCCTGCATACATGGTCTGATTCCATTCGCCATCCCATTGAGGGAGGTTTGAATTCAAGAAACGACTGGATTGAGAATCTTCAATGTAGAAATTACGAATGACTGGACTTTGAGATGACATTGAAACATAGGTAACACTGTCGTTTTCAAATCCAGGAGCGCCTCCATCGATCGGGTTACCTGCCAAATCATAGCCTTCGACCCAAATCGAAACTTTTCCAACAGGGTCTTGTCCCTCGTTCGCATAGTCATTGTATTCGCCAGAGTAATTCGCAGTTGGTGCTTCCCCGTCACTGGACATGTTCAGTGAAATATATTCACTGGCTTGTGGGATTCCGTCGAGGGAACCGCCATTGGTTCCATCATGATCGTGTTGAACCCAGTAATGGAGAGTCAGAACTTCGGGTGGGTTTGGTAGATCTTGGCTACTCATTCGGACCTTCTGAGTTTGGGAAGGAACCACCCAAGTGTCATCCAATAGGGTTCGCCAGTTTGATTCAACGTTGGGGTCGACTTGTCCGTTGAGCACCTGAATTCCAAGCAAGTTAGGCTCATAAGTGTCAATTGAAATATCGAATGGTATCGCACACGTTTCGTCAGGATTGTATTGGCTGGGGGGGCAGAGAATATCGCCTCCCTCGTACCCACGGATGGCGAAACGGTAGGTTTCGCTTCCTGCTGCCGCTCCAAGGTCAACGTTCCAGTTGAAATCGCCGCCAATGGTCCCTGAGCGGTTAGCAACTTCTTCCCATTCAATCGTGGTGTTGCCATCTGTATTGTTGAGATGTTTCAGTTCAAGGACGAGATAGTAAGCAGAAGGGTCTGGGGCAACATCAATGTCTTGAAGACGAACCTTTCCAATCAGGTTGATGTCTTGGCCGGATTCAGCTCCTGTCAAGGATTGAGCTGTGCCTATGCTGTTTTGAAGTTCAAATTCAGAGATACCCGCATCGTTTTCAACAGCGTTTCCAACACTTGGATCCAACAAAATTGCATCGGGAAGGCCATTTACGCCATTGCTGGTGGTCAATCCAGAATAGACTCGGACTTGATGTGTGTCATCCCAGGTTGGATTGATCCGAATGTGCCAAGTGATCTCCTTCCCATCGGTGATATCTGTGAAACTCGACGTTGATTCAAGCGTGATATAATTTTCATCATCGCTGGCTTCGCTGAAGCCCATGAAATCAGACCAGGACAGTTTGACGTACCCGTTCGGTGCTTCGAAAGTCACCCATGCTTCAGAGAGCGCTGTGCCCGTAATTGGGTTGACTGCATGCGTTGTCACGATTTCATAAATTTCTCCGTTTGGATAGAGCCCGAGAGGATTGTCCGTAATTGTGATGGTGTTGGTATAACCAGAACTGGAGGATATATCGAGGTCACTCAGGTGAATGCTACCACCTGATGTCGTGTAGAGAGCGATTGGAACCTGGGCGGTTGACCCGCCGTTCCATAGCGCAATTCCTTGATTGAGTTCAATGTCTAAATTGTCGCTTGTTGTGAGGGTCGTGGAGTAATTGTAGACAATGTCAAGGTCAACGATGTCGAGTGTGGTTCCTGATGAAGCGTTTGGAGAATCAACACTGAAACGGAACTTCAACCATTCTCGTCCAAAGTCATCCAATTCATTTCCTGCAACCAAGGGGTTGGAAAGCAAAGAATTCAAGGCATCCTTGAGTGGCATTGGGTCAATGAGCACTTCTTGACTGATGATGGTCAAATTTGGCATATCCCCAAGTGAGGTTGATTGTGAACCTGCTAGCAGAGAGAGCGAGAAACCCTCATTGGGGTCGGTGTTAGAACGGATGCTAACACCATCGAAGGAAACATCCGCTGACGAGATTTCTGCCCCCATTGGGAGTAAGAAGAAACCGCCTTCAGCTTGTCCATTCACATTCAAGGTTAACGATGCTGAATCTGTGGCATAATTGACGCCACCGACTTGATTGAGTAAGAAATTGGTTTGACGACCGAAGGCTCCGAAGGCTGGTTCGGTGAAGCCGTAATCTACGTCCCCATCATCGGCGACATCGATGTACATGTCCTCTGCGTGATGCCCAAATTCCATGTCAAACCACATACCACCAACATTGCACGGGTTCATGTAAGAAAGAACAGCATTGTATCCAAAAAGCGGTGCCTCAAAGGTGGTCTTCACACCATCAGTAAGTTGCACAGCAGAAGAGAATCCAATTGGAAGAATGCTGATATCTGGAGATTCAGAGCAGTCGTCCTGTATGTAAGGGGTGACTGAGGTGATTGGGTAACTGAATTTTGCACGACTATGTGACGTAGAAAAGGCATCTTGAATGATGGTTGGAGTGTACATCATCGGCATCCCTCCACCGATTGAACTCCAAACACCATCGGTGACTTCGGAGAACCCTCCGCCCGCTGTGGCATTAAACCCAGTACCGACGCGTGTTCCAATACTGAAACCGTGCATCGTGGGCGTGGAGAGACGATCAGGCCCCGAATTGAAATTGAACCGGAGATTAACCGAACGGTATTCAGAAGAATTGATGTTCCAAAGTTCGATGACTTTTCCACTCAAGCCTTCAAGAAGTAATCCATCCTTACCAGTCACCACTTGGTTGTTGGTGTCGAGTACGTCGACGGTCAATTGTGCACTCGCCGATGTTTCTGCTTCGAGAGTGACCAATCCGTAGCCGTTGGGATGATTGTCTGAGCCAAGGGAAGATGGAGTGATTCCTCTCACCGTCATGCTACCATTTTGAGGAAGCAAATCGCCCAAACGGAAGTTATCAATCTGCCAACCGGACATGTTATCGTCAACATTTGCTCCACTCAGGCCGTTGTGTTCCATGACAAACCGCATTTGAACGTGGAAGCCGATGAAGTCCGTCAGGTCAACCGCAACGGTGGCCCATCCTGTTGGATTGGTGGATGAGACTGAGGTTCCTGCGAGACCGTACTCGTTCTGACTGTTGTTGTTGAGCCCACCACATGATGGGTTCACTCGATTGTCTTGAGCCGAGTTTTGACGTTGAGCGTATCCCTGCCCATAGCCGATTCCCACTGAGTTCTGTATGTCAATGGGAAGGTATTGGAATAACTCTGGCGAACCCTGAGTCAATGGATTGTTGGATGAACGAATTTCAAGATATGCACAATCTTGGTATCGATATGTATTCTGACCGCCGCCGTTGATTGTTTCAAGATTATGCCAGGAGTCAAAGAAAGCGGTTTTGCTCTTGAGTGTTGGCTCAACATACATGCTAGGAGAGAGTAAGGCCATGTCGAAAGCACTCGCACCGTCATCATCGGTGTAATTGTCATCGCCGATGTTGGTCCCCCAGCATTCTGCACCAGATTTGCAGGCGGTGGGTACGTTGGAGTTGGTCAAGGTTCCGTGGGCCCAGTTAGCACCACTGGTCGGGCCTGGTGAATTGAAATCAACAACAAAACCAGCCGATGTTCCTTCAAAGTCGGTGAGGAAGCCTTCTGCCGCAAGTGAAACTGGAGTAGCGTCTCCATTGCTGTCTTCAATCTTGAAGAGAGATATATCGGAAAAGGCAGTGAGTTGATTATTTTCGAGAGGATTCCAAACATTTCCATTCGGCATTGTTTCCAGGTCAATTCGGGAGTGTGCGCTATGTTCTACCATAGCCGTTGAGATTTTCATTGTGGCTCCAGTCACGGTTTCTCCGTCTGGAAGAGAGATCATTCCGTCATTCAAGTTGGAAAGGTCATTGCCGTCTCTGATTTCAACTTCCACATCAGATCCACCGTTGGTAAAAGTGGTTACGTTTGCACTTGCAAATGGGGCTAGCAGCATCAAGAAGACAAGGAAAAATGGTACGCTTTTTCGGTAAGATTGGCTGGACATGGTGTCACCTGTAGCCCTGCGATACTTTGTCCCCCTAAAATCTCGTCGCTTATGTGAATTAAAAGCCAAAGGCTCAATTTCAGCCCAATTGAATGAAGATGAGTTATGAGGGAGGAGGGAGTCCCCGAACTATGGAACCGTACTCAAATGAACCGGTGACGCTCATCGAAGAAGTCTTTCCACAGGACACCAATGCTTACGATACGCTCTTTGGCGGCCGTTTATTATCGCTGATGGACAAAGCCGGAGGCATTGCATGTGCAAAATTTGCCCATCGTGAATTTGTGACTATTTCCATCGACACACTCACCTTCATTGCACCTGCTCGGCAAGGCGATCTTTTGGAAGTTACAGGGCAAGTGGTGTTCACGAGCAGCCATACTGCCTGCACCAAAGTAACAGCCTACACGATGAGTAAAGCTACGTGGGAAAAGAGCATCATTTGTGAAGGGTACTTTTTCTTTGTAGCGATTGACTCAATGATGCGCCCCATTCCCATTCCTCAATACACACCGACCACCGATGAAGAACAGACTGAGTGGGAAAAGGCCAAGGCCATCAGAGAAAACATGCTTGCTCAGAAGCAACAACGCTCCTCTTAAGTCCACCCCCACCTTCATGAAGCACCCCCCGATGGGCTGGTCATGGTTGTTCTCAACATCGCCGTCATTGCAACGGATGATTTAGCGAAAAGTATTGCAAAACCAGCCGACCAGCGCGATGTTCACACCTATGTTCACAAAGAAATGGTTGCGGGCAACACTCGGATTCTATCTTTGATTCGTCCTGCAAAATATCCAGAGCGTTTGCCACCCTTCCTCAATGCACTCTCCACCGCTCAAGTTGGCGTGATTGAGGTTACAGCAATCGACGCCACCCTCGGCGAAGCTCTCGTAGCTTTTGCGAGTGCAGGAATTGAACGTGGTCTAGCCGTCATCAATCCATCTGAAGGCGGTTGGATCGATGAAGAGCAAGTCGGAATGTTGTTCAAACAAGCAGGTCTTGGGCAATGGACATTTGAGAAAAATGACGGGGTTCACCTACGTGAACAATTGTTCAAGTTGATGGCCGAATGTGAACCAGATTTGCTTGCTAATGCAGACAATCCCCTGGTTCTTCCAGTGGACCAATACTTCAATGTGAAGGGCATTGGTTTGGTTGCAATCGGCTACGTACAGGCGGGAATGGTCAATGTGCACGACGAACTCATGCTCCTTCCCGCCAACGGAAGTGGTACTGCGAAATCTCTGCAGGTGATGGATGATGATGTTGCATCCGCTGTTGCTGGAGACCGAGTCGGATTAGCACTCCGAAACGTCAAGGAGGAACACCTTACTGGAAGCACGATCATTGTTCACCCGGTCAGAGAAGACAAGCACACCAACACCACGATTCCACTCTCCGTGAATCAGCACACCTCCTCGGTTGTGAACCTCAAAGTATCACCCTTCCAAAAGCGAGTCCTTGCAGTTGGAGATGTTGTCCATGCAAGTGTTGACCTCCAATTTGTGGTTGGACGGATTACCGAAGTGGACGGCACAAAACTCACAATTACTTGGGAAAGCCCACTGTTCATCCGAGTCAATAACGCCCCACCTGTACTCATCGCACAACTCGATTCCTCCCCTCGAATCATGGGCTCGTCCGTGCTTGAGAACGCTTCCTAAACATGCCCTCGGCAACTCTGAACAGGTTCAGAGAATCGGCGGTCAATACACCTCACTTGCGGTGGTTTGATAACATCGGCCTTCCGCTGTGGGAATTGGGATGCACGAAATTGAGCAGCGTTCTGTTCTAACTCGTGATGAGGAGCCAGAGGTGTTCTCATCGCTCAAGTTGGCAGAACCTTCAGAACAGGTCAATGTTGTTCTTGATGAGCAAATGCTGACCATTCAGGGGCGTCGCACTCCTGCCGTCCAAATCCGCCTGAGTGCGGTCGATAGCGTCCATCATCATTCCACGAATTTGGTCCCATTGTGGCTGCTAGGTCTTGGTTGTGTTTCCTTTTTGATCGGCTACCGGATTATGATTCCGCCCTTGTACCGTTGGAGCTTTATGCTAACGGGTTTGGCTGTATTATTCGCTCGTTTAGGAACCAAAAAACCAACGCTTACCCTCCAGACCGCCCAGGGAAATTCTCATGTTTTATTCGGCAATGATTCCAACCTGCTTCTCTTGAGTTTGATGGTTAACAAATTGCTCAAAGGCTATTCATTGAAACAAGCACGAGAAAGTTTGCTGCATTATGATGGTCAAGGAATGGATGGATTCGCATCAAATGCTGTACCTGCTGCATTGATTTTACCAGAACCTATCGGTCAACCAAATTCCTTGGATGCATTTTTGTCCCAACAGGAAGGGCTTGAAGCTGTGGAAATTCTTCCCGATACATTTCAACCTGAATGGATGCCTACGCATGATCCACAACCCACAGAACAACCTCCCTTGATACCAAGTTTTCTCGATACGACTTGGAACCCCGAAACTCCTGAATTACCGCAACGTTACTCATCCGACCATCGCCCCTCACCAGTCCCCCATCCAGTCTTGATTCCACAGGCACCGCCGATGCATCAGACTGGCGAGCAAACTTCGACATCCTTCATGAATACAGGAGATGTTCTTCCCTCATTTTGGGGCCGTGATACCGTTCATATCCCACAATTACAATCCGAAGATGAGGTTGAAGCCAGCGATGCAAACGAATCTTTGATTGCCATTGATGCTGAACTGATGGAGTTCTTCGAGGCCGAAACAGAAATTGAGGCGAAGTCCCCTCAAAAAGCACCTCAGCCGATGCAACGGAACATACACTTCCGTACCGAAGAACCTGTGCTTCAACCTCGCCTACCGAGTAGTATGGCCAATTCATCACTCCAGCCGAAACCTTCGAGGCGAGGTGGACTACGCTCAAATCCCAAACTCGGGTTTTTCTCACGAGTTCGAAACATTGCCAAGGTGATCATGAGCAATGCAACAGGTCCTCAACAACCTAGCCCCTTTGCACGCACCAATACTGCAGGGGCATTACGGGAACAGGCTCAGGTGGCTAACACTGAACAAAGTAACGAACTCATTGACCGCTTAGGAGCTGATCAAGGTGGCGTGCTTGAAGAAGAAACAGTCCATCGATTAAAGGAAAAAGCGGGGGCAATTCTAGCCACTGCTCAAAGGATTAGTGATCAGGAAAGTCATAACCTTGACCAATTATCCTTTGCTGATTTGACGCCAACCATCGAAGATGAAACTCCCCGTGTTCGTGAATTAGAAGATTAATCTTCAAAGGCAATCATGCCTCGATAAAGGCTCATTCGTTCATTGAAAACAGCTTCATTGAGTGTTCGTAGAGAAGCGGTTCCAAAACTCATCAGAGTGAAACTCGCCGTTACTGTTGCAGCGGCTAGGGCTCTCTTCAATTCAGAGAGTGAAACGGGACCTTCTCTGGAAGCCAAATGAGCCGCAAGTGTTCCTGCAAAACTGTCTCCACATCCCGTCGGGTCAACCACGGAAGCAATTGGGTAGGCTGGTAGTGCGACAAAGGAACCTTGATGCAATGCAAGAACTCCATGTTCTCCTCGCTTGACGACCAGAGTCTCAGTCTTGGTTTGTTCAGCCAAGGTATGCATTGCCCTGACAATGTTTTGATCATCGGTTAACATCCTTACCTCTCCATCGTTGATAATGACAAGATCGGCACGCTTCATGGCGATCATCAATTCAGGGCGAGCAATGTCAATCCACAAATTCATTGAATCAAGCATGGTTACCCGAGAAGCTTGGCATTGGTCCATCACACTTGCTTGAAGAAGAGGATGTAAATTTGCACAAAAGGTCACAACTGGCGTGTTCCACGCGGTCGGAACCGATGGTTGAAAATGTTCGAAAACATTGAGGTGCGTTGCATGAGTCATGGCCTCACCCATGCTTCCTTCATACGATCCGCCCCAACGAAACGTTGAGCCAGAAGCGGTTTCAAGACCCTGCAAGTCCAACCCCGCTTCCTCCAATACGGCACGGTCTTCGGGAGCAAAATCCTCTCCTACAACTCCAACCAAACCCGCAGATGGCATTCCAAATCGTTGGAGATGAAATTGACACGCTAAACCTCCGTAGGTAGCTGAGCCTCCTAGAGCATCTTCGACTGAACCAGCAGGGGAACTGACGGAATCATAGGCAAGACTGCCAACAATGAGGACGGGCATGCACCTCCCAATACGAGGCGCTTGATGGGTTTAACGATGAATTTGCTTTTCATCAACCCAAGAGTTCTGGGTGCATGTCAATGTACTGAATGGTGATGTCGCCATTCATGAAATCTGTTTCATCCATGATCCGACGATGAAGAGGTACAAGATGCTCGACACCAGTGATAATGGTTTCATCAAGAGCCGTCCTCATTCGGCGAACCGCATCTTCTCGGTCCCTACCCCAAACCAATAATTTGGCCAATAGGGAATCAAAGCAACCCGGCATTTCGTATCCTGGGTGAGCGTGGGTATCACAACGAACCCCATAGCCGCTCGGGAAATGGACGTCCCAAAGTCGCCCAGGGCTCGGTACGAATTCTCGAGGATCTTCTGCATTGAGTCGGCATTGAATTGCATGCCCACGCCAAACAATGTCCTCTTGTGTCAACGGGAGAGATTCGCCTTGTGCAACACGAATTCCCAGCTCCACCAAATTATATCCCGTGATGAGTTCTGTAACTGTATGTTCAACCTGAACCCGAGGATTCACTTCAAGGAAGTAGAAATCTCCGTTTGCATCTCTCAAGAATTCGAAGGTCGCCAATCCCTTGTAGCCAACGGTCTCTGCTCCCTTACAGACAAGCGCTCCGATTTCAGCACGCTTTTCTTCGGTGAGCCACGGTCCTTCTTCGACCAATTTTTGGTGCCGACGTTGAATTGAACAAAACCGTTCACCAAAATGTATGGCATTTTTCCCATCGCCGAGAACCTGGAATTCAACGTGTTGGGCGCCCATGATATATTTCTCAACAAAGACACGGTCATCCCCGAAGGCTGACTTTGCACGAGATTGACACAATTTCAAAGCGCCCTCAAATTCATGTGCCTCTTCGACGATTTGCATTCCGATTCCACCGCCTCCTGCAGCGGCTTTAATGATGACAGGGTATCCAATTTCATCGGCTAAATCTCGTGCGACATCGGCACTTGCAATCGGTTCAGAGGAGCCCTTTGCTGTCGGAAGGCCGGCTGCCTCCATGGCTGCACGGGCCTGAATTTTGTCACCTAGAAGCGTGATAACATCAGCAGAGGGGCCAATGAAAGTGATTCCTTCTTCTTGTAGGCGGGCAACAAAGGCAGCATTTTCGGCAAGAAATCCATACCCTGGGTGGACTGCATCGCACTTCAGGTCCTTTGCCGCTTGGATTACCGCTTCAATATCAAGATATGAATCAAGAGGATTTGCCCGATAAATTGGATAAGCAACGTCTGAAAGACGCACTGGAAGTGAAAGGCGATCCTCTCTGCCGTGAATGATGGCTGCTTCGATGCCCATATCTCTGAGGGTGCGGAGGATGCGAAGGGCAATCTCTCCACGGTTGGCAATCAAGACTCGTTTGAATCCCATGTTCTCACGGCGACCGAAGTATCCTATGAGCAAAGCGGTTGAGAAAGCTCAATTCATCCATTCTTTTGAGAGTTCATGGGACGCCGGAGATTGAAAGCATTTGCCGCCACGGAGTACAATTTATTTCCATAAAAAGGAAGAAAGGTGTGCTTTTCTGTCCTTTATTCGCCCCCAAAGGCAAATCTTCATATCATCTTATGTCCATGTAACTCCATGAGCGGACGAGGAATGACGGGTGAAGAGGCCCTGCAAACTCTTGCAGGAAGGGACCTGAATAACGATGGGAAAGTGATTAATTTGGTCATTTGTGGAAATTCTAAGTTTTACGATTATGGATTTCTCGAAGAAGAATTAGAACTCTGGGTACGTTACAATGGATACCCTGATGTGGTAATTTTAGGAGGTGCAAGCGGCGTGGATTACCTTGCTGAACGTTGGGCAAATAATCACAACATTCCTCTGGCTGTTTTTAGAGAAGCGTGGAAGGCGCCTCGACCAAATCAAGCACAAGATTCGGGACGCCCCGAAGCCGTGGCAGATCTTGGAAACCGAATGCTTGAACATGCGACTCACATGCTCGCATTCCCTGGACATAATTCAGTCTGGACCAAACGAATGGAGGAGATGGCCAAGAAGGCAAATATCCCGATCGTAAGCGTTGATTTGCCCATTGAGTGAATCAGTAGACGTCTCTGAGGTAGCGCTTCTCTTCCTTCATCATGGTCTTCTCAATGAAGTGGGTGGCATCTGCTTCAGACATTCCACCATGATCCATAGCGATGGAGATGAGCGCACGGTGCACATCTTTAGCCATGTATGTTTTATCTCCGCAGATGTAGAAATACGCTCCACGTTCAAACCACTCCCAAATTTCAGCTCCGTGTTCTTTCAATCGATGTTGTACGTAGATTTTCTCTTCCTGATCTCTTGACCAGGCCGTCGTGAAACGGTAGAGGTGTCCTTCATCAATCCAAGATTCAATTTGGTCTTTGTAATAATACTCGGTTTTCTCTGATTGGTCACCGAAGAAGAGCCAATTCTTTCCAGCGCCACCGTCCACAACACGTTGTTCCATGAATGCGCGGAAGGGTGCGATTCCGGTTCCCGGACCAACCATGATAATGTCGATATCCTTGTCGTCTGGGAGGATGAAGGAGCGAGTAGGAGACATGAACACTCCAATTGGGTTTCCTGTGGTATCGATCTCATCGGCCATGAAGAGCGTGCAAAGACCACCTCTTGGACGGTTATTGTATTCGAATCGTACGATACCTACCGTCAATTCGACGAAACCTGGGTGGGCATCGTGAGATGATGCGATGGAATACAATCGAGGCTTGAGTCTGTCAACGAGTTCCATGAACTCCTCGGGCGTGTACTTGACATCGAACTCACGCATGATATCCACATAGTCACGCGTCCACAAATAATCCTCAATGGCCTTTGCATCTGCAAGTATCGCTTCAACCTGAGCACTTGGATCATCTGAGGGCATGGAAGGCTTGAGTGTGAGGGGGCCAGCAGCGTCTTCAGAAGTTTCCCAATTCTCTCCGTTGCGAGAACGTGAAACAATGTTCATGGAAATCTTCATTCCGGTCGAAACGACTTTTTCTGCCAATGAGTGAACGAATTTTTTGTTGGCCATGTGAACCTCAAAATCTTTCTTGAGAGCCTCATAAAGCGAACGGTCACCGTTGTGGGTGGTGACAGTCATGTCAGCGTCCCATTGCTGGATTTCAATGATTTCATCCACAATGTGAGGAGGGTTTTCTGCGAGGACACCAAGTGCATCACCGACTTTGTAATCAAGTCCTGAGTCTCCAAGGTCAAACACAACGTGTCGAGTTTCCTTGCGAGAGCCTTCACCGTTCAGAATGTAATTCTCAGTGACTTGTGTCATGTAGGGATTTTTTGAAGACCAATTCTCTGCCATACGCTCACCCAAGGCCATCAGGCCATTGATTTCGCCACTTGAATGGGCTATATCATCATTCGTGTAACCTTCTATCGCCTTAACATCAAGAAAGAGTTCCACCGATGAGAAGAAGAGGGATGAGGCATTCCCGAGACCATGGCCCATCGCATTGAGATGCTTGGTACAGGGAATGCTTTCCTTCCAAACGGCCGACAACACTCTTTTGCCATCTTTGACGGATGCCATATCATCGATGCCCCCCCAACTGCATTGGCAGGGCTTCGCAGGGCTGGGTATTCTGTTGCGGACATTCGCACCATATTCGTCACACATATTCATGGAGACCATGTTTTTGGATTTCCATTTTTACTCCTTGAACGAAAATATATTTCTGACCGGGAGGGGCAAGCCCCACTCAGGGTCGTTGGAAGCCCTTCCGTGCGTGTTCGCCTTACGGAATTGTGTCACCTCGCTTTCCCCGGTTCGCTTGAAGGTGCGCTTGAATCCATTGAATGGGTTGAAACTCCAACAGGTGAAACATCCGATGGTTGGTCATGGAAACGTTTCGAAGTACATCATGATGAAACGGTTGACCCCTATGGTTACAAATTTGTGCACTCGGATGGAGCAAGTTTTGTCCACAGTGGAGATTCAGGCCCTTGTGATGCCTTGTACGAAGCAATTGGGGAAGTTCCACTTGCACTTCTTGAGATGGGATTTCCAGACTGGGTTGAATCAACCCATCACCATAAACCGAAGGATATCGAAGAACTTGCTCAGCGTTGTGATACAATCCTAATCATCACGCACACCTTCGTTGATGACCAAAGCGAACACCAACCAATCCTCACAGATCAACTCCCCCAACATCCAAATCATGTGCACCATGCTTGGGATGGGATGGACCTGAATTGGTCAAACGGCCATTGGAATATATCGATGCGATAAAACGCAAAATGAAATGTTCATTTCCTCATAAAAAGAACTGTGAGCGGTTGAAAAGGACGAAAATAATTCCATCCTTATTTGAAGGGAAATTCTGTCCTTCCGTCATGAGGCGGGAATAGGGATATAAGGGGGACTCGGACTGAAGCAAATTACCGCACAGACCTCCCGCGGAGGATTCGTGTGGATGGTATAAATAGGAGGAAAATTTTCATGAAGACGAACATCTTTGACAAGTTTATGACTCGTCAATCTTTGTTCAAAAACAAGGAAATCCTTCGCCACGACCATCTCCCCAACCATCTCCCTCACAGGACCAATGAAGTGGAGGAAATCTCTTACAACCTCTGGGAGGCTTTGAAGGGACATATTCCGTCAAACATGACCTTGTACGGCGTGACGGGAGCAGGAAAAACTGCCGTCACTGATTACGTCTGTAGACATCTCCGACTCAAAGGCGAAAACATCGGTCGGCTCGTCAATACCACGATTGTGAATTGTCGACAAATTGATACTCAATACAGAGTGCTGAGTAGCATTGGTAATTCTTTACTCGAAGAGTATGAGATTGATGAAATCCCATTCACTGGTTGGCCAACGGACCGTGTACTCAACGAATTGATTCGACGTATGGATCGTCGAGGTGGCGTCTTCATCATCGTGCTCGATGAGATTGACCATTTGGTGCGCAAAGCTGGGGATGATCTTCTTTACAATCTCACAAGCCTTAATTCATCTCTAAAAAACGCCCGGTCTTGCGTTATTGGGATTTCAAACGACCTCAAGTTCCAAGATTTCCTTGACCCAAGAGTACGTTCAAGGCTTGGTCAACTGGATGTTTTATTCAAGCCATACGATGCAGAACAACTCCAAGACATCTTGCGCCAAAGAGCCGATGAAGGATTGAACGCAAACATCTTGGAAGCAGGCGTTATTGAATTGTGTGCTGCACTCGCTGCACAAGAACATGGAGACGCTCGTTGTGCATTGGACTTGCTTCGTATTTCAACAGAAAAGGCTGAATTCGAAGGGGCTGAGAAAGTGAACCAACAACATGTCAGACTTGCTCAGAGTCAAATTGAATCGGATCAGGTGACTCCCGTCATTGCTTCCTTACCTAGCCAACAAAAATTGGTTCTTGCAGCCGTCATCATCAATGAAAACAATGGTTTGAAGAGCATGCAAACTGGACAGGTGTACGACATATACCGCCAAGCATGCATTCATATCGGACACAATCCTTTGACACAGCGAAGAATCTCAGGATTAATTTCCAATCTTGATATGCTCGGACTGATCACAGCACGGATTCGGAACAAAGGCCGTTGGGGGCGTTCAAAGGAAATCATGTCGTGTATTCCACAGAACATTGATGCATCCAAAATCATGACTGAAGCGGAATCAGAAATGGAAGGCGTCTTTGAAGCCTCATATCACCTACAATCCACGCTTTGAATGAGTGAAATCCAGTATCATCTTGCTGATTGACATTCGGTGTGCTTATATCCACCTCGTTGGTCGGTAACGCCATGAGCACCGACGATTCCTTAGGCGAGATGGGTCATAAACAGACCTCTGATTCCGCTCCTGTCTTCGCATCTGCACTCATTTTCCTCGGTTGCTGGGGCCTTTTACTTGCTGTTTTGAACATGTTTGGAAACGCCCACCCTACCTACCACATCTCATGGGGTGGACTTTTCACGTTTGAGACCTGGAACGCTGCCTTCGGAACTGGAAAGGATGGATTCCATTATGAGCCTCTTGGTGACACCATCTTCCTTGCAATTTGTCTCGGAATGATCGGATACGGTGGCCGGGAAATCAACAACTCGAAAGGAATCAATGCTTGGATTATTGGCCTCGTCAAGAATGATACATGGCCTGCTCTCGCTGACCCTTACCTCGGTGGAGGTCAGAGAACTATGGCTGCTTGGTGCTTGTTACTTGGACTAATTTTCTACATCTGGTGGGGAATCAACCACACAGGTTGGTTCGATGTTGGAGTCTACTCCGTGTTCATCGCCCTCATGTCAGCAGGGTTTGCACTTGACCACGCAAGCCGAGCACCCCCCGGTGATGACAAAATTGAGTGATTCATTCACTCTTCCGCCACCAGGGATTATGTCCGTTTCGGGCGAATAGGGCATCGCCAATCCCATATAACAATCCAATCCACAGAGCAATGCTCCAAAGGAAGGTGACTCTTCTGACCCCCAAGATGACAATAATTTTGCTTCGGTCATCCATCCGAAGGAGCCCCCTGTGAACAACCCCAAGTGGCCCTCTCCAAAGAAGGATTTCATGCAAGAGAAGAAAGACGAATGAAGCCCCTAACACTTTGAATTGCCACCAGGCCATCACATCGGTTAATGTCGTTGGTTCGCTCGTCAACAAAAGCCCGAAAAACGGCAAACTGCACAGTCCTATCACCATCCAAAGCGGAAGAAGTATGAGGACAGGAGCAGAGCTCCCTAAAAAATCAAAACCAGGCCCAGCTCGTTTTCGTTTGGGGAAATGGCGAACAATGCGGACGTGTGCCCGAGCATCTCGGCGACGCTTTGATAGAAACCGTTTGAGCCCAATTTCTGGGACGTGGCGAACCAAGGCATCGGGGGCATAGACGATTGTTCCACCAGCTTCTATGAGGCGAAGGCTCACTTCCATGTCTTCAGCATGATACCACTCAGGGTCAAATCCTCCAATGGCGAGTAACGAGGAACGGTGAAACATTGAGCAGGGGCCGTTTGCCAAACTTGTTCTTCGTGGCCTGGACCTGTATTTTGCTGCGATTTCAACAGACCGCAAACGGCTCACCGTATCTTCCGCTTGTTCAAAGATGGTCCGCCCTGTCACTGCCACAACTCGTTCTTCTTCTGAAACTGGTGTTGTTTCAGCCATCATGTTCATGATCCAATCTGGCTCTGGACGGACATCGATGTCGGTGATAGCGACCCAATCGCCGTTGGCATTCTCTAACGCCCATTGACGACCTGCAGACAACCCAAGTGTGGGTTGGCAATGAACTCGCACTGGTGGACCTCGAGCACCATCTGGGTCATGCCATTGGCGCAGTGCCTCTGTTGACCCATCGCTTGAGCCATCGTCTACCGCTAAAATTTCTATTGCTGGATAGGTTTGTTGCGTAAGCGATTTCAAACATCCATCAACCCAATCCACGCCATCTCGGACGCAAACCGTGATGGAAATGAGAGGCTCTTCCATTCATTCCACCTCAAATTTGGCAACTAAATTTCGACATCGCTTTTTCACATCCAGTGTCGTTTGTTGAAGAACCACACCGCGATGAGGTTGGCCGTAGACAACATAGGTGCCCAATGGAGCGAGGAGGTGGATGAAGAGAGGTGCAAGATCTTCTTCACCTTCGACATGAATGAGAACCGTGTTTGATGCCGCCAAGCCCTCTTCGAGTGCCTGAAGCAAAGATGGAGTGAGTTGACCTGGGGGGTTGGTCGCATGAAGAATTGAGCCAAAGGTGGATGGGTCAACTTGCTCATCCGAACTGAGAGGGGTTCGTTTGGTCTGCCCGTCAATTAAACCCATATCTGGGGTGCACCCCATGTCCAAGAGTGTAGCAACGCTCACATCTCCTACTGCAATGAGGTTTGATACGCTCAAATCCAACCCGTCAAGAGCCGCATACATGGCTACATCAGGCGAGGTTTCTGGACCTTCAAACAAGACCCCCATCGGTGTTTTCAAATCAGCGTCAAGACCTGAATGCATGATGTATGTTAATGTTCGATGTTCATCCGACATCCACGGATGACCTTCTTGGTCCATGAAGCCATTTCGGATATTGGAAGAACTGATGATCCCACCTTCAATGGATTTGAGATGTGAAACTTGAATGATGTGAAGTGGTTTCAGGCCGGCCTGAACACGAAGGTCATTGATGGATTCACATTGACCATGAGTTTCAGCTGTAGCAACGATACAATCTGCATCTGGATGTGATGGTGCTGGACCGACCTTGTCGGTTAATTCGTGAACCGTCGCCCTCCCCAACGCATTGGAATCTATCCATTTTAGCAACACATCTTGACGGTCCTCAAAGGATTGAATGTGTGGAGACTTTTCCCCGGCCATACTATCGCTTGTGATGTGGATTTCGATACGTTGGGATGCATGTTTTGCGGCTTTTAGAAGTAAACGATGGCCTGCATGGAACCTGTCAAATGTTCCGCCAACGAGGCAACAGTTGTACTTCGCAGTGCCCTCCATGGTGATGAAAGAAAGGAAAGGGCCTTTGAGGTCATCGCATCATGGTGGGCGAGAACGATGAAAATGAATGGTGCAGCTGTGCCCCGGCACCTAACGGCCTCTCTCATAGGTGACTCCGAGGCCTGACCCTCGGTGCCGGGGCGTGCTGTCCAGTAGGGTGGTTGTCTTGAGTTCATTCTGTCGTCGTTCAAGGACCCATATCCTACCGATGGTTTACCGCATTTGCACCGGGATTCATCCCCCTAAGGGTCGTCCCAGTCTTCGATTGCGGCCGTACTCATGGTGTCAGACGTCATTGCAATTTCACAGTAGCTCAGCCCGATGTTGCAGGTACGGTAATCAGGGCTACGGTGATTGTCTTTTGAATCCACCGCATCAGGAGATCAATGCTGAGATGCATAATATCGTGCATAGAGCAACAAAGCAATCGTTCTGTCCCCTTGTTCAATCACCGAAGCATCAATCGTGGGCCAACGAGATGTTGGTTGGGCTAACCAACCACAGTATGGGTGTAGCCTCAATGGAGATGGGGCTTGTTCAAGAAGCGATGCTCGAGCCATATCATGGACATCAAGAAGTGCTGGGAGACCAAGTCCATCACCCAATAACAAGATGGGCAAGATTGCCTCTTGAGACAACTGGAACCCAGGGTGCTCTGTCGGCGTACCGGGGAAACCACATCGTTCTCCAAAGACACGGCCAAGTTGAGCGGGCCAACAAATGGGGTGTTGGACTAACCAGGCTCGACCAGAAGCTGTGGCCAATTGAATCAACAGCCATTCAGATGCATAAGCAGACCACCAAGATTCGGGAAGATGTTTCATGATGAGGCGTGTTTGCTCAATGGTCCAGGGCTCTTTGCGACGAACCGACATTATCGCTTTTTTCCAAATGGATAATACTGAACCAGGTGCATGGATTGAAGCACTCGAAAGAATCATGTCCAACAATGAAAACTGTGACTCTGAAAGTTCCTTTCCAATCGGAAATTGAGCCTCAAGTACCTCGACGACACATTTGGGATCATTGAGCCAAACCGAACATGCTTGAGATGATATTTCTTCAAACTCTTCACCAAGAGAGCCCGTTGCGACTAAAATTGCCGATGATAAGTACGATGGTGAGGACGATTCCTGAAGGTCTGAAAAAAGTTCGAGAATAATCTCAGGTGAACGCGGTAATTCCAATGCTAACCGCCGTAATGCGCGCGACTGCCATGCTGACCCTCCTTCACCAACAACTTGAGCCAGTTGAGATAATGAAAATGCCTCAGGCGACACGAGATCAATCCATCGTTTGGGTAACCGTCTTGACAAACGAGTCCAACGGGCAATCCGATCTTCCGGAGGCGAAGCAATCCAAGCTGCTAGAGGATGATTCGATTCGATTCGATTCGCGAGTTCGTCGTTTCCAGTGGGATATGCATCTATTGCCTCGCTAAAAATCATGTCTGAACTGTGCCCAGGGGCTTCTCCTGTAAAGGAGGCGGTGTCCACCTGAATTCCGCTCGTAAGGGTGAGTAATTCTTGAGCCGATGCTGGAAGGCGATCGAGCTGTATCGAAGAAATTCCGGTTGGCATCTCGCCTACCAAATCGACAGGGAGGACAAGTCCACGTCGCAGACAAACCCCCACCTGCCCAAGAGGTTTGGTCGATTCAAGACGTAAAGCGGCTGCTTGAAGTTCAACATCATCGTTTGCACGGGTCAATACAAGCCTGCATTGAGGATGATTCACTAGACGATTCAACAAATCATCGCTCGGGGAATCGAACATCCAATCTAGCAAAAATGGACGTGATGCATCTCGGATTAGCCCTTCACAAAGTGCTCTCATTCCAAACTCAGAGAACCCCAAAACATGCATCGATTCACCTTCAAAATCACTGAAATTCAATGTACCAAAGTCGGCAAGAAGGGCACGCTTTTGGGCGGCTGGAAGTTTTGGCGGCTGTTTTTCCAAACCTTTGATTAACTCCTTCAGACGCATGACTAACTTCCCATCACTCAATCGCGGGTGTAAAAGACGGAGCCATGCCCTTAACAAAAAGGGTGTCAGAATCTTGGGTGAATCTCGCCTGCGTTCACTAAACTCTTGGGAATCTTGGCCGAGTGTTTTGAGCACCAATGTGCGATCTAAACGTGAAACGAGATGAGCGTGAAGTCCCATTGGGGGAATATATGGCGTTTGTTCAGAACCAATCGTGCCCAGTGCGATAAGCCCTTGAGACAGAAGTTGTGCCGGCAATGCTAATTCTTGTGGAGGGGAGAACCATGAACCTTCAGTCAAGGAAGCCCCTGATTGATGTTCCAATACTTCCCCTCTCACTAAACCGATGGATTTGGATGCCCCGCCAAAATCCGCGAGGGTTCTCGTCGTGGTTGGGGTGGGAGGGGAAGTTGGCTCCAAACTTTGGACATCAAACCATTCAATCGCATCTGGAAGACAAAGAAGCCACGACCCCCCCTTATTTCCATTGGAGATTGAAGGGTGAGTTGTTGCAGTATTCGGTACGAAAAGGAGAGGTGATGTTGGGGGTTCCACATAACCAACCAGTACATGAGAAGCCTCGGACTGAAGGATAACCCCTTGAGATGAAGGAGGAATTTCATCCACATAACGCCGAACTCTTGCAAGAGCGTCATCTTTCAAGCGTTCCATTCCCGTGTGACTCAGATAAAGTGGAGCCATACGAATGCCTTGGGTTTCGTCTCGCACAATATCTCCCGAGGCCCGCAATTGGCGACATGCAAGTGATGCGTGAGGCATTCGCATGCTAAATTGTTGGGCGATTTCAGAAACAGTACTGGGGCCCTTTGATAGCCACTGTAGGATCTTTCGATGCGCAACAGAACGTATCCCCGCCTTTGGCACCTGAAGTCACCTCAACCTGAACGAGTTTTTTCTCCTTCATTAAATTAATGCGTAAATAACAGAGATAGTTACTTTAAGTTATAAATTTCCATTGGAAAGGTTCGTTTTTACTTACATCCACACAAGGGAATGTAAAAAATACACTAGAAAACGGTCATCAAGTGTAACAATATCTTTGATTCAGGTAGTAACGGTTATATGAGCGGCCTCGCTCCTCTGAGATAGCGGCCATACTCCTTTGAGACGGCATCTATTATGACAGGAGGAAGAGAACATGAAAACAACACGTATCCGAGAAAAAATCAAGAAATTCCTGGGCGATCGCCCACGAAATACAGCTGAAATTTTGGAGTACATCAACGGCTCCATGCGCCATGGTACAACAAGCCAACAGCTCGGAAACGTGCTCTCGAAGGACAAGGACATTGTCAAGGTCGGATACATCAAGCGCTCCGGCATCCTTTCTGGTGGATATGACATCTGTGAATGGGCCACTCGCACCTGGGTCTCTGAAAACTGCCCTGAGTGGATTGAAGGAACCCCCATCATCGTTGACTCCAACGGTAAGTTCACCACTGGTAGCGAAAAGCTGTGAGCATTACGGCGAAACCTCGCCTTCAACGTCACACACTCTCCTGTGATTCCTTGATTTTTGATCAATGAACTATCCCTCTGTACACAGACGAGTTAGATTCTTACTTACACGAACTTTCACTCAAGGCAAAACACCTTGAGTGATTTTTGAAATCAAATGCTTCTTGCGGTAAGAAACCAGTAGAGAAAATTCAAGAAACCTACCAATCAATTCAGATGAATCACGGTTCAAGGGTGACTGATGTTTCGGAAAAGGTTCACTGACCTTCGAAAATACTCATTCCTTCGTCGACCGATGCACCATCACAGATGATCGCATGGCAAGCAGCAGTCATTCGAACCGCTTCTTCGGTGGATTTTTGATGAATATTCCGCCCGGTTGCGGCTCCTCGGCATCCAGAGATGTTGATTTGATCGTGCAACCGCTGAAGGAATGCACGAGGGTCAAGGGAACCTCCGCCAGAGCAAATAATTCCCGTTCGTCCAGCAGCTTCCACTGCCACTTTGAAGGATTCTGCTGCGGTCATGCCCTCCCAAGGTTGAGGATAGTTGACCTTTGCAAAATCAGCTCCTAGACATCCTGCGACACCTGCTGCTCCAGCGATAAGTTGTGGATCCTTTTCATTTGACACGGCCTTTCCACGAGGGTACATCCAAACGACGGAAATCATCCCTTGTTCGTGAGCCTGGCGGATGAATTGGGCAGCTTCGGTCAACATCTCGTGCTCGAATTCGCTCCCGATGTAAACCGTGTAACCGATACCAACAACATTGATACCATTGTGAACCAATGACATCACATCATCCATGTCCCAAAGAGCCTGAGAGATTGGGTCTCGTTGGTCGGTTTTGACCATGTGAGATTTTGAATTCAATTTAACCAAGTATGGGAGGTCAGGATAATCTCTTGCATATTGTGAAATCAAGCCAAGTTGGCCTGCAAGGACACCGAGCGTACCATCTCCCTGTGCGTGAGCACCAATTTCAAACAGATGAGCCGGATTGTTCGAAGACAACGGTATATTATCATCACCGTCGTAAAAATCATCGTTCAAATGTTCGATTTTTTGGTCACAAGCGAAGAGGTTCATCGACCCAGTGCCTGCTGTGGCGGCCATCATATTGTCGATGTAGGTCTCCATCAATTCATTGGGAACGTCTGCAGGAACGTGAATCTGTTCTGTCATGAAATCGCCTCTGTGTTTGAATTCATTCGCCAGTAAAGTTTGCCACACGCTTCTCGACGTAGGCAGCAATTCCTTCCTTGGCATCGGTACTGTTGAAGAGAGCTGCTTGCAACTCACGCTCCAAAGCAAGATGGTATTCAAATGGAATCTCTGGTCCAGTTTGACACGAACGCTTGATGTTTCCAACAGCCTTCACTGCCTTGTTGGGTAGGGTAAATTGACTGCACCAATCCAAGATATCTTGGCGGAAATCATCAGCATCGCCTTCCCAAATGTGGTTGATGAGGCTCAATGAGTGTGCATCTTCGAACGACATCAATTCACCAGTAACCATCATTTCGAGAGCTCTAGCTTTACCAATCAATCGTGTTAGACGAGCAGTCCCTCCGGTACCTGCTAGCACACCGAGGTTAATCTCTGGAAGACCAACCTTTCCTGAATTCTTACGTGCAATTCGAATGTCAGCGGCCATGGCAATTTCCAATCCACCACCAACGGCGTGACCGTTGATAGCACAAACGACGAGCTTTGCTGTTTGCTCAAGACGAGAAAGTGTCTCATTGGCGTGAAGGCAGAAATTGTATTTGAATCCAGGCGTAACACTGTTCAACATCTGGATGGAAGCCCCAGCAGAGAAGAACGAGGATCCATTACCCGTCAGGACGATGCATGTCACATCGTCATCAAATCGGGCACGCACAATCGCTTCGTCAATATCACGCATCATTCCGTGAGTGTAGGTGTTGGGAGAACGGTCGTTGGTTCCTTCCAGCGGAGCACCAGCTGAATCAGATGTCAACTCGATGACGGCGATTCCATTATTGGTCACGCCATAATTGACGAGGCTGTTTGTCAGGGGTTCGAGTTTCAGGCCGTAGAGGTCGCTCATGGCCCAAGCCACAGGGGCCCGCATTATGAAGAAATCGCCCCATCCTCTTGCGCAACAGAATCAGATTCTGCATCATTTGCGAAGGAAATCTGGCCTCCTCCCCTTCGAATTCGGTCCCATTGAGCCCCTACTGCCTTGGCATCATCAGAAGGCTCCCAATGGTCGCGTTTGAGGGCCTTTCGAAATGGCATTCGACGTACTCCTCGCCCCATCGATTTGGGATCTTTTGTGAGCATGAATGGACTGACCAATCGGTAGAGAAGAGATTTCATGGCGGAGGGTTGAAACAACTTGCCAATCCAAACCAATCCGTCTCCTTTCTTACGTTGGTTAGTCATCCATTTCTTGCACATGCGCTTGAATGTACGGTCGCCCACTCGGTTCATCAGCCAACGATTAGAAACACTGGTTCGGACGTATGGCATGAGTTGTTTCCGCACATCGTGCTCATAGTCTCCATCTCCCAGAATATCACGAGCTGCAAGTACCCCTGACCATACAGCCATTCGCATTCCAAAACCCCACATGAAATCTTGAAGGCCGCCCGATTCCCCGACATAATATCGTCCATCTTGTTTGTAGCGATGATTGATCGTGAAGTCACCTTTCCCGCCCACGCGCTTGATAGGGCGGCGATTGAGATTCGGATAATGTGCTTCATACCATGCAATCGTTTCATTCAAAAAACGGTCACTCTTTCGTTGCTTTCGCCATAAACAGGTACAGATCAAACCAACTCCATCAATGATGATGAGATACGAATAAGCCCCTGGTGCCAACTTGTCATTGAGTTGAAAACCAATGTGATTCGGATGGTCTGTCTCGAAAATTTCACCGTAAGCGACAGCAGAAGTTCCTTTTGGCCCACAAGCGATGATGGTGCAATCTTCCTCTTTCATGCGTGATTTGTAATGCAATTGGGCTCCTGCCTCAATGGCCATTCGCTTGAAACCTTGGTCGATGGTATGTTCTGAAGTTCCCCGCTCAACAATTCGATAAGCCACACCATTGGTGGTCGCTTGGGTGATTTCATCGTCTGGGTGGATGAGGTCTACAACACTGAATTCTGTCGCTTTGAATTCGTTCGTATCAAATCCCCATTCCTTCAGTTGGTCGAAGAAATCGACCCCCATGCTCCAATTTTCAAGCGCTTGGAAATCACCATCAAACCGTGCTCCTGAATCAGCACGGATATCGTGGACATGGACCTCTCTCCCGGCTCGTGCCAACAAGGTCGCCGCTGCTAGCCCAGAGAGGCCAGCACCCATGATGTGGACCGCATCCTGTTGGTTTGATTGGACGGCCATGTTTGGCCATAGAGGCGGGAGGTTTGAATGATGCGTTCTCGTCGTGTGACCATGCAGGGGAGACGAATCATCGTTGAAGAAGCCCCGTTGGTGCTCGATGCTCAAGCCCTGTTAGAACGGTTACCAACAAATGGATGTGGAGCCATCGTCAGTTTTGTCGGCATCACTCGAGAGTACGAACAAGGCCATGATGTTCTTCGTCTGGAATTCGATGCATGGAAAGACCGCTTGGTCCCTGTCCTTCAGCAACTCGCAGAGGAAGCCATCGAGACATTCAACGTAAAAGCGGTAGCACTTGCACATCGAACTGGCTCAGTCGGTCCTCAAGAACCCATTGTAGCCATTCATGTCGCAAGCCCGCATCGGAAGGAAGGCTTCGAAGCATGTTCATGGTTAATCGATGAACTCAAGAGGCAAGCCCCCATATGGAAAAAAGAAGTCACCACAGCTGGGGAGACCTGGAAGGAGGGATTAGGATGAACAAAAAAATCACAAGTCGAGAAGGAATTGTAGAAATTGGAGCTAAACCAAATGTTGAACGTAAAGCAACGGCAACAGGCTTGCTTCATCTGAGTGAGGCAAGTTGCCTTGCCATTCAATCTGGCAAAGTCAAGAAAGGAGATGTCCTTGAGGCATCAACCATTGCTGCAATTCAAGCAGTCAAAGAAACTCCTCGAATTGTACCCCACTGCCACCCCATCCCACTCGAAGGATGCACTGTCGATTGGTCGTGGGAGGAACACGCCCTTCGATGCACGGTTCAAGTCTCTGCTCACTACAAAACAGGCATCGAAATGGAAGCCCTCACCGGTGTAGCCGCTGGTCTATTGTGTGCGTTGGACATGGTCAAATCCCTCGAGAAGGATGAGGCTGGTCAATACCCCACAACTTCGATCACTGACATTGTGGTTCTTGAAAAATTCAAGGCCCAAGATGTTTGAAGTTCCAATCCTCACCATTCAATGTGCACCGCTTCATTGATGGATGGGGCGCGCTCGTGGAACTCCATGGGCATCACCTCGGACCTCGCACACCACTTTGTTGAAGCGGTGGACCAAGCTGCAATTGCAAGTGCTGCATGGCGTGGAAAGGGTGACAAGAACGCCGCTGATGATGCGGCCGTTGAAGCCATGCGTAGCACGTTTGACAACGTACCATTCGATGGGCGAGTTGCCATCGGAGAAGGTGAACGTGATGAAGCACCCATGCTCTACATCGGTGAACCTCTTGGTTCGATGATTGGAGTGGAAGGGGCTGCTTGCATTGACATTGCAGTGGATCCATTAGAGTGTACCAACAATTGCGCTGACAACTCCCCTAATTCAATCGCCGTACTCGCTGCAGCACCTAGAGGTACGCTCCTGCATGCGCCTGATTGCTACATGGACAAAATTGCTGCAGGTCCGCTTTTGGCTGGCCATGTCTCCCTCGAAGGTGGTGTCGCCTACAACATCGAACAAGCAGCTCATGTCCTCGACAAACCGATGAGCGAGGTCAGGATTGTCGCCCTTGACCGAGAACGTCACGCCGAATTATTCAAAGAAATTCGAACCACTGGAGCCCAATTGGATTTGATGGGTGACGGCGATGTATCAGGAGCGATCTGGGCAGCAAAACCAGACGGTCCTTTTGACCTCTTGATGGGAATTGGCGCTGCACCCGAAGGTGTCATCTCTGCTACCGCCATTCGTGGCCTTGGGGGGGTCTTTGAAGGACGCCTTGTCTTCCGCTCAGATGAGGAAGAAGCGAGGGCTGTTGACATGGTCAACGATGATCTGACCCGCCTGTGGAAAGCCAACGACCTTTGTAAAAGCGAAGATGCAATCTTTGCAGCATCAGGCGTATGCGATGGGTACCTCCCTGGTGTCAAGGTTGAGGCAACAACCACAACGACATTCAGCGAATTAATCGATGTTGCAAACGGCACCGTTGAGCAAAAAGAAACAACGCGCCCCCGAACAGTTGCTTGAACAGGAGAACACACCCATGCCTCAGCAAATCCGAATTGATGTTCGGCTTCCTGAAGGACATTGGGCAGGAGATGTTTCCCGATCGCATCCCTCCGCAATTCTTCGTATCGAAGAGCATATGCCCTTGAGCAAGGGGAGGGGCACAGCCAGATGTTGGTGTGATGAATCGGTTGAAACAACCACAGAGCAGCACATCGGAATTGATGAAGTACGTGTCATCGGCGAAGGCCGGTTCCATGTCAACATCACGGCAGGAGGAGGTGGTTTTTTGCGCCCGATGGTGGACCTAGGCATTGTACCTAGAACCCCATTTGAAGTTCGAGACGGTTGGGTTGAATGGTCCATGGTTGCTAGCCGAGAAAAAGCCCGCTCACTTTTGGCTCGCTTCAAAGAAGAGAGCATACCTCACCGCCTTCTTTCTACCCGCGCCGATCAGTCTCGGTTACTGACCCCTCGGCAGCGTGAGGTGTTTGAATTGGCCACACGAGAAGGTTACTGGGACGTCCCTCGGCGAATCAATTTGACTGAAATGGCAGTCCTGCTTGGTATTGCGAAATCAACACTATCAAGTCAACTCCAACGAATTGAATCTGCGGTCGTACACGCCTTCAAGGAAGAGATTCGGCGCCAAAGCCCCTAACATGTTCGCACGAACATGTTCGTAAAGGGTATAAGGAGGACGCCAACCTCCCAGTAACATGGACAACCTACCGAAAACATGGGATGACTGGATTGCCAACTTCCAAACTTGGCAAGATAACGTTGGATACGACCGCAAGTGGATGGGTAATTTTGACCTCTCCATCCAATTTGACTGGGAACGTGCTGGTGACGTCATTGAATTTGGTGACTATGCTGGGCGAACCAAGTGGGAGCGCTCCCTCCAAGTACCTCAACAAAGCATGCGAGACGCTTTGGTAAGTATGATTACTGTCCAAGGTGATACAGAATTCGCATCGGTTGAACAACAACGTCACCTCCTCGATACCGCCCCCACCGATTACGATCGCTATGCTGCGGCCCGTATCATGGCTGAAGAACAACGACATGGATGGCAAATGGCCTACCTATTGATGACATACTTCGGACAACAAGGACGACGTGAAGCACAAAAGTTGCTTGAACGAAACGCCCAGGATGGCGATCGTCTCCTTGGAGCGTTCAACCGCCCCATGCCACATTGGCTGGACTTTTTCTGCTACACAATGTTCGTCGACAGGGACGGGAAATTCCAACTCGGAATGCTCTCAACTTCGGCATTCAAGCCACTCGCTGCTAGCATGGGACCCATGCTCAAGGAAGAGTCCTTCCACTTGGGAACTGGCTCGAACGGTCTCCGAAGAATCATCAAAGCGGGAGTTATTCCACTGGATATGCTTCAGCGATTCTTCAACAAATGGGTCTCAACCGCTCACGACCTCTTTGGTGTTGATGAATCATCATCCGCTCACTGGTCGTATGTATGGGGGATCAAGGGACGCTGGGATGAGCGCAAGAAGCTCGAAGGCGATGTAGTTGTCGATAAAGAGATTCTCAATGAGGAAGCTCGGGGCCATTATCACGACGAAATCACCATTGAAGTTGACAAGCTTAACGATTATCTTCCTGAAGGCGCGACTCCTTTGTACGTACCACATGAGAATTTCCATCGAGAAATTGGAAAAACCAAGGGACAACGTCACACCGTCGAAGGAAACCCCTTTGAGGGCAGCGATGACGAATGGAGTGCCTACATGCAAGCACATCTCCCAACCGCTCAAGATGAGGAAAACCTCAAGGAATTTTTCAAACAACAATGGGTGGCTGAAAAACCACTCACTGCAAGGCAAATCGCTTCCGGCATTGGCATTAGTGCTTGACCGTAACAGGTGAGGACATGATCCCTGTCAGCCTCTATGGCATTGACGCCGACTTGTGTGAGCGCTTCTACGAAGCCTTGCCATCCTTGGTCTCCGATGCCTATGAAGATACATCTTACATTGAAGCCTTGTATGAAATCGACACCGAACATTCGATTGACCACATTCGTATTGCAGATCAATGGTCCCAGCGAGACCCCTATGTTTGGCCTGAAGATGTTATTACGGAAATTGAAATGGTTCTTCGAACCGTGTCTTATCCAGATGTGTCTTTGCTCGAGCACCTTACAACGCTTGAAAATGTAGACGCTCAGCGAATTTCAGAATGGATGCATTTCTCAACCAACACCTTTCCCATTTACTCAGAAAGAGCTTGCAAGACCTTGATGAACATGGGTCTTGAAACCCCCTACCGACCCGATGATATGGCGAGTTACGGATTGTACGTCAGCAGAATCGAGGGTCTCAAAATCCATGCCCCTGCAGCAGGGTTGCCTGAAATTGGCCTCCCAAGGACTCGAATGTTGCAATTGGGCTTGGAGCGGTTTGAATGAATCATCGGGCCGTTCACCTCAAATTGGTCGTCGTTGCGGCAATTTGGGGCTTGGGATGGCCTGCGGGACGAGTGGTCGCCGCTGAGATGGAGCCCATCACGGCTGCTTGGGTCCGATATGTCATGGTGGTTATTCTCTTCCTGATGTACCTTCGATGGTCAGGCCAGTGGAGCATTCCCTCTCGGTCACAATGGAAAGGTATCGCAGCAGTAGCCTTCTTTTCCACCTTCCTTTACCAGGTCCTCTTCATGTATGGGATGGGTTATACGGCTGCAGGAGATGCCTCGTTGATGATTACATTCAACCCACTGTTCACGGCAATTCTTGCCGTTCCGTTTCTCAAAGAACCTATGACTCGCCGCTTATTTGGGGGGTTGGCTTTGGCATTGATCGGAGTAATCGTCTTGTTTCTTGAATCACCCAACATTGACATTCCTCCTGTTGAACGCTGGATTGGAAATACCTTCATTGCGGCTGCAGCCCTCGCTTGGGCATCTTCAACCATCCTGATGAAGAATTTGATGACCAACATCCCAGAAGATGCAACGAGTCCCCTTTCACCTCTTCACATCACGGTGTGGTCTGCGGTCATTGGGTTGCTTATCTTGACGCCCTGGGCAGGGATCGAAACCTGGCAGAAAGGATTCAATTCTCCAACTGCATCGGCTTGGGGGGGATTGATTTTCTTGGCAGTGTTCTCAACAGTGGTCTCGTACGTATGGTTTGCTGACGGCATCCACCTCATCGGTGCTGGGAAGGCTTCGTTCTACGTCTACCTCGTCCCACCATTCGGCATCCTCGGAGGTTGGTTCCTTCTCGATGAACAATTGGGACCTTCACTTTTGGTTGCGTTTGCCTTCATCGTTGGTGGCGTTGCATTGGCTCAAAGCAAGGACACATCGGCCAAGGAATCATGATGAAGGTGGGCAGCCTCCCCGTGTCATGGACATCCAACGCGTGGCCGTGATCGGTGCAGGAACCATGGGTGCAGGAATTGCACAAGTTTGTGCTCAAGCAGGTTGGAAAACTTCTCTCTATGATGCATTTCCCGAAGGACTGCAACGAGGTATGCAACGCATTGATGCATTCTGGGACAAAGGGATTGCTCGAGGGAAAACCACCGCAGAACAAAAAGCGGTGTGGGAAAAAAACCTCTATGCTACTTCATCAATGGAGGAAGCCGTGGGCGATGCTGATTTGGTGATAGAGGCCGTTCCAGAAATTCCAGACTTGAAGCAATCCATTTTTGCAGATATCGACCGACTTGCACCAAAGCATGCGGTTCTAGGAACGAACACATCATCGTTGTCCATCGCAAGTATTGCAACAGCTACCAGTCGCCCTGAACAAGTGATTGGCATGCATTTTTTCAACCCAGTTCCGATCATGAGTTTACTCGAACTGGTTCAACATTCCACCACCTCACAATCCACCATCGAAGTAGCAAAAATTGCAGGAGATGCTATGGGAAAGACGACCATACTCGTCAAAGACGTTCCTGGTTTTGCAACGAGTCGTCTTGGAGTTGTGCTTGGCAACGAAGCAATCAGAATGCTCGCCGATGGAGTTGCCAGTGCAAAGGACATTGATACTGCAATGGTTCTTGGGTACAAGCATCCAATGGGCCCTCTGGCCCTGACTGATTTGGTGGGTTTGGATGTACGCAGAGACATTCTCAACAACCTTCGGACCTCTTTCAATGATGATGCTTACACGCCTCATCCACTCCTTGAGGAACTTGTAGCAAAGGGTCGCCTTGGAAAAAAGACTGGAATGGGAATCTATGATTGGTCCTCAGGAAAGCCTGAAGAGACCTCGCTAGATTGAACATCACAATACATTCAAGTGGGAATCTCTGTGACTTACGGACATGCAAGCCCCTGATTCCAGAGTGACGCTTGACCCCACGATTCAATCCAATCCGTTGCTAAGACAACAAATCCCCACGGCTCCTGAACCGTCTAAAACTCCCTTGGTCGTTGGCTCTGTGTTGTGTGTCATTGCCCTGATCTCTCTGATTATTGGAGTGGTGATTGGGGCTCAGATTGAGAAGATTTGGATCGAGGCCGAAATTGAAAAAGATATGATTGACATTGGAAATGAATACAACATCACCTATGATGATGATGACGGCCTTGGTGAATTGGGCTGGTTCATTTATGTCCCAATGTCCGATGCAAAAGCATCAGGCTTCTGTGATACATTTGCACTCAATGTCACAATCAATGAAGAAGTGCAGAATAATTCGGTGACAACCGTTTGTGAAGATGAGGCGTGGAAGCCCATGGAGGATGACTTGCAAGGGATTTTTGAATTGGAAGGCTACGCTTTGGTAGGTCGAGTATGCTCAACCTTAGGGGATGAAAAGCAACTCGGCGTTGGACATAATTGCTCTGAAAATATGGAATACACCATCTCTCTTGAAACTGGAGATTATAAAATGAAATTCCTTGACAGCGATCCCCTCATGGGTGAAATCATGTTGTCCACATTCGGATTGAGCCTTGCATCTGGCGGTGCTTGGACGGTGGGATGCTGTTCGTTGTGCATCGGTGGTATCTTTTTCGTGTTCGGGTTGATTCAAGTGATGAAAAAACCCCAGCAAGAAATCATTTACATGACGCAATGAATGACATCATTTGAAGGATGGCGGGCGCTTTTCTAAAAATGCCTTCACGCCTTCTTGAAACGCTTCTGTTGTTCCAGCAGCCTCGATGAGCGTGCGTTCATGGTCAAGATGAGAAGCATAATCGTTGTCGGTTTGAACATGCATCAGATGCTTCGTCGCTTCTTTTGTATGTGCACCCCAGCTCGACCATGTTTTGGCCCAAGCAATCGCTGTTGGCAAGAGCTCATCGGGCTCTGTAAGGGCATCAACCGCTCCGTAATTATGTGCTTCCTCCGCCGACCAAATTTCGTTGGAAAGGAAAAATTTCCGAGCGACTTGCTCACCTACTAACCGTGGAAGAATCCATGTGGTTCCTCCATCGGGTGAAAGCCCCATCCCTGCGTAGGAAGCAGCCATGCGCGCATCGGAAGTCCCTATTCGAGCATCGCAAGCAAGTGCTAATCCCAACCCCCCTCCAGCCGATACACCGTTCAGTGCCGCAATAAGAATGGTCGATGAAGTTCGCATTCGCACCAACAATGGATGAAGAATGCCCGTGAGGTTTCGAATCAACTCGGGAGCACTGTTATTCTCAATGGCTTCCTGAAAAGCATGAATATCGGCGCCAGCCGAGAAAAAGCGTCCTTCCCCAGTCAAGACAATGGCTTTGACTTCGGAATTGGAGAGGGCCTCGTTAATGGATTGAGCAATGGAGGGAAGAAATTCCATAGAAAACGATTGAGTGGATGTTTTCCCTGCCATGCGAATGATGCAAATTCCATCGTTAATTTCGACTTCAATGGCCATGGGGATCGCCTCAAATTTTCACGTTTACATTCTTGACCTTCGTGTAAAACCGGAGCGCATCTTGGCTTTGCTCGATCCCTATTCCGGAATGCTTCCATCCTGTGAAGGCTGTTTGTGGGAAGGTGATGGGGTATTCGTTAATGGAAACCATGCCGCATTCTAAATCGCGGGCCATTCGATGTGCTCGTCCAAGATCGTTGGTCCAAACACCGTTCAACAGTCCGAAGGCAGTGTCATTCGCTAATTCCAATGCTTCCTCATCGCTGCTAAACGAAGTTACGGCTAAAACTGGCCCGAATAATTCATTCTGGAACAGAAGATGTGAGCGATCAACTCCAGTCACGACTGTTGCTTCCATGAAGGCCCCGTCTCGATCGAGAGCATTGCCCCCAAGAACCAGAGTCCCTCCTTCTTTGAGGCCTGCTGTCAATTTCTCCAACACCTCACTTCGATGGTTGGTGTGAACGAGACTGCCCATTCTGACGCCCTCTTCCATACCAGGCCCAACAGGCCACTTAGTAACCTCATCGCAAACGGCTTTGACCAAATCATCGTGAACGTCTTCGTGAACGAGCAATCGGGAACCTGCCCAGCACATTTGACCTGCATTCATGAAAATTCCAAAGCAAATCGCTTTGGCGGCATAACGCAAATTTGCATCAGAGAATACAATGTTGGCTCCTTTGCCACCGAGTTCAAGAGTGACTGGCGTCAATTGTTGACTCGCTTTGGCCATGACGGCTTGACCAGTTGGAACACCACCGGTTAAAACAACACCATCGACATCACTGTGACCTGCCAAAGCATCTCCTGCGAGGGCACCCGACCCTGTTAATACCTGCAGAACACCTGAAGGAAGGCCGGTTTCTGCTTCATCAATGGCCTTAGCCCACGCAAGGAGGGAGAGGGGTGTCCAAGATGCTGGTTTTGCAATCACTGTACATCCTGCCGCCAACGCTGGCGCAATGGAACGCAAAGCCAGTTGAAGTGGAAAGTTCCACGGAATGATATGGGCCGTCACTCCGAGTGGTTGGCGCAACGTGTAATTCAGACGAGAGCCAGGGACTGGAATGGTAGTCCCTTCAATTTTGTCGGATAACCCGGCAAAATATTCCAATGTCCAAGCCCCATAGCGAATTTCAGAGAGGGCTTCTCTGAAGGTTTTCCCGTTGTTATTTGATTCAATAACAGCAAGTTCCTTGGCTTTGCCGTAGGTTACCGCAGCCATTTTGTTGAGAATTCGTCCACGTTGTGCTGGATCCATGTTCTTCCAGGAGGCATCGTTGAAAGCTGCACGGGAGGCAGCGACACATCGGTCAACATCTCCAACGGTTGCCCGTGGAACATTGGCCATGATTTCACCTGACGCCGGATTCATGACTTCACCAGTGGCTCCATCTTCTGCTCCACACCATCCGCCACCAATCCACATCGTTTCTTCGCCCATGGCACGACCAAGTGCACGCGCTTCAAAGGCACATCGGTGGGCCAATCCCCTCACAAATCTACGCATTTTCTGGTTGAAGTGGACAGAAGACTCATGTGCTCGCCCTCGCAGTCAAATGCATGGTTCAGAAGGTCGGACTGGCACAAGTCACTGCCCAGGCCATTTCCAATCGACCACCGCGCCTCATCATCATCGCTGGTGCGACTGGCGTTGGCAAGTCCACTGCTGCAGTGGGGCTTGCTGGGCGAGCAGGTATCACTCGTGTTGTTTCAACCGACAACATACGAGAAGTGATGAGGGCAGGAGACCCAGAGCGCCAGAACCCAACACTTCATCGCTCATCGTTCTCAAAAGGTGAAAGTGGAGAAGCAACTCTTGATTGGTCGGACACCTCACTTGCCCTTGAATCGGGAATTCTTGCTACCATCCAACGAGCCAAGCGAGAAGGCATTGATTTGATCATTGAAGGTGTGCACATGAACCCAAGTGCACGAATTCTGAACGAATGGCGTGAAGCAGGAGGTGTTGCGGTTGGTGCAGTCATGGTGGTGCATGAAGAACGAGTACACAGGAACATGCTTCGGGCAAGAGATGCTCATTCATATCGAAGAGCCGACCGCTATTTGGCTAATTTTCAACGAATTCGTACAATCCAGGATGGTTTGATGGAACGGGCAACTATCGCGCATTGGCCTCTGATTGACCCCGCACGAGAGGAAAGCGATGTGGAACGCTTGTTTGCTCTCCTCAACAAAGAAATTGATGAACACGGCAAAGCCTGATTAAATGTCCAAGGTGAAATCAACATCAATGGTCAGCATGGCTTCTCCATCCGAAACTCCCAATTCGGCAGTGACTTGGAGCGTATTTTCGTCAAGCGAGATTACATTCATATCTGTGAGTTTGACTTCCACACCCCGAATTTCTCCGTGATGCAGGATATCATCGTGGACAGTAGCCAATGCAAGATTTGCAGCTTCTGTACCTTCGAGGCCCCCTTCAATCCAAAGATTGGTTCGAGCTTGTGTGATTTCGGGAAGTGCATCCACCACTTCAGCGGTTGTGACCAAGACATCGTCGGAGGCTGCATCATGAGGAATTGTGAGCCCCGCAACTTTCACTCCGAAAATCGCCATCGAGAGCAGTGACATGAGCAGAACGACCCCCGTAGCAAGTAACATCTGACCGGCATCACGGTCAGAGTGGTGATCTTGTTTCACGACATACCACCTCCACGAGCCCAAACATCCAGCGTGACGGTCCAAGCATGCGGACCTACGGCGACGAGCTGGTGCACTGCCACGGTCCCACCTGCAGGCGTTCCGACAACTCCGTGAGGCGTGGCTACCGAGCTGTCCTTTGTCAACCAACAATTGGTTTCTTTGCCCGGTGCAATGGCAGATTGTAGAAGTTCACATGCACCGTCTCGATCATCGCCTTCCAATAATTCAACCAGACGATTATCGCCTGCAATTTCCGCTTCTAAGCCTAAACCGTAGCGAATGGCATCGGTGCCTGCCATCTCCAAAGAAGCATCCAAAGCAACAGATTGTGAATCGGGCACATGCACACGTATCAGAAAGGTGGCTGACATGAAAAACAGCCAGAATAAAGTGAGCATCTCCAAAATATGGATTTGCGCATCGTCGTCTCTCAGCAGAGCATCAACCCCAATAGAGCGGTGTTGGCACAAAGGTACCCGATGATGGATTCAGACCTGGCACTTCGGTGACACCGATCAAATCAGGAGAAAAGGCAACGAAATTGAAGACAAGGAGAGCGACAACAATCATCATTCCTGCATGCTTGAATCCTGTCGAAAAGCGCCCGGTTGCCATCAAACCGGCCATTGAGCCATTACCAAGGGCTTGCATGGTCACACCATAGTAGAAGATGGTCAGGAAAAACAGCGGGTCGATGTTTCGAATGGTCATGTTTCCAATTGTTTGACCGCCGCTGTCTCCGCCGTCATCTCCACTAGAGTTGGAACCGGCAATTGCAGGAATAAACACCTTTGCGAGAACGACAATCACGCCAAGGAAAACGAAATATGAAGTCCAAATAACCGCAATATAAGACCCAATGGCTCGTTTTCGTTCCCCTTCAAGGAACTTCAATTCCCGAGAATCGTTGGCGGCAGTCACCAAAATATCTGAGATTTTTCCACCTGCTCTGTCTGCTTCTGCAATCAAAGCGATTGCACGACGCACCAGCGGCGTTCCTACACGTTCTGCGAATTGCAAGATAACATCGCTGAATTTGATACCCCAACTCAGCTGGTCAGACATTTTCTTGACTTCCTCATTCAAGGCTCCATATTCGGAGGTTGCAAGCGTTTGAACTGCAATGGTCATGGACAAACCACCCTTCCAATATTCGGCCAAATCTCTTAGGAAATCTGGGAATTTCTCCTCAACTTCGTTCTTTCGTTCCTCAATTTTTTCCCAATAATATGATGCTGGGTAAATGAAGAAGAAGAAGGTTAAACCGAAAAAATTCAAGAAAATCGCTGGATGAAGTTTGGAAGGTCCGACTTCAACTTCTGGACCGAGCCAGAATGATTTGTTGTTCATGTTCGTTGGAATCCCATCGTAATAATGGACGGTCATATCAAACACAACAACATCGAGGAAGATGTTTTCGTTCTTGCTCATCACCACGAATTCATACCGATTGTCCGGAGGTATTGAGGCGATTTCAAACCCGCATGGTTCGTTCGCATTGGCAGTGCCATTGTAATATTCCATAATATCACCGTACGGGTCACGCACAGCGACGGTGAAATCTGCATTCGTAGAGGACGTGACGGTACAATTCAGCCACAAGGGCTGTAGCACAATCGCTCCACCTGTAGAACCCTCTGGAACACCTGGAACGTCGAAGTTCTTTCCTCGCTTGGTCACGGACTTCCATTCTTCGCCCTCCCAAGTAATCCGGTCGGGCTCATCTTGAAGGATAGCACATGTTTGGTTCGCTGAATAGGTAGGTTGTTGATTCGTTTGGAAATAACTGCCTGTTGGGTTTCCCGTCGCATCTGCAGCCGTGGCTCCACAATAGACGTTGGTGAACATCGGCTCACCGTTTGCAGAAGGTACGAAACCAGAATTGGCAACCCAGAAGATACCGCTTGCCAGCCCTGTAATGATGGAAAAGAAGAGAATGATGTACAACTTTGTCAGGGTTGAGTCGTCCTTTGGCAGGTCCAAATGAACAACAATCTTCTCCTTCTTTCGCGCCATCTGTCTCCCCCCTTCACATATCTTGTTCTTTGCTGCTTGTATACACAAGAATGGCATAGGCTACGTGAATCATTGGAATAAACCCGAGCACAATGCCGTACAACATCCCCTCACTCATCTGAGCACCTGAACCAGACACCCAGAACATAATGACCAGCATGACAATCAAAAACAGAGGCATAGCAACTGCGACGACAATGTAAGATTCTGCAAGTAAAGCAATCGATTCAAGGAACATCTGCAAGCGTGTTCTGTTTTCACGCATGTAGTGTTCAGCACGGTTCAAGAAAAACAGTTTGAGTTGACCACCAGCCGTCAAGGTGCCGACCATTCCTTGGAAAAATTCTGTGAGCCATACCGATGCTGCGCGATCAACGCTCATCTTGATGGCAGTGATGAGATCGTAGCCAAGCAAGGTCACGTCACGATAAACCATCGCTGCGTCGTCAGATACATCCCCGTAGATGTCTTTGTTCATAGCCAATGAACGGAAAATTTTGGACGGTGTGGCATTGGCTGCAGCCATTGCTGCTGTGTAAGATGCAGCGTAGGGGAGGTATTTCTCAATCATATCTCCTCGTCGCTTAGCTTCTCTAGCAGCTCCACCTTTGTTGTACTTGAACGCTCCATAGGGAATGAGGAATCCACCCATGACAACCAAAAGCACCTTCAATGCTGGAGAGAAAACTTGAGTGTCGTAATATTCACACCCATTTGCCACAACATTTGGATTAACCATTGTCGGATTCCAGTACTCCCATTCAAAACAAAGGTCAACAGAGGCAGTGGTTTGAATGCCTTCATAGAAAGCAATAATTCCAATTTCGGGAACGAAAAAGATGGCTACGAAGCCCCACGACATCAGAGTGATGGCGATGCTTGTCACAATGACAGTGGCAAGATATACTTCAGGCATCATGGGCATTGAACCTTTGACGAGATTGTCAGAGAGTTCCTTGTCGCCTCTCGCTCGCCCCTTGAGGACCCCACCGAGAATACGATTACAGATTCGCTGCCATGCCGTCAAATCCATGCCGTCACCCCACGCTCGATATCACTTCAATCCGTCGACTCGAGCCATGATTTCATTCGGGCGGACGTAGTACTCTGTCACAATCTGAGACACTTGGTCTGCCTTACGAATATCGTTCAAGACCATCCACTCAAGAATACGTTTACGGGTTCTTAATTCTCGGCGCATTTCTTCTTGACTGAAGTTGATCTTAACCATGATTTTCTCAAGAACGTAGGATTTGCCGCTAAAGATAAAATCGTCCGATGTCACGTCCCAACGGAACACTTCGTTCGTGATGATCTCCATGGAATTGGGGTCAATACCGACGATTTCCACAATTTGTTTGGTGCGTCGGACACGCTTTCCATTGATACGTGTCTGAATCTGAATCGCACAGGCTTCCAATGCAGGAAGCAGAACACGGGGGATGTCAATCGGCTTGTTTTCTAACCGGTGCACAAGAGACGCTACTGAATCGGCGTGGACAGTGGAATATGCACAGTGGCCTGTCGCCATTGCTTGGAACAAAACATACGCCTCAGCACCACGAATCTCACCTACAATGATGTATTCTGGTCGTTCACGGAGAGCGGCTTTGAGCAATTCGAACTCTCCAATCACACCATCGGTTGATTCTCCACCAAATCCTTGGCGAGTCAATCCTGGAACCCAGTTAGGTTGGGGAATGTTAACTTCACGAGTGGATTCGATGGACACAATCTTCATTTGCCACGGGATGAAAATACACATGGCATTCAGAGTTGTCGTCTTTCCAGATGCAGTACCACCAACGAAGAGCATGGGGACTTCATTTTGGAAAGCGATCCATAGGTATGCAGTCATCAGCGAAGACATGGTCCGGAAGGCAACAATGTCTGCAGGGGAGAAAGGATCATCCTTGAATCGTCGAATACAGAACGCTGAACCGCGTGTTGAAACTTCCCGGCCCAACTTCATGACAATTCGGGAACCATCCATCAGTGTAGCGTCAAGCAATGGGTCCGCAACTGAAATGTGCTTCCCACAACGTTGGGCGAGTTTAATCACATAAGATTCCAATTCATGGTCAGTCTCCCAGACGCATGTTGTTTCAACCGATTCGAACTTTCGATGATAGGCGAAAATCGGGACATTTGTGCCGTCCAAAGAAATATCTTCAACGTTCGCGTCATTCATCAGAACGTCCATTTTCCCATATCCAATCAGGTCGCGTTTGAGGTAGTAAAAAATCTTGGATTTTGACTTTTTATTGATTTTCATGCTGTAGGCTTTGATGACTTTGTCCATCGCAGTACGGACATAAGCATCTGGATTTGAATCGATTTCTTCAATGTTGGCTGTGAGAGAACGAATGAAAATATCCATAATTTCATCGCGTTGCTCTTGCTCTTTTTTGGTCATTGGGGGTTCAATGATTTGGTAAATGATGTTGAGTGTGGTTTTGTCACGAACGATTCGAGCAAATGCGTGAGGAGGTAGGACGGGATACTTGTCCAACTCGTCGTATTGAGCGCGTTGCTTGGCTCGTTGTCGTCCTGCTCCACCACCTTTTTTCCTTGCCATGGTCATCAACCCCGCCGAACGCATTCGGCTACGGGTCATCCCCGACTATAACACTTGGGTGAATTTGGAGTTGAAATCGGCCCTCTGCAAGCATTTTCCCTCTCGCCGAGAACGAAGAGTTTTGCAGGCCTCAGCGAGAAGCAAGCCAAGCATCACAAGCGCCCAAAAACCCATTCAAATCATCATTATTCATGATTGAAGCGTCTGCTTCGAGTATCAGAGCATCCAATCCCCAACCAATTTCTCTTTTGTCCCGAATGAGAAACGATGCATAATCTCCATCTTCAGACCGCCCTCGGTTTTGAATTCGGGCAAAACGATGTTCTTCATCTGCAACGATTGCTACCGTGCTAAACTTGGAACCCCAACGTTGTGCAAACAGCGTTCGTTCTGCTGTACCGCGAAGGCCTTCGATGAGAACCATATCATGATTCTGAAGCAATTCATCAACGTGGTCAGCCAAACGTACAGCAAGGACATCTTCTCCATATTCAGCTCGTAAATCTGCGGCGACCTCCCCGAAAATTCCCGGCGACTCTACCACTTCTCGTCGCGTGACTTCGGCCCGAACCATATCGCCCATAGAGACGACGGGAATGCCTTCTTTACCCAAGACTGAGGCAAATTCCCCCTTTCCCGAGCCGGGCATCCCACATACGGCAACGATCTGTGGCATGAGTTGATGGCTTCGCCGCCCGCCCATCAAAGTACCCCTGCTTGAATCCTGTTGGATTCAATTTGAAAACTCTGCTTTACCCCAACGACGGTCCATCAGCTTCCAAAGCAAGGCTGAGGCGAGGATTAATCCAATGGAGATGGTAATCATCCCATAGTAACCTTGTTGGACCATGCTTTCATCATACATTTGAGCCGTGGCAGCCAAGCCATCCTGAGAGGCTCGCTCCCACCAATTCCCGTACAATGAAACATCTCCTTGAGTAAAGGAAAGCAAAAAGAGACCGAGCAAAGGAAGGACGGTCCCAATCCAAAACCAAATCATGACCGAGGCATCAAAAATCGCTTTATTCGGGCGTAAGCCCATCAAAAAGGCAGTCAGTGCCACGATGTAAATCGAATTCGCAAACATGACGATGATGCTGGTTGGGAGGGAATTCCATTCGTCCAACCGCCACGCCATCAGAACGATGAAGATCAATGAAATCCATGAGGTGGCCAAGAAATACACCACCACTTTCGCCCGAATCAAATCAGGAACCTTGAGAGGTAAACCGTTCATGAAATCAGGTGAATCAAGGATGGTCAGCCAGGAATAGAAATTGAATCCAAAAAAACCGAGGAACGGGGCATAGGAGAGGAGGTTGATCGGGATTGGAGCCTCTGCGAAATCAACGAGCCATGCCATTCCCAGCAAGACCAATAATGGAATGGCATAGGACACCGTCATTTTCTTGATTGCTCCTGAACGGAACAAATCAACGAATTCTTTCGCAACAATGAGACGTATTTCTCCCCGCCCGAGAAAACTCAACCTGTCGTACATCGGAGTAAGGAGGTCCCCTTGTTGAACAACGTGTACGTCAAAATCATCGAGAATAAGCTTTGAAGCTAGAAATCCAAGGAAGATCGAAAAGGCAAGGCCGAGCAGTATGTATCCGCCATTTTGGCTTGACTGTGCAGCGAGCCCCCAAAGCATAGCATCGATGGGTAACCATCCAATTCCAATGCATACTCCGGCCAGAACGACAAGGGCAGGCCCAACCAATGTGTACGGCCTGCCTCTCATCCACAGAGCGGATGCGAGGAACGAAAGCGAGAGGCCTTGACCCAACGTTGTCACCATGGCCAGCCAAGTCCAGGGTAACGAACTCCAGGCCAGTGGTGTTCGAATACCACTGGTCCCATCCATCAGAATCCCCAATGCCATACCACAGATAATGGGTGTCAAAATGAGCATCACATAGAACATCAAATCCTTGACGAAATAAACGAAATGTGCCATGGAATTGGGCAATGGTTGCAGTGCTGGTGCAGCGAGTAAGAAATTTTTGCTAGCAGTTCGCCGAACGATGGCATCCCGGCCAATGAAAGCGAAAGTTCCCATGCCCAATGAAAACATGAACAAAGGCATGTGTAGCCCAAAACGAAGTTGCTGCCAAGAGAAGGTCTTTGACTCCAAATCAGAGGATTGGGCCGCTGAATCGCCCACTAAAAATTGGAGGCCGATGGTTGAGATGGCCGTCACGAGGGTTAGGAGGAGGGGAAACAGAACCATTTGTCGCTTTTTAGCGAACTCCAGACTTTTACGCCCCTCTTCAAGAAACATCACTCTGAACGTCGTCGTAAATGCACGCCACCCACGGAGCGGTTCAGTCAGAATGGCTCCATGAGTAGAAGTTCCTAACATGGGCCCGTGCGCGTTTGAATCGTTGGACCAAGGGACGGATTCAATGGTGGTCTCGCCCACGTTCATTCCTCCGAATCATCGATGGATACGCCTTCTTCTGTCAATCGTTCAACGTCCTCAATTGAATGCCCAACGAGGCGAATAAAAACATCTTCGAGCGTTTCATTCTCGGATTTTTTCAATCCTTTCACGGTGCCAGCGGCCAGCACCTTCCCGTCATTGATAATCGCCATTCTGTTGCACATTCGTTCTGCCATTTCAAGGACGTGAGAACAAAGGAAAATTGTACCTCCTTCGGCCACATGTTGCATCAGCCATTGGCGGCATTTTCGTTGATAAATAGGGTCGAGGTTCGCAAAAGGTTCGTCCAAGAACAGGAGTTTCGGCTTGTGAATGAAGGCACTGGCAAGCATCACTTTTTGTCGTTGCCCTTTTGAGAGATCCTTACACATTGTGTCACGCTTTTCCTGCAAACCAAACCAGTCAATCCAATGCTCAACACTCTTTTGCATGTCATCAACACCTCGCAGACGTGCCACGAATTCAAGAAATTCAACCGGTGTTAGGAACGATGGAGGAGATTCTGATTCTGGGACAATGCCGATGTTGGCTTTGACCATTTGAGGGTCTTCAACAGCATCGACACCAAGCACCTCAATTCGTCCTTTGCTCGGGCGTAATTGACCAGTGAGGAGTTTGATGAACGTGGATTTTCCAGCCCCATTTGGTCCAAAGACTCCAAAGAATTCACCGGGATAAACCTCAACATTCAGAGGGTGAAGGGCAATAAAGTCGCCGTATTTTTTGGCCATGTCTTTTGCGCTGACTAGCGGCCCAAGGTCATCAGCCATGCTCTTAGGGCCCTGTTGGGGGATTTCATACCTTGCTTCGTATCCATTGGGTTGGGGGCGATGAAATCATGAACGGGAACCCAATGGGACGGTCATGAACCCCCCCGAAAGTCCCGTCTTGAAGGTTGAACTCCACCCAGTAGATGAAGAGCAAGACCTCGGATTCATTGCTTGCATGATCATTGACCGCCCCAATAAAATGAACGCCTTGAACGCTGAAGTCATGGACGGGATCAAAGCCGTGTGCGCATGGGTTGAAGCGACGGAAAACGTACGTTGCATGGTGGTTACAGGAGCATCTCCCAATGAACCACCAGAAGGTAAGCGGGCAAAACCTCATGCCTTTGTTGCGGGTGCTGACATTACTGAATTTGCTGGAGCCAAGAGCGATGATATTCGAATAAAATTCCACGATAACGCCGTCGAGGCATTGTGGAATCTCAGTAAACCAACCATCGCGATGGTGGATGGATTCGCTTTGGGTGGAGGATGCGAAGTGGCGTGCTCATGCGACATCCGAATTGCCAGTGACCGTTCGAAATTTGGGACACCTGAAATCAATCTTGGATTGATCCCAGGCTACGGTGCAACGCAACGACTAGCACGCCTTGTGGGCTATGGGAAAACACACGAGATGACCATGACTGGTGAAATGGTAGGTGCTGAAGAAGCTCAACGAATTGGTTTGGTGAATCATGTGGTAACGGCTGAAGAACTGCATGATACCGTCTTTACTATGGCCCGAATCATCGGCTCAAAATCATCTCATGCCCTCAAGGTGGGGAAGGAAGTGATTCGGTCATCTCTCGACCAAGGCATGACCCAAGGTGTGGCCACAGAAGCAGAAGCCTTTGCTGGTTTATTTGATAGCCAAGACAAAGAAATCGGTGTTCAAGCCTTCATCAACCGAGAAACACCCGTTTGGAAGCATAAGTGAACATGTGGAGAGCCTCATTGTAGACCGATATGTCTCCTAAAATGAGAGCGTCAGATTCATTGCTTGTCATCAAAGTAATATTTGGACCATTGCTAGCAAGTAGTAAGCAATACAGAAAACGGTGAACCATGAAATGACGAGAATGGTTGACTGATGACACTCCATCGGGCCTGAAAATTCATTGTTCCTTTCCTTGAGAAGAACTCGGGCCCAGTGCACCCAATACAACCACATTATCGTCGCAAATAATAATTGGATTACGTTGTTTTGAATCATGGAATTTTGCCTCCACATCCGATGGATGAGGATGAGAAAGAAGCTCATAACACCCAAGCCTGCTACTTGCTTAGGATGGGGGAGTGCCCATGGAATGAGTAATGAAAATATCATGAGGTGGTATCCATAATGTACTTTTGAATAAAAGATGAATATCCAAAGTATGCAAAGTGTAAACGCGGGAATAATCTCGATTTTTTTCATAAGTGCTGCTGCCCATGTTGTGGAGATTGCCAGGACGAAAATGATGTGCAGAATCGAACTTGGTACGAAGACGATGTTCTCTCCCAAATATCGCCAGAATGACATGCCGCGCTGGTCAATATCTGAAACGGTCTCTGACATCTGAAGATCTGAATTCGGCTGTTGTCCGGTTAAGTAAAAATTGAGAAATTGTAAGAATTCATCTGTGGCATGAAGCAAGAAAGGGAGGGTCACGAGAATTCCAATCCCAAGACCGATGGACATGGCAATAAATCGTTTCTTCCATAGTTTGGGCCCAACTGCTGCGAGTGGCGCGCAAAGTGCAGGGAACAATTTTGTCATCGCACCGAATCCAAAGACTGCAGCGGCTTTGTACCAACTTTTCCGAATCATGAATAAGAAGGCAAGAAGTAAGAAATTAACGATAATCGCATCGTCTTGCATCATCATGACCGTCGTGTAATGTGACAGCGGAGATGCGATGTAAAATATCGTCCCTGCTATGGCGTAGCGCTTGTCAAAAAATGACAAGAGAATGTGATGTAGAATCACAGCGGATGTAAAAACAAACACGCAGAACCAAAGTGTCCAGATGAAAGCTGTATTTCCCAACAAAACTGCGGGAATGAAAAGATAGTTGATCAATGGAGGGGAGAGGGTCACATGCTCTGTATCACGGTACAATAGATCTCCATCGATGATGGTTTGAGCACGGTCTCGAAAGATGTCCAAGTCTTTGTGTTCAAACCTTGTTGAATCATTTTCAAGTTCGTAAGCAAGAAGCATGGGGGACGCCATGATGAATGTTAGCAAAAATAAGCCGAAGTAGACTTTTTTGTTCGAGAATTTTTCAAATTTGTCAAACATTCTCAGAAATTTTTGATTGAAACCATCAATCACTTGGAGAATTTTTGGATTGGACAACCTCATTTCCTCCATCCCCCAAGCGAAATCCCTTCGTATAAATAGAATCGGGCGGACCAAGTTACAAAACGCATATATTGAATCTGCGATAGGAAACTCCATGTCTGATTCAACGATTGACCTCTCTGTCGTCATTCCAGTGTATAATGAAGAGGAGAATCTAGAACCATTGGTAAACGAAATTCACGATGAAATAAAGTCGCTTAATTACGAAATTCTGTTCATCGACGATGGTTCAACCGATTCATCCGTCGCAAAATTAAATCAAATGAAAGAGAATGATGACACCATTCGAGTGATACAGCACAACCGAAACTTCGGGAAGGCCATCGCCTTGGCAACCGGATTCCACAATGCACAAGGCAATGTATCCATTACCATGGACGGAGATCTCCAAGATGACCCGGCTGAAATTCCAAGATTTTTAGAAAAAATTGACGAGGGCTACACCATCGTTTGTGGATGGAGATCTAAGCGTCAAGACAATATTTTCAAGAGATGGCCTTCGAAGGTTTACAACAAACTAACCCGCTACATGTGTGGAATTGAAATACACGACATGAATTGTGGATTCAAAGCCTACGATACCCAACTAGCCCGTAGCCTCAACCTCTACGGAGACATGCACAGATACACTCCCGTATTGGGTAAAATGAACGGGGCACGGATTTGTGAAATCGCGATTGAACACCGCCCTAGGTTGCATGGGAAATCAAAATATGGTGGCAAAAGATTGCTCAGAGGGTTGTTCGATCTCTTGACGGTTTCTTTCTTGATGACGTTTATCGAAAGGCCACTCCATTTGTTCGGGAAAATTGGAGGATTTCTTACTGCCACAGGGGTCCTCATCTGCAGCTACTTGGTAGGTGTGAAATACATTCTCGGAGAGGGAATTGGTGACAGACCTCTCTTATCGTTAGGAGTGTTATTGTGTATTCTCGGAGTTCAATTTTTCTTCTTGGGACTCTTGGGAGAAACCATTGCCTACAATTCCTCTCAAAAACGAAATCGTCAGTTCTTCGGAAAAGAAATTTGATCATTCTTCCTCGTGGTCTTCAGTTCTGTAAATGAACAGACCAACAAAGAAAAGAAGTGCATCGGCTAAGATGTTCATGGTTCGTGAAAGGAGAGCCAATAAGGCACTGATTCCAGCGCCGAGGAAGAAAGAAAGAGTGTAGGTAAACACGCCTTCTCGTGCCCCAAACCCAGCTGGAAGGAAGAAAGCAGCGAAACCTGCAAACCATGCTACTGCAAAGGCTCCAATGAGCAAATGGAATGGAGCGTCGTATCCCACTCCCAACAGAATAAATTTGTGGGCACAGCCCCATAAAATCCAAATGATGGTCATCAAAATCATTGCAAGAATATAGGTCTTCCTCGTCATGGAAATTTCGGTATTCCAATCACCCTTTCCGAAGAACACCAACGGTTTTCGAACCAATTGTTGTGTTAGTTTTGGGCTCAAAATCGGAAGTAGACTGAGCAGACATCCTAATCCAATGGTCGCCTTACTGGCCACCGGATAGCCTTCAAGAGTCAACAAGAACGACGCTGCAAATGCTGCAGATGTAACACTGACCAAAAATTCCCAGATAAAGGATTCCAGTACCACGGTTGAACCCCATCGCCGAGAGACCCAAACCCGGCCTAAAACCAGACTTACTTTGCCAGGAATATATTTTGCAATATTGGTCGTCCACCAGAGGCCATAACAGGTTTTGAGTGGAATGTTTGCCCCGCTCCCATACATGAGGACTTTCCACAATAAAGGGCTAATTGTAGTCAGAGCAATAATGCATAAAAACGCTGCAAGTAGCCACGAGTTGGCATTGGATAAGGTCTCAGTGATATCGATTTCACTGGAGTCGAGTTGGGACAATACAAACCAAAAAGAGAGACCTACGACCAAAACTGTCACAAGTTGTATGGAAAGGTTGCTTGGTGTTTGGGATCTCGTTTCGTTAGTCATCCAGAACTCCCCCATACCACTCTTTTAATTGATGTTGGATCGCATCCCTTGAATATTTTTGGCTCATTTCCGCGTGAGCGTCCTCAATCAGTTGTTTGCGAAAACCATCATCTTCGATGAGGTGTTGCATCGCTTTGGACAATGCTTCCACATCGTTTTGTTGAATGAGCAACCCTGTTTGTTGATGAGTGATAACTTCGGGAATGCCCCCGCAATCGGTTCCAATAACGGCTACTTTGGACATCATCGCTTCAAGGAGAACAACTCCAAGACCCTCTTTTTCACCAGATGGAGTGGTCTTGGATGGAAGCACAAAAATTTCAGATGCCCCATACATCTTCACGACTTCTTCACGATCAAGTGTCCCATGGAACGTGACCTGCCCGGATACATTCCTCTCCTTGGTCAACTCAAGAAGTTCTTCACGCATGGGACCGTCTCCGACGATGTCCAATGTCCAACCATCTGCGCCAATTGTGGATTGAAGATGTGAAAAGGCTTCGATGAGAACATCAATGCCCTTGACAGACATGAGACGCCCCACGAACAATATTTTCTTGGAATCAGGTTCTCGATGAATGTTGGCAAAACGCTCGAAATCAAAAAACATTGGAAGCAAAAGGTCGTTTGAATTCTTCTTTCTCTGACAGGATGACTCAATGCTCTCTTGCAAGGCCATGGAGACAAAATGATTTTTCTGAGATTTTTGGAAAATTTTCTTTGCAATTCGTTGCGCAGCTTTGCGCTTTCGAACCAAAAAGACATCCGTCCCATGCATTGAAACAAACAGCGGTATCTTGCTTTTTTTCATCGCTTTTGAGGTGATAAAACCCCCTGGAATCAACCAATGAGCGTGCATGGCATCAGGTTGTACATCCCGAATGATTTGTTTTGTCGCCTTTCTCCATTTCCAGAGAAACTTGAGAAAAAGTAGGGCTTTCAACGGTGAGCGAAACACCTGCTTGTGCATATCCCCCCTATATGCCAAAGTTTGTTTTGACTCGGATGCATATCGGAACCGACGAATTTCTATGCCCTCAAATGTCTCACTCATGGCTAAGCCTGGTGCATGTGGGCAATGGACGACGACCCGGGCAAAAGACGAACACATTTTTGCAAATTCGTGCATAAACGGGGCGACGTGGTCACCTACATGTCGTGGATAGACATGCGTGTTCATCACGATGACTGGCTTCCTTTTATCCAAAGTCGCCATACTTCTCGCTTTTGAGCATAGCATATTAGTGAATCTCATGTATTAACAGGGATTCCCCCTCTCTTTCCTGTTGTTTTGGTTCCCCAGAGCCGCTCTGATCCTTGAAGTTCGGCGATTCAACTACTGCAATTTGTTGATTGGATGAAATTCCGTTGTCATGCCTTTGCATGGAGCGCAACATGAAATATACATGTCCACCTAAGCCTCTTTCATGGAGTTCGCTCTCTACTCAATTTTTTTGGTCTTGAGTTATTCTTTCACGCGATATGTCACTGAACAAACAAACTTCCACTTACGTGGAAAGGGACTTTGGCTCCATCATTGGATTCTAGCCCTCGTTGCGATGACGGTATTGATGAGCATGGGCATAGAGGACCCATGGGTGTGGGGAATTGTCACGGGAGTTGCCCTCGAAGGTTTATCTCGCAAGAATTGGAGGTTGAAAGATGATGCATCTAAAACAACACATTGAACTCAACGAATCGGAAGGTAGCACTCTGTTGGTGCTTTGAAAATCCGATGGCGCACTTTGGCAACGAATCGATACACAAGGTTTCGCAGTGGCAACGGCACCAGCCAACATAAAGGATACCACATGGCGTAATACCATTTGAGATAGGGCAAACATCGGATAGCTGCAGCGGAACGGATGTATGGACGTCCGCTCTTTAGAAGATAGACACTATCCGCGGCCTGGTAATGCTCTGGGAAGGTTGCAATGAGTTCCTTACCCTCGTCACTTTCGATGGCGAAAAATTGCAATGCCTGTGGGTCTTTCATCCTCGGTCGTAACCATTGTGCCAAACGATTGCATAGGCCACAATCGCCGTCCAAGAGCAAGGTGTCACGTTCCATTTCGGCCCCAATTGAATCTCGAGCCTGTCGGCACTAAAGGGTTGGGCGCCAATGCCCCAACCACCCGAGTCTTTGCTCGGTCGTCTCCTCATTCAGAAAAAAATGAAATTATTGAAACCATTGGATATTCTTCAGATCCAAAAATGCCTTGAAATGAGGCATGTGTGCTCGATGTTTACAAACGAACCAAAATGACAATTCGTAAGCATACGAATGGCCCTGATCAATCTTTGCAGGAGAGGAATGTTTCCATTCCTCAAACATGCGTTCGTTCTTCTCAGCAACTTGTTCCGTGTCTTTGCAGCAAGGTCCGTTGTTTGGCTTTGCTGCTCTCTCAGCAGGTTTCGAATCAACCGATGCATCGCCTTCATCCGAAGAAGATTCCGGGTCCAAAGCCTTCTGTTCAGCTTCTTTTTTGTCCTGCCTTTCTCGTTTAATACGAGCGTGTACGGCAGATTTTTTCCTCCGGACGCTATCCTTCATCACGTGCTTCTTATCGGTTTTATCATAATGATAATCCCGATTATTTCGTTTCATTCCGCGTTTTTTCCTTCCTATATTTTTTTTCCCCATGTGTATTTCACCCCAATTGACTGTGCAGAAACGTCGAGCGTTTCCGCGTGTGGGTCAGTCGTATCTAGGTCAAACACGGGTTACTGCATAGGATTCACGGATCTAGCCTTGTAGGGGCACGATAAAAATAGACATTGACTGTATTTAAGGGTGCCATTTGGAACCCCATCGATAAATTTGACACCCTAAATCCCTTGAAGGGCTAAGTTGACGTCACTCGTTCATTTCATCCCGAAGGGCAGAGAGCGCATTACTGGAATCTGGAAGAGGAGGGAGGGGCAAGGGGAGCCCATCAGCACCCAACAAAGGAGGAAGGATTTTGCCGTCGATCCCGATGATTTGAGGCAATTCAGGTTCAGGCTTTGAAACTGTTTCAAAACCAACATCCAATGGCAATCGGAGTTTGAGGATACGACCTTCATCAATTCGAACAAAGGTCGCTCCGTAAACATGCCCTGGTTCTGGATGCTCGGGTTGTACCATCACTGAGTGGCCGTGTCCAGGTGTTTGAAGGAGAGCAACAAGATCCTCCCCCGCTGCATGGTCCTCCCACATCTTTGCTGTTGAAGCTCGGATTTCTGCGAGTTGACCGCGTCGACGGCGCTCGATACGCTCGCGAATAGCATCATGTCGCTTGCGGCGGTCATTGACAGTGAGTTCAATATCGGCGTCCTCCACCGACTCAGGGCTCACTTCTACCACGAATTCATCAGCGACGTGGACGTCTTCAAGTTCGACTTCAATCTCAACAACTCCCGCTTCGGAATCATTGTCTTCTTCCTCTTGGGTTGCCATTGCTGCGGCTTGTTGCGCCTCAGCTGCGACGATCTTTGCTAATTTACGTTCTCGTAAGGTGGCACCATCGAGGGATTCTTCCTTCACAGGTTCGGGAAGGTCTTCATCCATCTCATCAGGTTCAGATTCTACCGCCATGGATGCAGCGGCTTGTTGGACAGGTAATGCTTGACGTTTTGGGGCTTTTTGTGGTGATTGTCCCATGCTGACCCAAGCAAAAGCAAGGACCGCCATAATGACCACAGCACCCCACTTGGCTTCATCGGTCAAGTCACCAACCGTTGAGAGATAGAATCCCATCACTGAGACGAACAACAGCCCTACAACGGTGCGTGCGAAACCCATGTCCCTCAACCACCCCAAACATTGTTTCTTTATGACCGTGATGGATTTAGGCCAATATCATTGGCCCTGATTGGCTTTGAGTTGGCGAATCAAATCGTCTAGGGCGCGTGTTCGATGACTGAAGGCCTCTTTGATCTCTTGCCCAACCGCACCGAATGTGGCCCCGTGAGTGCTTAGTACCCCGTAGTTACCTGGTTCCAATGGTTCTCCAAATTCGTCCAAATCCGATGGAATGAAAATAGGGTCGAAACCGAACCCTTCTCCTTCCGTGACCTGATATGCAATTGAACCAGGACAAACCCCTTGGCCGAAGATGACCTCTGAACCATCCCACAGCGCAGCAACAGCCTCGAATCGAGCGCTTCGTACCTTGGCTGATTGGACAGGGTCTTCGCTGATGAGATGGTTGAGTAAACGGAGAATTCCTGAGCATTGCAAAGTTCGGAGAACAAAGGAAGAATAAACGCCAGGGAAATCATCTAAAGCATCAACGAACAAACCAGCATCTTCCACCAAAAGGAGATCGTCCTCCGAAGGAAGGTGGTGTTTGGCTTGCTCAATTTTCGACAAGGCAACTTCTCTCAGGGTGTCGGCTTGAGGTTCGGTAATGGTGACGCCATCAGGCATCAACTGGATGACTTCGTACCCCAAGGGACGAAGGTGATGTTGGGCTTCTGCAACCTTTCCATGATTCCCTGTAAGGAACCAAATCTTAGTGGTCATGACATTCCCACGAAGAACGAGGCTTTGACAATGATGGATGAAACCACCACAATCGTTGATGTTCGTCAGGTGATTTCTTATTCAGGACAGATGAGCAACAGTCGTGTTCTCTCACTGGGTCGCCGTTGGAGCAGGTGGAGCGATGGGCGCTCTGCTCAGATTTTGGGTCACGGAATCCATGCCATCCGAAACCATGCCGATGGGAACATTGACGGCGAATTTGCTCGGGTCATTGCTGCTTGGCAGCGTGGTAGCAGCCTTGGCAGCTAACACGTTGACGGAGACACAGGCTCTGTTGTTTGGGACTGGTTTGCTTGGAGCTTTCACCACTATGTCCACCTTTTCGATGGAGACCGTCACCATGTGGCAAGAAAAAGAATGGAGCGCCATGGGAACCTATGTGCTGCTGACTGTCATACTGTGCCCAGTCCTCGCGTTCATTGGATGGAAAGGAACGACTTCTTTCTTGGACAAGGTCATTTGAGAATGGCAAGCATCCGATTTAACGCCAACAGTGAGCCTTCCTGAACGGAGGGTGGAACTGATATTTGATTGGGTACTTCGCCATCGACCAATCGTTCCAGAACGTCCATCAAATAGGCTGGATGAATCATGTACATGGTTGAGCATGGACAAATTTCATCATCCAAGCATTCAATGTGCTTGTCAGGGTGTTCTCGAGCGAGACGAGCCACCATGTTGATTTCAGTTCCAATGGCTACTGCTGACCCGCTTGGTAGACCTTCGACATAGCGATGAATGTATTGCGTCGAGCCGTTGGCATCAGCGAGTTCAACTGTTTCTCGAGGGCATTCGGGGTGCACAACCACAAGACCATCGGGGTACTCTGACCGAAACTCATGTATTTGACTTGGAGTAAAACGCTTATGAACCGAACAAAACCCGTGCCATAGCACAATTCTAGCGCCTTTGAGTTCACCCATTGCCCCGATACCTGGGGTCCATGTAGGCATGCGGTCAGTCGAAATCCCCATGGCCATACCCGTGTTTCGACCGAGGTGTTGGTCAGGGAAAAACAGGACCGCCCCGTTTTGCCCGGCTCGCTCAAAGGCCCAGTTGAGAACACCTTCAGCGTTCGAAGAAGTGCAAACAACACCGCCATGACGCCCGACAAAATCCTTGAGATCAGCACTGGAATTCATGTATGTCACTGGCACCAAATATGATGCGTCTTTTGCCGCTGGCTGCTCAGGGTTTTCCCGATTAATGGGGTCCTTAAGACCAGATTCTAGCAAAATTTCATCCCAAGCAGCTTCAACTTCATTGAGCGTTGCCATATCTGCCATTGAACATCCAGCACGGAGGTTTGGAAGAACAACGTTTTGTTCATCTGATGTGAGGATATCTGCCGATTCAGCCATGAAGTGAACGCCACAGAATACGATGTGTTTGGCAGTTGAGGCTGCGGCTTTTTGACTCAACATGAATGAATCGCCGAGAAAATCAGCGTGCATGACGATGCTATCGCGTTGATAATGGTGGCCAAGAATCAACAGGTCCTCTCCAAGGATCGTCTTCAATTCAGTAATACGCTGAGCGATTGCCTGTTCTTCATCGGACAGGGTTGCATCCGTGAAATCCACCGCACACATAGGAAGGGAGATACTCATGTGCCTCATCTATCCGAACCGTTCACCCTTTTTGAAGGAGCGGATGAACGTGAACTTTGAAAATGTGAACCTTCTGAGCGTCACATGGTCTTCATTGAGCAGCAACGCCTTCACCTCGGGGCGGAAGCCGATGTTTGGTCAGGAACATGGTTTGGCCGACCTGCTGTACGGAAACAACGCCGACCTCGTTCATGGCGACATCCAGACTTGGATCATCGGTTGGGTACTCGAAGGATGACCAGTGAGGCGCGATTGTTGATTCGTTTGCGTCGTTCGGGCCTTCCAGTTCCAGCCGTATGGGACCTCGACATGGAAGGAGGCCAAATGGTGTTAGAACACCTCCCTGGAACTCCTTTGATCGATGTACTGAACGATTCAAGTTCAACGCAATCCAACGTCAATCAAATCCTTCATAGCGTTGGAGCCACGGTGCGCTTGCTTCATCGAGAAGCCATGACGCATGGGGATTTGTCAACCAACAATATGCTCATTGATGGGCCTAAGGTCTATCTCATTGATTTTGGATTAGCAGCCATCGATTATGAGGTTGAGCGATTTGGCATAGATTTGCATGTGTTAGACGAAATTCTTGGCGCATCTCATCCTCAATGGGAAGGGGCCATTGACCGTGTCGTTCAAGGCTACAGAGCAGCCGAAGAACAGCTTGGAACTACACCGACTTTGCGAGGGGGAAGGGTTCCCTCGGCTGAAGAAGTACTTCGTCGCCTCGAAGAGATCCGAACACGAGTACGCTACCACGGTTGAAATCAACGACCGCGAATGGCTTGACGTTCCTTCTGTCTCTGCCATGAATTCATGAAGACAATAATGACCGCTGCTAAAACACCCAACTGAAGAACGATGCTGGAGTACAGCCTCAATTCGGGCTCCCAAGAATGGATTTCAACCGAAACCGTTTCGTCTTCCATTTGGAAATAAACGAGATGGGATTCAAGCACCTGAGGACCCCATTGATCGAGTTCATCGACGGTGAGAATACTGGTTGTATTAGTTCCAAGTGTGGTGAAATAAATCTCCCTGTCAAGGTATTTTTCTTGAGGAGAGATTGGATTGTAATGGTCCCTCACCGCCCAGGCCAGTATATCATGGCCGATGGAGGGGTCTGAAACATGGTATTTCGCGTTGCTTCCCAGCCATTGCATTGAAGTGGAGCGATTGTAAACCACAAGACGATCTGTTGCACTTACATTGACAGTAACGGCGAGATATTCACGATTCATGGCCATGTCGACAATCGTTGCATTCTCCATATCAACTGGAATCCCCCAACTCATCAGCAATTCATCTTCACCTGGTGCCGCTGTGGCGTTGATTGGATATTCCAAACTTCCACGCACACCGAGCTGGACTACGTGAACGGTCATCGGGTCGTCATCTCGTACTATAGCAATCTCTGAACCCGAGTTGACGATTTTTGTGATGTTGTCAAAGGTTTCAACGGCTGGGATGAAGGAAGAACCGTCGAGATTCATGGCATGAAGAAGACCCTCTTGAGTATAGACGACGACAGGTTCTGTTCCAATCATACTTACCAAGAGATGTTCGATTGGATCGGTTTCAACGAACAGAAGTTCTTGTTGATTCGCTTCGAGGTCGATGACCGCCATGTGCGTGTTATTGGCCATGGCAAGAACAGAACCAGATATGGCGTAGGGAGAATTCATGCTGAGGTTCAACTGATTGAGGAGCATCGGGTCATCCTCACTTTCTGAAAGGTTGTGGACCAAGAGATGAGCCTCTCCGCTTCGATTGTCAAGGGTGACCAGCCAACCATCTGCTGCTGCGGCCCCTTCTGGAGCTTGCACGCCTCCTGCTGGCAGGGCACTGTGCGTCAAATCGTAGGTAATGACAGAAATCACGACAAGGAATATGGCAAATGCCATTCGAGTTGTTTCACGGCTTGTAGGAGCGCTATAACGAACCAAAAACAACCGAATCTTTCCAGTCACGAATTGGAATGAATGCTTAGGTTTGGTTAACACCGTGACGATGCGAGCGTTCATCGTTCGCTCATCAAAGAATTTCCACCAACTGTTGGAAGTTCGATCAGCCAATGAAACCGCCATCGTTGCAACAATCATTCCGCCAATGATATCGAGGAACCAATGAATGCCGAGATAAATGATGGCGAATGCTGTGAGCAAGATGTACAACAGAAGCGTATGTCGGTACCGGTTCCATCGACGGTCTTCATCAAAACGAGTGAGGCACAGCCAAACGGCAAATGGAATCCCAATGTGCAAGGATGGCATACCGTTTGTAAAGGGGTCAATTCGACGGAACCAATCGGCAATCTCAGGTGTGAGCGTGTAGGCTAATGTTTCCATTTCGGGAATGGTATCGCCGGTCACTCGTACGTTGAAAAAGAGATAGAATGGGACTGCTAAGAGATAGACCCAAGCGATGGACAAGGTCACTCGGTCGGCGAGCCATCTATCATCGAAATAGGCGAAATAGAAGATGGAAACATAACAAATGAACATGAATCCTGAAACATAAAAGTGAGTCAGGGCTGCGGTCAGAAAGGCATTCTCAAAGGTTTGCTGCACCCACAAAACCAAATTCCCCTCAATAGCCCAAATGTACGGAGTCATGTCCAACCCTGTACTGGCCATGAACAAACGGTCAATCTGATCAAGGCCGTCCTTTGCGTTGTAAATGGAAAATACAATCAGAATGTGAATCCAGTACCTACGGAAAAAATCCACGAAAGGAGGCAGCGAGAGTTTGGCCCATGGTGGTTTGAAGAACGGGAGAAGAATGACTCCCAGCGCAAGGGCTGTTATCATCCAGGTCAGGTAGACATTCTGCACCTAACATCAACTCCTGCTTATTGGCGGTCGGCTTAACTTCAAGAAAGCGTCGTTTAATTCAACGTTCAAAGGCCCATCTGTTTCACCATGCACCGTGGACGTAAGGTTTTCCTCTGTCTGGATCACGGCGGTGGGCAAGGTCGTAAATGCGTTCATAGCGAAAAATACCACTCGAGCAACCTTGCTGCCATTCAAAGGTAAGGGCGTATTTCCCAACTTGCCTAACCGTGGGTTTCTCTGCGGGAAGGGCTTCAACTTGACGTCGCAAAATTCGACTGCTGTCATCGTCGTTACGATGCGGTGAACATTTGGCGCAAGGGCAAGCATGGCGCAAATCGTCGTAAGCGACGGTGTATTGTTCTCCGTCTTCGTAAGTGAGTTCCATGCTCGTATCCTTGCGTTCTAATTTCTTGAGAGCTGGAAGTGATTGAGACACAATTTCACCTCAAATAATTTCCAATCCGCCATCGAATCCATCGGTCAACTGGTCTTGAATCGCACGAACAACCTTTGCAAATGCGATGGCTGATGCGCCTTCTGGCTCTGAAACAATTCTGTGAACGCCGTCATCTCCGCCGCGCACAAAGCCCGGGTCGAAAGGAAGAGCACCGAGGTAAGGAACCCCAAATTCTTCAGCCGTTGTTTTGCCTCCACCCTCTTTGAAAATGTCAAGTGTCACTGCAAAACTCCCATCAGAGGTAGAAGTCACACGCTTGGTCTTACCACCTGGCGCTGCAATCTCGACCTCGGTGTTGGGTGCAGTTGAACCTTGGATGGTGTACCCGCTCATGTTCTCAACAACACCAAGCACTGGAACTTTGAGTGATTCTGAAAATGTGATGGATTTACGACTATCCAATAACGCCACTTGTTGAGGGGTGGTCACAATCACCATGCCATCGATGTTGGGGAGAGATTGTGCAACGGTAAGAGGCTCATCTGATGTCCCTGGAGGGAAGTCAATCACCAGATAATCCAATTCGCCCCATTCCACATCACCAATGAATTGCTGGATGGCCCCGAGTTTGATTGGGCCACGCCAAACAACAGGAGTGTCTTCATCCTCAAGAAGAAAAGCCATGCTAATGACTTTCACTCCCAAGTGGCCTTGGGCTGGGTGAATACGTTTGTTTTCAACGTGAAGGCGTTGTCCGTCCAACCCCATCATCTTGGGCACATTAGGACCTGTAATGTCAATATCAAGAATGCCTACTTTGTGTCCTTGTTGAGCAAACGAAAGTGCGAGGCCAGTGGAAACCGTGGATTTACCAACGCCGCCCTTTCCTGAAAGAACCATGATCTTGTGCTTGATTTTGCGCCCAATCTCTTCCATTGTCATCTTTCGCTTCATCTGAGCATAGGCTTGCTCCATCTGCTTTTGTTCTTGAACAGAAGGCCCAGCAGGTTGTGCTTCGCCGCTCTCGTTTGGCTCGTGGATGGTGACAGGGGAATCCGCCATGAGATTTCCACCGAATCGGGCTACTTCAACCCACCCACATCAATCACTGCGCATGGCGTGGCGAATGTTGGTTGAAAGTAAGACCTCCAATGCTCCGTGGGAAAGCATGCTGAAAATCAACAAGACAGCAACAGGGGTTGTTTCCCATGTCATGCCGCCATAGGCCCATGCAAGGCCAAGAACGAGAGGTAAGGCAACCAGAGAGGCCACTCGGTTGAGCGAGCGTCGAGAATTCAACGGCGATGAGCGCTCAACGAGGACACAAAAGGGTCCAAACATCACGGTGATCACCGTAATGCTGAGCGCGATGAGCCGGAAAAAAACATCCCAATTCTGAGATGCTGCAACAATGTGAAGAAGGAAGAGAAGGAAAAAGAGTCCCAATGCCCCAATCAGCCCTCTTCTCATGTCAACTTCCACCCAACCCCCCTATGTTAATGGGTGCACAGAAGAACCATAGAAAGAGTTCATAGAGCATGGGGGTTGAAACATCGTCATGAAACTCTTGTTTGTTTGCGTAGGGAACTCTTGTCGGTCACAGATGGCAGAAGGTTTAGCCAAGGCCATGGGGTTTGAAGCGGATTCTGCAGGGACCCACCCCGCTGATGATGTAGCGGCTCATGCACTTGAATTGTTGCAATCACGAAACATCCAGACCGAGGGCATGACTCCAAAAAGCGTGGACAATTTCAATGCTGAAGACTACGACATGGTGATTTCAATGGGGTGCGGGGTCAATTGTCCTGCCATGCGAATCGATGAGGATTGGGGGCTTGAGGACCCTGTAGGCCAGGAATACGAGGTTTACCAATCCACAGCGCAAGAAATTCAACGACGTTTGATGCTTCTAGCAACTCATTCTTCTTCCGATTGAGGGACATCACCGATTCCTTCGATGTTAATTTTAAGAACGCTCACAGTGCGAACCGTTCCCTCATCGTTAGTGATCTGTTCAGAGCTGCATTGGAGGTCTTCAATGTTCACGGTTTCAGGCAAACTTTGGGCGATGTGTCCACTTCGCCTGCGACAGACTTCAGCAACATCGACTGCGCGAGAGATGGTTGCGCCCCGAGCCACCAGTTGAATGGAGCGTTCGCCTCCTTCCATTGCCATGACAACGGCTCGAACATAGGCGTGAAGTGGTTTTTTTCCGATGAAGATGGTGCGGCGGTCAGTCATGGCTATCCCAACCTGAGCAGGTCACGCGCATCACTTAATTCTGGTGTGCCAAACTCGCCACCTCTCAACGAAATATTTCGGAAAAATGGCTGATATGCGAGAGCCGGGACTCGAACCCGGGTTCAGGCGTTGGCAACGCCCGGTGATAACCACTACACTACTCTCGCTCGTGTGTTCTGCCCATCAAGCAGGGGTTTAAACGGTTGTCGGCCTATGTCTTTGCTTCATGAGTTCCCTGAGGAATGGATGGACGTTTATCAGCCCCACATCGTTGTGGAAAAGAAGCTCATTGCTCAGAAGGCAGGTCACTGCATGCCAAAGCGGTCGTCCTCTCCATCCTCACCATCTCGGCCTCTGGCCATGAAAAATAGGACAATTCCAGCAGCAAGCAGCACACCACCACCAAGAACAGTGAGAACGGCGTTGCTCAATCCGCTGGTTGAACCAGAGTCCGTCGTCGGAACAGCAAGAGTAACAACGGCGCTCGAAGTGTTCAACTCACCAAAGATGTCAAGCGCTCGTATTTGCACTTCGTGATTGCCAATAGGAGTTCCAGTACGAATGGACAACATTGCAGTAAAATTGCCGTCACCAGCGACTTGATCGCCACCATTGATACCATCATCATGCATCATGACCCATGAGGTTTCACCAATGGCAGAATATACACCCATGTCAATTTGAACTCGTTCCAGACCATCTGGATCGTTGACTTGAACGCTGTAAGAGACTTGACTTATTCCATCTTTCTCGATGTTGAGATTGGGTGCCATCACAGTCGGACGGTCATTCAAAATTGTCACTTCGATTGGAATAATTGAGGATGTATCGACATAATGTGGCCCAAATACAGGATGCCCAACAACCCCATCTACTGGGGTCCAAACACGATGCTGAGACGTTGCTCCACGGTCGTCAGTCGAAATCAACAGCAATGATTGGATGCCCGGCGTCATCCCGTCAGGCATGGCAAACATACCAGCCCAGGTTCCTTCACTTTGTTCAAGGTCGTACAAGAGAGAACCATACTCTCGCAAATCGAGTTGCATTGAAGCCACTCCGTGCCCGTCGTAGGCCTCTGCATTAATGACCAGTGACTGCCCTCTCATGAGGGTGGAAGGTGCTATTTCTACACGTGTCAGGCGCGGAGCATAATTCAACACCTCAACATCACTTGAAGCCGTTGTGATAGCACCAAAACTATCGCTTGCAGTGAGGTTGATTTGGATCAAGCCGACTTCGAGACCAGGGACGAAGAATGAAGCTGTGTAGTCGTCATCTCCGATGGTTGAATCACCGTCCAAGCCTCGATCGTTCAAGGCCAAGATACCCCCGCCGAGGGGTGACAAATCAACCAAAACCGATTCAACGTTCCATTCTGAATCCTCGACATGTGCAATCAAATGGGCTGTGCTCCCGCTTTCTCCAATGACAATACCTTCTTTGATTGAGAGAGAAACCACTGTCGGGGGTGAGTTTTCATCGGCCGTAACAATATCAGGTGAAATCACACGTTCAAGAAGTTGAGTTTCCATGAATTCTGCAACTTCATCTGAGTCTCCATAAGGAATTGAAAATGACCGTTCAACGCTTGATACCAAACCCATGAGTGGCCCTTCAACTACGATTGAGCCGATAGCATTTCCCGATGAATCGCCATAAGTCCCAACCCATTCAATGACGGTGAAATTATGACCATCACGAGGCTCGATTGAGACGTCGCCAGCCACAACAGTGAGTTGCAGGCCTTCCTGTCCGTTCAACACCATGCTATCCATTGATTCCATGGGAATCGGCATCAAGCCAGTCTCTCGACCAACGGTCAAATCGCCGAGTGAATCTTCAGCCTCGGGGGCCGTGGCGTTGCTTTGGATTGGACTACGTTCTGGTAATTCATCGCCTTCAGATTGGTCGCCTGCTGTGGTTTCCCTCCAGACCAAACGGACCGTACGGTTATCCCAATCAGCGTTAACAGTTTGATACTCCCATGTCTCATTGTGTGTGGCACCCACGCCAGCACCATCAAAGAAATTCCCTCCATTGACGCCTGTGATGTTGAACCAAGAGTCTTGATGAATGACATTGACCAAAAAGATTTCACCGGTGGCATTGGCCTGCTCGCCTGTAATTTCGATACCTCTCAACACACCAAAAGTGCCTTGCACATCTCCGGTCATGACGCCATCAACATGGAGGTCGTCGATCATCGTACTACCGTTCACGACCTTGGTGTGCAAATCCAGAATCGACCCGTTAATCTGCAATGATGCGTTATCGTCTTGATCTTCAAATCCAAACGTTCCTGAGCCATACAACTCTTCCAATTGTTCAACACGTACCCCATCTTCCCAGCGCTCTAGCGAAGAAAAACCATCCAAAGATACATCCAAGCGCGTACCATCTTCAATGAGAACAAAGTCTGCCATTGCCTCGAATTGACTGTGCTGGAACACGCGAACACCATCCACATCATGATATTCCAAGAAAAAGACAGAGAGTTCACCGTCGATGTTCAAGGTAGAATTCTCCTCCTCTTGATCACTCAAATTGAGCATGCCCGTTGCCTCAAGTGACAATCGTTCTTCGATATGATCTCCAGACATCGAGCGATTGAGCATGGCCTGCGAAACATTTGCTTGAATCACGGTGATAAGACCGTCTTCATTGGTGGTCAAATTTAGCAAACCGTGCCCACGAGCGTCAAATAATTGGTCGGTAAGAATCCCTGCAACCAAGGTTTCGTTTTTCCAGAGTTTTGTCAAGGTCAAGGAAAGGTCGGTTTCTGTCGCTCCTGCATTTTCGATTTGACGGAAGGTACCGTTCCCTAATTCCCACGATTCCAAGGTATCTCCGATGCGTTGCTGCCAACCCTGGCCGTCGAATTCCAGCATGAAAAATTGATCTCCTTCTTCGTTGGCATAGGACTGATCTAGACTCCAAGAAGTTGACATCATCACCTCATGATCTGCCATGGGTTGATTCCAAGTCCCAACCATGAATGAACGCTCAACGGTGATGGGGGATGGTAAGGATTCACCGTTGTGATCGGTGACGGTGACGGACACACTCAACTCATCGGCCCAAACCAAAGTTGTGTTCAGTTCCAAGAGCGCCGTTCGATGGCCATCATCAAAGCCCCATTCAACCGATGTGGCCACATCCAGAGAAGTCCCATTTCGTTCGTGGTTGATGGTTGTATCAAACACATAGGTCCCATTGTCTGCAAACGTTAGCATGTAGGCGTTCAAAAGTTTACCATTTCCATCGATCATCCAGTGTGTGCTTATGGTGAGACTCACTTCATCATGGGAACTGGCTTGAATCGGTGTTGAAGACAGCACCAGCATCAGCAAGATACCCAAAACAACTGGTCGGCGGCGATGCTTCATGATTGATTGTTGATGCCGCTCCTCTTCAAGAGTTGTGGTCCTAGGCTCACTCACATGTCGAGGATGTAAGCAAAGATGAGTGGAAGAATAACTGTTGCATCACTTTGAATGTTGAACCTTGGGGTGTCGGTGGCCAATTTCCCCCAACTGATCTTTTCGTTAGGAGGTGCCCCTGAATATCCGCCATAGGATGCCGTTGCATCTGTGATTTGAGCAAACCAAGACCAAAGAGGAACAGACTGTTTCAAGTCTTGATGGAGGAGCGGTACGACACAAATGGGGAAATCCCCAGCAATCCCACCACCAACTTGGAAGAATGCCAATGGAGCCGTATTACATCGATAGAAGGAGACGAGGCGTTGCATGGTCGCAATACCGCTTTCCACAACCGAAGCATCCACCAACGATTCAATGGAACGGGCGGCGAAGATATTACCCAGAGTTGAATCTTCCCAGCCAGGAACGAAGAGTGGGAGGTTTCGTTCTGCAGCAGCCAAAAGCCAAGAATGGGCTGGGTCGCCATCATAATTGACTTCGAGGTCCCCTGAATTCAAGAGATTATACAGGTATTCATGCGGGGCATGGACTTCGTTGTTTTTCGTGGCTTTCTGCCAGGCATGCAAAAGAAAACCTTCGATCCTGCGAATGGCTTCTTCCTCGGGAATGCAAGTATCTGTCACCCGGTTGAAATGAGCTTGGTACAAATCTTGGTCGTCTTGAGGGGTCATATCTTCATGGTTTGGCACGCTTCTGTAGTGTGACCTTGCAACCAAATTAAAGACGTCTTCTTCCAAATTGGCCCCTGTGCATGAAATCGCAGCAACATGTCCTTGACGTATCATTTCAGCGAGACTGCGTCCTATTTCAGCAGTACTCATTGCACCTGCGAGGGTCAAGAATAGTTTGCCTTCACCTTCGAGAAATGCGGTGAGGGACTCCGCAGTTCGTTGAACTGTTCCCGCATTGAAATGGCGGTAATGTTCGTCGATAAATGTGCGCATCCCCATCCAATCACCCCTCGTGCAGGAAACGAGGCACATGCGTTCGTTGCATTAATTTCAATGTCGGAATCGCTGCCAAAAGTTCAGAATGTAGAGCATCAGCGAGTGTGTTTGGATCGGTCCCCCCACACGTGAAGCAATCGATAGCAAGCCATCCTCGGTCAGAATAGCAATGTGCCGTCACATGGCTTTCATCGATCAAAACCACTGCGGCAAAACCAGGAGGTGAAACGCTTCCGTCAAAGGGCTCAACATGAGCGTGGACTTCTCTCAAATTGCTGGCGGAAACCGCTTGTTGTAAATGATGGAGCATCCATGTACCATCATGAGATGAACCGCTTTGAAAGCCAGTATAGTCCATGAAAACATGGGCGCCATGAGCTTCGTGTACACCTGATTCATCCATCTTGCGTCCACCTTGAATTTATGCATGATCTCCGACCGAATGCTGAGGCTCTTTCATTGCACGGAAGTACGTCGAAGATTCGTCATGCGATGAGGTGTGAGGGGTAGGTGTCCAGCGTTGTTCTTTTCGGGCAAGGGCATGACATGCCACAATTTTTGTTGCCAATTGGGCAGCGGTGAATTGGGTGAGCGGGGTATCTTCTTGACATCCAATTTCATTTACATCGGCTCCGATCACTGACACTTCAGGCACCTGGAACAGAGTTTCAATGGTTTCAATAACTTGCCAAAACGAAAGTCCCCCTGGGACCGGCGTTCCTGTTGCTGGAACTAAAGCGCCATCCAAGCCATCCAAATCTAGCGTGAGGTGAACAGGCCCTTTGAGCGACCTCAAAGTGTTCAGCCATGCATCCCAATGCTTCGTCCCCGAATGCGGATGTTGAGTGTCCTTTGCGAAATAAGTGGTGATTCGAGTATCGCTCGAAATCAAAGCCGCTTCTTCTCTGGAATAGGCTCGGATGCCAACTTGAAGCAGCTTTCCGATTCCAGTATCAAGCGTTCTGGCTGCTGCACAAGCGTGTGAAAACGGTTCACCGTCCAGCGAAGCTCGTAAGTCCGCATGCGCGTCGATTTGCACTACTGTCAAGCGGTCCAAATTTCCATCCACCAAGGGGTGGGAGATGGAAGAACGAATCACAGGGGGTAAAATGCCGTGTTCACCTCCAAGGAACAATGGGAAACACGCTCCGTTGTACCATGCGGATGCATGGTCGGCAAGTTCATCCAATTGCCCAAGAAGAGTCGGTCTTGTCCCTTCCCATTCAGGTACGGTGGCAATCACCAAGCCCGCTGGGAGATCCTGCCCGAGCACGGAGTCGTACAATTCCACTTGAGCGCTCGCATCGATACAGGCGCTTGGACCTTGAGCAGTCCCTGTCCCGTAGGAGGTGGTTAATTCGTAGGCTAATGGGACGATAGCGACGTCAACGTCACCCTCGCGTTGTGGGAGACCGAGAAAGTTGCCTTCAACGAACTCTTCCTCCATGAAATGAAAGCGTGAGACGACCCCTTCATGATGTTGCCGATGTAAAAGACGAGTGAAGAATGAGGCTTGAAGAGCACTTTTCATCAAGAACGATGGAACATTTAATATGGGTCGGGGTACAATATATATTAGCAACGGGAAGAGGTTTGCGCGCCGCACGCCTCCTCTCGCCGGGGTGAACTTATGGGAATGACATTACCAGAATTGACGAAAGCTATTCAACAACACATCGACTTGGAGATGGATGCCGAGGTTGCACAAGGTATGGCTGAGCACGCCCTAGGATTCTTCGGGTTTTACAACCGCATTATTGACAATGCCCTTGAACCCACTGACCGCAACCTGTTTTACATGTTCCAAGATTATGATTTGTTAACCACTGAATCCGAAGAAACCACGTTATGGGATGGCCGTGAATGGCGCATCCACTATTGGAAATTCAAACCGGACCTTCGCGAGCGTGTCGAGGCTTACATGCAACGTAATCTTCACGAAGAAGAAATCGATCCTTTCGCCGACATATACAGCACGGACGCTTCCTCCATTTGGACCCGTGAAGCCGAAAAAATCGCTAACCCGAATGCATTCACCTCAGATTGGTGATTTGGTTAACTTCTTACCCCACCGCCGCGAGGCTTTGACATGCGCGTTTGGGCTTTGTGCGTCCTCCTTCTTTTGGCTGGACCCATAGTGCCGTTGTCGAATGCTCAACAGCCGGATATCGTTCAAGAACACTGGTACCATTCCTATGCGACACTTACCACCGACGTCAATGCGTGGGCGGATGATCATCCAGACATCGTTGACCTAGCCATCGCAGGTCAAACGGAGCTTGGGAAGAATCTCTGGGTTGTTCGGATATCGGATTGGAGCAACGAGACAAAACCGGATGGGACGGCGAAGGAAATCGTTTACATCGACGGAGGCCATCATGGAAATGAGCACCTCGGAACTGAATTGGCCTTCTTGACTGCGAAATTCTACATCGAGGGTTGGGCTGCTGGCGAACAAGAAGCCATTGATGTGTTGACCAATACTGAAATCCATGTTCTGATCATGCTTAATGCAGATGGAAACGATCTTGACACACGTTGGAATATCAACCAAGTCGATTTGAACAGAAACTATGACCATCACTGGAATGAACAGGATGAGACCCAACCAGGTTCAGGTCCTTTCAGTGAGGCTGAAACTGCTGCCAATGCCAATTACATGCAAACAGAAGTCCCGGATGCTGATCTGTACATCACCATGCATACGGGTGTTTGGATCATGCTGCACCCTTGGGGATACATTCCAGACCAACCCATCGATTGGGAGCTCTACCACTTCATTCGTGACGATGTGAATGCCAACATCTCAGATATTCCCATTCGCAACGCCAACCAAGGTCTTTACCCAAATTCTGGGACCAGTCGGGATTATGGCTATGGAATCATGGGGTACCCCACATTCACATTTGAGACGGATGACGAGCAATGGTTGCTTGGAACCGTTGAGGCTCTATCGGACCGTTTGGGCGAAGAACTTGATGTAATGCGTTACCTGATTGATAACGTCTGGTACTGGCGAGCACGCCTAGACATCGCAAGCATGACGGTGATGGACGACAGCGTTGAAGTCGACATCAACAATTTTGGAAGGTCCACCACGAACAATGCAAGTTTGCAATATGTGGATAGCGATGGAACCGTTGTATGGACTTCTCCTTTTATTGCGATCAATGCCACCAATTCCACCTCAGCAGCATTCGATTTTGACTCATCAATACTTGTCCCTGAAGGGTCATGGGCATTGAATTACCAAGTTCGAATTGTTGAATCCAGTCGGTGGGTGAACGAAACCATCAATTCTTCATCCTATACGCTAATTCAAACAGATGATGGAGCCTTCTTGGTAGGTTACGGCGTATTCAATTCGGTTAGTATCATTGTCGGTTTCGTTGCAGCAGCAGCATTTGTCCAAAAGCAAGACAGGTTACAAAGACCATCGAAAGGGATTGAAAAGGACCTTTGACTTCATTCCAAAATGCCAAATAACCTCTTCAGTAGCCCGAATTATCTCCTTGGAAAAGCAAACCACTGCGGAAGAGGTTTCAAGTGTTGGACATGATTCGCATGATTCGGTGAAAGCATGAAAGTCACAGTCAGTTCAGGAAACAACATCAACGGCACCCTCGTCCTCCCATTATTCGAAGGAACTACATCTGCTCCAAACTCAGCAGAAGGAATACACACCGCCCTGAAGAGCCAAATCAATCGGGTCTTGGATGATGGAGATTTCAAAGCGAAAGCCAACACGACCATGTCCCTCTACGGCACCGATGGTGGCAAAGCAATCCTCGTCGGATTGGGTAAGGAAGACAAGGCCAATAACAACACCTACCGAGAAGCAGGCGCAACAATTGTCGCAAGCCACAAGAAATCACATGGCGATGAAATGACCGTGATGTTCACAACCGATGACATTGATGCAATGACAGCCTTCGCTGAGGGCATGATGCTCCGAGATTACTCATTTGACCGCTATCAACAATCAAAAGATGATGAGGAAAAAACGACCCTCGCTGCTCGAATCAACTGCGGCGAATCGGCCGCATCCGAACTCTCCTTGGCCATTGATCATGCAACAGCCGTCGTGAGTGGCGTCCACCTCTCCCGAGATCTCGGCAACACCCCTCCAAACGACATGTACCCCATGGCATTCGCTGAAATGGCTGAAGCATGGGCAGAAGATTATGATCACGTCAATGTTGAAATCATCAACTACGAAGAAGCCATCCGAAAGGGTATGGGAGGACTCGTGGCTGTGGGCATGGGCTCAGCACGAAAACCATGCATGGTGATTTTCACCCTCAATGGACAGCACAGTGGCCGCCACCCCGTTCTTGTAGGAAAGGGAATCACCTTTGACACCGGAGGTATTTCCCTCAAACCCGGCGCTAACATGGACGAAATGAAGTATGACATGGGAGGCTCTGCAACCGTGTTTGGAACCATGGAGGCACTTGCCGCATCTGGACACAAAGGAAAGGTCGTTGGCATCACTTGCATGGCAGAAAACATGCCATCATCTAACGCTCAGCGCCCTGGTGATGTCATCACTACCCTTTCTGGAAAAACCATTGAAGTGCTCAACACCGATGCAGAAGGTCGCTTGGTGCTTTCAGACGGACTCTGGAAGGCTGGAACTGACTATGACGCCGAATACATCATTGATTTTGCAACCCTAACTGGGGCATGTGTCGTAGCACTTGGTCACGAAGCAACAGGTTTGTGGTCCAACGACGAAGACTTCCGTACACGAATTCATGAAACGAGCAAGGACGCTGGAGAACTCGCTTGGCCTATGCCTCTTCTCCCTGCGTTCGAAAAGGAGATGACAGATTCAAAGATTGCAGATACTCGAAACCTCGGAGCTGGACGCTGGGGTGGTGCTAACACCGCTGCAGCCTTCCTCAAGCAATTCGTTCCCCAACGTGGTGAAGGCGACGATGCAGAAGACATTCCTTGGGCTCACATGGATATCGCTGGAACCTACTGGGGAGCCAAGACCAACAAGACCGTTGGACATGGCGCAACCGGTGTTCATGTGCGCACCCTCGTCAAATTCATCAACGGCGAGTGACACTCAATCCCAACATGGTCGATTCAACGACGAAGGTTTGGAACGAGAAGACTGTTTGACTCATTCGGCGGCCAACTGCCTTCGTAAATCCAATGATTCAGAAGAAGATCGTTATGTCATCTTTCTTTTGTTGTTTAATAAAAATACGCGCCCCTTTTTCTGGGAAATGAATCCGGCATGGACGTTTTGACGGATCAGAGATGGTTTCGATTTCAAATCAGTGATTTGATTAGGTTTATATCCCGTTGCACACTGGCCACTACATAACCGATGGTTTAGTAGTGAGCAGTATGGCAGATAACAACGAGTGGGAAGATGATTTCTTGGACAAATTGGAAACAATGTTCAAGAACATGGGCATCCCATTCCAACGTGAACAACTACGCCAATTGATGAGCCAATTCCAAGATCAATTCAAAGCCGCTGGCCTTGACCCTGAGAAACTCGCAAAGGGCGATGTGAACTTCAATTTTGATCTCTCAGAAATCACGAAAATGTTCGGATCTGGGCTTTCAATTGAAGACATGCTGAAGAACATGGGCGTCGAAATGCGAGTTGATGCGGCACCTGTTGAAATTGACCCATCGGCCCTTGAACCAGCTGAAGACGATACCATCACATTGCCCAGCGAGGACGTATATCTTGATGGATGGAACATGTCAGTAACGATTGATTTCACACTCAAAGGTGACATTGAGCCTGAGCATCTCGAGATCGAACTCGTCAAGGAAGGTTCCCAGATTGAAATCATGAGGACCACCCAGGTAACCCCCTTGGCTCTTGTTGAGCTCCCACACCCCTGTGATGATGTGGTGGAGTGGAGTTTGAATAACGGCATCTTGGACATCACCCTCAAGTTGACACCCCAAGGCAAGGCTCTCGAAGACAAGAGTGACGATTCGATTCCCACCGATATGGAAGTCAGTATTGACGTTGGAGACAACGATGATGATGACGATGAAGATGACGGTGGAATCCCCATTTTTTGAAACAGAGGAAGTGAAACAACATGAGTAAAGTGATTGGAATAGACCTAGGAACGACCAACAGCTGCGTTGCGACGATTGAAAACGGTGAACCCGTTGTGATACCGAATGCAGAAGGTGCACGCACAACCCCCTCCGTAGTGGCTTTTGCCAAAGACGGTGGTGAACGCCTCATCGGTGTAACTGCCAAGCGACAAGCTGTCACCAATACAGAACGCACCATGATTTCAGTGAAACGCCACATGGGGACTCAATGGTCCACCGATGTTGACGGAACCAAATACACACCTCAAGAGGTTTCTGCATTCATTCTGCAGAAGCTCAAAGCTGACGCTGAAGCCTACCTAGGTCATGAAGTCAATCAAGCGGTCATCACTTGTCCTGCCTACTTCACCGACGCACAACGAAAAGCAACCAAGGACGCTGGCCGAATCGCTGGCCTTGAGGTCTTGCGTATCATCAATGAACCAACTGCGGCTGCTTTGGCCTATGGCGTGGATAAGACCCAAGACCAAACCATTCTCGTCTACGACCTTGGCGGTGGAACTTTTGACGTTTCTATTCTTGAAATCTATGAAGTCGATGGACAACCACAGATCGAAGTCAAAGCAACAGCAGGAAACAACAAACTCGGTGGAGATGATTTTGATGAGAAAATTATCGACTGGATGAATGCGGAATTCAAGAAGGAAACTGGTATTGATTTGTCCAAGGACAAGCAAGCCATGTCTCGACTCAAGGAAGCCGCAGAGAAAGCCAAGATTGAATTGAGTGGGACACAACAAACGCAAATCAATTTGCCCTTTATTTCCATGGTGGATGGACAACCTGTTCACATGGATCTCTCGCTTTCACGAGCCAAATTTGAGGACCTCATCTCCAAACTCATTGAGAAAACCATGGTTCCAACCCGACAAGCCATGAAAGATGCTTCAATCAAGAAGGGCGATGTTGACAAGGTCATTTTGGTTGGAGGCTCAACACGTGTGCCTGCTGTTCAAGATGCAGTTGAAAAAGAGGCTGGAAAGCCCCCCTACAAGGGCATCAATCCTGATGAAGCCGTGGCTCTTGGGGCTGCATTACAGGCTGGTATCATCGCTGGTGATGAAGGTGTATCCGATATCCTTCTGCTCGACGTCACTCCATTGACCTTGGGTATTGAGACACTTGGTGGCGTCATGACCACAATGATTGAACGCAATACCACCATTCCATCCCGACGTTCTGAAATTTACTCAACGGCCTCAGACAATCAACCCGCTGTTGAAATCCACGTGCTTCAAGGAGAGCGTGAGTTTGCAAAGGACAACGTCACCCTCGGCCAATTCCAACTTGTTGGAATTCCACCGGCTCCACGCGGCGTTCCACAAATCGAGGTCACCTTTGACATCGATGCCAACGGAATCGTCAACGTGAGTGCCAAGGACATGGGAACTGGGAAGGAACAATCCATCAAGATTGAATCCGCTACTTCGTTAACCGAAGATGAAATCCAAGACAAAATCGCAGAAGCCGAGAAATTTGCAGAAGATGACCAACGCCGTAAGGGCAAGGTCGAGCTCCGCAACATGGCCGATCAAGTCGTATACCAAACCCGTCGCACCCTCACTGAATCAGAAGATAAGTTGGACGAAAGCGATGTTGAGCCCGTGAATGCTCTGTTGGATGAACTTGAGAAAATGGTTCAAGATGAAGATGGCAAAGCCGTGGACATCGAGGCCATGGACGACGCTGCCATTCAGGCAAAGGTCAAGGAACTCGAAGAAGCCATGCACGCTGTCTCATCCAAGTTGTACGAAGCTGCTGCTGCAGAGATGGCTGAACAAGAAAGTGGCGAAGACGGAGAGATCAATGTCGCAGACGATGTCGTTGACGCTGATTTTGAAGTGGTTGAAGACGAAGACTGAGTCAAAGAGCATCATCTCCCAAGGCGTGTGGCTTATGGGGAAGAGGCAGGTGGCCAATGCATGAGCGATGTCCCTATTCTCCAAGAGACCACTCGCTCGACGGGCCGGGAAGCCCTTCGCAACAACATCACAGCAGCCATGGCCTTGGCTGGAGCGGTTCGCACAACCCTAGGTCCACTTGGCCAAGACAAATTGCTGTTGGACGATGAAGGTCGTACGATGGTGACCAATGATGGCGTGACCGTGCTTGAATCCGCCAAAGTAGAGCATCCGGTTGCAAAGATGCTGATCAACACTTCAACCACTCAAGACCGAATCGCACGAGATGGAACAACCAGTGCGGTACTTTTTGCTGCAGAACTTCTTCAAAATGCTTGGGAGCTTGTGCTCCAGGGCGTCCACCCTTCAGCGATTGGTCGTGGGTACAGATTGGCAGAAGCCACATGCCGGGAGCATTTCCAAAACCTGACCCTTGATGCAAGTAAGGAATTGCAACATCGCGCAACCCATACCTCGTTGGCAGGAAAGATTCATGCAAACATGCAAAACCGATTAGCTGGCCTTGCATTGGAAGCGGCGAGTGCTGTCCTCATGGAGGGCCCCAATGGCCCAGTAGCAGATCCAACACGAGTGAAAATCCTCACACAAACAGGTGGAGGCATGGAACAATCTCATCTGGTAACTGGCCTCGTTTTGGCAAAAAAGCGAGTTTCGGATGGCATGCCAAAGCACCTCAAAGCCGGAAAGGTGGCCTTGATTGATGGTGGCCTTGAGCGAAGAGAAATGATGAGTGATGTAACCCTGAATGTGACTGGAACGGGTGTTCTTGAGTCCTTTCGAGAGAAAGAATATGCCATGTTGCTTGAACAAGTTAAGCATATCAAATCTCTCGGAATCACCCTTTTGGCCTGCAAAGAAGGCATTGATGATGACATGCATCAAGCCTTGAGCGATGCTGGCATTCAGACGTATCGTCGTGTAGCACGCTCTGATTTAGACCTCCTTGCGCGTGGAACTGGCGCAACCCTGAGTTTGAACATCAGAGGATTGCATAGCAGTGATTTAGGTGCATTCATTTCCAGTAAAAACGAACGATGGAACGGTGTCATGCATTGGATTGTTGAAACTGAAGAAGGCGGTGCAACGTTCATTGCTCAAGGCTCAACAAATGAAGTGGTGGGCGAAGTTGAACGATGCTTTGCAGATGCCTTGGGAGTTGCTTGTCAACTACTGGAAGAGCCACTACTCCTTCCTGGCGGGGGAGCGACGCAAATCGCCCTCGCTCGTCACCTACGGCGGCATGCCGAAACAATACCAGGCCGCGAACAACTTGCCGTGGAGGCGTTTGCGGATGCATTGGAAGTGATTCCACGAGTGCTTGCAGAAAATGCAGGACTTGACCCCTTGGACACCTTGTTGCAGGTGGTCGCAAAACAGAGCAATCATGACGGTGAACTCGCCCATTGTATTGGCTTGGATGTGGTGGCGCGCCGTCCAGCAAACATGGTTGAACAAGGCGTGCTCGAACCTCTACGCATCACCCGGCAGGCGCTGGCTGGAGCCACAGAAGCAGCACTTTCAGTACTACGGATTGATGATGTCCTTTGGGCAAAGCAAGATGCTGCGATCCCAGAGGGTGTACTCGACGAAGATTAAGTTCAGTGGTCCAGCACAATTTTCCCGCACTCTCCGGACAATGCTAATTCCATTGCTTCGGGGAAGTTCTCTATTGGCATTCTGTGGGTTAACACACGGTCAACATCGATCTTCCCTGCTGAGAGGAGCTCGTGCATGGTGTCCCATGTGGACCACATTTTACGACCGTTGATGCCTTTGACATGGAGGTATCGAAACACTACTTCATTCATTGGAACTGCTGGCATTGAATCTCCATAGACTGAGAGGACATTGACGTAGCCTCCCATTCGTGTCGAATGTACGGTGTTGGCAAGAGCTGTTGGCGAACCTGAAAATTCGCAACTATTGTCGACTCCTCGTCCTTCGGTTGCATCAAGAATGGCTTGAACGACATCGTCGTCTTTACCCAACACAAGGTCTGCTCCCAAACCTTTGGCCAAATTCATCCGATATTGGTTGTCCCAATCGATGGCAATGACATATTTTGCACCCATTGCTTTGGCAGCATTTACCGCGAATAAACCGATGGGGCCAAGTCCGTGAATTGCGACCGTTGCTCCTTCAATTGGACCGCCTGTCAACGTGTGAATGGCGTTACCCAGGGGGTCTTGAATGGAGGCATGGCCAGGATCCAACCCCTCTGGAATCTGCCGTGCATTGACGGCGGGAACCACGAAAAATGGAGCGAAGGCCCCGTTGCCGTGGACACCAAAGATGGAACCGTTCTCGCAAATGTGAGCGTTCCCTTCATCGCAACGAGGGCAAGACCAACAAGCAAGGTGGCATTCAATGGCCACCAAATCCCCAATGGAATGAGATGTGACTCCATCGCCCAAAGCAACCACCTTCCCGCTTGTTTCATGCCCCGTGATGGTTCCAAGAGGTACGTTCTCACGACTCCAATCATCCCATTTCCAAATGTGAAGGTCGGTACCACAAACGGAAGTGGACAGTGTTTGAATCAGAACTTCGCCTGCGACAGGCTTTGGAATTGGGTGGTCTTCCAAGGTGAAGCCACCTCGCTCATCAAGGGTTTTTGTCCACGCTTTCATGGTCAATGGCACTTGATTCATGGCTCCCCCTCGCTCTTGTTTTCCATGGAAGCCTTTTCATCCTTCGCTCAAACAGTTCTCACGCTACATCCAACTCAAAAACAAGAAACCGAGATGTTGTTCGGATATGTTGATTAGGGAGGCGCGACAGCCTAAAAGCCCGTTGATGGTGCATGAAGTACGTAGTTGTCAGTGGGGGAGTACTTTCTGGTTTAGGGAAAGGCGTCACCGCAAGCAGCATCGGAGTGTTGCTGAAAAGCGCTGGACTGCGTGTCACTTCCATCAAAATAGACCCCTATCTGAACAGCGATGCTGGCACCATGTCCCCCTTCGAACACGGGGAGGTTTTTGTCCTCGACGACGGTGGAGAAGTTGACCTCGACCTCGGTAATTACGAACGGTTCTTGGACATCAATTTGTCAAAGGACAACAACCTCACAACAGGGAAAATCTATTCTCAAGTCATTGAAGCGGAACGCAGAGGTGATTATCTTGGCAAAACCGTTCAAGTAATCCCGCATATTACCGATGCCGTACAAGATTGGATTGAGGATGTTGCTGCAAAACCCGCAGATGGTAGTGATGAAACTCCCGATGCTTGTATCATCGAATTGGGCGGGACTGTGGGCGACATTGAATCAGCCCCATACATTGAGGCGTTGCGACAATTCCAATTTCGTGTTGGAAGAGAAAACGTCACATTTGTCCATGTTTCATTGGTCCCTGTCATGGGGCCAGTTGGAGAACAAAAGACCAAACCGACTCAACATACTGTGAAAGAATTACGTGGATTAGGGATTACCCCGGACATCCTTGTTTGCCGTTCTTCCGCTCCGCTCAACGATGAAACCCGTAACAAACTCGCTGCCTTCTGCCATGTCAAACCCGAAGCAGTGATGTCAACTCACGATGTACCCAATATCTACCACGTGCCACTAATGCTCCAAGAACAGGGCCTCTGTGAGATCCTTGGCGTTGATTGTACCAATACCAGTCTTCTCTCTGAATGGAAGGACATGGCTCATCACCTTGATACACTCACCAAAGAAGTGAACATTGCCATGGTTGGAAAATATACAGACCTCTCCGATGCCTATCTCTCGGTGATCAAAAGCTTGCAACACGCCGCCATGGCCGTTGACAGGAAACTCATCATCGATTGGATTGAAGCAAGTCATCTGGAATTGGATTGGGACACTGCTGAGAATGAAGCTGCCTGGGCCATGCTCAAGAACGCCGATGGAATCCTCGTCCCTGGTGGTTTTGGTGATCGGGGCGTTGAAGGCAAGATTTTGGCGGCTCAACATGCGAGAACGAAAAACGTGCCCTACCTCGGTATTTGTCTCGGCTTACAGGTGGCCACCATCGAATTCTGCCGTAACGTACTGGGGCTCAATGGAGCGAATTCGACAGAATTTGAAGATAGCCCGGAACATGCAGCTGTTGTATTCATGCCTGAAATTTCCAAAACCCATCTAGGGGGCACCATGCGTTTGGGAAGCAGACCAACGCTATGGCAAGTTGAATCATGCAACATACGATCTTTGTATGGGGCTGGTGAAGCCGTGGATGAGCGCCATCGTCACCGCTACGAAGTGAATCCTGATTTAATCGAACGAATCGAAGCAGCAGGCCTGGTATTTGTTGGGAAAGATGAATCCGGTCAACGATGTGAAATCTTTGAATTGAAAGACCATCCATACTATGTCGGTGTTCAATTCCATCCAGAATTCAAATCAAGGCCAAACCGTCCAAGCCCGCCTTTCCTCGGGTTGCTCCAAGCGGCTGCTGGTCAACAATGAAGGGTTGAAGGGATTCTTTCCTCGCTCGACAACTCAAATGGAGTGGCAACTTGATTTGTATCGAGTTCTACCCTCCATGGGTCAAATTGGAAAAAAGATTCAGCGTAAATGCAACACAGTACACTGGTATTCTCAGTTTGGAAATATCAGGAAGCACTTCCTTCTATCCAAATATTTTAGAGTAACAAACCTAAGACCTCGGGGAGTATTTCACCTGCTTTCCCAAGGTGAATCTCATCAAAAGAATCGGCATTAGCTGGTGCTTCAAGATTGACCAACATCGTTTTTGCGCCTGCAGTGTTTGCAACATTGACCAGCCCTGCTGCTGGATAAACATGTCCGGAGCTTCCAACGACGATGAATAGATCACAATTTTCAACAGCTGAATAAATTTCATCCATTCGCATAGGCGTTTCACCAAACCAAACGATGTCAGGTCGCAGGCGTTGGGGTGTAGCACAACATTTGCACATCAGGAATTCATCACCAAGGTCTCTTTCATCCATCCTCGGTTCACTTCTCTCACTTTGCTCACAACGTAGGGTTCGCAAACGACCGTGCATGTGGATAGTGGCATCATTACCAGCACGTTCATGTAAATCGTCAACGTTCTGTGTAATCAATGTGAATTGAGAATGTTTCTGTGCAAAGTTGGCCAGTGCTTCATGAGCAGGATTGGGTTTCACATCGAATAATTGCCGCCGGCGTGCCTGATAAAAACGCCACACAAGCACTGGGTCAGCCATCCATGCTTGCGGTGTTGCCACATCTTCAATGCGGTGTTCCTCCCACAAACCATCACCATCGCGAAAGGTTCGAACTCCTGATTCTGCAGAAATACCTGCTCCTGTCAGCACCACAACCTTGGTTTCTTCCATGCCATCCTTAATCGCTAAACCTCTATGAAGTTCGCGAACATAACAACATGAATCATTCATGGATGTCTCAATTTCACAGAATCGGGTCACACAATCACATTTCTGCGACACGAATTAAACGAGTGGTCCTGAAACCCTGAAGAATTTTTATGAAACGCTTGGATTGGAAAGCTTCGTCCAGTGCGTCATCACCTGTGTCAATACGGACCACCTCGAGTCCGATCAACTTGGACGGTGTTGCAACGCCAAGGATGTTGTTCAATCCGATGCATCGAAGTACAACGGGCGAAAGTTGAAGATTGCCCCTACCAATCAGGAACCCTTGCCCCCCCATCGGTGAAAGCAGCAGGAGAATTGGGCGCTGTTGGCCCGACTCGTCGCAGTGAGATTCAATGAGGGCAAGCAAATCGGATTCGTTGAGGTCTGTATGAAGCGAATTCGAATGATAGACATCAATGCCCAGTAGAGTCAATGATTGACCGAGATGCTCCCCCATGCGACGTAATGTACCGCCGCTCCCCCAAACCACCATCAAATCTGATTCCTCAGCGAGAAGCGATGAAACGTGAGATGCTAAGCCCTCAATCGTATCTTCTTCGCTGGCACGTTCGACTTGTTCCTTGGAACCTTGCATAAAGCGTGGAGAAGAGGGTGTCCATGCCTCTCCATACATCCGGACATTCCAAATTCCTTTTTGGTACACCTCTTCATCCAAGTCCATCACCTCAGTGATCGCTGTTCTTAGATCGCCCAAAGCGAAGGCCAGCAACACTTCTGCTGCGGCTTTAGGAGTGGTTGCGAAACACCCTGAGTGCATCTTGACACCACCGGGTACGCCAATCAAGGGGATTTTTGGTGCATCACCACCGAGCTCTTCGAGTGCCTGAACAATGTCACGGGTCGTTCCATCTCCACCGGCATAGAGAATGGCGTCGACCCCAATGGCCACAAGCCCCTCCACCAAACGAGCGGTGTCTTCGTGAGATGTAAGGGCTGGAGTCTCTCCTATGCATTGTGAATTGAGTTCAACCGAATCTGCATAAATCCATGAATCACCCATCCTCCCCGTCCAAGAAACGAGAGTTAAGCTGGCATTGGTGCGATTGAGAGAGGATTCGAGTAAATGACCCAAATGCTTCAGGCACTGATGCATCCGCGGCCCTGCTCTGTCTTCTGCACCAGCAGCACGAGCTTCTGTGGCGCGTCCATCGCTGCCTTTGAAGCCCAAACGACCGCCGAGTCCGGCGTCTGGATTCACGACCACGCCGATGCGCATGATGAGGCCTACCTCTTGCCCCTCAAATAGCCCTGCACCCCCTAATCTCACATTTCCCAGCCAAAACACCCCAGCATTCATCAAGAGGATAAGACAAGAGCGCGACATGAAGTATAGCGAAAAGGATGAGCCCAATCTGGAAGAGGTATTGTCAAAAGGGTTCGCTGAAATGAAAGTCGGTGAAGAAAACATCGTCATTGTAGCCGATGATGAACGGCCAAGTGAAACCCAACATTCTACAGCGGCGCCCATCGAATATGGAAAGGTCATCAGCGCTGTTGAGGACCGAGAATCCTTCGTCGTCGCTCCAACTCAACCCAAGAAACTCCCTGAAGAACAAGATCCTGTGGTTCAACCTGCTCAACAGGAGATCCTGAAAAGTCCAACGTCTCAACTCGGCGATGATTTTGACGTGGACTGGTAAGGCCGAAGAGTCGGGCAATCTCCGCCACCTCATGCGCGGGATTCATAGCGAGGGTGCAACCCCATAGGGGTTGTCGGAGGACACATCATGAGCATGATTCACGTCACCTTGCCGGATGGAACGGTGAATGAATACGCCGTTGGTATCACTTGTGCCGAAGTCATCACTGATGCAATCGGGAAAAAGCATGGCTGCCTCGCAGCAAAGGTCAATGGAGCACAATGTGACCTTTCCACTGCTCTGGACATGAATTGCTCCGTCGAGGGTATTCTCAGCGAATCAGATGAGGGCATCCACATTCTACGCCACTCAGCCGCTCACCTTCTTGCACAGGCTGTGATGGAACTCTACCCTGGCGCCTTGCCAACCATCGGCCCCGCAATTGACCGTGGTTTCTATTACGATTTTGCGATGGACCCCCTCGCCGAAGGCGACCTCAAAGCCATTGAGAAAAAGATGCAAGAGCTTGCTCGAAGAAATTTTACTGTTGAACGGGTGGAATTATCAGAGGGAGAACTCAGAGACCATTTTGCACATAATCCATACAAAATCGAGATCATCGACGACAAATTGGAAGATGGTGATGGCTCCACGATTTACAAGCAAGGTGAATGGTATGACCTCTGTTTGGGCCCCCACGTCCCCAATACCTCTCGCCTCATGTTCATCAAATTGACATCGGTTTCCTCAGCCTATTGGCGAGGCGACCAGGAACGCGAGCAATTGGTTCGAATCTATGGCTTGGTTGAACCAACCAAAGATGCGCTCAAAGCAACGCTGCGTCGGATGGAAGAAGCAAAGAAACGTGACCATCGTAAGCTCGGGAAGGATTTGCAATTATTCCACATCGACGAAGATGTTGGCCAGGGGCTCATTCTCTGGACTCCAAGGGGCGCCGTCATTCGACAGGAGCTCCAAGATTTCATCTCCTCACATCTCCGACGCCAGGGCTACCAACATGTCTTCACCCCCCACATTGGAAAGTTGGATCTTTACAGAACATCCGGACACTTCCCCTATTACCAAGAATCCCAGTACCCTCCATTGGTTGAACGTGAATTGATGAAAAAATTGGCGGATGAGGGGTGTACGTGCGGCGAGTTATCAAATCTCATGAAAACTGGCGAGATTGATGGTTATATGCTCAAGCCAATGAATTGCCCCCACCATGTGAAAATTTATGCAAGTCAGCCTCGGTCATACCGAAATCTGCCACTGCGTTTAGCTGAATTCGGCACGGTCTATCGATGGGAGCAATCGGGTGAAATTTCAGGCATGACACGTGTACGAGGCTTTACTCAAGACGACGCCCACCTGTTCGTGACAGAAAACCAAATTGAAGCCGAGGTGCTTGGGTGCATTGAATTGGTGCAGATTATCTTCAATGTCCTCGGAATGACTGATTATCGCGTCCGTGTTGGCCTCAGAGACCCTGATTCCACAAAATATGTTGGAGACCCTTCTCGTTGGGAACAAGCCGAGCATGCCTGTCGAACAGCGGCTGAATCTCTTGGAGTTGAATGGTCTGAAGAAGAAGGCGAAGCTGCCTTTTACGGTCCAAAAATCGACTTTGTGGTCAAGGACGTCATTGGCAGAGAATGGCAGCTTGGAACTGTCCAAGTGGATTACAATTTGCCGGAGCGCTTTGACCTGACTTACAAGGGCAATGACGGTGAACTCCATCGTCCTGTCATGATTCATCGCGCCCCGTTTGGTTCAATGGAACGGTTCTGTGGCGTCCTCATTGAACATTTCGCTGGTAAGTTCCCCACCTGGTTGACCCCAACGCAATGTCACATCATTACCATCTCAGAGAAGCACAAAGCGTATGCAGCCCGCGTCGCAGATGAACTGCGTGAATTAGGTGTCCGTGTGGAAGTTGACGATGGGGATGACACCGTGGGCAAAAAAATCCGTACACACCGTAAATTGCAACCTGCTTACATGGTAATTTTGGGCGATGGAGAGATGGAACATGAAACGGTGAGTCTACGCGCCCGTAACGGAGACCAAATCGCCGACATCTCTTTGGAACAATTTAAGCAAGATTTGCTGACTGAAATTGGTGAAAAACACAGCCAACCCTCATTGGTACCAGCAACAGAGTGAGGACGATCAGCATGACCCAACCAGAACTCTTGGATGGATTCTCTCTCTCTATGGTTCTCCCCGTGCTTCTAGCGGGTTTGGCTGCTTGGCTTTTCTGGGACAGAGTTGTTCCACGACAATTACGTGGCCTCCAAGTCGCTTTTCAAACTGGAAAAAAGCAATACGAAGTTCATCAAGTGACAAACACAGTTGAGGACGCCAAAGAATTGTTGAGTTCAAGGGGCATGCGTTTTGGAGTTGTTTCCTACCTGACTGGATTGACCGGCTGCATGATCCTACTCTTTGAGTTCCTCAATTACCGCTACCTCGGCAGTGGTGGATTTCATTCACCAACCATCGCTCTGGCTTTGATCATGATCATGCTACCCGCCTTGGTTTCAGCGGGGACTTCATTGGGGGCTCAAGTGGTACGTCCATTGGGCACAACTCGCGCAACGATGCAGCTCAACACCAGTATTCGAAACGCTTCTTTCATCGCCTTAACCATCGCATGGTTTGCACTGGCTGCTGTGGTCGGCTACGTGATGGATGCACAAGGATACGATCGAGCTCACGCATTGAGCATTGCTAGCCTGGTGGCGTTTAGTCCCGCAGTTTTAGCCTATGGTCGAATCCTTGGGTCGTCATGGTATGCACTCAAGCAATCATCGAGCACCATCGCAAAAGGCGAAGCTTCCCCGTTTCACAACCATCGACCGAATGCAAGACAACAATTCATCGCTCAAGTGGTCAACATTAACTTGGTCGCTATGCCCTTCGTGGCATTCAACACTCTTCTTTCCCTCATCGTTCTGCTTTATGACCCAACCATGTTTGAACATTCAGCGCGTGTCAAGGGGTTGGATGAATACAGGCTTCAAAACACCTACATGGAAGAAGGTGGATTGCTCGGCTTTGGACTGATTGAACTGTTTTCATTCATCCCACAAGATGATATTCGCGTACCAATTGTAACAGCGTTGCTGTTGTTTTTGTTACTCAACGTAGCCGTGATAGGGTTTCTCTTCGTGTATGAAGTCGCACGCATTCTCTTTCTCGATGTTCAAGATGTTGCCGGTGTGGGAGGTATCCGACTCGCAGATAGCCGTTTGTTGCGCGCTGAACCGACCCAACAGGCGAGAGTGCTCAATTTCTGTTTCACTGGATTTGCTGGGCAATCCATGTTGCTCCTTGCCTTGGCCATGATCACGTTCTGGGACTCAAGCTTCTTACCCCAAGCTGATTCTTGTGGAACGTGGGAAACAACAGTTTGCACCTACATGGAAAAGGACATGTTGGAAGAACTCACGTGGATGCTCGCATCAGGTGGACAAATCGCCTTCTTTGTCGTGTGGTCCCTCTCTTGGAAGAAAGCTGGCGCCTTAGGTGATATTTCATTTGATGCAGCGATGGGTGAAAACCGAGCACGACTACGCGGCGTGAGCGACATGATTTACGTGAAACAACGGACAACCAACGAGTTGATTTCTGTAGATGATTGGGCAACCGCCCTCAATCGTTACGAGGCGATGTCAGAGGCCTCTGAAGACATACTTGTAGGGCTGGATATGGCTCGCAAAATGTCAGCATCCATGATCTTGCATGCAGGCCTTGGACGTTGGGACGAAGCTGAAGATGCTGCAATTAATCTCCTTGCGCTTCAAGGAGGAAGAGATACTAAACTCGCTCACAAGATTTTGTTTGCAGCGAGTCTATGTCAACGCGATAACCGAGAGGTCAAGTCAAGGTTGCACTTACTGGATGATGATGATGTTGAATCTGTAAGGCTGAAATGGGTTGCGAGTTTATTGAATCCAAAACGTTCCTTCAATGAACAACTTAAATCCATCCTTTCCATTGACCCACCCACTTTGAGGAACATCGATATGCTTCGGCGATACTCGGTAGGAGAAGTCTCTACCCCCCGAATTGAGTTAAAGACGCCGATTGAGAAAAGGGCCTTTTTGTCCGAGATTGCTAAAATGCGATTGGTCGGGAAATCAGAATACGCCCTGAGTTTGCTTGAAGACGCTTTAGAGGCCGATGATGATGAAACATGGGTGCAAGCCTACATCACCCAAAGTTTGCTTCATCACGATGCTGGACGAATCATCACCGCGGTGGATTTGTTGGAAAAATTGAGCAAAAAACATTCACCGAATCCTCATATCAACAACCTCCTACAACAATTCGCTTTGCAAGGCCACACGCGGATGCCCAGTTCTGAAACGACAGGCATCGAATGGTTGTTCGGTGATGTTGAATGGGAATTGAAATGGGAAAAACACAATGTGGCCCCCGCTCCATTTTTGGAGCGTGTTTCTCTGAAGTCACACGCTTGGAAAGCAAATGGTTGGGTTGCTCTGGGTATTGATGAACCGTGGGATTCATTGAAGCGCCATAAGAAAGGATTTCATCAATCGCTTCCAAATGAACTACCGATGGGCCTTTACACTCATCTTGCTGGCATATTGGTCACCGTTGGTGGCATGCCAATTGACATCGGACTCCCCGGTGGTTTCAACTCGGATTCTGCTGAGGCATCTGGCCTGATGGATCTCGGCTCAAATCCTTCGTCGTAAGCGTTCCATGGCTGAATCGGCTTCGCTCAGGTGGACCAAACAATCCTCAATTCGGCTAACTCCAAGCATTTCCTCTGCCAAAGCAATCGCTTGTTCACAGGCCCGTCGATCTTCGTCTTTGAGGTCAATATTGGCTGCCTCACATTGATTTCGTAGGACACGCCATTCTTCCATGACGAAATCGTACAATTCTAAGGCCTCGTCCCCTGCTTTTCCTTCTCGGTCCAACGATGCCGTCATCTGTTCAAGTAACATCCCAGCGTGGCTCCAATTACGGTCTTCCGCAGCCACCTCAATTTCACTAAGTGCAGTACGCCAATCATCAGCGTCGTCGCGCCCCTCGAAGCGCTTGACTAATTGTTTACGTTGTTTCAATGCTCGAAGTACATCGTCCATCGCTGCCCGTTCTTTGGAAATCGTGCGAACAATGCCATCTGCCAAACCGATGGCTTGACTTGCGTGTCCAGCCTCAAGCGCTTCTTCGGCTTGGGCGAGACGTTGTTCCATTTCATCGGTATCTAAGCCGTCCGTCTGTTTGAGTTGGCGCTTAGCTTCTTCAATCGCATCGTCCGCCCGTTCTTGTGCATCACCATCGGCGGCAAATTGTGCAGGTACAGTTGAAGCGTATTCGAAGGCCTCCCGCGGTTTTTCTGAAGCAAGAAGTTCACGCGCTTCGGCCAGAAGTTCATGGAGTCGTGCGATACCATCTCCTTTTTTACCATCCAGTAAACGAGTACCTTCGGCAATGGCCTGTTCCGCCTCAGCCCACCATTCATTGATTTCTTGTGCCCGCTTTTTCGATTCTCGAAACAGTAATTCACCCTCTCTCAATGAGCCGAGAGCAACTTCTCGTTCACCCATGTCGTAGGCTCTCCTTGGACGCTTTGCGGTTGGAGCAACATCTTCGGCATCTTCAACCGCCTTCAAAGCATCTTGACGGATAATTTCAACATCATCTGCAAGTGAAATTGAACGGTTCATGTCCTCTTCACTGTCATCGAGAAGGCGCATGCCGTACACTGGGTCCAAGTGCCCTTCTTCCCGCGCTGTTGTCAGGAGACTGGCCGCTTGGTCAACTGCTGCACCCTGGGCTTTGAGTTCCAGAAGACGTTGCTCGAGTTCGTCCAATCGTCGTTTGAATGCTTTTCTCATCGCTTTTTGGTCGTCACCAACCACCCAAGTGTGGATAGTGTCCACCAAGGCCCCTAGAACGATGATAGGAGCAAGAACGGTTAGACCCGAAGTGATGACATCAAATTGGTTGAACAAGAACACCGACGAGGACGCAGTACCGATCCCCGTCATCATCGCACGGAAGCGCAAGACTCCAAATGAACCTCGCAAATATTGTCTTGATTCACGACGGCATATCCATGCAACAAAGAAGATGAGAATACCTCCGATGGTTCCCGAATTCAAGGTCGTTTCAAGACTTAAGGCTCCCAGAACACCGAGAACTGGCCAGGCTATCGAAGCGGTTGCTCCAATTCTGCTGCGCGCAGAGGGGTCATCAAGTGCCACATCCTGAAGAATAATTCCCCAAACCAGAAGAAGGGTTGGGGCACCAAAACTCGACAAGGCAACACCACGTCCGGAGATGAGAGCATCGAGGCTTGGCCAAGCCAACCAAATGGCACACGCAAGAATGAGGAGGGCCGTGAGCGTGGTTATGGATTCAACACGCTTCACACGTAATTGGCGTTGAGTAGCCACCGCTGCATCTGCATCCGCCCAAGTGACCATGCCTTGCGACACTTGACACCCCCCATAATCACTCCGCATTACGACTTCATATTGAAGTGGAAGCGCATCATCACCTGCGGGAATGTTCATGGGTGTCTTTCACCCGTTGGCATAAAGCGAGGGGAACTGAATGGCCGGTCTTATCACAATGGACGATTTATCCAACGACGAAATTCTCAGAATTCTTGATGATGCTGAGAGACTCTTACCAGTTGCCCAAGGCAAGGTTTACCTGCCCTTATTGCAAGGCCGTATCCTCGGTAATTTGTTCTTTGAACCAAGCACAAGAACCCGTATGTCCTTTGAAACGGCCATGAAGCGCCTCGGTGGAGATGTTGTAAATTTGGGCGATGTCAAAACCTCCTCTGTCGTGAAGGGAGAGACACTCTATGATACCATTCAGATGGTAGATGGTTACACCGATATCATCGCCATGCGACACCCGCGGCAAGGCGCAGCACAATATGCCCAAGATGCTGCCACGGTCCCCATCCTTAACGGGGGAGACGGGGCAGGGCATCATCCCACTCAAACCATGTTGGATTTGTTCACCATTCGTCAGGCCCACGGTAAGTTGGATGGATTGAAAGTGGTACTAGCAGGCGACCTTCGCTACGGCCGTACCGTACATTCCCTAAGTCATGCTTTGACTCGATTTGGTTGTGAGTTGATTTTTGCAAGCCCGCGCTTGTTGAAGATGCCCGCCGAAATTGTTGAAGATTTGAATTCTCATGGATCCTCGGTTGTTGAAACAGAGGATTTACTCTCCTCCATCCATGATGCAGATGTCATTTACATGACACGAATTCAAAAAGAACGATTCGCAGATGAAGATGAATACACCAAGGTTGCAGGAGCTTACAAATTACACGCCAAAAACCTGGAAGGTGCCAAAGAGTCGATGATTATCATGCACCCTTTGCCTCGAGTGGATGAAATCCATCCATCCGTTGACACTACACGTCATGCCCGATATTTTGAACAAGCTTTCAACGGTGTTGTCGCTCGAATGGCGTTACTTTGTAATCTACTGGACATAGAAGTGCCCGCTTCCATCGGCCCTGAAGGAGGTGATGCCTGATGTCCAATGAGCACAATATGCGGCGTGTCACAGCCATCCGAAATGGGACTGTCATTGACCATATACCTCACGGCCAAGCGATGAGAGTTCTTGAAATGTTGAACATCAACAAAGCCACATCGGTCCCGGTTTCAATGGTCATGAATGTCCCTTCGAAGAAGATGGGTACCAAAGACATCATCAAAGTTGAAGACCGAGAATTAACGCAAAGTGAATTGAACCGATTGGCACTCGTTGCACCTGAAGCACAAGTAGCCATCATTCGAGCCTACAGCGTAGCTGAAAAATTGACGATTGAGTTGGGTGATGAAGTCACCAATGTTGTGCGTTGCACATTCTCAAACTGCATCACGACTAATCCGCGTGAACCGTTGGCTCACCGTTTGAAAGTTGTAAGCCGAGAACCCATGGCCTTGCGCTGCCATTATTGTGGACGACCACAAGACTTGGAAGAATTGATTCGAAATTTGTTGTGATTCAATCATCAACACCGAGTAAATCCCGCATATCACATGCCTTGCATTGGGTCCCCGAAGTCATGCCGCCACAGCGTGGGCAGGGGTGCGGTGGATCGGGACGAGTATCTCCCCCACCCAATTCAACAACCTGATCTCTCAAGGATTTGATTTGGTCAGCCATGCGAACCAAACCATGACGAGTTCCTGGCACATCGGCTTCCATCCCAGCCACAATCTCTCGGTGACGCCATCGTAGGGCACCACGGGCGTTGGGGCATTCTTCATGATGAATAGGGAGAGACCGATGGAGAGCATACAGGTGAATCTCTTGCTCAGGCACCCAGCGAAGTGGAACAATACGGGGGGCGAGGCCATCAACAGGAGTGTTGGTATGAGGGGCAAGCCTCAATGTTCGTTCAATGTCTCCGTTTGAGACATTCATAAGAACAGTTTGAGCCATGTCATCGAGGTTATGGCCCAAAGCAATCACATCAGCGCCAACCCGTTCAGCGAGATGATTGATGCCTTGTCGGCGGAAGACGCCACAATATGAGCACGCCATTCTAGGAGCGTTATTGTCTTTGGAAATCGCCATCGGTAACCGCTGCACAACTTCATCCATTTCAATAAATGATAATTCAGGGTAAGTGACGATCTCATGACGGATTCCCAATCGTTCACTGAGTGAGGTTGCACAATCGATGGAGGGGGGCCTGTACCCTTCAATGCCTTCATCGACCGTTCCAGCAACGATGGTGACATCGGGTCGCTTTCCAAGCAAATCGACCAATGAATCCAACAAGACTGCTGAATCTTTTCCTCCAGAGACGGCAACAAGGATGGTGGTGTGTTCGCCCCTTTTCAGTTGTAATTGCTGACGAAGTTCTTTGCTGATTTTTTTCCGAACCGATTTGGCCAAATGTTTCCCACAAAGGATCCGGCCAGAGTACGCCTGTTCAACCACAGCCGCTTTTTCACATGAATCGCATGATGGAACAAGAAAAGGTGAACCTGAATCCGCCTCTTCCATGGTTACCGGGCGGGGCTTGAGGGTTTGAACTCAACGGAACCTCTAAGGAAACGAAACTCCTCGGCCAACTACCTGTAATATAGCAATTGAATTTTTAAATTTTTAATTGAAATAATAAGATTCAATATCTGCGGACAGAGTGTTGCTCTGAACATGACAAACGTGTTGAACAAGGACACACCGCCCATGTCTGCAAACGGCTGAAACAAAATTTCCAGTTGGAAAATCAGTGAAGGTGCCCAAATCAACGTTCTGGCCCGTTTAAGCGCAAAACTTCTTGAAGGCTACAGCGGTGTCACCGAGGTTGAGCGACCATGCTTCCACGCCTCCTCACATCATTGATGGGCCAAAATGGCGTTCAGCAAGCCTTGATGATCGACGATCGGGGAAGGTTGCTTGCAGGCATCAACAAACAAGGCTCTGTACCTGCGGTTGAGCGCACAGTCAACATCGCAGCTGGGGCATTGGAAGCCGTTCAAAATCTTGAGTTCGGAGAACTCGAGGAAGTGTGGCTTGAGGGCAAGGCTCGAACCATGGTTGACATCATCACCCCTCATCGCATCCTTATGCTACACGGTGAAGGCGGCAATCTTGCACGCTGGCGCCACAGCATCGATCTCCATCGGCGATCTCTCGCCACAACCCCTGAAATGTAGGTGAATGACCATGTTTGAACTGCCCAATGGAACCCCCGTAACTGACGACATCACACTTGAAGCTGGTCGGCTTCAGCCCTTCTCCTACGGAGTGATATCCACTTGGCTTGGACGAAGGAAGACACCTGCTGGCCATCGACTTGTTCGTGCGGGCCGAATCGTTGGATGGTTGGTTGAAGGAAGTAAATACACACAGAAAAAGGATTTACTCGTCGGTGCAGAGGCACGTGAAGCTCTTGAATCGCTAGAAAATGCTGAGAAAGTTCGCCATACAGCTACTCAATACACGCTTCAGGGACTCGGACAAATTGCAAATCTGATTCCCGAGGCCTTTGAACATCAAACCGACCGCCAAGGTTTGGGATCTGTCACCAATTTCGTTGAACGGTTGCTAGCTCGAGACCTCTCCGAAGTTTTGCGCCAATTATGCGAAGACCCTACTGTTCGTGGCGCTATTGCGGTTGATGCTGGAATGCTCATTGACCAATCGGGTGAACTCCCTAGTCCTGCAGAGCACCTGGCCACTCGAATTCAGAGCATTTTGGAGGACATCCATATTGAAGACGTCCACATGGAACTTGGGTTCGCTGGAAGCGGTCACTGGACACTGCACACCAACAACGGTTCCCTACTTTTAGCTCAGAGTGGAGATATCGCCCTGGCAGTATGGACCGAAATTGATGCGAACCATGCTCGTCTTATCTCTTCTGCATCCATTGCATTGGAAGGTGAGATAGGTGCCGTTGGGGAACATGGCTCTAGCCTTCCGAATGGATTCACCCTCCGTGAAGGACGAGGTGGCCCTGACGCAGTCATGTCCATGCTCAAAGCCTCAATCGAAGAGGATATTACGGGCCATATCCAGGCAGGTGCCTCCTCCAAAGCAGTTTCACTCATTCTTTCACGCGGTGTACCCGTGGCTCTCTGGGCACCCTCTGCAAAAAATCTTGATGAAGCCATGACAATGTTCACTGAACCCAAGCGAGTCCTCAAATTGAATCGCTTTGATGCAGGAACGATTGTATCTTCAAAATCTGGCACCATCGAATCTTTTGGTTTGGGCCAATTCTGCGAAACCTTGGCAACCATCAGAACACGTTCGGATGCACGAAGAAATTCTCTGAGCAACCAGTTAACCGAGATGCTTGGGTTTGAGATTGGCATTGAATCTCTCCGCAAGGACAGAGCCAAGGTCGTGTTGAAAACTGACGGAGTTGAAACCAGCAAAGGTTTGCCCGTTGTTCAAGAAAATGCTGTTGCAGCAGTTGATGCTGGCCTACAACGTCGGCTTGAAGCGGCTGAACAAACCGTCGAAGAGCTTCGTCAAACCAACCATGGGCTGGAATCAAAGATCAAAGCACTGGAAACGAAATCCAATGCGGCTCAAATCGTTGCTCGTGAAGCAAATGAAAGTCGCCAAATTCATTCAGTGGCGATGGAAGAAGCCAATGCGAAGTTGAATTCAATGCAAGTTGACTTGGCGGAATCTCGCAATCGAAGTGAAGATGCTGAATCAAGAGCCGAACGTTTGGTCCGTCGTGTAAACGAATTAGAACATCAAGTCAGTGAAAGAGCTTCAGAACTTGCCAAGGCTCTGGGCGAGGCCGAATCCAGTGCAAAATTACACGAGATGATTGAAACACTGGCCCTCAAAGAAGCAGAACTTCAAGCGAATTTGAGCGAAGGTGGAGAGCGACTCAGTACCGTTCGGCAACAGAGTGATGATGAAGAACGGCGATTGAGAGTCCTCACTGAACAGGTTAACGCAACCAGAGAACGTCACGCTCGTTCCCAAGCTGATGTGCTGCAATTGCAAGAACAAATTCATGTCCACCAAATGGAACTTGAAGCGGTCAAGAACGATGAACGGAGTTCGAGAAAGCGGATGGAAGAAGACCGTCTACGCCTCTCTGAAGATGAGGCCCGTCGGGCGAACATCCAAGCGGAATTGCGTGAACTGATGGACGAACGTCGAACACTTCTCCGAGAATTAGGAGATATGGGGGCAAGAAGAGGCCACGCAGAGGCTGAATTGTCATCCCTTGTCGAGAAGGCCACAGCGCTTGCTGAAGCGCATGAGGAAGCATTGGTGGATATTCAGGAAGCAGAACGCCTTCGAGCAAGGTTGGCTGAAGAGCCTCTCGCCCAGGCGCTCCTTGATGACAACAACACCTTCGAAGGCCTTGGACCGGTGCTAGAACGATTGGAACATGCCCGAAGTCTTGGCTATTCAGTCACCATGTTGGACCGAGCAGTTGAACGTGCCCTCCAAGTGATTCAATCAACCGTTGATCATGTCGCCGCAACTCCTCGCCACCTCTTATCCTCAGAAGTGATGACTCTGTTGGAGCGACAGGTTCCACAAACAGCAGGAGCCGTGCGAGGTCTCGCTCGATGGTCGGTTCAACAACGCTTGGAACACCAACTTGGAGAAACGGTCAATCATGTGGTGCTTGACCTCGAGCATTTGTTAGAAGACTATGACCGTTCCATCACTATGTTGCGCAGAATCAGAAACGTCTTGGAACAAGTGGAACGACTCGGAGCACCCGAGCATGAAATTCAGGCCTTGTTGTCAAATTGTCAGCGACCAGAATCACTTCCACGTTTGGCGCAAGGTACCAGAAAACTCATCCAAGTTGCTTTGGATGACATTTACCTCGAAGCGGACCGACGAGATGCTGGTGAAGCCATTGGGTTAGAAGAAACAGCTAGAGTGTTGGAGGAATTGATCACCCAACTGGATGCCTCAGGACTCACCAATGGTGTTCCACGTGGTATGTTATGGGATTTCCAACGAGATGGCTTGTTGCCCTTTGAACGTTCATCAATCCCAGCTGGTCAACGATTGCCTGTGAGCGAAGAAATGATGCAAGAACTCGAATCCTCACTCATCGAAGAGGAAGTATTGGAATCCATACAAAGCGAAACCAAAGTTCCAGTTGATGACGAGGGATGGTCGGAATTACCTGCACCTAGCGACAATGAGGTAATGGCCGAAGTGAAGTCGTCATCAGCGAGAACCACCGCTGTTTCGATGGATGTTGAGGGGGAGAGGGCTGAATTAGAAGCCGAATTAGCACGTTTGGACGCCGCATGGAGTCACCGGGACCTCCACCCTAGTCCAACCAGCGCAGAACCTGATTCCGCCCTTGCTGAACTCGAATCTAGACTATCAAACGTTGAATTTTGAGGTGTTTAAATGGAAGAGGCGACAACCACATTGTTGGATCGCATTGAAGAGAAAGGGGACACATACCCTCTCTGGATCGAACGATTCTTACTTCTGTGCATACCAGTCTTAACCTTCTACATTGGGCCGGTAATTTCCGAATTTTCAGGAGGAATGCTGGGGCTCATTCTGGGATGGGTTATATTCCCAATCTTCTTGTTAGCTTGTTGCGAATCCATTGGCCGATTGATACAAGCACTCTAAGAAATCACAATTGTGTGAAATCTTGATTCTTGACTGCAGGTTGTTCAGAGGGCGTGGAACGAGATTGGATGAAACCAATCACACGTTGCCAAGGTACAAAGAACCGAAGAACGGCCATGATGCTCAAGAAGAGTAAGGCCGAGATGACAAGTCCATAGGTGAGGGTGAGTTCAATGGACTCAGAAACTTGACCTGCCCATTGATTTCCAGTTGTGTCTGAGACTACGGTGAGCAGGACTTTGTGGAACCCTAATGCCACCATGGTAGCAATGCCTGTCAATCCCAAGAAAAGGAATGTGTGGCGAAGGTGAGTGTTCAGAACATTGTCCATTTGGCGGACATATTCTGGGTCTCGCTTGCACGACTCAGGGAGGCGGAAAGCGTATTCGAGATTGCGGATCACGCCGTAACTGGCTTCTTGGAAGACCATGATCAACACGGCAATGGAAATCAAATTGAATTGTTCTTGAGTCACCAGTTTCAATCCAAATAATCCGATAGTCGGATTCGACGATTGACTTTCAAGCGTTGCCAGTGTGCCGCCATAAGCCCCTAATTGCGCCTTAATGAGCGGGAATGTCAAGATAGCATGAATCCCCAAAAAGAGGAGTGTGAAGCCAATGGCCCAAGCAATGGAACGACGTGAGAGGCCCCAAATACCTCGTGTCCCCATAATGACGGGTAGTAAATAGATGAACATGATCATCAGAGACATAATCATCAATAATGGCCATTGCAACGTGTCCAATTCTGATTCATTTGGCATTCGCAAGTCGAATGAGAATAGCATGCCTGCAAGCCATGAAAGAACCAAACGCCCAATGAGCAAGGTGATCATGGTGATGATGAAGCCTAATTTCAATCGTTGCTGGAATTGAGGTGTTTGGAATGCGATGAAGGACATCAATCCACCCAAGGAAAGACCGAGGATGAGTGGGATAAAGAAACGACCTAATCCATTCCTCCCTTCGCCAGTCAACCAGTCGCCGAGTGGAAGTTGGTCACCAATCAACAATTCAATGGTGTCAAACAAAATTGTATGATCAATCGATCCAACAACATAGGTGGCAACGACTTCCATGTACATACCAATCAATGCCACTGTGGCGAGAATTTGCAGTGCGAGAATTTGCCATTGACGCCGAAGATTCTTGAGGTGGAGGGTTCGTGGACGAGCCGTTCCTTCGAGGAGAACATCAGATTGGAGTCCTACTTCACCTGCCATCTTAGTACCCCCTCACCTGCATCAAAGCCTGAGACAAATCCATGTCTGGCATCCAATCAATAACCTGTGCCCCAGAACCTGCTAGGGTAGTCAAACGATTTTGACGTTCGATTTTGAGAACTTCGTAGGACATACGAGGAATTCGGCTCACTAAGCGTTCAAAGTCAACGCTGGATGGAGACAGCACCGTGACTTCGTGACCTCGGCCCACTAGGTCCCGAACTGCGGCTGGGACTGTTCCGTCACCTTCGCACGATGAGATGATGAAAACGGGGCTACCTCGACTAAAACGTCCGCTCAAGGAATTGGTCACTGCTTGGAGAGGCATGTTACCTTTCGGCGTCACTCCTGCGAGTGCACTGAGGATTTTGAAATACTGCTTGTCACCAGTATCGGGTGGCAAATAAGCTAATTTCTCATCATAAACTGCCAACGCTACCGAATCACGTCGCTTCAGGAAGAACGCTGCAAGACTTGCTGCAGAAACTGTCCCCATCTCGAGAGGGTTTTTGAGAACTGTACCTATTCTTGCTAAATCTCTGCTGTCTAATATGAGATACAAATCAGTTACCGCATCACGGCACTTTTCGTTGACCATCAATTCACCCGTACGAGCGAAAGCCTTCCAATTGATGTTCTTGAACGGATCTCCTGGGACATACTCTCGCAACGAATAGAACTCTGACCCCTGCCCTGGGGTTCGTAGCGTCGTCGCTCCGGTGTACATCTTGGGGGTTCGGCTTCGTAAGAAGGCCTCTTCGATATCCTTGATTTGAGGGAATATCACGATGTCGCTGTGGTGGTCCACATACATGTCTTCCACTCCTAGATTGAAGGTATTACGAGCTCGTAGCGAGACAGGCCCAATGGAATAATGACCACGCAGAGGGCATCGCAGGACGTATCGAATTCGGGCACTTTCACCAGGTTTGAGGTTTAGTTGCATTTGATTGAGACCACTTCGTAATTTCATTTCATGAGGGATGTTATCGTAAATGTCCAGCATTTGAGTCTTACGATTACTGCGGTTAGTCACTAGCAACTCAACGTACAAATCGTCACCCTTGTAGAGATTGTCAGCAGAGAGAGTTCGTTGCACTTCGACATCTCCATGGCCTGAAATCCATGAATTAACAACGATAAAAGCAACGAGGGATAAGCCGAGAATCATCATCTGTTGATTGGAAATCATCATTCCAATCAGTACCAAGGCAATACCGCCTGTGAAGGTGAAGGCTGCTTTACGTGTCCACATGATCTCACCTCACTGACGTCCCCACGCCTTGATTCGTTTGACCAATGCAACCGTTTGCTCTAGTGTGTACCGGTTATTGGCATCAACAGCAAATTTAGCAAGAACGGGGTCGTTGATCATCGACACCAACTCATTGGCCTGCATGTTTTGGAACTCATCACGGTTCAATCCGTTTTGATTGCGAACCTTGGAGAGGAATACTTGACGGATTTTCTCAACTTTGGAATAATATGCATAACGATTGGCATCGCCAAATCCGTAGTAAATGATACTGAAAACGTGACGCCATGGTTCTGGGTCTCGCTTTTTGATAAGGACCGCTTCAAAGGTAATGAAAAGAATCAGGAAGAGCAATAACATGGCCAAACCTTCTCCAGTGAAATACACCAAGAGGAAGTATACGGTGTTGTAAGCGTCTCCTGCCAGGGCACTTTGGGGATGACGAGATTCATCAAAAATCACCATTGCATTGGATGCGGGCTGACCTTCTTCGCCAACGATTTCGCTCATCAGGGCCTCAGCGATGAAATCCATAGCCCATTTACGATTATCGTTTTGAGGCATGAGCGTATCTGTTGGCCCATATTCCCCATCATTGAACCCTTCATAGTCGTACATCGCATTGATGAGAGCTGAGCCATCAGATATGAACAGAATACGTCCACCGTCGCTTGGATCGCAACTTGCACGAGCGCACACCTCGATACTCATGTTGAATTGGCCCCATCGATCTGGGGTTTCTGGTGTGATCTCATTTCCGACCCAAATCTCGCCGTCACCGTTTGCATCAACGGTGGCTTCGTTACTGGTCAGGGAGCGAATGGCAACTTCAGTTAGTGGGCCACGCACACCAGGAATCACTTCGAGACCTGTGATATTGTTGACCAACATTTGGTAGGTGGCATTGTATTCGATGGTACCCCCAATCCAATGTTGAGAGCAAAGACCTGCCTCTTCAAATGTCATCTCTTCGCCGTTCAAACTCGCACAGGGGTGAGCCCCTGGTTCACCAATGGCCCCCCATCGATCATGTGAACTGAGTGTATTAGGGTCCACATCTGTCCCATTCATACCGCAAGGGTTGGATTGTATGCACATCCAAATGTAATTGTAATCTAATTCAGCGACATAGGTCGTGTCATACACTTGTTCACCGGTATAACGGATGCCGAAGGCTTCTGCAATGGTACTTGCGTAGCCATAATCCTCCAAGACCAATGCTGTTCCACCTGCTTCAACAAATTCAACGATTGCGGTGATTTCAGAAGGAGAAAAACCGTTACCAGATGCTATGGTGATGAAACCATCATCATCAAATTGAGGCAAGGTCAGGGTGTCCCGCTCAACACCTGCAAGAATGTAAGTGGTGTTTCGAGGATCTTCAATATCGGCCAATAACAGGGGACTGCTCACAAGAGAATTGGTTTGAATACCCATTTCTTTGATGTCTTCCCTGAAGGCTGACATATCGTTCCAATCATCGTCGTATGCCGAGAGTTGATTGGTCGTACTCAGATTGATGAAATTCACCAGTACGGTCATCAAAAGGATGAGCATCACCAACCAGAATGACGCCTGAAGGGCGGTTCTTCTGACGTTCAAGTTGGCTGGAAGTCCGAGCATTTGCATCGCCGCGAAGAATGTTCGCACTTATCCACGCTCTCCCCTAACTTTAGAAGGTTGTCCAATCAAGTGGTGAAAATGCTCATGCCGCTCTATCATGGAAATCCTCAAAATCTACTGATTCAGGTGGATTTTAGCCCCAATTCGGGCGACGGCAGTTGATGGTATTTTGACGAGGCTCCCCTCACTCTCAAACGGCAAGCCGCTGGCGGGAACTGTAGCTTCAACTTCCACCAGCAATTCGTTCAGTCCGCCGGTCTTGAGGTCAACTTGAAGGTCAACGAGATTACCAAGCAAGACACCAGCACGATCCAGAACCTCAAGTCCAATGATTTCGCGACCGAAGATTGCCATCATGATACCCCGTGAACAAGGAACGGACCGAGTGTTGACTCCATCAATGCGTCGGTGATGTACAAGGTCATCACATGGTTTCCATGCCGCGACTGAAGTCACGGTTACGCTTGATGTTGGTCAAACCAGATGTGAGACGGGTTTCCATCTTCTGGTAATACTCCAACATATCGGGTGTAACCGTTGGCCTAACACGGGAAATAGCTTCTTCAAAGTGTGATTTCGTCACACGCTTCTTGCCTGCACGCATACAGATGAGGGCTGCCTCTCGACACACGGCTTCTATGTCAGCTCCGGTAAACCCATCCATCCCTGAAAGGATGTCCTTGAAGGAGAATTTACTCAATGGCATACCACTTGAGTGAATGTTGAAAATCACTTCACGGGCGCCTGTGTCGGGGGGAGGGACGTGGAGAACACGCTCAAAGCGACCGCTGCGTAGCAATGCTGGGTCTATCATCTCTGGGCGGTTGGTTGCGGCAACAATGATGACGCCGTCAAGGGATTCAACACCGTCCATGCTCGCCAGCAATTGGTTAACAACCCGGTTTCCAACATCGCTGCCTTCTGAGGATGAACCTCCGCTACGCATGGTTGCTATCGATTCAAATTCATCGAGGAAAATGATGGATGGAGCGGATTGTTTTGCCTTCTTGAAAATTTCACGAATGGCACGCTCGGATTCACCAACCCATTTCGAAATCAACTCAGGACCTTTGATGCTGATGAAATTCGCTTGAGCTTCATTCGCAATGGCCTTTGCCAACAATGTTTTTCCAGTACCAGGGGCACCGAAGAGAACGATTCCTCGAGGTGGCTTAATTCCAAAGTGTTCGAAGAGTTCAGGTTTTGTCAATGGCCATTCCACCGATTCCTTCAAACGATCCTTGACTTCGGTCAGACCGCCAACTTCCTTCCATGAAACTTCAGGCACTTCAACATAGATTTCTCGAAGTGCAGAGGGTTCGATGTCACGAATAGCTTCCTTGAAATCGTTCATGCAGACTTCCATTTTCTCAAGAACTTCTGGAGGAATGGTCTCTTCTTCAAGGTCAATTTCTGGTAAATATCGTCGCAGTGCCTTCATGGCTGATTCACGAACGAGCGCTGCAAGGTCGGCTCCAACGAAACCGTAGGTATTGTCGAGCACCCATGCGATGTCAAAGTCTTCAGCGATGGGCATCTGGCGAGTGTGAACATCCATGATTTCACTACGCCCTTCACGGTCTGGAACTCCAATTTCGATTTCTCGGTCGAACCGACCCGGGCGACGGAGCGCAGGGTCAAGGGCGTCCCTTCGATTGGTTGCTCCAATCACCACAACGTTATCACGACCTTGCATGCCGTCCATCAGTGTCAGCATTTGTGCAACAACTCGTCGTTCAACTTCACCGGTCACATCTTCACGCTTTGGACAGATTGAGTCGATTTCGTCAATGAAGATGATGGCAGGTGCATTATCTGCGGCTTCATCAAAAATTTCACGCAATTGTTTTTCTGATTCACCGTAATACTTTGAGATGATTTCTGGCCCATTGATGCTTTTGAAGTGAGCGTTGACCTCGGTGGCAACTGCCTTTGCAATCATGGTTTTTCCTGTACCTGGAGGGCCGTGAAGTAACACACCTTTTGGTGGGTCAATGCCCAGCCTTCGGAACAATTCTGGATGTTTGAGGGGTAGCTCAATCATTTCACGAACTTTCAACAATTGTTGTCCGATACCTCCAACGTCTTCGTAGGTAATTCCCTCGGATTGACCGACATCTTCCTCTGCAACCGCTTCATCTTTGATGACAATCTCGGTTTCGGTGGTCACTTTGACGATGCCTTTCGGGGTGGTTTGGACCACTGCAAAGGGCAGGGCTTCAGCAAAAAGCGTCATACCTGGAATAAAAATTCGGTCACCAGCAACAACAGGGCGCTTGGCGAGACCTCGTCGGGCAAACCCTTCAATTCCAGGTCCGAATTTTACTTTCTGCTTGCTCGCCATAACAGGAGAAATGGTTAGTTTCGTACATTCTTTGGCATCTACCTTTGTGACCGTAACACGATCCCCCAGACTCACGCCTGCGTTTTTACGGATGATACCGTCAACGCGAATAATATCCATTTTCGCATCTTCTGGCCTACTACGCCAATAGATGGCCGCTGTTGAGCGGTCTTCGCCGCTGATTTCAACGATATCGCCCGGTTTGAGGTCAAGACCAATGTCCGCTGAAATGCGTGCACGGCCGTGACCAACGTCGGAGGGAATGGCTTTTGAAACTCGAAGTGAAATTGAATTTTCTTTGTCTGTCATGGTATCATCTCCTCTCCAACTCTCGTTAACCTTTGACGGTATATGAAGACTCCACAGCACGCCTCAGGTCGGTTGCAGGCAGACTTGCACAGAGGACTGTCTTAAACCAACGGATTTTGAAGGCCTCTGATTCATCCCCTCCCCCCAAGCTCATCGCCCATCACATTCAAGAGTCGGTCAATAGTGGCCGACAACATGGTTCACGTCCTTGAAACCGGCCTCGAATATATGCCTGCAGATAACCCGAATGGGAAGCCCAAAGTGAAGGGATACAACATCATCAACGGGCAATTATCCCTAGCGAGTGACGGTGCTAGCTTTGCTTCGATCAATCCGGCCATTCTCAACGACACGCTCGGCGAATTCCCCCTCTCCACTCGTGGAGACGTCCGTGCTGCTTTGGATGCCGCTCATGCAGCCTTCCCCGGATGGGCCGCTACACCCGCGCCAACACGAGGACAAATCATCGGCAATATGGGCCGCTTGTTGATGGAACACAAAGATGCCATTGTCGCTCTTGAAACCCGTGAAATTGGTAAGACACTCAAAGAAGCCGCTGGGTCGGTTCAAGAAGCCATTGACACATGTCTGTTCTTCCAATCAGAAGGGCGCCGACTCTACGGTCAAACAGTAAACTCTGAACTCCCTGACAAAGAATTGTTCACCTATCGAAGACCGTTGGGTGTTTGTGGAATCATCAATGCATGCAATTTCCCTGCTGCTGTTCCATTTTGGAAGATGATTCCTGCCATCATGTGTGGCAACACCTGTGTATGGAAGAGCCCGCAAGATGCCCCTCTCCTCTCCTTTGCCCTCGCTCGCATCATGCACGAGGCTGGACTTCCTGATGGCGTTATCAATCTCGTCCACGGCAAGGGTAGTGGCGCTGGCCAATATCTTGTAGACGCTGTCGACGAAGGCTTGGTCAACAAAATCTCGTTCACTGGTTCCACGGAAGTGGGTAAGATGATCGGTGAAGTATGTGGAAGAAACCTTGTCTCTTGCTCCTTGGAACTTGGAGGGAAAAACCCACTGGTAGTCATGCCATCTTCCAACCTTGACAACGCTGTTGAAGGTGCGTATTGGGGTGCCTTCGGAACTGCAGGACAACGTTGTACAAGTCTCGGCAACCTCATCATTCACGAATCCATCTACGACGAATTTATGGAGAAATTCATGGCCAAGGTTGAATCGACTCGTATCGGAGATTCTCTCGTGCACGACAACGTCCTCTACGGGCCAATGCTGTCAGAAAAATATGCCAACGATTTCCTCAAAGGCGTTGAGATGTGCCTAGCATCTGGTGCTCGACAAATTTTCGGTGAAGGCCGCATTACTGAAGGCAGCCATCCCTCGAATTTCCTGAGCAATGCCGAAGACGGGGTTTACATGTGGCCTCACGTCTTTGTTGATGTTACCGAAGACATGCAATGTTTCCATGACGAAATCTTTGGCCCGGCCGTTACCATCGTCAAAGCGAAAGATTTCGACCACGCATTGCATCTTGCCAATGCAAGCCCCTACGGATTGTCTTCAGCCATTTATACCAATGACCGACTCGAAGCCTATCGCTACAAATCGGGAATTAAGGCTGGAATGACCGGAATCAATAACTCCACAACCGGTGCTGAAGCACACCTTCCATTCGGCGGAGTCAAGGGCTCAGGCAACGGCACTCGTGAATCAGGAATATGGGTACTCGAAGCCTATTCATACTGGCACGCGGTCAACGACGAGCTCTCTGGAAAACTCCAGTTGGCCCAGATGGATGTTGATGAAATCGAGATGGTTGAAGCCGACGTTGATTGGACCGAATTGGCCTGAAAACTACCGATGTTTCAGCCAATGGCGAAAAGGTGAACCTCAAAGACCCTGCCGAACTGGAACATTATGTCCCACAGGGGGCACGCGGTGAAAGCATGGGTGAAGGTATCAAACTCCCGGTTATCAACGGCTTGGGCCGTACGAACAGAATCGACAACTGGTGGAGTCAACCCCTGACCATGGGAATTGGCCTCACTGCAGCGATGATCTACACCTTTTGGCGCTTGTTCATCTACACGACAGAAGGCACCATCTCATACAGCATTGATAGCCACCATACCGTGATGTCGCCAATCTTTTCTCCAAACGTGCTCGAATGGGATTTGTTCGGACTCTCGTCTTGGAACCATCCCACATGGGTGAATGCTGCCATCCTTGTTCTGTGGATCCCCTTCGGGTTCCGTGGCACTTGTTACTACATGCGTCGTGTCTATTACCGCACCTTCTTTGCCAGCCCCGCTGGATGCTGGGTCGATGAACCTGACATCAACAAAGCCATCGGCTACAAGGGTGAAAAGCGATTATTCATCTTCAACAACCTTCACCGTTATTTCTTGTATGCTGCAATGGCTATTCTTCTCATCAAGTGGTGGGATGTCACACATGCCATGACATTTGACGGAGGAATCGGACTTTCTATTGGAACATTGGTCATGGCCATTGAAGCCTTCCTCCTCACCATGTATGTTACTTCTTGCCACGCTCTACGGCACCTCGCAGGCGGGATGCTAGACCGATGGACAACGGGAATTAGTAAAATCAGAGGTTCGCTCTTTGGGAAAATCAGTGTGCTAAATCGATCTCACGGGTTCTGGTTTTGGACCTCACTCATCTTTGTCTTCCTGGGCGACCTTTGGGTGCTCGCAGTTTGTGAAGGTCACATTAACGATGTGGCACTGTTTATTGTGTGAGGTGATGAAATGAGTGAACATGTAACAAACCACGAATACGATGTGATTGTGATCGGAGCTGGCGGCGCTGGCCTCCGCGCAGCTATTGAAGCCGCTCGCAGCGGAGCGAAAACTGCCATCATCACCAAATCTTTGCTGGGCAAAGCCCACACCGTGATGGCAGAAGGTGGCTGTGCTGCCGCCTTGCAAAATGCAGACCCACGGGATGGTTGGAAGGTTCACTTCCACGACACCATGAAGGGCAGTAAATGGCTTGCTAACTGGCAAATGGCTGAATTCCATGCCAAAGAAGCACCGGATCGTGTACGAGAACTCGAACAATGGGGGGCTGTATTTGACCGAACCCCAAAGAACCTCATCAATCAGCGAAATTTCGGGGGACACACCTTCCCCCGCCTCGCCCACGTCGGCGATGCAACAGGTCTCGAACTTATTCGTACACTCCAAGAAAGAGGAATTCACGAGGGCATTGACATCTTCATGGAATACACCGTTCGGAGTTTACTCAAGGAAGGAGACCGAGTCACCGGATGTGTTGCCTACACGAGAGTTGACGGTGATTTCCACGCCTTTTCAGCAAAATCAGTGATCCTTGCAACCGGCGGTATCACTCGATGCTGGTCGGTTTGCTCAGGCTCTTGGGAATACACAGGTGACGGTCATGCCCTCGCTTTGTGGGCTGGTGCTGAATTGCGGGATATGGAATTCGTTCAATTCCATCCCACTGGCATGGTCTGGCCTCCATCGGTTCGAGGAATCTTGGTCACCGAAGGTGTTCGGGGAGAAGGCGGTCGCTTGACCAACTCTGAGGGGGCTCGCTTCATGTTCGATTATGTGCCTGAAATGTTCGCTGGCGACCACGCCGACACCATTGAGGAAAGCGACCAATGGGTCGAAGAAGTCGTTAGTGGCAAACTTGCAACGGTACGTCGACCCCCTGAATTGTTGACAAGAGACGTTGTGGCCAAGGCCATTAACTCTGAAGTTAAGGCGGGTCGGGGTTCACCGCACGGCGGTGCCTTCCTCGACATTTCCCACCGTGGGGAAGAAGCCATTTTGAAGAAATTACCTTCGATGCACCACCAATTCAAGGAACTTGCTGGCGTTGACATCTCGAAAGAGCCGATGGAAGTCGGCCCAACCGCACATTACGTCATGGGTGGCGTACGTGTAGATGCTGAATCACAAGAAACGACCATCCCTGGTTTGTTTGCTTGTGGTGAAGTTGCCTCTGGACTTCACGGAGCCAACCGACTGGGCGGCAACTCTCTCTCAGACCTCATCGTCTTTGGAAAGCGGGCTGGTGAATTCGCAGCAAAACGCGCCAAGGATCTGGCTCAACCTGCTATTGATGAATCACAAGTTGCCTCAGCCATTGATGATATGCTGGCCCCACTCATGAAAGAGGGTGGAGAAAACCCTGGTGGAATTTACGATGCCATGAGGGATATGATGCAAGCCAAGGTCGGAATTATCCGAACCAAGGAGGAACTGAACGAAGCCCTTAGTGAGATCATTGCGTTCAAAGAGCGTGCATTGAACTCCTACCCCGGAACATCTCGAAAATATAATTCTGGTTGGCATCAAGCCCTTGATTTAATCAACATGGCAGATGTATCGCATGCTGCTACCTTGGCTGCTATTACTCGAGAGGAAAGCCGAGGGGGCCACACCCGAGATGACTTCCCTACTCCGGACGATGATTACTGGGGAAAAACACTCAACATCATCTGGATGGAAGACGGTGAGATGAAGATTCGACAAGAAGAGGTTGAACCCATGCGAGACGACCTCCAAGACGCCATCAAGGAAGTGAAATCCATGATTGCGGAACGCGCCGCTGAAGCGGGAGGTGAAAAGTGATGTCACTCAAAGGAACCAAACAATCGTTCAACATCCTCCGTGGTGAAGGCGAAGAATCTGAGCTTGAGCAATATGAAATCGAACTTGATGAAGGAATGGTCGTGCTTGATTGCGTCCACAGAATCCAATATGAACAAGAACCCGACCTTTCAGTGCGCTGGAACTGCAAAGCCGGCAAGTGTGGGTCCTGTTCTGCAGAAATTAACGGGCGACCACGCCTGATGTGCATGACACGTATGAGCGATGTTGTTGCTGAAACCCCCCCTGGTCAACCCATTGAAATCCGACCCATGAAGGCCTTCCCTCATGTCAAAGACCTGGTGACTGATGTAAGTTGGAACTATGAAGTTGCACAACGTATCAAGCCAATCAACGGTCCAGAGGAAAAGAACTGGGAATTCAATCAAATGGAAGCTGATCGAGTGCAACAATTCAGAGAGTGCATCGAATGTTTCCTCTGCGTCAACACCTGCCACGTTCTGCGAGACCATGCATTGTTTGACGATTTTGCAGGACCACGCAATTTGGTCCGTCTAGCTCAATACGAAATGCACCCCCTTGATACTGAAGACCGTATTCCAGAAATCAAAAAGGAGTTCGGGGTTGAATACTGTAACATCACTCGCTGCTGTACTGAAGTATGTCCTGCTGGAATTCAAATCACCGACGATGCCATCATTCAGTTGAAGGAGCGTGTTGTTGATCGATATTATGACCCACTCCAGCGAATTTGGAGAACGATTACCCGAAAACAGGTTCGGTATTGAGGCTAAAGAATGCGAATTCAACCATCGGCTTTGCTCCTCTCGATGTTGATGCTGTGTGCTCCGCTTGCTGGTTGCTTCGGACCAGACGAAGGGAATCAATCCGCAGATAATGATGAAGGGTGGTTTGATTTTGATGTTTCATTGGATGGGCGAACGTGGTATCACTACCCTGGAGGGCTCGACGCCCAGAACAACACCTCGGCATTAGGGGGCCTGAATGTACCCTTTTTCACTCAAGGAACCTACTACGGCACTGGGTTTAGCACCTTTGAACCAACGATGGGCATCACCAGCACCAACAATCTCTATTTCGCCAGTTATGGAAACGGACCCTCTGGCTCAACCGCAGTGGTTCAATGTTCCGGAATGGTGGAAATGGTCGCATTATCTGATTTCTCTTGTCAAAACATCTACGACCCAATATTTCCAGTCGTTAATTCCAATGACCCCTACATTTACGTCGATCCGTGGACGGACCGAATCATGAAATTCGACATGCACGCATTGCTTGGCATGACAGTTGAGTGGTCTGACAATGAAGGTGATTCATGGGCCGGTCCCTCGGTCGCGACTGGATACTCTGTGCAAGATCACCAAACGCTCTCTTCTTCCCCCTACCCTGCATTATTCCATGACACATTGTGGGTGTTCTGTATCAATGGAAATTGGCCATCTCCCTTGTGTGCTGCCAGCCAAGATGGTGGTTTGACGTGGGGGCCTGAATTGCCTGGAGCCCCCATTGACTGTCAAAGCGGTGGACTTTCTGCACATATGGTTGGAGCTGAAAATGGACATTTCTATCGGGGCCAACGCGGGTGCGATGGCACGGGCTATTCAATGTACAAAACCGATGATGGGGCCTTAACCTGGACAGAGCATGTCCTACCCACAGAGGTTTCAGGAACCGCTGAAACATGGAATGCAGAAGAAGCTCAAGTCGATGCCGACAGTGAAAGCAACGTGTACGCTATGTGGATGGGAGCTGATGACATGCCGTACTTTTCATATTCATTAGACGAAGCTAATACTTGGTCCCCAGCAGTCATGATCGCTCCTGCACACCTCCAAGGCACTGGCTTCCCAGTCATTATCGCTGGAGACCCTGGGCGGGTCGCCTTCGGCTACATTGGAACCGAAACAGATGGAACATGGAATGGATACATGTCCATCATGACTGATGCATTCAACGAAACACCGCTGATCACCACGGTGCAAATCAACGACCCAAGCGACCCGTTGGACAATGCAAGCCCGACATGTGGATACGAGCGGTGTGGAGGGTTCGGTGATTTCCTCGACATGCAAATCGATGCCTATGGGAGGCCGTGGTTTTCTCTTTCCCACAACCCCTCGGGAGATACGGGTATCTATGGGGCATTGACTGATGGACCTACATTGAGAGGAAATTTGAGTGCCTTGAGCACGATGCCTCTTGGTGGCGCAGCAACATTGTGAGTTTCATCCACGAACTTGTGATTGCATTGCACCAATCCATTCAAGGGTCAAAGTTTCAGCAAAACGGTCGTTGTCAAGGGCTCTATGGCCCAATGGTCGAACGATAACGAGTAAGTCCAGCTGTCCGCCCCAAGATGCTTCGCCCATGCAAATGACCTCTCCGATCTTTGTTCCATCTGCTGAAGAACCAATGGCAGTAGAGCGAATTTCGAATAAACGAACCTGGAGCGTGGTGTCAATATCGCCACCAGCATAACGATGTGTGTCATGTGCAAGAATGGGGTGGAGAATGATTTCCTCTGAGTTCAATTGACCAAACGGTAATTGTTCCTCAAGTAATTCAATTGCTTGTTGCATTCGGGAAGATTCGACACCGAGCCCAAAGGCGAGAGAAAAGGTTGAAGATTCTGCACCAACGGTTCCTGTTTGATGTGGCATTCGAATAGAAAGGGATTGTACGATCTCCAACGATGGCATCAGCCATGTGAACTGCTCGCTTGATGGATACAGCGGCGCATTCGGGTTTTCAACAAAGGTTGGTTGACCCCAACGATCTGGGCTGACCGGGTCACTTACTGGCAACATGGCCCCGCCAGAAAAGAACATCAGGGCGAGGGTGATGGCAGCAAATCGGTTTTTTGCATGTGTTTTCCATTCGATTCTTGCTGCTGGACTGATGACAGAGAGACAGAACAAAATCGGTAGTGCCAAAAGAGCACCGTAGGGTGCAATCCAAAGAAGGACGGAGAAGGCAACAGCCATGAGACAACCTTCGCGCCCGATTGGATTCATCCAATGCGATGGAGGTTCTTCTGTAGAACGCCACTGCAAAAAGAAGAGCATTAGAATCCCTCCTGCGAGGGGAAGAAGTGTATGAACGACCCCTTGCCATAACATAGACTTCATCCTGAAGGTCTCAAAGTGCATCAAGAGCCTTTGGGTTGTCCGAAGGTTGATGCGAGGGTTTCCCTTGACATTGAATATGGCGGAACCTGTTCTTGAATTCCGTCAAGCCCAACATCGTCATCGTGTGCCTCAACCAAGATGGTTCAAACCTTGGGCGAACAGGTTGGGGCCTGGTATCGTTAATCTTGATTTGACCCTTCACCGTGGTGCAGTATTGGGTTTGGTCGGACCCAACGGTGCTGGGAAGACAACCTTGCTCAGAATGATGGCAGGAATTTTGCCTCTTCAGGAAGGAAGCGTCGTGTCACACATCACTTCAGGTGATAATGGAACCGAGATCGATTTACGGAAATGGGTCGGTCATATGCCAGAACAAGTGCGGTGGCAGGGTCGCATCACAGTGCAGGAAGCCTTGGCAGAATTGGGTGCAATGCGGGGCACGGACATCAAAAGAATCCAAGGGCTGTTGGCTTTGGTGGGTTTGAAACAGCGTGCTGAAGAGCCTCTTGACAACCTCAGTCAAGGGATGCGTCAACGACTCTCTATCGCTGCAGCCATGCTAGGTTCTCCCAAAGTTCTCTTGTTGGACGAACCTTACAACGGTTTGGACCCCGTCGCTGCTGAAGCCTTCACGCAATTGATCAAAAGGTTGGCAAATAAAGGTGTAAGCATCGTCATTTCCTCACACATGGTCGGTCAATTGACCAATCTCATCGACCGTATCGCTTTGATCCATCGAGGCCAACTTCTCGACGAGGGCCGGCTCAGCGATGTCGAAACTCGTCTCAACTTGGATTCGAGGTACAGTATTTCAGGAGAAGGAGACGTTGACTTCACATCAATCTTGGATGGCGTTAAAATTCAAACTATGAGAGAAGAGGTTGAGGATCAGCGTTGGAATTTGATCTTTCGAGGTAACCCCACAGAGGTGCTCCAATCCTTCATGAAAGCCAAAGTAACGGTCACCTCATGGAGCCCAGTCGCTCCAAATCTAGTGGAATGGTTGTGCGCCGCAACGGGCATGGATGTGGAAGACATTACATTGGAAGTCGGTTCATCAGCGATGCTTCCATTGCGACGAATGGGGGGTGCGGAAGATGAGTGATTGGAATAAAATCAGGATTATGGCCGCCCGCGTCCGTAAGGAGCGTTTGTTTGGTATTCGAATGAAAATCATGCTTCCAATTCTTGTTTTGTTCATTCCAGGAATGGCATGGGGGTTTTCGGACCCGAATATCATTTTGCCCGGAGGACATCAACCCTCAAACGCCATGGAAGTTCTGTTCTATGCTTCTCTTGGTATTGTTTTTGGAGCGACCATGTGCGCTGTTTTACTCTCTTTTGACGGAATCAGTCGGGACCGCGCTAGTGGGATGCTTGAAGTGCGGTTAGCACAACCTATGCCGCGCAAAGAACAGGCAACGGCACTCATTCTTGGATATTGGCAAACCATCCTCATCCCCGTTTACGCACTCATGATGGTAAGCCTGATTATTGTTCGTGTTCGCATGAATGAGTGGCCGAGTCTCATTGAAACTATCGTATATTTTCTTTCAACAGCTTTGATTCTGCTGTGGTACACCTTGTTTGCCCTGATCGCTTCAACATCTGCGAAAGAGCAGGGAACTGCCGTGGCATTCGGCGTAGGAGTTTGGTTCTTTTTCACATTCCTTTGGGCCCTTGTCACCACGATGGTGGCTTATGCATCTGGCATCTCCATCGGTGAAGCAAAAGACCCTGCATGGGTGGCGTTGGAAGGAGCATTGGATTTGCTTTCACCCAACGGAGTGTACCATCATCTGCTTGAAACACAACTCCCTACCATTGAACGTGGCATTGCTACATGGCAAGCATGGGCCATGGCAATTGTTTGGTCTGTGATTCCATGGCGAATCCTTCATCGGCGCATGGAAGCACTTGTTCCATGAATGATTGAATGCAATTCTCTATGAAGTCGGAAGGCTACGGCAATCCATGACACGCCCATTGAATATGCGATATCTTACCCCGCTGGTGCTTGTTTCACTCATGCTGATGCTTGCACTGACACCCATCGTAAAGGACTCTCTTGAGGAGTCTCCAATAATGCTTCCCACTGAAGGTCGTCAGGAGCTCGATGTAGATTGCTCAGGATACACCTTTGAACATCTTTTCGAATATGATTTTGCTCTGTTTGAACTTGCAATACTGGATGACTGGGCTACAGGAGACATGTATGCAAATGCCTGGGTCAACGGTTCGAATTCTCCGATTGTCAGGGATAATTTGGACGGATTGTTTGAAGGGGCACCTGGAGGGGACAACGAATGGATCAGCACAGATGAACGGGACGCTGTACGTGCTATCGGCCCAAAGTGTATCGCCGATATGGAAACTCGATTGGGATTGCGAGAAGGACTACCACATTCTGGAAACGTCGATTGGAATGATTTTGAATTCGTCGAGGACGGTATTGCTCTTGATGAAGTGAACCTCGTTCCTGAAGACCACGCTGAATCTCGAACATGCACCAATTTAGGAGCTGCACAAGATTGCAAAGAAGTACCCACTTACGTCACCGATGATATGGAAATTAATCTCGGACTCACCGATGGGGAAAGCAACAACGTTCGGTTCGACCAACTGCCCAATCAAGGCGTTTCAAATTTCACGCTCGGTTTGAACATCACCAACATGAGTAATGCAGCGTTGGTTGTGACATTCCCTGTTCTCCAAAGCCTCAGTTTGTACGATTCAAGAGTGATTGACAACGACTTGGATGGGGATGAAACAACCAACGATTGTGCCCACATAGGCAAACCATCTTCGAACTATCTCCCTAATGGTGCACTCCAAGTCACACAGCTCGTTGAATTTGATAGGACATTGTGGGAATTAGAGTGCTATCTTTTCATGGATTTCACCACAGAGGACCCCCCAAATAATGACCCACCCGAGTGGAGTGATGAATTCGCTCCATTGAACGGAACAAAATTTGTCATTGACGGCCAGGAGAGATTGAATGCGATCGCCGAGAAAAATGAATGGGAAAGTTGGGCTAACGACAAAAGTGCTTTCAAAATCGAATGTAATTTCTCTGAAGAAGGTTGGCAAATGGTCACTACAGTGAAGGGTGACCTAAGAATTGAGCTCGGTCAAGCCGGAATAAGCACCAGTTCCTCTGCTGAGTGTGGGGCGGTTGACAACAATGGTGTCTGGGTAAATGAAACCAGAACATGGGAGTTTGGTACACTATTCACATCATCAGCAAATGTTGCCGAGGATGGGAATCAAGTCATACTCACCATCACGCCAACTGGATTTGTTGACTCTTTCATCATCACGCCAAGGAGCATGCAAGGCTCAACAATGGGCCCTGAAAGTGGTTCAGGTACTGTTGAAGCACTGCCCGTTGAACTCCTTGTTTCCTTGGTGGACCTTCGCCCCGGGGCCTTCACAATAGAAGGCGACGCCCGAGCAAGTAACATGCGAACTTACAACTTCATCCTCGACCTTGGTGTTGAGAAGCCAAATTCTCCTCCAACGATTTCAGTTGCCGTGAATTTGAATGGTGATTATGTCACATGGGATGATAACGGTCTCAAATTCAGCATGTATGGCTTGGCCTCAGATCCTGACGGTGAAGGTGTTGAACTCAGTTTGAATATCTGTGGAGCAAACGCAGCTAACTTTGACCAAACTAAAATCAACTGGGAAGTTGAAGTATCGATTGCAATTTGCATGGCTAATGAGCTCACTACGTACGATGTCACTTTGACTGCTACCGATGACTCTGGGGCTTCGACTAGCATTGTTATTGAAGTGTCTGAACCCAATTCTTTGGAAAATAATGTGGACAACAATGCGGGCAATACTATCGATGGAGGAGAGGGCAATGGTTCACTTCCTTCCTTGTCAATGATGAGTGTCATTGCTATGATTGGGTGTGCATTTATTCTTTCACGCCGAGAGGATGAATGAACCGACATAACCAAAAGCAAACAGTCGGGGCCTTGAAACGAGAGACCATGTTTACTGGCACCATTGAATCAGAAAGTCACGAAGGTGGCGTAATGGTCCGTTTTGAAGGGTCATCACCAGCATTGAATTCCATCATCGTGCTTGCAACCGATGGAACCTACGTCGGAAAAATTGACGGTGTACTTGGGCATACTGATCAGCCCATGGCCCACGTTGGATTCCTTGACCGAAGCCTCAATGTGCCCAGTTTGATGGGTTCACAAGTCCTTATTCGCCCTAAAAAACAACGTCAAGAGCGAGAGCGGTCTCGAGGAAGAGATGGAGAACGACGGCGTGATGAACGCCCTCAACGCGATCGTGGATTCCAACGTGACAACCGAGGACGCGATAACCGTGGCCAAGATAATCGTGGAGAGACATACAACGATAACGATTGGACCTGCCAAGAATGTAAAAACTCTAATTTCGCTTTCCGACAGGTATGCAACAGATGTGAAGCCCCTCGACCAGGAGGTCGTGGAAACAGTCGTGGTAACGACCGTAGAGGAAGCGATCAACGAGATTACCGACGAAACGACCGCGGAGGACAGCGAGAAGTTTACAAGGACAACGATTGGGATTGCCCAGCGTGTAATAATTCCAACTTTGCCTTCCGAAAAATCTGCAATCGTTGCGAAGCACCCCGCCCAGGTGGCGGTGGTGGTGGCGGTGGCCGAGGAGGACGAGGCGGCCGTGATTCAAGAGGCGGCGGTGGTTACTCCAGAGACGGAGGAGGACGAGGCGGCCGTGATTCAAGAGGCGGCGGCGGATACTCCAGAGACGGAGGAGGACGAGGCG